>CALDCB010000001.1 GCA_937937585.1 uncultured Coriobacteriaceae bacterium
TCCTCGCCCGCTCGCTACAAACGCTTCGCGTTTGCTTAACGCTCGCGCCCTGCACAGAGTTCGATTCTCCGCGGTATCTATAAGTAATAAAAAAGCAGGTAGGTGCGTTTACCTACCTGCTTGTAACTATTGGTGGAGCCTCAGATAATCTTTGCGAACCCTACGATAGCCGCGAACGGGCGCGAAATCAAAGTCTCCACTAACTGGTTTTGCATAATAACACTGTTTAGCTCGAAAAAAAGTTAGCAAAATTCAATATGAACTTGCCTTACTATGGGGTATACCTTATAATGATAGACGTAAGCAAGAAAGGAGGTGGTTCAAATGGATGACAAAATATGGGACTTAACGATTGCTGTCATCAGCGTGCTACTGGCAAAGGCGCTGGATGAAGGAATCGAAGCCCTAAAGAAAAAGACCTCTCGCAAGCCCGGAAAGCACACAAAGAGGTCAAGGTAGGGCAAGGGGCGCCGCTTCGGCGGTGCCCCGCTAGCCAGAATCATCTTACATCAGGAGTGCAGCCATGAGAACAGGCATTATAGTTTTTGTCATCTCGTTTATCTCGTTCCGCATCTGGCGCAAGGCCAGAGAAAAGCGCGGTGAATGAAATGGCAACCGAAGCACAAAGACGAGCAACATCCTCCTACCGCAAAAGGTCGGTGAAGCAGCTTGTCATACGCTTTTACCCTAACGAGGATGACGAGAGTATATATAAATGGCTCAAGGAGCAGGACAATACAACCGAGTACATCAAGAGCTTGATTCGAGAGGACATGAACCGTTAGAGGCTTGTTGCCATGTCCACTAAACGCAAAATGCCCGCGCCCCATTACAGGGCGCGGGCATTTTAGTTAAAGAAGCTCGTTTACTCGTTTTTGCACAGCATTAAAGTTGGCGCCAAGTCTGGCCTTGCGCTGGTCACCGTTACCGTACTCGCCGCGAATGACGGCGCGTGCAAGAGCGTCGATGTCTACGGCGTTGACGCGGGAATTGACCACGGCTTGCACCTCGTCATAGCGGATGCCAAGAATTGCCTTGCGTGTCTCACCGTTGCCGAGCTTGCCGTTGAGCACATCCGTTGCAAGATCGTCGGCGCTTGCGGTGGCCGTGCGATTGATAAGGTCTTGCACCTCGTTGAATCGAGCGCCCAGCTTGGCTTTGCGCTCGTCACCGTTGCCGTACTCCCCTCGCATTACGCCTGCTGCAAGGTCGACTGTGCTACCACTATTCTCATTGTCAGTCGCAGCCGGCGCATTGTAGGTACTGGGCTTCGCATAACGCGACCAGGCGGCAGCGTCCATGAAGGCAATATCAAGATCGAGGTTGCCGTTGTACCCAGACAGCCTACCGTGCGAAGAATACTGGTGCATCACGCAGGTATTCCAAGCACCAAAGCCGCCATCCGGAAGCCATGGCGAATCCTGGTATCCAGTCTGATTCTCGTTGGCATACTGGGCAACCCAGAGGGCGTGGTTAGGCGCAATCTTAGACCAATCTTCCTCTTTGGTGAGATTGCGGTAGGTATACAAGAGACACCTCACGCCCGTGAGCTCATAGATGCGATCAAGGAATTTCTTGGCACCGTCCGTGCCGATTCTGCCGCCGTCCTCATAATCGAGCACGGGAACACCCCTGCCGAAATAGTTTTTACAGTTCTGATAGAAGTGATCCGCCTGTTTGACAGGATCATCCATATTCATGAAATGGTAGAAGCCCCAGAGCTTACCAGCCTTAATAGCCTTTTGCACAAACGCGTCACAAAACGTATTGACGTAATTGGTGCCCTGGGTTCCTTTGATGATGACAAAATCGTATTCGATTGAATCGAGATTAAGGTTTTTTTGCCAGTCTGCAATATCGATGCCCTTCATGGTCATCTGCATCACCTCTTAATTGCATTGAATTGCGTGAAAGTAACTGCGTTAAGCTCGTCGGATGTCCATGCATGTATTGAATTGGTGCCGTCATCAGGGTCGCGGAGCGCGTAGGTACCGTCGGTGTTCTCGCGCCAAATCATCACGACGTGCGAGCCGTAAGAGCGCTCGCCAATGGTTCCGGTAACGCCTGCGAAGACGATCCAGCCGTCATCGACGGCCTTGAGGGCTTCGTCCGTGCCCCAAAACGTGTCACGGGTTTTGAGGTGATAGGTCTTCGCTAGATAGGCGCTGAACTTGGCCATGTCGTTAACCCGGTCGGTCAGGCAGCTTTCGCCGACGAAAGCTGCAAGCAGGTCGGGTGTGACCTCGCGACCGTTGAGGTAGCTCAACGCCATTGCCGCCGCCGTCAGGCCGCAGCCATATGTACCTATAGTTTCGTCCGAGTAAGCGGCATCAGCCCATTGAGGGTCTTTTTGCAAGAAGAGCGGCATATAGCCGCTCTTCGCACTCGTCTTCTTTTCATAAACAGGCAAAGCCGCTGTATAACCATCGCTATAGCCTTGGTCATACGCTTTTCCAAATGCTGTCGTATCTCTGCCAACGTGGTCGATAGTCAAAACGAACCATAAGCCCATGCCTACCGCGAAGCCCAGCAGCAGTGCGACGGCAATCCGCATCCTAGCCGCGCTTCGCGACTTCATCGGCAATCGCCTTCGTAATATCATCGGTGTCAACGTTGGCGTGCTCGAAAATCTTCATGATGGGCGTATCGGCAAGCTCTGGATAAGCCTGCTTGAGGTTTTCGAGGATAGAAGCGAACTCCATGCCGATGATGGCGATGCAAACGACATAGACGGTAATACCACCGAAATTCAGTCCAACGATATGCGAGCTTAGAATCTCGATACATATAACCAGCATGATGATAAGGGAAAGCGTGGCCTTATGACACAAGCCGCGGCGCATCGTCGAAGACTTAAAACTACGGTTGAAAATTGCCTGGGCGATGCCTGTAACCATGTCGATAAGCATCATCAGGAATGCGCCGCCGATTGCCCAGATCTGCGGCTCCGTGAACGTGTAGATAGCTCCCATTATTTCTCCTTTGCATTGTCATCGATCATCTTCTGCACGGCGGCACGCCAAAGCTTGGGTACGCTCTCGACGGTGCGTCTGTCGTCCATGACGGCTTCGTAGTAGATCTTCGCCATCGCTACTCACCTCCAACGATGTCGCCGATTTCGAGAAGTGCTGCGTTGGTGTCCGCAAGAGATGCCTTGACCGCCTCCAACCGCCTGATAGCGTCGTCGATTCGCGCCGAATCGGGCATTCCGTCTGCTGCATGGACGCTCCAAAGCTCGTCGAAGCTTTCACGCACACTCTCGGCGGTCGGAAAGCCGCAATCGACGAAATGCACCTCGTCATACCTGTATACAGTTGCCGTGACCGTGTCGGAATCGTTCAAATCGACATCGCGTGTGGAAGTCTCGATGTTCTTGCGCAGCCAGACATTCTGGCCGATAACCTCGACTGGTTCCGGCGCTTCGCCAGTGCGCTCGGCTTTCACAATCATGTTTTCTCCTAACTCGCGGCTCTTGCCGCGCTGAACACTCTTTGACGTACAACTAATTGCTTTTCCATCTCCGCCGTCTTCATCCACCCCCAGTACGAGCACGCGCGGCGGGCAAGTCTCGGCGTTCTTCGTTTGTCAAATCGGAAAAACGCGCGGCGAAGTCGCTTCCAAAGCCGCTTCCGCAAATCGACATGCTTTGCCCAAATTCGATAACCCGCGAAATCGATTGGCTCAACGCCGTTACGCATGATCTTCCAAGGCTTAAGTTCAAGACCGAAGCCTGCGAGCACGTGAGCGATGAGCATGACTGCTCTTTTCAGCGCCTTTTTAGAGTTGCCAAGCAAATAGCCGTCATCTGCGTACCAGACCTGACAACCTACTAGATTCGTGCGCTTGCCGCGCCTTACCGTCCCAACGCCTTCGATTGCGTGGTAAGCGAACGAGATGACGAAAGCGGCCAGCCGCAGCGAAAGGTAACTGCCGAGAATGAGCACTTCGCCCATGGTTGATAGCAGCGTATAGAGCAGATAGAGCACTTTGTGGTTTCGCACGTAACACGCTGCAAGCTCAAAGACCATCTCTGTTCGCATGGAGCCGTAACAGTTTCGTATGTCAACGTGGACGTGCAGTAGATAGCGCCGAATCGCCCGCTTGAGCTTACGCATGCCGAGGGCTGCACCCTTGCCCTTAACGCCGCCGCTGACTTGCCAGAAGCCGACTTTACCCGACAGCAGGGGCTCGAGCGCATTGACGCACAGGCAGTTGCAAACCTGGCGCTTGACACTCTCGACGCTGATTTCTCGCAACTTGCCTGAATTCGGGTCGTGCTTTACATGCGTGCTGATCGGCTCGAATTCCAGTGTTTCAGTTGATAATTCGAGCCATATAACGTCGATGAAGGACGATTCCGAGCCGTATTCCTCTTGGATTCGGTGCTCGTTCTTCCTGCCGGAATCGCCCTTCTTCCATTCCTCAAGCGCTTCTGCAACCTTTTGGCGCGTGAATACGTAGTTTTTGCAATAGGTTTTCAAATCCAAAGCTCTTTCTGTCTGTCATACGAGCTTTCGCCAGGCGGCTACTAGCCCGCGAGCCTTGCGGACAAATTTCGCTCAGTTGAGCCAGGCTAGCCCGGTCGCGCCAGAAAGCGACGCGCCGGGTAGGCACGGTGCGAGAACTTTTGGTTCTTGTTTATAGACAGATTGCCGGGAAGCGATGTTCCAGTTCGCCCTGCCAGACCTCGTGTTCGCGTTCGCGTAGCGAAGACCAGCCTTCGTGCCGTTCCTCAGGTTGCCGAGGAACTGAACCAGACACCAGCGCCGCCCTCACCGTGTATCCCTGTTTGTTGCTAGAAAGAAGGGGGCCAACCCCCTCTCATGGCTACGCCATGATTCACCCCCGGCTGCGGCTGGTGGCAGAAAGCCGGGAAGCGACGTCCCAGTACGCCCCGCCAGACCCCGTGTTCGCGTTCGCGCAGCGAAGACCAGCCCACGTGCCGTTCCCCAGGTAGCCGAGGAACCGAACCTCGCGAATAGTTCCCTTCACGGTCTGGTCGTTAACGTTTACGTAGTAATAATCTCCCGTGCCGGTCGTGGAGGAGCCGCCAACATCCTTTTCGAGGATTAGGCCGCACACCATCTGCAAGTTGAGCGTGTAGCCCTCTTTGAGCGGCATGCACGCCGCAGTTGCGACCACGCCGCCGGCAACAGCTCCCTTCTTCTCGTTGCGGCTGTCGGGGTTCACGGCGATTCCGAAGCCCGTTCCATCGCTCACGAACAGAGCGCAGCCCATGACTTCCCAAGCACCTGTTGCTGTCTCAACGCCGCCAATCTTGAACGGATGTTTGCCATCATTGGCAACCTGCCCATCTCCAACAAGCTCGTCGGTCGAGCCGGTGTTCCACGGCGAAGTTTGAACCCACGTATCAGTGGTAGTGGAGAACGCTTTTGCAACACGCATCAGCAGGGCAACGTTGCCGTCCGCAAGCGTCTCCTTGCCCTCAACTACCGCAGCATCGAACACGTCATAGGCGTTCGATGCGCCACGGTCGGGACAAGAAGCCGCGTTGCTGGTTCCGTACATGAGGGCGCAGCCAACCGGCAGCGAAGCGGCGATTGAAGCGGCAACGACGATTCGTGTTGTATTGCTCTCTGCAATCACCGGATGGAACTGTACGTTGAAGTTTGAGCAGCCTTGAAAATCCACTTGCGAGGACTTGTTAAGCGTCTTGGTGAGCTGGTGAAAGTTGATATACCACTGGTCGTAGGCGCTCATGCCGCCATAGCCCGTCGTGGCGCACTTCGTAATGTCTATAAGCGAATCGTGGCTGATCGTGCGCGCCTTTACCGGCATACCCGAGATGGAGCGCGGGTTGTTATTCGAATCCATCGATAGAGGGTATGACGGCGTAAGCATATACGGTCGCAGACTGCCATCAGGCAAGTATGCATCTGGGCACGCGACGGAACCGGTGAACTTCGTGTCGGAGACAGACCATAGTGCATCGCCGTTTTCAAGCGGCTCCCAAAGCTGCCACACCACAGGCGCAATCTCGTAGACGTTGTTCCCCTTACCGTTGTCGATGAGCGAGAAACCGTAATCCACTGAATCGATAGCGACAACCCACGGTGCGCCGTCGGGATCGGCACCAGCGTTCGCGGAGACGTGGAACCACGGCCCGCCCTCCACATTACATGGGTCTACAGCTGGAGTGGTTGCGGTGGCGGCAACGAACTTTGTCGCAGCAAGACGCTTTGCCGCAGCGCTCACGGGAATCAGCGCCGTAGGGCTTCCGGCGGGAACACGCCATGTGTAAATAAGCCCGGTCTTATGCTTGTCTACCATCGCTTTGATTGCGCTGTTTTTGTATCGTCCGGTCGCTTCATCACGCTCAAGAGCTTTCACGTCGGCAAGCTTGCCGATGGCTGTTGCGATGGACGCAAGGCCGTCTTTCAGCGCTTCATCTGTCGGAAAGTTATAGTCCATGCCAACTCCTAACTAACTGTCATATCGACGAGAACAGGGCGCGTGTCCCCGTTCTCGTCTGCGATTCGCTTGAAGTAAAACTGTCTGTCTGCGCTCACGGAGCCGCGAGCTTCCTCAGCCGCCTTACGAGCGTCCGCAGCCGCCCGATCCGCGCTGTCCTTGGATGCTTTCGCCGCGTTTGTCGCGGCATTCGCCGCATCAGTTGCGGCGGCGGCGTTCGTCTTGGCTGTATTTGCCGCAGAAGCGGCATCTGTGGCGCTCTTTGTCGCGGCGTTCGCCTTGCTCGTTGCGGTGTTGGCCGCGTCCGTGGCGCTCTTGCAGATGTTGACCGCAGCGTTGGCGTTATTCAGCGCCTTGCCCGCGTCGATGACGGCCTGTTCGCCCTTGGTGACGGCGGTTTCTCCACGCCTGATAAGGTCATCAATCGCGTTGTCCCAAGACTGCGCGGGTTGCTGACCCTCTTTGGCGCTGCGCAGGATGTCCAGTGCGAATCGCTCCGTCTGTGCAAGGAAATCGTCCTTGACGATTTCGAAATACGCTTCGTCGGTGTAGCCGGGAACGCTTGCGAGCTTGGATTCATCGCAAACGTAGGTGATCGTATTGCCGCTGACCGTGGCGCCGCCACGGTAATAGTGGATTCGGTCGGGCAATCGGGCAACCAAAAAGGCGCTGTACCCAGACAAAGACAGTTCGCCGCCGTTGTCGTAGATAAGCGCCTTGATGGTTGTTCCGCCAAGCTCGCCTTGCGCGATTCGAATGCAGTTGTTTCCGCATCCGCGCTTGTCGATATCAAGCTCGATGGTCTGTGTGTTCATCGGGCATCACCGTCGACCAACATCCACTCGCACGCCAAAATCTCGTTTCCTGTCATCTTTCCGATCGCGTCGGCATAGGCAATCTTGAACAGGTTAGGTCGATGCTTGATGTTTGCGTACATCTCGATTTCGCGGCAGAAAGCCTTGTGCTCGTCTGAACCGATGCGAAGCTGCGTGCGACCGGTGGGAAGCCCATCATCGCCAAGTTCAGGTTCGCCGTACTGCGCGATAAGTTCATCGCGGCGTTTTAGGTACTCAAGCGCCTCCGCACGCAACACTCTCGTATTACGTGCGGCGGCATAGCCTACGATGTCGCGGCGGTCAAGAAGCGGCTCGAGCGCAATAAGCATCTGCTCCATCTGGGCATTGCTATATTCATCGGGGATGATGTTCTCGATTTCGATGCTCTGCTTGCTTTCCGTAACGCTGGCACCGAGCGCGGTTGCCAGAGATTCGATTCCTTTATCCATTGACCTTCACTTCCTCCACAATCGGTGCCGAATCGTCAAGCGCGGCGATTTCAGCGGCAACGTCTGTGACGCTTTCCTCTACAGTCTTGTATATGGCATAGCCACTCGCGGCGTAGTAATCGAGCATGTGCGGTTGGACGTAAAACGAGATTCCATCCTTCTCAACTCTGAACGTGGTCATTCCATACCTCCTTATAGCGACGTGATCATTAGTCCGTGGTCGAAAGTGATCGTCCAATTTGTCCAAGTCATAGACAGGTTTTGGCAAAGGCCGGACACGTTATACGTTCCGGTCAGTTGAAGATTTGTCCACGAGCTTTTCAGGTTCCCGACGAGCGTGACGCTGCCGCTCATGCCGGTCTTACAGGAGACGTACTCGCCACGGTCTTTGTATGCGCCGACGCCAATCCAGTCATCGGTGAGAAGACAGATACACCCTTTGCCAGCGAGACGCGCTCCATACACCCCGGACTTGGTGTTGTAGTTGTTGAATCCGACGTAGCCCGTAATGTCCTCAGCTGTGCCGCCGTATAGGTATCCGTTGGCCATTGCTGTGTAGCAGGTGCCGCCGCCGACGCTGAAACCGTCTGTACCTATGTAGAGACCAGAGGTGTTCGAATCGAGCGTAAGCTTATATCTATACAATTTGTTGTTATCGATTGATAGCCCGCCGATGACACCATAGGTTGTTTGGAAATAGCCGCTCGTCAGATTCCAGTAGTTCTTCCCCTGACCGTCGCCGATTGTTCCGCTCTTGAGGTATGTCGCATTGACGTACAGCTCGCCATTGGACATGTAGATGCCTTTGTTTGCTCCGTCGTTGGTGAGCCGATTGAAGATCTCTTGCTGTTTGAGGCTCTCGTCGAGATTTTCGACAAGTTTCTCCGCATCGGTCTTAGCTACCTCTTGCGCAATCATGCTCGTAGCCTGTCGCGCTACCGCCGCATAGACTGTTACTGCGGATGAATAGTTTTCATAGGCGCTCTTATAATCCGACATGGCGGCTTTCAGCGCCTCGGCTGTTGAGCAGTTTGTGACATCCGAGATTGCCGACATCAGGACATCGAACGCTCCGCCCTCGCCGAACGCTTTGTTGTATCTCGGCTCTAAGACTTGCGCCTTGAACTGAACCTGCAAATTCTTGTTTGCCGACAGCGATTTGTGTTGTGCGGATAGGTCTTCTTTATCTTTCTGCACGGTCTGGAGAATCTTATTTACGGCAGCTTTCTCCGCCTCGGTGACGATGCCGTCTTTGGCGATGTCGTAAACCGTCTTGTCGAGGCTGCTTATCGTCTCGTCAAGCTCCTTATTCCTTGTCTGGAAGTCTTCCCCAAGGGCCGCGATGTTTTTTCCGTTCTGCGTCATTCCGCTGTGCAGGTCTTCGATAACGCCATCGACAGTCCAGCCGCCATCGCCGTATTTGGCATTTGGCGAAAGCTGGAATTCGCCTGTCTCCAAGTCCCAATAGTTCGCGCCCACCTCGTCGGTGAGCAATCCCGCGCGGATGCGGTCTGCCCTCATCGTTCCGGCGTTGATGCAATCGGCGCTCACCTGTGCGCCGGTTATAAACGTTCGCCAATTCCATTGGCCGTCGCTTGTAAGATTTGCGGCAAGGCGGATGCCCATGCCGTTGATGTTTACCGCCCACATGCCGGACGTTGCCTTGAGCGGAACGCCTGTTTCTGCATCCAGCGGCACGTTGGAGTAGATCACGCCGAGCTCGAACGTCTCGACCTTGTAGGTGCCGACGGCATTGAACGCCTTGTTGAGCGCCGCCATGAGCTGGTTGAGCCACGAGACGGACGTGCCAGCCGCCGCATCGTAGTTAGCCCGCTGATTGCTGCCGCTCTTGAGCTGCTGCGCCATTGACTGAAAGATGTCGGCCAGATCATCGGTTAAGTTGCCGAACGCCACCGTGGCATCGCCGGTCACCAAGTCGCGGGTCAGCTTCGAGACGCGACCCTTGAGCCTGATTCCAGCAGCGGAGAAGCCCTTGTCGATGATCGCCACGCAATCGCCGACGGCGACGCTTTCCCAATCTCGACCGAAAGCAAATAGGTCAATCACGCTCGCTTCATAAGAGACGGTCGGCGTTTTGGCTTGCTTAAGGTAGTCTTTCGTCTCGGCAAGAAGTTGAGCCGCGTCCTCGCATTGCTCGTTAACGTAAACGTCCACCGCAGGAGCGATGCCGCCGTTGCCGTCGGGATGTCCCCAAACCTCGGTCGCGTCGGCATCCTCGACGTAATCCTTGCCGCCGTTTATATCGCCGAAAGTCAAGCGTCGGCCATAGCCGCCGCCATCTGTCTCAACACCCTTGCCGTAACCGTAAACCCTCGTCTTTGGGTTGGCGCTGCCGGTCTTGCGCTTGATGCTTATCAGGTCTTTAGTCCAGGTGAATCTCTTCGGGCTTTGCTGGTTGCCGCGCGTAGCCACCACACGCACGTATCGGTGCGTGACCTGCACGCCGTCCGTCACGATGACGGTTTCAAGCTCTCCGCCCCATGTTTTGAGCAGGTCGCTCAAGCCCTCGCGGACTTTTACATGATAGAAGGTATGCGATGCGCTGCCGGGCAGGTCGCAGTTACCGACTTCCCAACGGGTGCCCGCGAGTATTGACGTGAGCGCCACAGTCACGCTGCCGGACGGTCGTTTGTCCTCGATATAGTCATCCCACGTCTCGTTGATGGAGTTGATGCACGTTATGCTGGTATATGGCTTGCCGTTGTCATCGTGCAGCCGCTCGATTTCGTCGACGATATGCTCATGTACAACGCCTTGGCGGTCAACCCAAACAAGGTACTCCCCCTTGTCTAAATCCTCGTCGCACCTGATCTTAAGCTCATCGGTGCCGTCCGTTGCGTCCTCATGGGTCGCTGCGGTGTAGGTGAGCCGTCCGAGATTAGCGCCGAAACGGCTGAAACGGGTGAAGTTGATCTTCTTGGTTAAAGCCATCTTTCCTCCCATTCCAACGTCGCGGAACCGCTAGAGATTTTGATGTGCGCACGGTCTTTAACACTGAAAAAGTCGCTCATGATGTTGAGCTGAGCGACAGAGCCGTTAACGGTCACGTGCTCTTTATCGAAATCCATCCGAACCACGCTCGAAGCCGTCAACGGCTGGACAACCTCGACGAACTCGGCGGTGTCAGTGTTGGTGATGCGCCAAGAGCTGCAAGTGCCGGGCTTGGCCGTCACGGTGAGCGCCGCAGGCAGCGTGCCGCCGACAGCGAACGATGCCGCGCCGCTCACGTCCATCCGGCGATGCTGACCGTAATAGTCGGGGTCGCCGATGTGGAACGTAACAGTTGCCTGCGGGCAATCGTCGGTGATCTCGTCAAGGTCGGTTGCACCACTAACAATCGCCATCAAATAACGTGTAGGGTCATCAGGCAAATAAAGCGGCGCCGGCTCGTCAGACCAGAGCAGCGCCGCCAAATCATGTCGCACCTTCTCCACCTCTCGGCGATGCTCGGCGCGAAGCTGCATATCAACTTGCAAATCATACCCAGAGCGCTTCGCTCGCCTGAAATACTCGCCGCTTCGTCCAGGAGCGTCCTCAAACTCAGCCGTGACGCTCGCCATTATCGGGCGACGGATTCGGCATGAAACCAGCGAAGACAGGTCGTGCCCGTTGAAGACAATGCTGTCGCTTTGGTTTCGCTTACGCTTAAGCTCCAACGGGCACCCCCTTCTGCTTTAACCTGCTGGCAATACCAGCGCCGATCTGCTGACCGGTCGTGTACGCGTCCATGCTGCTTGCAACGGTAGCGTTGACGGTCACGTTCACCTGGGCTCCGCCACCGAAGTCGCCGCTTAGGCGGTCGAGCACGCGAGAAATACCCGCCTCGACGCTCTCTCTGACGCTTGTGCGCAGCTTTGCATCGGGCGTGACGTGCTCAAGTCCAGCTTCGCCAACGCCAATGATTGAAGGCTTGTCGAAGGATGCACCCTTTGCATACCAGTTGACGCTGATGGACGGCAGCTCCACAACGCCACCGATGTCACGCCAGCTGACGTGGAAATGCGGCAAGCTGATATGCGGCAAGCTGATGCGAATCCCGCTGAACGCCCCTTGAATCCTGCCGGGGATGCTGCTGACAAAGTTCCAGGCATCGTTGATCGGCGAAGTGATGCTGCTCTTGATGTTCGAGAAAACGCCAGCGACCTTGCTGCCAAGCCCCGGGAAGCCAAGCTTTTCACCGATGGCGTTTCCGGCGTTTATCGCGTTATCCTTCGAATTGGTCATCTTCGTTTGGATGTTGTCCTTGATTGCGTTAAATGCCGTTGCTGCCTGCTGCTTCGCGCTGTCCCAATCGCCGCTGAGTGCGGATTTCAGCGCAGAAGACGATGCAGAAGCGACTGTTTTGCCTGTTTGCATATCATTCTGTATGGTGTCCTTGATACCGCCGAAGCACGTTGCAGCCCCGTCCAGCAAAGACTGCCACTTTTCGGAAGCGTCGCTTTTAAGCTGCTCCCATTTTTCGGAAGCGCCTTGGGCGATTTCGGAAGCCTTCGAGGTGACAGCCTCCTTTGCTCCTTCGATCTTCTCGGAAATAGTTGATTTCACGCCTTCCCATTTTTCGGAAGCGCCGTCCTTAATTTCCTGCCACTTGTTTGAGCAGTCCGATTTGAAGCCCTCCCACTTTTCGGACGCCTGCGTTGTGAAACCTTGGATTCCGCCGGTCACGGTAGACCAGATGCCACCAAAAAAATCGGCAGCGCCACCAAAGAAATCGCATACTCCCTGCCATGCGTTCTGGACGCCAGTGCAGAAGCCTTCCCAAGCCTGCTTGCCCTCGTCGGTGGTGGTGACCCATGTGACGATAGCCCCGACGATCGTTGCAATTAGACCGACTACAGCCATTATCGGATTTGCGGAAAGAACCGCACTGAAAGCCTTGAAGCCAGTCGATGCAGTCTTAAGACCGGACGCAAATGCTGGCAACCCGCCGACAACCTTGCCGACACCCGTAGCCACAACGCCGAAAGCGATACCGCCCTCAATCAGCTTGGCGGCAAGCTTTTTCTGCTCGGGCGTAAGGCTTTTTGCCCACTCGCCAAAAGATTTCAGCGCTCCTGCCGCATCCTCGACAACAGGTGCGAATTCCTCGCCGATATCTGCACCGGCGATGGTGATCTCCTTGATCGCACCCTTCATCTTGTCGGCGGCTGTTGTCGTTTCGTCCTTAAGACCATCCACGAACCCAGCGGCATCGTCAATTGAGCCACCAAGGTTGCTCATGTTGATTCGCCCGGATTCGGCGGCGTCGATGAACGATGTTGCCGCCTTGGTGCCGAACAGGTCAAAAGCCTTTGCCGTGGCTTCGGACTGCTTGGCCGGGTCTTGCAAATCCTGAACCAATCCGTTGAGCACATCGCCCATGTTGGTTCCCTCTTTGGCGCAGTTCGCGGCAGCTTTCTTCAATCCGGTAAGCATGCCATCGACTGGAACGCCAGCCGCTTCGAAGTTGCCCATCAGGGTAATCGAATCTTGCAGGCTCAAGCCCATCTCACGGAAGGTGGCACCGTTGGTGTTAACCCCGCTCGTGAGGGCATCGACGCTAACGCCGGTAGCGGTGGACACACTGGCAATGTGATCGAGCAGGTTGCCCGTCTCGCTCTGATCGACATTCCACGCCTTCATTGACATCGACACGTTCTCGATGGACTTTGAAACGTCTGAATCGGTCACCTTCGCGAATTTCAGGAACTTCGTCGAGATATCGTCCAGCTTGTCACCGGTCACCTGAAAGTGCGTGTTCACATCGCCGACGGCTTGTCCCACGGTATTGAAGTCTCCAGGTGCCTGCGCCGCAACGCTCTTGACGCTCCGCCTTATTTCCTCGGCAGCGTCGCCGATCGCGCCAGCGCCCTTGATTGCAATGTTTTCGCCTTCCTCAAGCTGGTTGAAGGCACCATATGCGGCGGTTGCAACGCCGCCGAAAACGGCAGTTGACTTAGTGCCGACGTTGCTGATCTTATCACCAGCACTCTTGAGCTTTTCGGCGTTGTCATCGATTGTCTGCCCAAGCTGGTAAAGCTTTCCCTTGCTCGCTTCGGCTTCGTTCGAGGTTTCCTTGAGCTGCTTGCCGTAGCTCTCCAAATCCTTCTCGCAAGCCATGATGGAGCGTTGCAGCTGCTCGTATTGACGCTGCTCAGTTTCGGTGAGCTGTGCGCCGCTCTGCTTCTTAGCGTCAAGCTCGGCAAGTGCGGACTTGTAAGCGGTAAGGCGGTCTTTAGTCTCGTTGTACGCCTTGTTGAGCGAGCGAACCTTCTGCTCAAGCAGCTCGGTGTTGCCGGGGTTGAACTTCAGCGCCTTGTTGATGCCCTTGAGGTCGCTTTGTGTAGCCCTGGAATCGGTCTGAATCTTCTTGAGCGCCGATTGCAGCTGCGTCGTGTCCCCGCCAAATTTGATCGTCAGACCCTTGTAGCTTACAGCCATACCGTCACCCCCTAAATTGTCAAAGTGCGCGGTAAGCGCATCGAATTGCGCACCGAAAGCGGTGCGCAAGCGCGTTGCGTTTATCCGAAGAAAAATGCTTCGCCCTCCGACGCGGCCTTGTCATCGTCAGCGTGCGCCACGGCATCGTTGACGAATTCATGCAACTCCATCACGTGCATCACCTGCTCATACGTCAGGCATTGCAAATCTGAAATAGTCAGGCCGCATTGCTGGGCGTTGTATATGTATAAAGCGCCGGCATCGTCCTTAAGCTCATGCGGCAGCTCCGGCATCGGCGTTCTCGGCGGTCTCGGATGCCACTCGCGTGGCGGAGCGAAAGTAGTTCTCCTGAATCAGCTCCCACACCTTGCTAGACCAGCTCTCGTCCGCTGACAGGTCAAAAGCCTGCTCTGGCAGCGCTTCAAGCCAAATCTTGAATCCGGAAACGTTCTTGTCGGCCGTCTTGCAGAAAGCCCAGAAGAATTGAGCCATGGACAGGAACGGAGGAACATCATTGGTTTCGATACCGTCCATAATCTCGGAAAGACCGTCGTTGATGTCCTTCGCGCGGGTGTGCCCATTCTCTTTCATATAGCGGAACTCGCCGTTGTAGATGATCGGCGTGAAAGCCGTAACGGCAACTGGGAACTCCCTATCGCCGATCTTGATAATGCCCTCCATTGCTACTCAACCGTCCCGAAAACGGTAGATGCGTCAAGCTCTGCGGGCTTAAAATCAACCTTAACTTTCTCGAAGAACTTATCCCAATCGGAATTGTCGCTGTAACCGTCGTAATGGCATCCTCGCCAGCCGGAAGGCAGCACGACGGGCTTCCACTCGAAATCAATGTCGAGCTGCGTGATGTCTAGCTTATCCTCAAGGGTCTTGGCATCCATGGACGGCTTGGAAGCCTTGCACATCAGATAGCAGCGGCGCTTGCCTACTGTCTTGCCGCTCTGTTGACACATGAGCGCAAAAGGCATCGGGTCTTTGTCAGCGGTGCCCAGAATATGGCCTGTTTCGTCGATGTCGTAGCCGGAAATCAGCGCGAGCATCTTTCGAAGTTCTGGCGTGGATTCCATGTCTCGAACTGACATGGTGCCGTTTCCGCCGTTGTCGTGGTTATCGTCAATCCACACTTCGTCATCGCCGTAAGCTTTAGCGTTCTGCACGCTCGGCGTTGCCTTAATCTCAACAGTGCCAGGAATGTGGTATGGCTTCAGATAAGTCAAAGCCGCTACATCGACGCAAAGCGCAAGGTGTAGGTTCTTAACGCCGAAAAATCCGTTTCGTGGCATATCTATTCCTCTCAATCCTCGGTAACGTCGATCTCGTATGCCGTCTCGACCAGCTCATCACCATCGAGCGGCGTTACCGTTTTGCTGTAATTAAACTCGGCGGCATCGAGCGCCGCTTCGAACCGCTTCTCGAGCTCGTAATCACGCTCGCGCACATAGAGCGCCACATCGTAAGGCATCCAGCGAAGCCATCCCACGTTGTCAGCGCTCGCGCTCTCGCCGTATCCCGCTTCTATATCGATGTACGGTGGCGCCGGGAACTCGCTATCGTGAAAGCCCCCGTTAGCCCATGGCAGGCCAAATCCGTCTAGGAGCTGTGCCAAGTCGGTTATGCTACGCATTCGCACCCTGGCCGAACTCAGCCGCGACCTCCTCGTAAACGCCTTCGATCACATGGTCGCCAGCGACGAATCCGGGGTAAGTCCCGTGTTGGTTCTTGATTGTGTGCCCCTTCTCAAGCAGATGTGTCAAAGATGCTTGCTTGTTGTAAACCGTGCAGCTCGTCCCAGTGATGTCGCTGTCGACATGGCATGACCACGCCTTTGCGTAGCTTCCGCCGTGTCGTTTTTTCTTGCGGCTGCGCTGCTTCAGGAGACGAACGGCTTTTTGACCCGCAGCCTTGACGCTCAACTCAAGCTCGTGGGTGTCCTCGTTCATGACCTCTTCGAGCGAATTTACGATGATCGAATCGAGGTCATCGATCTTGATGTAGTCGCTCACCGGTTGCCTACTTTCTCGACAAGGGTTAGGCGCACGTTATCGACGTTCGAGACCACCGCCGAATCGACGGCGTAGCGGATGCCGCCGAACTCGCAGAGCCTTTCACCGCTGTAGGCGCACGCGCGAACAGTGATGACGGCCTGCGGTTTAACTCCTGCCTGCGCGGCGGCGTAATACGCCGTCTGGCTGATGCCGTACACATTGCAGGGAACACGGAGGCAACGCTCCTTTTTGTGCGAAACGCCCAATTCGTCGCGCTCGGAGACGGTTGCAATCAGCGTGCAAACGCCAGCCCACCCGCTCATACGGCATCACCGCCGTTGTACTCCGAATCGCCGCTCATGCTCGTGAGCATGGTTTCGAAGGACTTCATGAAGCGTTCGGAATCGGGATTATCCATGCCGAAGTTCGCCTTGACGTAGACCTTTATCGCAAGTCGAACGCGCCCGTCCGAATCGTCGTGCGCCTTGGCATCCGCTACGCCGCCCGCAACCAACTCAGCGCGGGCGGCTTCGATAACGTCTGAAATCTCTTCGTCGAAGTCGGTTACGAAAGCCGGGATGCGAAGCGCGGCGCGGCACGCATCCAGCAGCTTGCCTTTAGCCTTTACGGCCATGCCGCGCCACCTCCTTAAGCCTGCTTGATGGTGAGCTGCGCGAATGCCTCCGGCACGGTAAGCACACCGTCAAACAGAACATAGCCGTCGAAGCAACGCTTCTGGGTGCGCGGCTGGACGTAGGGCGTAATGTCGGGCCCGTCGAAGATGTTGCCCTTGAACAGGTCGGGGAAGCCGGCCTTAATCACGTTGTCGGCAATGGAATCGTCCTGCTTTACGACCTTGCCGAAGATTCGACCCTGAACAGTCGGGTCATCGGTGGCCTCGTTTGCGAAATAAGAACGCCCGTTGGCATCCTCGAGCATGGCGATCTGGTTCCAGATAGTGTAGTTGTTGGCGTAGACGATGATTCCCTTAGCCGCCGCGTTGCCGTAAGAGCGGAGCAGGCTCAACATCTTCACGATGTCGGCCTTGGCGAGCTTCTTTACTGCCGCCGTCTGAATCTTGTTAGCAGTCGCGATGCCGTATGTCTCATCGTCAAGCTTCTCATGAGTGAATGCGTTGCAAGCGACAGACAGACGGGAGGAAGTCTCGGAAATGATGTACTGCTCGAAGCCGGAAAGCGACTGAGTTGCCATCTTTCGGGACATCTCGACGGTCTTCTTAATCTCCGATCCTACGAGCGGCACGGTATCGAAGTCGTTTTCCTCGATGTCGGCAGGTGCTGCGCCCTCGTCGGTCTTGGCGGCATCACCCTTCTTGATGGACTTATGGCGCGGGAACTCGACCTGACCCGACATGTTCGTTCGGCTGATGTCACCGAAGAGAACGGCAGTGTTGTCGATAAGGGAAATGATCTCGTTCTGCACGGCCACGGGAACGAGGGATTCGGTGTTGGCCGTGGTCATGGTGAACTCGGCTCGCCGCTCGATTGCGTGGCGCTGAGCGGCACGCTCGGCATCGGTAAGCGCGGTGCCGCCGATAAGCTGGATGCCGGAACGCTCGGCAAGACCCTTAGCCCATGCGCGGCGCTCGGCTGCGTCGTAGTCGGTCACGTCATATGCAGTGCCGGGGATGCCAGCGACGTTGGCGGAACGCGCCAGCGGCACGGAATCCACGCGCTGGGCGCGTCCCACGTCGATGGCGGCGCGGGCGTTCGCGACGGCGGCGTTGCGTGCCTGCGCCGCCTGTGCGGTCTGGGCGGTGCGCTCGTTAATCTGGTCGGTCAGCTCGGCCATGCGGGCTGCATCCTCTTCCGTCGGTTCAGTACCGTCAGAATACTGGTCGACAAGCGCTTGCAGGTCGTTAAGAAGTTCCTCAAGTGTCATTGCTAGTTACCTTTCTTCGCATTGGTAATTGCCAGGCACGCTTTTGCTCGAAGCAACGCGCCCTTCCTTCGCGCAAACTCCTTGCGCGACTGCTCAATCACTCCGTTGAGCAGGTTTCTTGCACTAATCTCCGTGTTCGGGTCTGCCGGCAGGCTCACGGCGCTCACGTCGTAGACCTTCTTAACGCGGGTGATAGTCGTTGTTCGGGTTTCGCGGTCGTACTCGTCTGCCGCAATCATGAAAGCCCACGACATGCGGGTAATAAGCCCGTTGGTAATCTCTTCGTAAAGGTCGCGTGCCGCCTGCGAACCAGACAGGTCGGCGGCGACGAACAGCCCGTGCTCGTCAGGCTCGACAATCAGCGTCCCGTTGCTCATTCGCGCAAGAACCTTGCCGGAGTGGTCGAACTGCATGATTACGTCGGTCATGTCCGCATCGGCAAAAGCCGTAGGCGCGATGATCTCGCGGTACTCGTTTCCGTCGAAGTCCTCAAACAACACGTAAGGGTCATCGAATGTCGAAGCGTATCCCTCGACGTAGTACTCGGTATCGAAGCGCTTCTCGCGCTTCCCATCATCAGCGCCAAGCAATCGCACCATGACTGGCATTGCGCGGTATTGGCGCTCATTCGGTTTGGCTGGCATCTTCACCACCGTCTTTCTTGCCGTCGATTGCGGCTATGTTCGCGTTAGTCTGGGCAGCAGCCGCCGCCTGCTCGGATGTGTGCTGGCTGATTAGATCGAGGTCGATGTACTCGCCGCGAATAACATGACGTTCGCCGCCCGGATAGCTCGGCGATTGGAAGACCTCGGCAACCTGGTTGCCGCACCAAATCCCTCGGTCGAACAGCGCCGTCGAAACGTTGAGCTTCGTCTGGTTGCTCGCGAACTCAAGACGGTTCGCGCTGAACATAATCGAGTTGCCGTGGGCAATCTCGTTCGGCGTGAACGTCATCGCCGTTAGCACGTACCCGAGCTGGATGGCGAAGACCTCGGTACGCCCCTCGTAAAAGGCGTTGTACGTGTCCTCGTCGGCCTTGTTCATAACGATGTCTTCGCTGGATCCGAAGAAACGATAGGCCGCTTTTTCTATGCGCTCCATTTGCGCAGCGTCAACGGTGTAGTTCTGTGGCGCAATCTGCTTGACCTCTTGATATTTGTTGTCGTAAACGACGATACCGCCGGCGTTCGAAGCTCCCAGCTGCGCATTGAAATCTTGTGCGGATTTCCTCTTGTCTTCCGGGTTTCGGTTTTGCGAAAGTTTGCCGATGAAGCGCACCGCCGCGCCCTGCTCGATAGCCGTTTTCTCGGCTTCCTCTTGAGCGTGAATCAAATCAAGCGTCGGATTGAGCACGTTGGTACCGTCACCGAACAGATCGCTCTTGAATTGATGTCGCGTCATAACGCCGATGCGCGACCACTCGATCAAGGTCTTATCGCCGCCGGGAAAACGGAGCTCAAGCCACAAAGAGCCGTCAACGTCGTAGGCTTCACACTGGCTCGGCAGCACTGGGTAATAGCCAACGGACGTGATTCCGTCCCCGCCGTCAACAGGGACGATTAGGCACGTGTCGCAAACGTCAAGTATCGTTGAGACGCGATGCAAGAACTGCGGCGTTGTCATCCACGGGTTCGGTTGCCACTGCAAAGAACGCGTCCATTGCGGTTGCGCCGTTCCTGAAATCTCGGGACGGAGCTTTGAAGCATGGTCGGCGTTTCGCTCGATTATGGAACGTGTCAGCTCGGCTTCGTAGATGCCGCCAGACCATGACGTGAAACGCGGAGCGTACGCCGTGAACGTCTGAAAATAGCCATCGACGGCCTGCATGATCGGCTTATGGAACACGGCATCGAACATCGAGCGGAAAAGCGTTGGTTTTCGCAAGTTTTAACCTCCAATCATGCTTTTGTAATCGTCCATCATGTCTTTGAGCACAACAAACGCGTCGCACTCAGCCGCCCAAGCATCAATTCGATTGCGCGGGTCCTGATTCTTCTTGTCGGGCGCGATGTTTCCGTTCGCGTCGTTTCTGATCATCACGTTGGAGCGGCACCATTCCGCTATAGGGTTCTGGTTATCGACGATGCGGTTTTCCTTGTAGAGCGCCCTAAGCTCCTTCATCGGCATGGACAAGGTTTGCGCACCCTGTATTACCTTTTTGAAGTTGTCAGCGCCGAAATAGCCCTCGTACGCTTCAACAGTCGGAACGTCTCGCATATGCCACGGGTCATAACCACATGCGACCGAGTAGATGCCGTACTTTTCCTGAATCTCAGTGACCCAATCCAGCACGTCGCGCTTGTCGATGATCGGCGTTGCAGACGTTCTGAGCAGCCCACGGGCAATCCAGGCATCGTAGGGCACACCGTCTCGACCTCCGCGCCGTCCCTCGGCTTCCGCCTGTTCCAAAGCGCGAAGCGGAATCCACGCCATGTGCATTGCGTATATATGCTCGTCGTTCGGGCGCATCATCAGCAGGCACGCCGCCGTTAGGTCGGTCGTGTCCGAAGCGTCCACGCCGAGAACTGCGTAAGAAAAAGACCCGTCGGACGGGTCGAACGTGGCTTCGTTGTGAATCTCAGACCATTTGAGCCAGGCTTGGCTCTGGTTCTCAATGAGGTTGAAGTCTTTTACCAGCAGCGTCGGCAAGAACGTCGGGTCATCGAGCGCCTTGGAGACGTTTTCCCTGAGCGATTTCAGGGACTTGATTGTTCCAAGCCCGGGATTCGCCTTAATCCAGCACTTCTCGTCTTTCCATTCCTCGCGCTCGTCAAGCTCGAAAATGAAAGCGATGAAATGCTCGGCTTTTTCGCCGGATGCTTCGCCGTTCAGCCATTTGGTGGCGTATTCGTACTGAGCATCAAAAATGCCGCCGCGCACGAATCCGTTGGTCGTGATCTCCAAAACCAGCGGTTGCCTACGGGCGGAAATACCCTGAATCGTCAAGTCGTAGAGGTCGCGGTTTCGCATGGCTGCGAGCTCGTCAACGATAGCCCCTGAGATGTCCAAGCCGTCAAGGTGATTCGTGTTGGCGGAAAGCGCCTTGATTGACCCCATGTTGAGGCCGCAGTAAAGGTCACTCACGCGCTTTCGCACGTGCTTTGCCAGCGCCGGTGAGGTCATCACCATTCGCCAGGCGTTGTTGAAGCCCTTTGCCGCCTGATCGTGAGCCGTAGCCACGTTGTAGACTTCCGGCGCACCCTCGTCATCGTTAATGAGCAAGTCAAGCTCGATAGCCGACGCAAGCGCGGTCTTGCCGTTCTTTCGCCCCATAATCCAGAGCACTTCGCGGTATTGGCGCAAGCCCTCGGCATCCACGAAACCGAAGATTACGGAGAGGATGGCCAACTGGAAAAGCTCGAGCTTGAACTTGCGCCCAAGCTTTCCGCTCGGAAGTCGGCAAAACGTCTCGATGAAGGTGACGTGCTTCGCCGCGAACTCTTCGCGGTAATGGTACGGATAGAGCGGATCGGTGTTATCCAGGTCGCGCAGCACGCGCTCCGCGAGCTGATGCATCTTCTCGCAAGCAGTGATCTCACCGTTGAGGATGCCACCGAAGTAGCTTCGTATCGCCTGCTCGCAGTGACCAGCGCCGCTTCGCTTCTTAGCCGCCGAAGCGCGTTTCATTGAGGTAGTCAATGAGCGCATCGCCTGCGGTGCTGCCGGACGGCATCATGTCGGTGAGCTGCTTGATGCCGCGCGAGAAGGTCGTGAACAGCTTGTTGTAGGCGCTGAAACCCGGATGCTCCCGCAGACCGGATTGACCGCCGCCGTTGTCATATTCGGTGAAGATGCTCTCGTACATCAGCTCGCGGCGGGCTTCGTCAAGCTTGACCTTCAAGAACGCAATGTTCGACATCAGCGGAAGAACGGCGCTTCGTTTCTCGTCCGGAATCGCGTCCTTGGTGAGCCGTTGGAGCTTTTTCAGCTCGCTTTGGTATCGGCTCTCGATGGAAGCGGTGCGCTTCTTCGGGGGACTTTCCGTGGCTTTGGATAAAAACCTGTTACTTTCGCATACTCCACGATTTCCCACAAGACCACCCCACTTTCAAAAACTTCTGCGCGTTCTTTTCTCTCTTGCGGCATTGGTCCTATCCCCACGGTATGTTTGATTTTGACCGGGGGGATAGAGAAGCGCTGCGAGCTGCCGTTTTGCATAAAATTATGTCGGCTCGTCTCAATGTGTCGGCTCTGTGTTTTCGTCTGTCAGCGAAACCAAGTTGCCGTCCTCGTCAAAGCGCAGCCCTTGCCTTGTGCTGCCCTGCCTTGCCCAGCCGTGCACCTTCTTGTGGCAAAGGTCGCACAGGCTTACAAGGTTGCGAGTGTCGGTCGCTATGTTCGGATCGCTGATGTTCGATGGTGTTAGCTCGATGATGTGATGCACCATCGTTGCTGGTGTTGCGATGCCAGCCTTAAGGCAGTGCTGGCAAAGATAGGCGTCGCGCTGCAATGCAAGCTCTCGCGCCTGTTCCCAATCGCGCGAATGGTAGAAGCGGTAAGAGAAGCCCTTAGCCATTGCGCGACCTCCAACAAAAAAGGGACGCGACCCAAGGCCGTGTCCCTTTCTGATAATCCACCGTACCGAAATATAACGCAAACCGAAAAGCGATGACAAGTACCAATCTCAAATATCTTTGAGCGCGGCAAAGCCCACCTCGTCGATATAGCGGAACCCAGTGTTACAAAGCTCCCTACACCATTGGCGCGAGCACTGCATCACATCGGCAATCTCGTCCCATTGCATCGCTTGGAGATAAGCCATGCACAGCGCGTCGGCGTAGCGGTTGCCCTTGAGCTTAGCCAAGCCGCCACGATTGTCAGCACCGTAGAGCAGCACGCACGCTTCGTCCACCTCGGCTTGGCTGTCCGCGATCCTCCTTTCCAACCTCCCCTCAAAGTCGATACGCCCGTTAATCGCATCCATAGGGTCTGAGCCACCACCGCCGCCGCCCGTGCTGTAGCTCTGCGCCTTGGCTCCCTCGCGAGCCTTAAGGCGGGCTAGCATCTCCTTTGCATGTTCGATGCTAGCCACCTCGTCACGGATGCGCTCGAAGTATTCCTTGGCATCCACAAAGCATCAACTCTAGTCGATACCCGTAGAGCCGAAGCCGTCGGTACCGCGCTCACTGTCGGTCAGGCTATCAACCCCGACAAGATCACACGGCACGAACGGCATAACGACCATCTGGCACACGCGCGTACCCTTGGGAAGATACACGGTATCGCAGCTGAGGTTGACCAGCGGTGCGTGCACCTCACCACGGTATCCGCTGTCGATAACACTGACGCTGTTGCGCAGCGTCACGCCGTAGTGAGCGCCAAGGCCGGAGCGCGGAAAGACCAGACCGACACAGCCGCTCGGAATCTCGCAGGCAAAGCCAAGTTCGCAGACCGCGCTTGCATTAGGTTCAAGCCTTACATCTTCGGTGATGCACAGGTCGAAGCCCGCATCGCCATCGTGCGCGTATGTCGGCATTGCCGTTCCGTCAGCCAGGCAAACGTTCATCTTTCGTCCGTACATGTCAGCTCCTTAGAAGGGAATATCTTCGTCGTACACATCTGGGTAGGTCGTAGCCTGCGGTGCCGCCGCCGGCTGCTGTGACTGTCGATGCGAGGTCATGATTGCCACGTTATCAACGATGACCTCGAGCTTGCGATAGCGTTTGCCGTCCTTCTCCCACACGTTCTGGTGTAGGTGCCCAAGGATAGCCAGGCGTGCGCCCTTCATCAGAAGGCCGTTGTTAAACATCGCTTCGCCGCGCTTGCCGTACATCACGCAGTCGACCCAACTGGTCACGTCCTTATAGCTACCGTCCTGCTGCTTGCGGCTCTTGTTCACTGCTAGTGAAAAGCTCGTTACCGCAAGGCCGCTGTTGGTGTACCGAACCTCTGCGTCTTGTCCAAGGTTGCCACTCAAGGTGACGCTGTTAAGGCTGTCACTCACAGTTACCACCCCTCACGATTGCCAATGCGATATAGGTCATGATCACCATCGCGGTTGCGAGCAATGGGAAGAGCCAAGAGAACAGGCAACCGGTAATGATGCTTATGAACAGTTCCATAAGGCAAAAACAAAGAAAGACGATGACGCAGCCCAACAACGCTATGAGCACCGCTACAAGCACACCCAGCCTCTTGATTCGGCGGCGTGCCTGCTCACTCGACCTACTCACGGCATCCACCCCCAAGCGCCTTGATAAGCCCCTCTCGCTGGACGTACCCCAATCCCTTCACTCGGCGGCTCGCACTGATGCGCAGACGCTTCATGAGCTGTTCGGTTCGCGGCACCGCGTAACCTGGCATCGACCTAATCAGCGATTCGACACGCATGCACGACGCGGCCTGTTCGCCGCTGTCCGCCAACTCAAAGAACTGCTCAACGGACATCAAGCCGTTCTTGAGCCTGGCCTTGTACTCAGCTCTCTTGAGCCTGATTTGCATCCCCTTATCGAGGGCTGCACGCCTTTGTTCGGCAGTCAATTTCGGTACCATTCTCGGTATCTCCTGATTCTTACTTGGAATACGGCGGCCAACCGTTCCCAAACCATCGGTTTTGCTTTCTGACCTCTCGTTTTCGTGTCGTGCCGCAAATGGCTGAGGTCTTGCCATTTACACACCGTTTACACTCCGTCCTCAAGCTTCTTGGCAAAGTTGTTGAACGCCTGAGCCGCAGCCTGGTCGCGCCCCGGCAGAAGGTGCGCGTAGAGTTTCAGCGTTGTCGCTTCGTTCGAGTGTCCCAAGCGATCTGCGAGCGTCTTGAGGTCAACGCCGTTCGCCAGGCACCACGTGGCGTGCGTATGGCGCAACGAGTGGAACACGTACGTCCTCGGCATGCCCGCACGGTCGCGAGCGCGGCTGAAAGCCTTTGAGACGGTCGTAGGGCGCATGTAAGAGCCGTCTATGCTCACCAGTGGCGAATCGGGCGTAAAAGCGTCTGAAATCGAATCCTGTTGCGCGAGATAGGCTTTTATCAGCTCCCACTCTTCGTCGATTAGTGCCACAGGCCGCGTCTTCTTGTTCTTGGTCACGTTGGAGCGAATAACGCCACCGCCCGGAACCTCGATGACCGTTCCACTCACGAGGATGAACCCCTGCGCCTTGTGGAGGTCGCGCCGTCTAACGGCACACACCTCGCCGACGCGCATCCCCGTGTGTAGTGCAAGCCAAGCTGCGAAAGCGTAGGCTGATTGGCGCATGAAGCGCTTCTCGGGCGCCTCAAGGTTGAGCTTTTCGGAGACCATGGCATCGAGTGCCCTGTAATCCCATTCGTCGATGCTCACGGCTTCATGGCGTTCCTCTGGCGGCTTTGTGACCATAAGCATTGGGTTGTTCTCGCAGATGCCGATGCGCACCCAAAAGTTGTATGCGCCGCGCAAAAAGTGGTGAACACTGATGATCGTGTTGCACGAAAGACCTTGACCGCCGTTCTTCTTGCTCACGCCAAGCCTCGTCTCGAAGTCGTTCAGCTCAATGGCGGTAAGGTCGCGAGCGACTTTGCCTTTAAGGTACTTGCCCACGTAGGTTCGTGTGAAAAACGTCCACCTCTTCACGGTGTTAATGGCTGCGCCCTTGACCTTCCGCTGCTCGATGTACTCCCAAAGCAGGTCGACTATCAGCGTGCTCTTGACCTTGCCGTCAAAGGTCAGGTGCGAAGCCCAGGCATCAGCCAAAACCTGCGCTTCATCGCGCGTCCTGGCATCCGGGAAACTACGGCGTGGCCGTATCTGCCGCCCGTCCGGTGCCTTGCCAAGATACGGCTGCGCGTACCACACGCCCTTTGGGTCGCGCTTGACCTCAACGCCCATGGCGACGCTTCAATTCACGCACAACGTCGATAACGCTGCCCGACATGTCGCGAATCTCGTGGATGCAGTCTTTGCAAATGTCGAACTCGATAAGCTTGCCCTTGTCAAAGGCATGCACCCTTGCGAATTCGTTAATGTTGGTGCAGTCTGCTTCCTTCCCGCACCCGTCGCAGCAGCCGGAAATCTTAATCATCGTCCCGCTCCTTTCCAGCCGCTTTCTTCGCCTTGTGCATGCTGATCTTTGCCGCGTAAATGAAGTAGATGCACACAATCAGCAGGAAGCAGGAGAAGGCCAGGAACCCATATCCAGCTCCGAAGATGAAGCCAATGGCGATACTGGCAACCAGCATCGCAAACGGGACGATCAGCAGGGCGCACCCAACCAGCATCGACGATGCCTCTTCATACTCTTCCTCGGTCTTAAATTCTTTCATTGCTTTCCTCCAAATTTCGGTGAATCACTTCGATTGCGTCGGTGACGCAATCGCACCAGCAAATAAGATCGTCGTAATCGACCCGCGCTCCATCGCGTCCGCGCTTCTCGCACGTCGTAATGCGACGGCTCATGTCCTGCGTTACGGCGCACAGGTTCTCGAGGGTCTTACGGTCGCTCCTAATCGTCATCGTCGGTCACCCACACATCGCGGTGATACTCCCGCATGAACTCGTCGAAATCCCATTCGATGTCTTCGCTCTCCAAGCCTTGCCAGCTCCAAAACTCACTGACATATGGCTGGCAGCGCGGACATGCGTAGCGCTTCCAGAACAGACGCATCCAAAGGCCGCTTTCCATGAGCACGCCATGGGTTCCCGCTGGAATCGTCTCGCCGCAGTACGCGCACGAGTGCGTCTTTCGGACGGTGACAATCTTGGGCGCTGCGTAGAAGTCACTACCGCTCATGACGCACCGCCTTCCTGCAACGCCACCACATCCGCAACACTTGGAACAGAGACGGGTTGGCCTGCTTGATTGCATCCTCGTCAAAGACAAACTCAGACGCGCTAAATGGCAGCGTCACGGCTACCGGGCGCGCACCATGTCGAGCGAAGAACATCTGAAGTTCATCAACCAGCACTGGCCGTAGATCATCCCCCGAACGCGCGCCTTGAAGCGTGTGTGCCGGGTTGAATACAAGCGGCTCCGGAATGTCATAACCTCCTAGTTCCGCCATGTTCTTGATGCAATCACGCATTGCAGCGTGTGGCACGAAAATCGGGGTTCCTGTTTCCTCAGAGAGCTTTATCAGCTGCGTTGTCCTGCCCGACTGTCGCTGTCCGACGATGCAGATGCCGCTCAACGGCTTAATCTCAACCGATGAACTCATTGCCCGTCCTCCTTTGGAAGCAGCTTCGCCAACTCGTCAAAATCGACCGTATGGAGCAGCTTTATCAGTTGGGCGACCTCTGGTGAGCGCCAAGCGCACATGCCGTATGCATGAGCCTCTGTCGAGTAGTGGTGGAAATTGGCCTTAAGGTGCTCTTCCGCTTCGCGAAGCGTGAGAAACATGGTGCACGGGACAATTGCCCACACCTTCGTAAGGAACATGCAATCGAGCATGTTGTTCTCGGCGTACTCCTTGATTGCACCCTCAAAAGCGATTTGACTGCCCAACCACATGTATCCGTGCTCGTCAAACTGGATACTGTTGTCTTTAAGCCAATCTTCTGCATGGTCTACGCCGCCCAAAAGAAGCTTTTCCCTGTAGACTCTCTCCACCGCTTCATTCAGGCAGATGATTTCGCTGCTGCCGTCTTCAAAAAACTCGACAGCATCAATTTCATCGTTACTTGTTGCTTCGCGGTATTCGTAGTCTCGAATGACCCAATAACGCGGGTCAGCCGTTGCCAATGTCGGCTGATTGTTCAGCTCATGCTGTAGTTCCTTGAGAAAAACGAAATCGTCTTTCGTAAGGCTGCGCTTGATGTAGGCGCGTCCTTCGCGATCAACCGATGCGCTCATTGCTCTTCACCTCCTTTTCTTCGACCTTTAGCTCCCTGCACTTCCAGCAGGCTTCGCTGTCCTTGATGAACCAGTCCAAAGGATGCTTAATGCCGCAATAAGGGCACGTGCGCTCCCGGACTTTGTTGACATAGCTCCCGTAAGGCATAGCCAACGCTCCTTTGTTGAAAACTCTGCTATTGTTGAAAACTTGTTGAAAACCTGTCGATAACTACTGTTGAACGCTCAAAAACAGGCTCTGGAATCGCTCGGAAAACGAATCGCTCAAGAAAGAAGAAGCAAGAAAGAATTACCTTGCTTGTAAGTCAACATAACAAGCAAGTGCGGGTTTTTGGCTTTGGGTTAGGGTCTAAAGACCCAAACCCAAAAACCCGCTTCTGTATTGTTATGTTATGTATTGTTAGGCTTAGCCCAGCCTAAAACCGATGGTTTCGCGCTGGTTTCAATCCGTAGCAACACAAACATACGCTCTGAACTGCTAGTTTTGCGGGTTTTCCTGCTTCTTCTTCGGCCTACCGCCCTTGGCTCCGTTGACGCGCTGCTTGCCAAAATAAAGCGCGTTTTTGCACATCCTTTCGCTCTCGATGTGACCTTTTCCGTCCCTCACGAGCAAGCCGATCTCGAGCAGGCAGTCGATGAAATCGTGCGTCTCGGCGATGCTCACCGTCTCGTCAAAGGCACCCATCGAGCGCATGCCGATCGCGCCGGCGAGAATGAGCCAGTCTTCGTCGGTGTCCACGGCGATTGAATGGTGCTTGGTGCTCGCCAGAAGCTCGCACAGCCGCCAGTAGGCTCCGTAGCCCTCGTTACCGCGACGCATGAGCAGCCGTTGGCATTTGATGTCCTGCTGTGCGTTGGCGTCGTGCTGGAACCACGCCATAGGCTCCTGCGCCTGCTCGTGCACGTCTTTAGGAATCGCTGTCATCGTCCTCACCTCCCATCGTCAGACCATCGCTTGTCCCCTGCTGATGCCAGCCATCCCAAAGGCACTTGCCGACCTCGCGGCAGTTAGTCCAGACGGTCGCTCCGCGAAAGCAGCACGCGCTCTTTTGCTTTTGGCCGTGCTCGAGCAGATAAAGCTCGAACTGGCATTGCCCGGGCGTCGGCATCGGCTGCTCTCCAAAAAGGTCAAGCGCCAGCTGCTCAGCGCTCTTGGAGCTGCTGCACATATGCGTTGCACGCCGATTTGGTCATCAGGTGGACGAACATGCCAGGCGTCATATCGTCGAGCCTGTCGCTCTCAAGCACGTCCTTCATGGCAACGATGGGTGTCCCCATGAAGCAGAGAGCCAGATCGGTATCAAGGTCGATGCTCTCGCCGCTCTTGGAGTTGAATACCGTAATGGTGCCGTCGGTATTGCTGATGTACTCGGCAACGGAATCGAGGAACTTGATTGCGTCCTTACGCTTCATGATTGTTCTCCTTGTCATAGATTGAATTGCGAAGTTTGATGTTCAGCTTCGGATGCTTCTTGAGAAGCCAACGTGCCAAAAGCGGCGTATCCGTATTGTTAATGCCGTAGACATGCTCGACGCCGTTACCGTCCACAAACGGCACGCCCACGAGCTTGACGTTGCCCTCGTAGCGCTGCTTCTCAATGAGGTACTTGGTGCTCACGCGGATGCCGCGCTGGTCGATTGCGAGCGCCGTGAGCTCGATCTGCCGCAGCGCCCTCGGATTGAGCTTGCACCACGTCTCGAACAGCTCTTGGCGGTCTTTGAGCTTGAGCGGCACCGGATACACCGCCAACCGCTCCCGCCGCATCACGGATTCGAGCGGCTGCGTGAAATCGTCAACGTCCATGGCGCTTCCTTGCCTCGCGGCTCATAAAGCGCCTGAAAGCCACCTCTGCGACCTCTCGCGGTGCCGACGGCGGCACGGGCAGCACGTGGCGCGTGCGCACGTCTCCCGCGCCGCTCACGCCCGGTCTGCGGGCTTCCTCGATGATCAGCCGCGCGACCCAAAAACCGTTCGCGTCACGGTCGAGATAGCCCCTCATTGGTCGACCATTCGGACGATAAACCACAGCTCAAGACCGGCAAGGACGAACGGTAGCCAAGACAGGTTGCATGCTTCGGTAAGCCAGATAATGGCACCCGCCAGGGCAATGAGCAGGATTCCCGTTGCTGACAGCAGGGCAATAGCGCCGCAAAACCACCGCTTAACCGTCGCTAGTGGTGTAAAATTCTCGTTGTCATTACTGGTCAAGGTTTTGACATTGCCCGTGCCCGGTTGCCGCCAGGTGCGGGCGCTTTCGTTTCGCGAGCTTGCGCCATAGCTCTGACGCGCCGGCAAAATGCCGCCTGCGAAACATCGAGTTTGCGACATTTCGCACTCGTCAAAACCACGATGCAAACCGTTGGTTTGCAGTTGGGTTTCATACATCTGAAACCCCTCCTTTCTTATATGTGCTCGTAGGTATCGACCTTAATCTTGACGCCCTTCAGAGCCGCCCTGATGCCATGCTTGACACCTGATTCGATGATCGCCGACAGGACGATGTAGTTCACCGCAGTGTGGGCAATTGCCAACAACAGATCTTTCACTTCCAAACCTCCTTACTTAAAGTCGGGAAACGTGCACATGTCGTTCGGGGTGCACTCAAGTGCGATTGCGAGCTTTGCAACGCTCTCTAAATTCGGTGAGCACTCACAGCGCTCGTACTTACCGATTGCATCGACACTCACGCCAGATGCATCCGATAGCTGCTGCTGCGACCAATGCTTTTTGGCACGGCGAACACGCAAGCTGTCTGCGAACGCGCGTTTTAACTCAGGCATAAATCCACCTCCTTTCAATGAATGCTCATTAGGTTTGTATTGGCGTTAGTCAATACAAACCGTATTCTTTTACGTGTAGTAAAAGAATCGGAATCAACGTGAATCACGTTGGCAGCTACTGACAATAAACGTGTTGAACGTACTTTGCAAGCATGAATTACGTATTTTCTTGATTAACGTACGTGATTAACGTAGAATCGGCATTGCGATAGTGAAGGGAGGATAAATGCGATACCAACTGAAATTGAAAGAGTTGCGCAAGGCTGCGGGCTTCGCGACACAAAAGGCGTTTGCTGATTATTTGGGAATCAAAGAACGTAAATATGCGTCATGGGAACGCGGTGAAGTCGGCATTCCTCTTGAAGATGCATTTATGTTGTGCGAAGCGCTCAAATGCACACCTAATGATTTATGCGGCTTTCCAAGCTCCGGAACAGACGAACGACAAAGCCTTTCCGCCGATGAGCGCGAGATCGTAGACAACTACCGCGACAGCTCACCCCAATGGCAGCTAAACATAACGATGACCGCAAAAGCGGCGGCAAGCGAATCGAGAAAGGAATAAAAATGGGATTCATCAAGAATCAGCGCGAGGAAGTTGCCCGTCAGGAGATTGAGAAAGCAATTGCATCTGTTCCAGCGCCGGACGGTCGTATTCATGTGATGCTGATCCGTTCATTTGGGCAGACGTTTAGCGGTCAGGCTTTCGGTGCCGACCAAAAATATAATGAGCAAATTAACGAAGTGCTCAACGGACTCCAAGATAAAGGGCTCGAAATTATTCGCGTTGAGACAAACTCCGTACCCAATCAGGGTATCGGCGGAGCAGACCGCTACGACACGCTCATAACGTATCGGTAGCAAAATGCCCTGCACTCGGTCTTGGCGGATTAGTGCAGGGCTCGCCATTCCAGAAAAATGAAAAGGCAAGGTGATAATACCATGACAAAAGGTAGTCGTGCCGCCATCTATGCACGTTTCAGCTCGCATAACCAGCGAAGCGAATCAATCGATATTCAGGTAGAAAAGTCACGTGAATACTGCGCACAAAATGGCCTTGATGTCGTGCGCGTATATAGCGATTACGCGCAAACAGGCCGTGACGTGCAGCGCGTAGAGTTTCAACGCATGATGGCAGACGCAAAACTAGGGTTATTCGATTATGTGGTGATCTATAAGGTCACGCGCATCATGCGCAACCGTGACGAGATGGCGCTTGCGCGAATCAGGCTACGCAAGGCAGGCGTTGAAATCCTTTATGCCGGTGAGAGCCTTGGCGAAGGCTCAACGCGCGTGCTCAACCTTGGCATGCTCGAGGTACTTGCCGAATGGGAAAGTGCAATTGACAGCGAGCGTATCCGAGACGGTATCAATAAGAACGCTCAGCGTGGCATGGCGAACGGTCGCACGCATTACGGCTGGGACATTGTAAACGGGTATTACGAGGTCAACGAGCGCGAAGCCGCCGTGATGCACCGTATGAAAAACATGCTCTTTGCCGGATCGACCGTTGCCGAAATCAAGCGTGCTGTCGCAGGCGAACGCGGCAAGCGCGGCAAGCCGCTAACGCACGGCGTGATAACAAAGTTACTCAGGCGCGAACAGAACTGCGGCGTTTATGATTACGCTGGCGTACGAATCGAAGACGGCATGCCTGCGTTGTGGTCACGCGAAGACCAGGACATGATCAACAGCATCTTGGGCTCAAACGGGCGCAAACACAACAAGACACGGGACACCAACGATTACCCGCTATCGGGCAAGATGTGGTGCCCAGAGTGCGGCCAATACTACGTTGGCACCTGTGGAACATCTAAAACAGGCCGCGTGTACCACTACTACAAGTGCAAGAAATGTAGGCGCACCTTTAGGCGCGATGCCGTTGAAGAAGCCGTGCTTGATACCGTCCTCGAAACGATTAAGAAGCCGGATATACGTCAACGTATCGTTGACGTAATGGCTCTGTACAACGAAACGATGGAAGAAAAGGAGGAACCAGAGAGCAAGCGCATTGAGCGCGAGATCAGGCGCATCGACGCGGCGTTCGAGCGTATCTGGCAGGCTATCGAGGACGGCATTGCGCCGCCCGGCGGTAAAGAGCGCGTTGCTATGCTCCGCGAGCAGAAAGCGGCCTTAGAAGCCGATCTGCGGCAGGCTCAAGCTAACGAAGGAGCGAATCTGTCTGGTGAAGCCATAGCCGCTTGGCTCGATCAGATTGCGCAGGAACCAGATGCAGCAGAAATCATCGAGACGTTCGTGCGGCTCATTGAGGTAGACGGGGATGAACTCAAGCTTTATTTCGCTTTCGACTACTGGGGCGATGACTTCCAACCCAAACAAAAAAAGGCGAACCCCGAAAAGGGTTCGCCTAATAATCCAATGGTGGAGGCGCGGAGAATCGAACTCCGGTCCACGAAAGCCCCCTGATTGGCAT
>CALDCB010000002.1 GCA_937937585.1 uncultured Coriobacteriaceae bacterium
GTTTCTGATTGTCGGAAAGATTGTTGAGCATTACGTTCGCCAATCGTCGATCAAAGGGGGACCGAGATCCCGGCCCGAAAATGGGGATGGGGAGCGGGCCGGGATCTCGGTGGAGGGGGGATTAAGCCTGAGTCTTAGCCCATTCCTTGGCCTGCGCGATGGCGTTCTGGGCACCACCCTGGTCAGCGCCGAAGATGTAGCAGGAGACCGTCATAGCAGGATTATTAACGACATCCGCGCTGTTCATGGCAGCCGGGATATGCACGGTGCCGAACAGCTCACCGGTGTAAGCAGCCTTGCCGCCAGCGGGGGTAAGCTCTGCAGGAGTGCCGGTTCCGCCAGCGGTATACATGAACAGACCGCTCACGTACTGGCCTTCGTTACCGTTGGTCTTCACCTGGTCAGCAGCAACCGGCTCCCAGCCATTTTTAAGATTGAAGTACGGGGTCTTGGCAAGCGCGCCTTCACCGTCCTTCACGATGGCGTTCTTCACGTAGATGAACACATAGGACTTATCAGAGTCCTTACCGATACCGACGTTGGGGTTCTTATTGATGTCGGTGTCGGGAATCATCTTGGAGTCCTTCACCCACTTGGTCTCAAACAGATAACCATCCACTGAGGGGTCCGTGGGATCAGTGCCGGGCTTGTCCGGATGATCGGGGTCGGGCTTCACTTCGGGCTTGTCGATGCTGCCAACCGTGAACTCGTTCACCTTGGTTTGGGTCGCCGACAGCCAGGCGTAGGTGCCCACGCCGGCAGCCAGTACCAGCAGCAGCAGGGCGGCAACGATGCCGTAGCGTTTTTTCTTCTTGTTTTCCATCGTTCTCTTCCTTTCGAAAACCGACTTCCCCGGCAACGACCCTTGCCGCCGCCTACACTTCTCCCTGCCGCTATGAACGCCGCTCCCTCGCATGCACGCGGGTATGCTTGCCCGCAGGCTCGTCGGGAACCATCCGATCGAGCACTATCGACGCCGCGACCAGCAGCGCCAGAACGGCCACCACAACAAGCAAACCGGGCATCGTCGTGCAATATGCGTTAACGAAGCCCAGGTAAGGGACACAAAAAGAAACGACGCCGATCACGCGTGAAAAAGGCGTCTGCTCGGCGTCGTGCATGATGCTTCCGTCTGCATTTTTGTTTGCGATTCCCTGCGTGCCGATCGTCTGCGCCGCAGGGTCGACCTCGTACACCTGGTGCGTCACCACGGCGCCGTCCGA
>CALDCB010000003.1 GCA_937937585.1 uncultured Coriobacteriaceae bacterium
CCCGTACCGATCCGATTGGGATTAAGTTGCAGACACACTTTTCTGCCTATAACCCCGAATCTTCGGGGTTCGATCCCCTGACAACAGGAGATCGTCGGGGCAACAAAAAAGCCACCCGAAGGTGGCTGAAATTAATGGTGGAGCCTAGGGGGATCGAACCCCTGACCTCATGGCTGCCAGCCATGCGCTCTCCCAGCTGAGCTAAGGCCCCGAAAACGTGCAAGGGATACTTTATCAGAACACGGCTATCGGTCAATGGCTTTTTACTAGTTGTGGAGAGTCGTTCACAACTAGGTTCAAATCGGCTCACCTTAATCGCTCATTCATTTCGAAAGAGTAAGATACAAATAAAGATAGTTCAAAAACGAACAAAAAGGAAACGGCGATGCAAGAAGAGGAATCGACGGCGGTTCAGGTGCTCGATCAGTCCGAGGGGCACATCCAAGCTGAAGCTCTCGATCAGGCCGAGGATCCCGTCCGAGGCGAAACTCACGCCCGAGCCAAGGATCACGCTCGAAGCGCGGATCATGCCCACGCAAGCCTTGTGTACGAGCAGGTAACGCGTTGTGCTGCTGCATACGATCTTCTGTGCAAGCCGCTCTGCAACGAGTTGGGCATTCCTCGTAGCGCCTTTGACATTTTGCTGTTCCTTGCGAACAACCCGCAGTGCAAGGCCGCTCGCGATATTGTCCAGAAGCGCCGTGTGAAACCGAACTTGGTTTCGGTGAACGTCGATCGCCTGGTGAATATGGGGTATCTCGAGCGAAAGGCTGTTCCCGGAGATCGCCGTAAGGTCGAGTTGGTGTGCACGCCTAAAGCCGATGAGGCCATCGAGCGGGGAAGGGCTTTTCAGCACGATTTTCAAACGCGCATGTTAGAGGGCGTCGCCGAGTCGGATCTTGAGGTTTTTCGCCGGGTCATCGATACGGTGGACGGTAACTTGTCGAACATCCTATCGTCGGGCCGTTCCGCTAATACGCATGAAAAGGGCCGCGCATCGGCTATTTCAGAAGGAGATGACATTCAATGACTGCGTTCACTATCGTAGTTTGTGTCTTTGCCGCTATCGCCGCAGGATTGGGCAATGGTTTTATCGGCGCAAGTGCGTCGGCTATTTTGGCGCCTATTCTCATTGCTGTTCTTGATTTCGATCCATATGCCGCTATCGCTATTTCGCTTTCGTGTGACACGCTGGCAAGCATCACGTCTTCGGTGGTTTACGCCAAGAACAAGCATCTCGATGTGAAGCGTGGTGCCGTCCTCATCCTTCCCGCAATCGTGTTCGCGGTTATCGGCAGTTACGCGGCAAGCTTCGCCCCGTCAGCGGCGCTTGGCTCGATGACGATGGTATTCATGTTGGTGCTGGGTCTTGTGTTCATCAAAAAATCCCGTGGCGACATGAAAGAGTCCACTGCTGGCGGCAAAAATGCCCCTAAGCCTACCGCAAAGGCCCTGGCGCTGTCGGCCCTTTGCGGTGCAGGCATCGGTTTCGCATGCGGCTTCATGGGTGCGGGCGGCGGCATGATGATCTTCATGCCCTTGGTGTTCCTGTTGGGATATCAGGTGCTTACCGGTGTGGGTACGGGCGTTTTGATCATGGCCATCATGGCCGGCATTGGTGCTGTGTCGCATTTCGCAATTGGAGGCGTTCCCAACATTGCGGTGCTGTTGGTGTGCGTTGTCGTGGCGACGATCGTGTCACCCCTCGCTGCCATGATCGCCAACCGCGTGAAGGCGCGCACGCTGTATCTGGTTACCGGGTCCGTGCTGGTTGTTTTAGGCGCAGCTGTTCTGATCATTTATTACTTTGTGTAGTGGCGGCGTCGGCTTTGTGGTAGCTGATCGCTAAGGCTCGAACGGCCGATCGTCAAGGTTTGGACGGCTTGCCCGATTAACCGCGGCCTCGCGGTTGCGCTCTTGGGCGGACCCTATCGTTAGTAGTTGAATCCTTCTCCGATGAAGAACTTGCGGGCGATTTCGATGAATCTCATTTCATCGGGGGAGAGCGTTCGATCTTCTTTCCAAGAAAGACCGATCGAGGTTTTGGGAAGATTCTTGTCGCTGAGCGGGATGAATCTGAGGCCGTCGGATTTGGGCGCGCTGGCGATTGCTTTGCGGCAAATCGTTATGCCCATGCCAAGCCTGATGTACTCGAGCGAAGACTTTGCGTCCCAGGTTTCTATGGCAATGCGGGGTGCTATGCCTGTTGTCGAAAACGCCGCATCGGCAACTTCGCGCGTGCCGTAGCCACGCATGGCCAAAACGAAGCGCTCGTCTCTCAAATCGGCCATCGAGACGCTATTCAATTCGCTGGCCCAGTGCCCGTCGGGGACGCAAAGAACCAGCTCGTCTTCGGCGAGAACTTCTGTGTGAAGCTCCGAATCCCTTACGGCGGGAACCGTGATGGCGAAGGAGAAAATGCCGTTTTTCAAGGAGCGTACGATTCCCTCGAGGGGCGCGGCGCACATATAAACTTCGTCGCTATCAAGCGATTTGGTGATCTCGGATAGGAAGTGTTCGGTTCGCCCCTCAATGTTGGATGCGAACGAGATCTGAGAACGCATACCGGCATACGTCTTCTTCACGCGATCGATCGCTTTGAAGCAAAGATCGATAACGGAAGAGGAGTCTTCGTAGAACACCCTTCCGCAAGGCGTGAGCTCGAGCTTATGGCCTTTGCGTTCGAATAACTCCACGCCAAGCTCGTGCTCGAGCGATGAAATGACCCTGCTTACCTGAGACTGCGAGATGAACAGCTCTTCTGCTGCTTTCGAAATGCTGTTTGCTTTAACCACGCGTTGAAAGAAGACAAGGTCTTTTATTTCCATCAAGCACACCTCTTGTCAAACGACGTTGCATTTTACGAATGCTTGCTTGCATATTATAAAAACATACTCTCTCCATGAGCAGCTAAGATTTTATTCATTCAAGGACTTCACTAACCCGTCGAAAGTTGAACTCCGGTAGTTGAGGCAAAGGGAGAAAGACTTCTGTTGGGGCAAAGTGCTTCGGCGGGTTGGTTGAAGTTCGAATAACACCTTAGTTTGGGGAGAAGGGTTGTTTATCATGCAAAAGAACATCACCAGGCGCGGTTTCATCGGCCTTGCGGCGGCTTCCGGCGCGGCTGCGGTTCTCACGGGTTGCGCAAGCGGCTCGGGTAGTGCTGGCTCCGCAAGCGCTGCGGCTTCCGGTTCGGCTTCGAAGGCGAAGCTCGCCGAGGTCGAAGAAAGCGTCATGCCTATTGACTATAAGAATTACTACTTCGATTTCACCGATCAGATCGCCCAGGAAAGGGCTGCCGTTAAAATGGTTCCCGATCCGGCCGACATCGAGATCACCGCAAGCGACGCCAACGGCGCGTCGGGCGTTATCCTTGTTCCTGAGTTCGGCGCCGAAGGTTCTGGCAAGTACTATTTCAACGCGCTGGTCGTTGGCAGCAAGGTGACCTTCACCGCCAAGGAAGGCGCCAAGATCAAGGAAGCCAAGAGCACTGCGGCCGATTCCGACATCACTGTTGCTTCTGACGGCAAGACCGCTACCTTCACGCCGCAGCCTATCAAGATCCAACCGCAGGGTTTGCTGGCCGGCGAGACCATCACCGTCGTTATGGAAAGCGGCGCCGAATACACCATCCCGACCGCTTCTGAGGCTCTGCCTGTTATGGAGGTTACGGGCAAGGGTGTGGCCGACGGCGATGCCGGCAGGTACACGTTCTCCGTTAACGCCGAGCTTGTCAGCGTTAACTCCAAGCGTGAGGTTGTTTACTACCGCGACGTTCGCTGTATCGCGAACTCGCTGGTCAACAACTTCCAGCCCGAGACGGTCAACGGCGAGCAGTACTACTCGTTCTACATCAACCTGAACCAGAAGATCGCTTCCGGCGGCATGGGCGCAGGTGCTTGGTGCATCATGGACGAGAATTACAAGGATATCGATTTCGTCGACATGCTTAAGAACGACGACCCCAACCATACGCACGGCGAGGGTTACGTCGACTTCCACGAGATCCGCGTCCTTGGTCCGAAGCATTACCTCACGCTTTCCTACACGCCGATCACGGTTGACAACCTTCCCGCATCCGTCAAGGGCGTCGACGGTACTTCGCAGGCCAGCGTGTTCGCGGGCGTCTTCCAGGAGATCGAGGACGGCAAGGTCGTTGCCGAGATCAATACCACCGACTATCAGGGCCTATACGAATCGGCAGTTGAGGCCATCAAGTTCGATGAGCTGGTGGGCGTTTTGGGCGAGCAGAAGACCTGGAACGACTACGTGCATCCCAACAGCCTGGACTACATCCTGAACGACGCCGGCAACGTTCAGAAACTGCTGGTCTCCATGCGTGACCAGTCTGCTGTCTTCCAGTTCGATATGCCCAGCGGCAAGATCGAGTGGATCTTGGGCGGCAAGGCCTCCACGCTCTCCGGTTTCGACGACTACTCCGAGACCCGCAAGGATGACAAGGGCGTCGAGTTCAACGCCATTATGTTCGGCCAGCACTACGCCCGTTACCACGAGGTCAAGAAGGACGGCACGCTCGACGTCAGCGTCTTCGACAATTGGACCGGTTCCGCTCCGTACTTCTACGAGAACAAGGAGCTCCCGACCAAGTCTCGTGTCCTCAAGCTGGACATCGACCCGGCAAAGGGCACTGCGAAGGTCAACAACTGCGTGAACGGCCGCGATCTCGACCTGCTTACCGGCAAGGACCACATGGCCGACCACTGCGGCTCGGTCGACTACCTGACCGATACCTCCACGATGATCGGCTGGGGCCTGCATATGCCCGTCGATATGGGTATGCCCGCTGCCAAGCAGTACGGCCTTGCTCAGGGCGAGCACTGTATCTTCACCGACTGGGACGACAGGAACAAGGCCGTCAACATGGAGCTTAACCTTACGGCCAGCCCGCTGACCCTTAAGCGTATCGAGGCTCAGGGTGATATGAACAACTGCGGTTCCTATCGTTCCTACAAGGTCATGGGCTAAACGCCGGACAACGCTTCAGCCTTCCCTTTCTGCCAAGATGGCCGCCATTGGGCGGCCATCCGCGTTCGGGGTGTATTCCCCAACAAGAAGGTTGCTGTCGGGTTCTCGCTTCGTAGTGTTGATTTAGCGCTATCATGGGGTCATAGGGTGCGTTGTCGGCACGTTCGTCGCTATCCCGCTTCGCACTCCTTGCTGCCGCAAGCACGGCGGCACTGCGAATAGGAGGCTCATCATGTTGTTCAAGAATGTCATGGTTCCTTACGACGGCTCCGACCACGCGATCCGCGCGCTTGATACCGCCGCCAAGTTGATTGCCGACGATCCCAACGCCAAGATCCACGTTGTCAACGTCATTGCGACATCCGACTTCACTCCGAAATATGGGAACAGCAACCCCTTCTGGCACCCCTACGACAGCATGGATGAGGCTTCGTATGCCAGGCTCATCACCGAGGCGAAGGACAGCGCCATCGCTGATCTGAAGGCCGATCTGCACGATGCTCTGGCCGAATTGGGCGACAAGGCTTCGGTCGACGTCATCACTAGTGCCGGAACGGGTGCGGGTGTGGTTGATTACGCCGCCGACCACAAGTGCGACCTTATCGTCATGGGCAGCCGCGGTTTGGGCGGTATCCGCGGTCTTCTTGGCAGCGTGAGTTTTTCGGTTTTGGGCGAGTCTGAAGTGCCTGTTCTGGTTGTTAAATAAAAGAAGCAACCAGTTATCGGCTATTTGCCCACCAACAGGAGCGTTGTGGTATTATTCCAGTGCTTTAGCTCGTTTCGAGCGATAAAACGATACAAGGAAGTGATTTGAATGGCATTGCCTCAGATGACCGATGAGCAGAGGGCCGAGGCCCTGAAGAAGGCCGCAGCAACCCGCGCAAAGCGTGCCGAGTATAAAGAGAACATCAAGGCCGGCAAGCTTTCCGCTAAGAAGGCTTTCGAGGAAATCGACGACCCTGCTTTGGGCAAGATGCGCGTGAAGCAGTTCATCGCCGCATTCCCCGGCTTCGGCAAGGTTTCCACCGAGAAGCTCATGGCTGAGATCGGCATCGACGAGTCTCGCCGCCTTACCGGCCTTGGCGATCGTCAGAAGGAAGCCCTCATCGAGGTTCTCGACAAATAACCATTCCCTTATAGCCTTGAAACGCGCCTCATCGAGGGGCGCGTTTTTTGTTGATTTAACGACACCGTATGACTTGGGTGTAGTCTTGAGCCGAAATGAAAGGGGATGTTGGAGATGTCGGTTCGCCAAACGGGCTCTGGGGTGAAGAACGACAAGAATAAGCTCGAAAGCATGTGGAGCGCGTCGTTCGTTGCCCTGCTTTGCGTGAACTTCTTCCAGTCGATGGGCACGCAGTTCGCCACGACCATTATTCCTCTGTCCGCCCGTGGAATGGGCGCCGACGCAACCACGGTTGGCGTGGTCGTTTGCGCGTTCGCGATCACGGCTTTGGCCATCCGCCCGTTTTCCGGCCCGGCATTCGACAGCTTCTCGAAGAAGCGTTTGTATTTCATGGCGTATGCCTTGAATGCGGTCTCTATGTTCCTGTACGCGTTCGCCTCGTCGCCTGCCACCCTGTTCGCCGTTCGCCTGCTGCATGGCATCGGAATCGGCTGCGCCGCTCCATTGGGCATGGCCCTTGTCAGCAAGGTGGTTCCGTATTCGCGGCTTTCAAGCGGCGTGAGCATGTACATGCTTGCGTTCTCTATCGCTCAGTCGGTTGGCCCTGCGTTTGCGGTTTGGATGGCCGGGGCATGCGGCTATTTCCCTACGTACATATCGGCGGGTGTTCTGCTGAGTGTGGCGTGCTGCATCATTCCGTTTGTGAAGGTGAAGCCTGAGGAGAATAGGCCCCCGTACAAAATTCAACCCGATCGTATTTTCGCGAAGCAGGCGTTCATCCCTGCTGGTATTTTGTGCCTGATCAGTTGCGCGTTCTCGTGCACGGCATCGTTCTTGGTTATTTACGGCACGTTGCTTGGGGTGGACCACATCGCTTTGTATTTCACGGTATACGCTCTGTGCATGCTGGTCACGCGTCCGTTTTTCGGAAGGATGTCCGACGTTCATGGCACCAAGGCCATTCTGATTTTCGCTTTCATTGCGTTCGGCGCCTCGTACGTCATAATCTCGCAGGCAACGACGCTTCCGATGTTCTTGCTGGCGGCCGTTGTGGGCTCATGCGGCTTCGGTGTGTGCAACCCGTTGGTTCAGGCCCTGGCGCTGCGCATGGTGCCGCCCGATCACACCGGGGCGGGCACCAACACCACGTACACCGGTCTTGATGTTGGCAACTTGCTGGGCCCGGCGCTTGCGGGCGTGCTCATTGACGTGTTTCTCCCCATTGCCGGAGCCGAGAGCACGGCGTACTCGTGGATGTGGCTGTGCATGCTCGTCCCCATTGTTCTTGCCGTGGTTTTGTTCCTAAGCCAGTACAAGCGCATGGCTGCGAACGTGAAGAAGGCGGCAGAAGCGGCAGCATAGGGAATCCAGCCTGATTTAAAAGCTTATACGACAATCGCCCTTCCGAACTGCTTCGGAAGGGCGATTTCAGTTGATACGCTATGATGCGAGGAATTATGCCTGCGTGGCGTTCTCCTTGGCGGGAAGGGCGACGATCTGGTCGATGACGGGATCAAGCGCGCCTTCGACGTCGTACTCCTCAACCTTGCCGGCGTCGACCAGGTTGGCGAAGCTGGGGTCAAGGGGCAGGGTAGCGCAGGCGGGAATGCCGTAGTGCTCGGCGATTTCGGCACCCTGGGGCTCGCCGAAGATGAAGTGCTTCTTGCCGCACTCGTCGCACTTGAAGTAGGCCATGTTCTCGACCAAGCCAAGAACGGGAATGTTCATCTCGTGCGCCAGATTGACCGCCTTGCCGACGATCATGGAGACCAGCTGCTGCGGGGCGGAAACCGTGACGATGCCGTCAAGGTTCATGCTCTGCATGACGGTCAGGAACACGTCGGAGGTTCCCGGAGGCATGTCAACCAGCAGATAGTCGATCTCTTCCCAATTGGTATCGCCGAAGAACTGCTTCAGAAGACCGGTGACAACCGGGCCGCGCCAGGCGACAGGTGCGTCTTCCTGGTCAAGCATGAGGTTGGTGGAAACCGCCTTGATGCCGCTTTCGGTTTCGAAGGGCAGGATGCCGTCTTTGTCGCCCATCAGGCGGCCCTTAAGACCGAATGCCTTGGGGATGGACGGGCCGGTGATGTCGGCGTCAAGAATGCCAACCTTGTAACCGCGCTTGGTGAGCTCGGAGGCAAGCAGGCAGGTGACCAGCGACTTGCCAACGCCGCCCTTGCCGGAAACAACGCCGATGACGTGCTTCACGTTGGCGCGAGCTGTGGAGGTGCGCTGCTTCTCGGTGTGAGAACCGCAGCTCGAGCTGCCGCAGCTGCCGCAGCTACCGTTGCATGAATCGGGATTCTGTTCTTCTGCCATGTGTGACCTCTCTCGTTTTTGGGCGCTCCCCTTTAACGTGCGCCCGTCCGTCAGTGCCTTGATTATTCGCCGATCTTTGCCGATTCGGCGTTGTCATCGCCTTCGACGTAAATGCCTTCCTGTTTGAACACGGTTGCGAACGTGCGGAAGAAGACCTTTGCGTCCAAAGCGAACGAAATGTGCTTCACGTAGTATACGTCCAGAGCCAGGCGGTCGTGCCATGGGAGCGAATTGCGTCCCATGACCGCGGCGTAACCGGTGATGCCCGGCTTCACGGTGAGTTTGAGTCCTTCTTCGCCGGTGTAAAGCTCGGTTTCGCGGCGCAGATCGGGGCGAGGGCCGATGACGCTCATGTCGCCCTTCAGGACGTTCAGGAACTGAGGCAGCTCGTCAAGGCTGGTTTTGCGCAGAAGGGCCCCAACTTTGGTCATGCGCGGGTCGTCGGCGCCGTTGTAGGTGGAGCCGTCCTCCATGACCAGGTCGGGCGCGTTCACGCGCATGCTGCGCAGTTTGTACATGATGAAATCGCGTCCGTCTTTGCCTACGCGCGGCGCGTTGTAGAAGACGGGGCCTCTGTCTTCAAGCTTGATGGCGATTCCGAAAATCAATATGACAAGGCAAACGGGGACAAGTGCAATGACCCCGATGACGATGTCGAGCAGGCGTTTGAATACGTGTTGGTACATAAAGCGAATTCTATCCGATTTCGTGCAGCGTTAGCGAATGCCTTCGGTTTCGAGCGCATGGTAAACCGAGGCGAAGGTCTCGGAAACGTAGTCGACGTCCTCGTCGCTGAGCAGGGTGTGCAGCGGGAGCGTGACCTCGTTTTGATATTGCGCGAAGGCGTTCGGGAAGTCGTTGATGTCGAATCCCATGTTCTTGTACGCGGTCATCATGGGAAGGGGCTTGTAGTGGACATTGGTTGCGACACCAGCTTCGCCCATGCGCGTGATCAGGGCGTTCCTGAATTCAACGCCCTTGCCTTCAAGCCTGACGATCATCAGATGGGCGCTGGATGCCCACCCGCCCTGTTCGTCGTTGCCGAAGTGCTGAAGGATGTCGAGCGGCATGGAGTCCGCGGCGGCAAGGTTCGAGCAGTAGCGCTCGAAGATGGCGCGACGGCGCGCAAGCAGGTCGGGGTAGCGCTTCAACTGAGCTAGTCCGACACCAGCGGCCATGTCGGTCATGTTGCATTTCCAGCCCGGGAAAACGATGTCGTATTCCCAAGCGCCGGCTTTCGTCTTGGCAAGGGCGTCCTTGTTCTGGCCGTGAAGCGACAGCAGCATGATCTGCTTGTAGATTGCCTCGTCGTCCTGCGTGCCCTGACGCCAGGTGAGCGCGCCGCCTTCTGCGGTGGTCAGGTTCTTCACGGCATGGAACGAGAAGGACGAGAAGTCGGCCACCGAGCCCGCGTGCTTGCCGTGGCGGACTGCGCCCATGGAGTGGGCGCAGTCGGAAACGACGGGCACGCGCTTGTACGCGGCTTGGATGTCGTTTGCGGGGGACCACGCAGCGCTGACGGAGTCAAGTGCGGCGAAGAGCGTGTCGTAGTCGATCATCTTGCCGCCAAGGTCGACGGGGACGACGGCCTTGGTTTTGGGCGTGACGGCTTCGGCGACCTTTTGGTAATCCATTTCGAAGGAACCGGGCGCGCAGTCGACCATGACAGGCGTGGCGCCCACGTGGCAGACGGCGCTTGCCGTGGCGGTGTACGTGTAAGCAGGGACGATGACTTCGTCGCCGGGCCCGATTCCCAAAACGCGCAAGGCGCATTCCTCGGCAGCGGTGGCCGAGGACAGGGCGGCGGTTTTCGGGGTGCCCATGTAGGCGGACAGCTCGTTTTCGAACTGCTTGGTTTTCGGTCCGGTGGTGATCCACCCGCTTTTCAGCGCTTCGACAACTTGATCGATTTCTGCTTGCGTGATGTCAGGCGGGCTGAACGGGATCTGCTTCTTTGCGTTTGAGCTCATGAATGCTCCTTAGGTTCGCGCAGTCGCATTATTTCGTGAGATTGCGGATGAGTTTGACGATGGCCAAGTAGGAATGATCCTGATCGAATTGGGCAACGGCTACGTCGCGGGCCCTGGTTCCCATGATGCGACGGCGGTTGGGGCGCTTCGTGAGGTCGGTGATGGCGTCGGCAAGAGCCTGCGCGTCCTCGGCGACGACGTTCACGCCGAATCCATCGGTTTTCACCTTCATCTGGAATTCTTCGCTGGAACCGGTGTTGATCATGGGCTTGCCTGCGGCAAGGTAATCGCCGATCTTCGTGACGATGCTTTGCGCTGCGTCTTTCTTAAGCGAATTCACCGTGACGTCGGAGGCGGTAAGGTAGGCCGCCATAAGATCGTAGGGGCAGTAGCCCAGGAAATCGACAGGCGCGTTCAGGCTTTGGGCCAGTTGCTCGAGTGCGGCGCGGTTCGGGCCGTCACCGAGGATCTTCACGCGAACCTTAAGATCGCAGGTGTCCTCGCTGGTGACCACTTCAGAGCAAAGCGCGGGGCCGCTTGCTTCTTCAGCCTGCTTGATAAGAGCAGCTGCGTTGATCAGGGTTTCCAGATCGTAGCTGGCGCCCAAGGTTCCGGCGTACGTTACCCAGAACTCGCCTTCGGGCTTGGTGATCTCGCCCTTGTGCGCGGCCACGCCGGCGTCGAATTTCTTCAGGTCGTTGCCGACGTACACCGTGATGCGAGGGTATGGCTCGGTGCGGTCCTTCTCGGGACGGCTGGCGTATTCGTTCGAGGTTCCCACGGCAGCGGAAAGCAGCTGGTACACCTTTTTCGCATCGCGTGCGAACGGGTGGAAAGCAATGTCGCTGATGACGGGGATGTCAACGACCATGCGCATGGCCTCGGGCCACAGGTCGTTGATGTCGGCGATGTAAGGGATGCCCTCCCTGTCGGCGGTTTCGGCGCAGACGCGCGCGACGTCGTTGGGCGGGATCTCGGAATAGATGAGGTCGTAGCCGCCGTCGGGCTCGGCGAAGCGCTTCTTGAAGAAGGCGTTCAGGTTCTTGGCCGCAACGGAGTGGCTGTGGATTCGACCGAGGTCGAGGTTGCGTTTGTACCCCGGCTCGTCGATGAAGACGACCTTATAGGGAAGGCCCTGGTAGCAGGCTTTGCTTTTGTCTCGCTGCTGCTTGTCCCAGTGCTGGAACGACGAGGTGATCAAGTCGACCTCGAACCCGTGGGCGACAAGCATTTCGGAGAGTTTGCGGAAACGGGTGTAGCCGCGTGTTTCGTCACCCAGCTTCACGCCCATTGTGACAATCGCCAGACGCTTCTTGGGGGTTTGAGACCCAGGTGCGGCGTGGCTTTGCTTCGAGGGCTCCGAAGAGGGGGTAGGGTTTGTTTCGCCTGCTTGCGAGAGCGGCACGTTATCAGTCGTATTCATCATGCGATCGAGTTTATCAAACCGCCCTGGTCGACCATTGCGTAAGCGCCCTCCTTCATAAAAGAAGCCTGTTGCAAGAAACCTGCTGCGCGGGGGCTTTGGGTTGCTTCGCGGGTTGTTCCATGTTACCCGGCGGACGGGGTTCAAGGGCCGCCGTGCGAGTCACTTGACGTTGTTGCACGGGAGGTCGCGCAACGCAGACCACTATCGGTTTCCCTTGGGTGTCGGGCGGCTTTCACCATGATTAAAAATTCATTAAGGAGAAGTCGTCTTCTGCCGCATAAACGGCATAATTGCGCTTTAATGAAGTTAATAATCCGATAGCACCCGTGGCGGCCGGTTGAGTGCGAGGTCGCTTACGTTGAATGGAGGGATTCGGCATGGCTATGACCCCCGAACAAGATTTCGTCATGAAAACCATCAAGAGCCGCGACGTTCACTTCGTTCGCTTCTGGTTCACCGATGTGCTGGGGAACATGAAGTCCTTCGCCGTAAGCCCGTCCGAGATCGCCAACGCGTTTTCCGACGGCATGGGCTTTGATGCCAGCTGCATCGCGGGTTATTCGCCCACGCAGGAATCGGACATGCTGGCGTTCCCCGACCCCAGCACGTTCCAGGTGCTTCCTTGGCGCCCCGAATCCAACGCGGTTGCCCGCATGTTCTGCGAGATCAAGCGCCCCGATGGAACCGCCTTTGAGGGCGACCCGCGAAGCGTGCTTCGACGAATGGTCGGGAAGGCCGCTGACATGGGTTACGTTTTCAATGTCGGCCCCGAACTCGAATACTATTATTTCAAGGATTCCTCGGGCACCGAGGTTCTGGACCGTGGCGGGTACTTCGATCTGACCAGCCTTGACTCGGCAAGCGACTTGCGTCGCGACACGGTTCTTTCCCTTGAGAACATGGGCATCCCCATTGAATACTCGCATCACGAGAACGGTCCTTCGCAGCACGAGATCGACCTGCGCTACACCGACGCCTTCACCATGGCCGACGCAGTCATGACGTACAAGCTGGTCGTTAAGGAAATCGCCGTCAAGCACGGCGTGTATGCTTCGTTCATGCCGAAGCCTATGGCGGATGCTCCGGGCAATGGCATGCACGTTCACCAAAGCCTGTCTGACCTCGATGGCAACAACCTATTCTTCGACCCGAGCGATCCGTTGGGATACAACCTCACGCCTTTGGCGAAGAAGTTCATCGCAGGCATGTTGAAGTACGCTCCTGAGTTCTGCCTGATCACAAATCAGTATGTGAATTCGTATAAGCGCCTAGCTTCGGGTGCCGAGGCGCCGGGGTTCATCAGCTGGGGAAAGAACAACCGCTCGGCTTTGGTGCGCATTCCCGGCTATCGTCCCAACCGCGAGGAGGCATGCCGCATCGAGATGCGCCTGCCCGATCCTGCTGCCAACCCGTACCTGGTGTTCTCGGTCATTCTGGCTGCCGGTCTTGCGGGCATCGAGGAAGATCTACCGCTTCCGCCTTCCATCGACGACCTCAACTTGTTCGAGCATTCCGACGCGTGCCTGATCGGCCGAGGTTTCAGCAAGCTGCCTGAAGATTTGGGCCAGGCGATCACCCTTTTCGAGAACTCTGAGCTCATGAAGGAAACGCTTGGCGAGCATATTCACTCCTATTTGGTCTCCGAGAAGAAGGCCGAGTGGGCGTCTTACCTTGGCACTGTTTCCCAGTGGGAACTCGAACGGTATTTGGCGGTGTTGTAAATGAGGAAGAAAGTCGTTTTCATAGCCGATAGCCTGGATAACGCTCATAGGTTCCAGCAGGTGCTTTCGGCCCTTAACGTCGATGTTGCGGCGGGGTCGACCGTTCAGCTGGGAAAGTTGCTTTCGGCCGAAGTCGCCCCCGAGCTTGTGATCTTCGAGGCTCGCGGGAATGCGCGTTCCTACCTTGGCCAGGTGGTTCAGCAAGTCGAAGACCTGCCGGCTCCGCTTCTTCTCATCGTGAACGAGGAGGAGCTTCCCTCGCTGCAGTTCCCGACGACGGTGGCTTCCGATTTCGTCATGCACGGCGCATCCGTCGCTGAATGCACGGCGCGCGTGAAGCGCCTGATGACCTCGCAGGAAGAACCTGCGTCGCTTGACTGCATCTCGGTTGACGGTTTGGTCATCAACCTTGCCACGTATCAGGTCACCATCAACGGCGAGCCCATCGATTTCACCTACCTCGAGTACGCCCTGCTCTCGTTCTTGGCGAAGCACCCGGGCCGCACGTTCTCGCGCGATGCCTTGCTTCAGCGCGTTTGGGGCTTCGACTACTACGGCGGTTCGCGCACCGTTGACGTTCACGTCAGGCGAATCCGCTCGAAGCTCGGCCCCGATCTTGCCGAGCGTCTGGAAACCGTTCGCGGCGTGGGGTATCTTTGGAATGCATGATGAACTGACGCCGTTCGTGCGACGTGCTCGTTTCGAACGGCGTTTGAATTGCGCATCGAGAACCGTTGGCAGTCGGATGTAGCGTTTCCGCATTTGAAGGATGGCGCCCGTGGAGGCTATTGCGTTAATCGGCGTTTCCGCGCTTATCGCCGGCGTGGTGCAGGGCACCACTGGTTTCGGCGGCGCTATCTGCGTGATGATGGTCTTGCCGTACGTGTTCAGCATGCCCGTTGCCGCGGGCATATCGTCCATCATTTGCCTTGGCCTTAATCTTCAGATGGCGGTTATGTACCGAAAGCACCTCGACCGCAAGCTTCTGTTTCGGCCTATTCTTGTCACCGTTATCGTTGCCAGCATCGTGATTTCGCTTTCGACCTCCATCGACGGCGTTATTGCCAAGAAGGCGCTCGGCGTCTTCTTCGTCGTGCTGTGCATTTACTACTTGTTCATCAAGAAAGACACGCCGCACGGGCATCCGCTTGGGCTTCTTGCCGGCATCGTTTGCGTGGCAACGTCGGGCGCATGTGACGGCATGTTCGGCGTAGGCGGTCCGCTGATGGTCGTCTACTTCATGGCGGCTACGCGTGATCACCCGTCGTATCTTGCGGCAATCCAGACGTACTTCGCGTTCGCGAATGTGTACTATACGGTGTTCCGCGTGGCGACGGGCGTTCTTACCGTCGAGGTCGTTCCTGCGGCTTTGGTTGGCGTTGCCGGCATATTCGTCGGCGGCCTTGTCGCAGGCAAGCTTGTTCGCGTGCTTGATCACAATTTGGTCGAGCGTGCCGTGTACGTGATGCTTGGCGTCGCGGGTGTCATCAACCTTATTTAGTTCCTGGAATCGCCCGGCGGGTTTGTCGGGGTTGCCTTGCCCTGGGCTACACTTACTGAAGAAACCAATGGCGAAGCGGCGCGTGCGTCGTTGTCGCCTTCGTGTGGAAGGAAGCCACGTCATGCCCGAAAAAGACGCTCCGTCGCAGGTTGCCGAGGTCTCTTCGACCGACGCCCCCGCAAACAAGACGATCGCCGTCATCGACGGCAATTCGCTCATGCATCGCGCGTATCATGCGGTTCCGCCTAATATGAACGCGCCCGACGGTACGCCCACCAACGCGGTATTCGGATTCATGTCCATGCTGCTGAAATTCATCGAGGTTTCCCGTCCCGATGGCATAGTTTGCGCGTTCGACGCGGGCAAACCTCAGTTCCGTATCGAGGCTCTTGAGCAGTACAAAGCCCAGCGTCCTCCTATGGACGACGAGCTTCGCGTTCAGTTTCCCCTGATCGAAAGCTTGCTTGAATCCATGAACATCCCGGTTGTCAAAGTGAAGGGCTGGGAGGGCGACGACATTTTGGGCACCGTTGCCGCGCGCAACGAGGCTCATGGCTACCGCACGCTGCTGGTGACGGGCGACAAGGACGCCTGTCAGCTGGCCAGCGACCTTACTTTCATCGTCAACACGAAAAAGGGTATCTCCGACGTCGTCATCTACGACCCTGCGGGCGTCTACGAGAAGTACGGCGTCACGCCCGAGCAAATCCCCGACTATCTGGGTTTGATGGGCGACGCCTCCGACAACATCCCCGGTGTTCCCGGCGTTGGCCAGAAAACCGCCACGAAGTTCCTCCAGGCCTATGGCTCGATAGAGGGCCTGTACGAGAACCTCGATAAGTTGAAGGGCAAGCAGCTCGAGAATGTCAGGGACAACAAGGAGCTGGCGTTCCTTTCGCGCAAGATCGCAACCATCGTTCGCGACTTGGATTTCCCGCTTGATGTCGATGAGGTTCGTTTCCCCGACTTCGACCCCGAGCGCGTGGCAAAGGCGTTCGGCGCCATTCGTTTCAATGCCCATCTTGAGCGTCTGAACAAGGTGGTGGGCGGCGACGGTTTCGTGTCGTATGCCGCAGGTGAAGCGTTCGAGGCTTGGCCGGAAGCCGACTTCGATGCCTTCGAGCTTATTGAGGGGTGCATTGCATCAGGCGATCGACTTGGCGTTGCCTTTGCGCAGTCCGATCAGGCGTCCTTGTTTGAAGACGACCTCACGCTGGTGGTTTCGACGTTGCATGGCGGGGAGGCGAACGAGCCGTGCGTTGCCGCCGTTTCGGGCGACGATGCACGAGGAGCATTCGCTCGCATCGTGAAGGAGGGCTCTTTCGCCGCCCTTGACGTTAAGTCCGCTTTCGAGCGGGTTTTCCCGAAAGACTCCGCCGACAGCGCGCTTGTGGGCGAGTCAGATCTCATCGCATGTGTTTCGCCCAGCGAGGATTTGGGCGATGCCCCTGCGCGTGCGATCGACGCAGGCCTTGCCGCGTATGTGCTCAGGTCATCTGACGGCGACTTCTCGGCGACGCACTTGTGCGAGAAGTATCTCGACAAATCGCTTCCCGAATCAAAAGATGGCGTTGAAGCCGCAAAGCTTGAGGCTCAGGTTGCGTTGACGCTGGTCGAGCCCCTTGTCAAGAAACTTCAAGACGACAGCAGCGCAGGCGTTTTCTTCGATATCGACTTGCCGCTTGTTGCGACGCTTTCCATCATGGAGCGCTGCGGCATGCCCATCGACAAGGGCCAACTTGCCAATCTTGGCGCCGAAGCCCAGGTCGAGATCGATTCCCTGCGTTCTCGCATTTGGGAGCTTGCGGGCGAGGAGTTCAACGTCGATTCGCCCAAGCAGCTTTCCCATATCTTGTTCGAGGTAATGGGTCTGCCGCACGGCAAGAAGACGCGTAGCGGCTATTCCACCGACGCAAAGGTTCTTGGCAAGCTGGCTGACGATCACGAGATCGCCGCTCTTGTCCTGAAGTATCGCGAGTATGCCAAGATCAAGTCCACCTATATCGATGCGCTTCCGCGATTGGCCGCGTCGTATGGCGACGGTCGGGTTCATACCACGTTCAACGAGACCGTGACCACCACAGGCCGCTTGAGCTCGTCCGACCCCAATCTGCAGAACATCCCCGTGCGTACCGAGTATGGCCGCAAGATCCGTGCGTGCTTCGGCGGAATCGGCGAAGACGACCTGTTCGTCTCAGCCGACTACTCGCAGATCGAGCTGCGTCTTTTGGCTCATCTCTCTGAGGACCCGGGCCTGATCGCGGCGTTCAAGACTGGCGAGGACTTCCATGCCGAGACGGCAGCGCGTGTGTTCGGCATTCCCGTTTCCGAGGTCACGCCGGCAATGCGCAGTCGCGCCAAAGCGGTTAACTTTGGCATCGTCTACGGTCAGCAGGCGTTTGGCCTAAGTCAGAGCCTGGGCATTTCCATGCGCGAGGCGCAGGAGTTCATCGATCGTTATTACGAGGCGTATCCACGCGTGCGCGATTACCTTGACGAAACCGTCGCCCAAGCTAAGGAGACCGGTTTCGCCGAGACGATGTTCGGGCGAAAGCGCCATATCGACGAGCTTAAAGCCACGAATAAGATGCAGCGTGCGTTTGGCGAACGCACGGCCATGAACCATCCCATGCAGGGTTCGGCGGCGGACATCATCAAGATGGCGATGACCGAAGTCCAGAAGCGCTTGATTGACGAAGGGTTCGCGGCGAAGCTCATGGTGCAGGTGCACGACGAACTCGATTTTTCGTGCCCGCCCGCCGAGGTCGATCGTCTGACGGCGATGGTGAAGGACGTCATGGAGAACGTGGCTCAGCTCCGTGTTCCGCTTATCGCCGACGTCCAACATGCGAAAACGTGGGCCGAAGCCCATTAATTGCTTGACGGATTGCCTGCCTTTGTGAGGGGGTAACAAAAAACACACACCCTTCTCTTGGATGTCAAGCGGGGGAGTGTTAATATAATCAACGCTGCATTTTTAGATGCGGCTAGGAATAAGTGCGATGATACGCGCAGACAGTGCATATGATTGGTTTCCAACTTGCAACAGTCGCGCTCCAAAGTTATCGCATGCAGTTATTTCGATCAGTAGGAGTAAAGAAATATGTACGCAATCGTGAAAACGGGCGGCAAGCAGTACAAGGTTGCTCCGGGCACTGTCCTGGCAATCGAGAAGCTTGACGCCGCAGCCGGCGACACGGTCGAGCTTCCCGTCATCTGCGTTGTCGATGGCGACAAGGTCGAGGCCAATCCCGAGAAGGCCGCTGCAACCAAGGTCGAGGCTGTCGTTCTCGAGCAGTTCAAGGGCAAGAAGCAGCTTGTCTTCAAGTTCAAGAAGCGCAAGAACTACAAGAAGCTTAACGGCCATCGCCAGCAGCTCACCCGCATTCGCGTCGTCTCTGTCGGCGGCGAGACTGCACCTGCAAAGAAGTCCGCGTCCAACGACGCCGAGTAGTATAAAAGGAGGGAATTTCAATGGCACACAAGAAGGGTCTTGGTTCCAGCCGTAACGGTCGCGATTCCCACGCACAGCGACTTGGCGTTAAGAAGTTCGCCGGCGAGTACGTGAAGACCGGTATGATCATCGTTCGTCAGAACGGCACCCATTTCCACCCCGGCAACAACGTCGGTCGTGGCAAGGACGACACCCTGTTCGCCCTTTGCGAGGGTCACGTCGTGTTCACCAGGGGCGAGAAGCGCCGCGTGCACGTCGAGCCGCTCGAGACCACCGAGGCTTAAGCTTCGGCGATAGCAACGCTATATTGCGTTAAGCTTGTTCGCATGAGCGCCTCCAGGGCAACCTGGGGGCGCTTTTCTTATACAATTCCAGAAAACGACAACGCGGGTGATGGCGCATGCCGTCTGACCCCTCAACCTCAAGGAACGACATGGCATCTCAATTCGTAGACAAGGTTCATATCCACGTGAAAGCGGGCGACGGCGGCGCTGGCTGCATGTCCTTCCGCCGAGAGGCTCATGTGCCGAAGGGCGGTCCCGACGGCGGCGACGGCGGTCACGGCGGAAACGTGGTCGTCGAAGCTGACGGCAGCATCTCGTCGCTTATCGAGTATCGCTTCAAGCATCATTTCAAAGCCGAGCGCGGCACCCATGGAAGGGGTAGCCGCATGCATGGCGCCACGGGTAAGGACCTGGTCTTGAAGGTTCCCGTTGGCACGGTTGTGCGCGAGTACAGCGAGGAAACCAAGGAATCTGGCGAGCTTATCGCCGATCTCACGCATGACGGCGAGCGCGTCACGGTGATGTCGGGCGGCGTTGGCGGTCGTGGCAACATCCATTTCGTCACGTCTACCCGTCGCGCTCCGGCTTTCGCAGAGCTTGGCGAACCTGCTCAAGAGGGCTGGATCGAGCTCGAGATGAAGCTTATGGCCGACGCTGCTCTGGTTGGCATGCCTTCTGCGGGTAAAAGCTCCTTGATCTCCAAGATTTCTGCCGCTCGTCCTAAGATCGCCGACTATCCCTTCACCACGCTCGTCCCTAATCTTGGCGTCGTTCGCGCAAGCGACGATTCCAGCTTCGTTGTTGCCGACATTCCCGGCCTCATCGAGGGTGCTCACGAAGGCAAGGGTTTGGGTCACGAGTTCCTTCGCCATATCGAGCGCACGGCTCTTATCGTGCACGTCGTCGATCTTACCGGCGATTGGGAGGGACGCGATCCGTTGGAGGATTACCGCATCATCAACGAGGAGCTTGCTCTGTACGCCGACGAGCTTGCGGCTCGTCCGCGTATCGTTGTCGCCAACAAAATCGACGTTCCCGGCACCGAAGAGGTCGCCGATAAGCTTGCCGAGATGGTGCGCGCCGACTCCATTGCCGCAGCCGGTGGCGATGAGTTCGCTGACAGCCCCATCGATCCGAAGCTTTATCTCATCAGCGCGCTTACGGGCAAAGGTGCCGATTCTCTCATTCAGGCTATTGCCGCAAAGGTCAAAACGCTTCGCGAGGAAGCGCGCGTGCGCGACGAGGCCGCTATCGAGTACGGTCAGGTTTGGGAGCACAAGCGCGAGCAGCGTGATCGCAGGTTCGAGGTCGTGCGCCTCTCCGAGCACGTCTTCCGTATCAAGGGCCCGCGCATCGAGCGCATGGTCGTCCAGACCGACTGGGAGAACGAAGAGGCCGTCTCGTTCCTTCAGCATCGCATGAAGCGCTGCGGCGTCGATGAGGCGCTTGAGAAGGCGGGCGCACGCGACGGCGACGAGATCCGTATCGTCGGTCGCGCTTTCGAGTTCGAGAGCGCGCGCATGGCCGATGACGAGTTCGATGAACTCGATGCGAAGATGGATATCTAGTCATGGCGTCTTTCGTGGGGGATTCTTCTATCGTTAACGAAGACGTTGCCACGAGCTTCGCGGCGCCTAAGCGCAAGCTGGTGGTGAAAATCGGTTCATCTACGCTTACACGCGCGGATGGTTCGGCCGATATCGATTATCTGCGTGCGCTTGCGAGCCAAATCGCGCGTGTGCGTCAAGCGGGCTGGGGCGCCGTTATCGTCACATCAGGAGCCATCGCTGTCGGGCTGAACAAACTCGGAATCGACAAGCGTCCTACGGACATGCCCTCTTTGCAGGCCGCTGCGTCGGTCGGTCAGGGCGAGCTTGCGGCCGCCTATGCGCAAGCCTTTGCCGAGTTCGACCTCGTCACTTCGTTGGTCTTGCTCACGCGTCGCGACACTGCCGATCGTACGGCTTACCTTCATGCGCGTGACACTTTGAATAGGCTTCTTGAGCTGGGCATCGTTCCAATCGTCAACGAGAACGACACCGTTTCGGTCGAGCAGATCAAGTTCGGCGACAACGACACCCTCTCTGCGTTGGTGTCGTGTTTGATCAAGGCCGATCTGGACATCATCTTGTCCGACATCGATGGCTTCTATGATGCCAACCCGAACGAGTGTCCCACGGCGAAGCTCGTTCCCGTTGTCGACCATATCGATAAAGGCATCATCGCGGCAGCGGGGGCCGCTGGCTCCTCTGTCGGTTCGGGCGGTATGGTCACGAAGATCCGTGCGGCGCGTGCATTGGCTGTTGCGGGCATTCCTCTGGTCATTTGCTCGGGTGACCGCGAAGACGCCATCGTCGACGCTGCGTTTGGCAAGGATGTTGGCACGTTTTTCCCAGCGGCGCATCTTGCGCACGAGATCACCCCGCGCAAACTTTGGATCGCCCTTGGCGATTCGGCACGAGGTAAGATCACTGTGGACGACGGCGCGAAACGCGCGTTGGTAAAGCAGGGAAGCTCTCTATTGACTGTTGGCGTTGCCAGCGTCGAAGGCTTTTTCGGCGCGGGCGATGTCGTGGACATTCTCGATTCTGACGGCTATTTGTTCGCACGCGGTCTTGTTTCCGCAGAGCGCGATCGTGTCGAGCTGGCCATTGGAAAAACCCACAGCGAGCTTGCGGGAAACCGCATCCTCGCCGATCTTGCGGAAACGCCCTTGATTCATCGCGACGACATGGTCGTGTTCGAATAGGGGCTAGGCAGCATCGACTGAAAGGACGGCTCTAGCATGAGCGAGGACGTTTCAACTGACGCCACGACGAACGATGCGGCTCAGGCCGCGCGACAGGCTGCAAGAAGCGCCGCTGTTGCTGCGAAACGGGCAAGCGTCGATGTTGCGCTGCTCACCAACGCCCAGCGCAACGATATCCTGTTCACCATGGCCCGTGCTCTTCGCGACGAGGTCGACGTTATCCTTAAAGCCAATGACGACGATATGGTCGCTGCCCGCCAGAAGGGAACCAAAGAAAGCCTTCTCGATCGTCTGATGCTGGACAACCAGCGCGTGTTCGATATGGCCACCGCCCTTGAGGATTTGGCGTCCCTTCCCGATCCGCTTGGCCGTATTCTCGATCATCGCAAGCTGTACAACGGGCTTGATCTCACACGCGTCACCGTCCCCATGGGCGTGGTTGCTGTAGTCTACGAGGCTCGCCCGAACGTCACCGCTGACGCCGCGGGTATTTGCCTGAAGTCGGGCAATGCGTGCGTTTTGCGCGGCGGGAGCCTTGCTTCCAGGTCGTGCGCGGCCATTGCGGCCATCCTCGAGAGGGCTGCCGTGTCGGCGGGTGCTCCTGCTGGCTGCATCAGCTTCGTTGATGCCGTCGATCATGCCGCCACAGACGAGCTCATGAGCTTGCGAGGCGTTGTCGACGTCCTTATTCCCCGCGGAGGCGCCGGGCTTATCAACCATTGCGTGAAAAACGCTCAGGTTCCCGTTATCGAAACGGGCACGGGCAACTGTCACGTCTACGTGCATGAAAGCGCCGACCTTGATAAGGCTCGCAGCATCATCGTCAACGCGAAATGCCGTCGTTACGGCGTTTGCAATGCGGCCGAGACGTTGCTGGTCGATCGTAAGATCGCAAAGCAGTTCCTGCCGGCGACGATGTCCGAACTTGCCAAACACGGAGTTCTTCTTCATTGCGACGACGAGGCGTTCCTGATCGCTTCTCGCGAGAGCGATGTCAACGGTCGGGCTCGTGATGGCGCCCCGTTGGACTTCGTGGAAGCCACCGAAGAAGATTGGGCGACCGAGTACCTCGCTCCCGAGCTTGCCATTCGCTGCGTCGACAGCGTCGACGAGGCAATCGAGCATGTCAATCGCTATGGAACGCACCACTCCGAATCCATCTGCGCGGCGGACGAGGATGCTTGCATGCAGTTCGCGACTAGGGTGGACGCTGCCGCTGTGTACGTGAACGCGTCCACTGCCTTCACCGATGGCGGTCAGTTCGGTCTGGGCGCCGAGATCGGCATCTCAACCCAGAAGCTTCACGTCCGCGGACCTTTTGCCCTTGAGGGTTTGACGTCGTACAAATACGTCGTTCGCGGCGATGGACAGGTGCGCGCGTAAATGGTGGTCTCTCAGCGTTTCGACGACTTGGGTGCCGATGGCAAGCCTGCTCGTTTGGGCATTCTTGGCGGTACGTTCGATCCTATCCACGTTGGGCATCTTGCGCTGGCTGAGGCGGCTTTGCACGAGCTTTCCCTTGACGCCGTGCTGTTCATACCCACGGGTACGCCGGTGTTCAAGAAGGACATCTTCGTCACGCCTGCGGATATCCGCCTCGAAATGGTTCGCCGTAGCGTTTGCTCCAATGCAAGCTTCGATGTCTCTTCGATCGAAATCGACCGTGGGGGAGACACTTACACGGTCGACACCTTGCGCGATTTGCGCGAGCATTATCCGACGAACGTGTCGCTGCATTTCATTGTCGGCGCCGATTCCGCGGCCGAGCTTTGGAAGTGGAGGGATGCTTGCCAGATCGCTCGTTTCGCGACGATCGCCGTTGCCGAGCGTCCCGGTTCGCGTTTTGGCGAAGAGGAGCGCCAGCGTGACCTCGCTGCTGCTCCTTTCGTTTTCGAGTTCGTGGAGGCGCCCTCCATCGACGTCGCCTCGCGCGTGATACGCGATATGGCCGCTGCGGGCAAGTCGATCCGCTATCTTCTGCCCCCCGAGGCTTATGCCATGGTGAACGAGCGGGGGTTGTATCGCGGCGGCTCGGCAGAACCTCGCAGCCGCGCTTTCGATGATGGCGAGCTTGGCCTCGCGGCGAGCGATGCCGATCCACTCTCTCAAGAGTTCATTGCGGCGCGAACCGCACAGCTCGAGGCTCGCGTGAAGCCTAAGCGCTTCCGTCATACCATGGGCGTTGCTCAGACGTCGGCGGAGCTTGCGCATGCGTACGGGGTGGATCCCGACCGTGCGTACCTTGCGGGCCTTTTGCATGATTGGGATAAGGGCTACGATGATGAGGGGATCAGGCGACGTGCTCGTTTGTTTTGCGTGCAAGCCGATCCTCAGCTTTTCGATGAGATGCCCCAGCTTCTACACGGCCCAGTCGCCGCTGCAGCGTTGGCATGCGCCTATCCGCAGATACCAGGTGAAGTTCTGCAGGCGATCGCGCGTCATACGGCGGGCGCCGTCGACATGACCGATCTCGATATGGTAGTCTACGTGGCCGATGCTATCGAGCCGAACAGGGATTACCCCGGTGTGAAAGAGCTGCGGGAAGCAGTGGGGGCAGTGCCGTTGCGCGAACTTTTCATCAGGACGTTCGCCCATACGCTCGAGAACCTGCTTGATCGGCGCTGCGCCGTCCACCCGCAAACTATAGGTATTTGGAACAGCTTTGCCTCGTTCGAACAGCGCAAAGCCGAGAAACATGGAGGTAAAGGGAAATGACCGAGTTGAATGAAGCCATCGAGCGCAAGTCTTCGCGCGAGTGCGCGCTTATCGCCGCCCGTGCTGCAGACGAGAAGAAAGCAACGGACATTCTCGTTCAGGATGTTCGCGATCTCGTCGGCGTGACTGATTATTTCATCATCGTGACCGCGGCTAACAACCGTCAGGTTAACGCGATCGTCGATGCAATCGAGGAAGAACTCAGGAAGCAGGCCGGCGAAAAGCCGTTGCATCGCGAGGATACCCGTGATGGATCTTGGGAGCTTCTTGATTACGGCGCGTTCATCATTCACGTTTTCCAGCCCGAGACTCGCGATTTCTATCGTTTGGAGTCGCTGTGGAACGATGCGCCGGTCGTTGACCTTGCTGCCGAGGCCGGTCTTACGGACATCGAGTATTCCGAGCGCATTGCCAAGTTCCTCGAGAAGGCTAAGGCGAAGAAGGATGCTGCAGACGCCGAAGTCGAGCTTGACGAGAACAGGGTTGAGGTCGAGGAATAGCGCACTTGCTGGGGTGATCCCTGGCTTGCGCGGTTTTAGTGGCGTGAGTGGCTGTTTAACGCAGCTCGCGCGTCCCCCGTATGTTCACGACTTTGCGTGGTTTGGTCGTGCAAGTAGCGGCGTGGTGCATCGTTTACCAAACGTGCGTCAATCAGTTTTCCAACGCGAATTCCCAAATCACACCCAACATCTTGTCATGAATTGATAGAGCGGTTATCATCGTTTGATAACACGAGGCCATAAGAGTTCCTTTTTTTGAAGGGGGCAATCTTATGGCCTCGTTCGTTTCAAAGGCCGCTTGTCGCGGTTACCGACTCGCTCGCTTCTCAGCGGCTCGACTCCAGCGCCGTCCGGCGGTGGTCTCGCGGCTTCTGCGAGAGCGATCGGTCGCCCGCTTCCTAATCGCCCCAGATGGGTTCGGCAAGACGTGCGCTGCATTGGAGTACGCGCAAACCATCTTCGAGTTCGAGCATGTGTTCTGGATTCCCTGCGAAAGCCCTTGTTTCGTTCGCGATCTCGATGCCAATTCCCTGGTCAGGGATATCCTCTCTTGCGACAACCAGCCAAAACTCGTCGTGTTCGATGCGGTTCCCGCTCTCGACTTCGAGCGCGCAAGCCAGTTCTCGCTGGTAATCGACTCGCTCATCGACATCGATTGCGAAGTTTTGGTTTGTTGCGCTCCATCTGCGGACGTTTATTCCTCTTTGCAGCGAGACCGTTTGCGTTTGGGCGCTCGCGACTTGCTTCTGTCCGACTCCGAACTTGCCAATGCAACCGATGTTTCCGGGGCTCCTTTTGGCCCAAGGGCCAAAGGCGACCTTTCCCCTAATCGGATTGCTGCCATCGGGTGGCCGTCAGGCGACGACGCCCAGGTCAGGTTTCTGAGGGGCCTCGCCATTGAGGATCTCCCGCTAGGAATCGTTCTTACCATGCTTGGAATGTTCGTTCTCAGGCAGGGCTCGCTAGACGATCTGTCTGCGTTCGTTTCGGTTAGCGACGAGTCGCTAACTCTTCTCGAGCAGGATTACCCGCATTTTGGAATCGATCGGGTATCGGGCGGGTTTTCGACAGTCGAGTTTCCCGTCGTCGACCTTGCTGCTGCATATCGCTCGAAGATCGAAGCTGCTGCATCGTGCTCGGCTTTCGCCGATCGCGACTCCTTAGGTCTTTGCTGGGCGGAAACGTTGTTCAAGAACGGAAACCCTTCTCGTGCATGTGATGCAGCCCGACGGTTCTGCTCGCAGCGCCCACGAGGCCATTGGGTCCTCGATCACGACGAGGCGCTGCTCGACTCGACATGCATCCTTCCGTCGCTCGACGCTCTCGATTCCCTTGGCGATGCGCCTCCTCGAGCTGCTGAGGTCGAGTTGGCCAAGGCTCGCCGTTATTCTGTCCTTTCTGACGGCCTCAAAGCAGCCTCAACGGCGAATCGGCTTGCCTTCAACCTTGCCGCCTCGCCCTTTTTGCGCATGCAGGCTTTGATGGTCGTAGCCAAAAACGCCGATCAGGCCCAGGCGGCGCAGGCCGAGGAGTCGATAATCGAACTTCTTATCGAGAAGGGGTTCTTGGAAGGCCAGCGTGTTCGTGTAAGTGGTGATGCCGACGACCCGCGAAAGCCGCCGGCACCCATTGTTGATTTTGACGCAGCTTTCAGCAGATGGGCGGCGAGGTCGGAACCGTTCGCCGAAGCTGACAGGTTCTGGGTTCCTTTGGGCATCGTGTTCATCTCTTTAAGGAAAGGTTCGGTTTCGGCAGCGGCGGCCTGGTCGGAAATGCAGGCCAGGAAGGCAGACCCGCGTGCTTTGTCCGAGGGTGCCGCATGGATACTCCGACAGGCGATTGACGAGCGAAACGGTTCAGGTCGCGACCTTTTGGGTTACGATGCGCTCGAGGCCATTGAACTCTACGTGTGTATGCGCATGTCCAAAGAGACGTCCAGTCAAACATTCGCAGACGTTCTGGCCGCTTTGGCTCTCGAGCACGTTCGCTCTCGTGGGCTGCATCTTTCTCGGGAGCCTCTTGCGGCAGGTGTCCTCCTGCGCCTTCATGAAGTCGAGATGGACGTATACAAGCAGCGCAGCGCGTACCAACAAAGGCGGCGTGACGAGGAAAGCCGCCGTGTCGACCGGTTTGCCACGCACCCCGATTCATATTTGGACGCAATCGGCCCTGCCGAGCAGCCTCAAAGCGCGCCGCTGCTTGATGTCCGGCTTTTCGGCGGCATGGAGGTTTATTTAGGGGCTGAACGCATCGATGTCGCGCGCATTAAAAGGAACAAGGTCAAAACGCTGCTTGCCATTTTGGTTCTCGCGCGCGGCAGGGACGTTTCAAGAGATCTAATCGTTCAAAGTCTTTGGCCCGATAGCGATATAGAGGCGGCTAGGCGTAACTTCTACACGATTTGGAGCAGCCTGCGCAATGCGCTTGAGCTTCCCGACGGAACTTGTCCTTATCTCATCCGCCGTCGCGGCGGGTGCGCGATCGACACCCATTTGGTTCGAAGCGATATCAAGCGCTTCGATGCTGTGTGCAGGAAGCTCCAGTTCGGTGCGCTCCCCTTGGAGGATGCCGATGATCTTTATCGCCAGATAGATGAGGAATTCACGGCGGAGCTTCTTCCCGCTGAGGAGCAAAACCCCATAATCCGTTCCGCGCGGGAGGAGTGTCGCTCGCAATTGGTCGATGCCCTTGTCGGCGGTGCGGGCCGTCTTATGAACATGGGCGAGGCAAGGCAGTCTTTGTGGCTTGCGCGATCGGCGTTGAGGCTTGACCCGCTTCGCGAGGACTCTTATGCCGTGCTCATGATGGCGCAATCAGCGCTCGGGCAAAGAACGGCCGCCATCATGACGTTCTTCAAGTGCAAGCGAATGTTGTCCGAGCAACTGGGGCTCGATCCGTCGCCGCAGGTTAAAAGCATATACGAGGCTTTGATCGATCCTCTTGGAGGGCAGGACGTCGAACGGGCTTAGAAGCGCATTCGATGTGGATACGCGCGAGGCGGTTTAGGTATGGCGAACCGCTTGGGGTAAGATGATTGGCTGTACTATTATCCTCAAATCGGAAATCGAAACGGCAGGATGCTCATGGCTGGATTTCTCTCGAAATTGCTCTCCTTCGGCGAGGGCAGGCAAATGAAGAAATATCAAGAGCAGGTTGATGTCATCAACGGCCTTGAATCGCAAATGGAGGCGAAATCTGACGACGAGCTTCGCGCGATGACTGCGGCCTTCAGGGAGCGTCTCGACGCAGGTGAAGATCTCGATAGCCTTTTGTGCGAGGCTTTCGCCGTGACGCGTGAGGCGTCAAAGCGCACCATCGGCTTGCGTCATTTCGATGTTCAGCTGATCGGCGGCATGGCTTTGAACGCCGGCGGCATCGCCGAGATGAAAACCGGTGAAGGTAAAACACTGGTCTCAACGCTAGCGGGCTACCTGAACGCTCTTCCGGGCAACAACGTCCATATCGTCACGGTTAACGACTATTTGGCAAAGCGCGACAGCGAGATGATGGGGCGCATCTATCGCTTCCTGGGCATGGAGGTCGGCCTCATTCAAAACGGCATGCGCGGCGACCATAAGAAGCGTGCTTACGCTGCCGACATCACGTACGGAACCAACTCTGAGTTCGGTTTCGATTATCTGCGCGACAACATGGTCACCAAAGCCGAGGAACGCGTGCAGCGCGGTCATCACTTCGCCGTCGTCGACGAGGTCGACTCGATCCTCATCGACGAGGCACGTACCCCGCTTATCATCTCAGGTGCGGGTTCCGCGGCCGCCGACATGTACAACAAGTTCGCACGCGCTGTTCCCTCGCTGCAGGAAGGCGTTGACTTCGAGCTTGATGAAGGCAAGCGCACCATTATCACCACCGAGGTCGGCTTGGCCAAGGTGGAAACCCTGCTTGGCATCGACAACATCTACGCCGACACCACGGGTCAGCTGGCCAATCACCTGCAGCAGGCATTGAAGGCGCAGTTCATGTTCCACCGCGACGTCGACTACGTCGTTACCGGCGGCGAGGTCAAGATCGTCGACGAGTTCACCGGCCGTATCATGGAGGGACGCCGTTGGTCTGAAGGCCTTCATCAGGCTGTCGAAGCAAAGGAGCACGTGCAGGTCAGGGAAGAGAACCAGACCCTTGCCACCATCACGCTGCAGAATTACTTCCGTCTGTACGACAAGCTTTCGGGCATGACGGGTACCGCCATGACCGAGGATGCCGAGTTCCGTGAGATCTACAAGCTGGGCGTTACGGCAATCCCTTCGAACAAGCCCGTCATCCGCAAAGATATGAACGATTTGGTTTATCGAACCATCGATGCCAAGTTCGATGCCGTTGCTGATGAAATCGAAGAGCGTAATGCCTCTGGTCAGCCGTGCCTTGTCGGCACGGTCTCCATTGAGAGCTCCGAGAGGCTTAGCCGCATCCTTGACAAGCGCGGTATCAAGCATGAAACCCTGAATGCCAAGAATCACGAGCGCGAGGCTCATATCGTCGCTCAGGCTGGCCGCGTCGGCGCTGTCACCATTGCAACCAATATGGCTGGTCGTGGTACCGACATCCTTCTTGGCGGCAACCCTGAGGTTCTTGGTAACGACATGCTCCGTCAGCGTGGCTACAACCCCGATGTCACGCCTGAGTCTGCTGCTCGCGCGAAGGAGGTCATCGAAAAGGGCCTTGAAAGCGACGATCCCAAGATCGTGGCGCGTGCCAAGCAACTCTTTGAGGCGCTTGCGAAGGAAGCTCCTGCGCCGACTGACGAGCAGCGCGCCGCCGCATTGGCCGATGCTAAGAAAATCACCGAAGCCGAGCATGAGAAGGTTCTTAAGGCGGGCGGTTTGGCGGTTATCGGCACCGAGCGTCACGAGTCTCGCCGTATCGACAACCAGCTTCGCGGTCGTTCGGGCCGTCAGGGCGATCCCGGCGTCACGCAGTTCTATTTGTCGCTTGAAGACGACCTCATGCGTCGCTTCGGCGGCGACCGCATGGACAAGGTTTCTGCCATGATGCAGAAAACCCAGCTTCCGGACGATCAGCCCATTCAGGCGGGTCTTGTGTCCAAATCCATCGAGAGCGCACAGCGCACGGTCGAAACCATGCATTTCGCAGCTCGTAAGAACGTCCTCGAGTACGACGATGTCATGAACTTGCAGCGTACGGCTATTTATGCCGAGCGCAATAAGATCCTCGACGGTAAGGACATGACCGACCGCATTCCCGAGATCATGTCCGATGTCGCCACGCGCATCGTTGATGAGAACTGCGATGCTAAGATGCCGAGCGACGACTGGGACATCGCTGCGGTGAACACCTGGATCACCAGCATGACGGGCCGCACCGATTTCGATTGCGCTCAGGTCGATCATGAAGACGATCCCGCTCTTCTCGCCGAGGCCATCGTCGACTATTTCCGTGAGGTCTACTCCCAGAAGTCCGCGATGATCGGCGAGGAGGTTATGCGTTCGCTCGAGGCTCAGATCATGCTTCGCATCATCGACACTCGTTGGATGGCCCATCTTCAGGATATGGACTATCTGCGTGCCGGCATCGGTCTGCGCGCCCTTGGTCAGCGCGATCCTCTTACCGAGTATCGCGAAGAGGCATATCAGGCGTTCGCTCGTATGACGGGCGGCATGTACGAGGACTATCTGCGCACGCTTTTGCGTCTCGAAGTCGCAAAACCCGACAGTCAAAGCAAGATGCCGGCCGAGCGAAACATCCTTTCGGGCCGCTTGAGCTATTCGAACCCCGAGGCGGCTTTGGATGCCCCGCAGGCCGGTCAGGCTCCCGCGCGCACGTCCCAGCCGCAGGGTATCCCGCCCCAGCGTCCGCAAGAGGCGGTCAAGCCGCAAACGTACGTGAAGGACAAGGACGATCCCTACGCAAATGTCGGCAGGAACGATCTGTGCCCCTGCGGAAGCGGCAAGAAGTTCAAGAAGTGCCACGGGCGTTTCGCGGACTAGCGTGCGTTGACGATACGGAGCAATAATGGCCGACAGCAAATCATTCGACATCGACGAGATAAAGGGCCGTCTTGACGACGCTTATGCCTTCTTGCATATCGAGGACAAAACTGCCGAACTTGGCAACCTCGATGCCGAGATCGCGAACCCGTCTTTTTGGGATGACGCCGTCCACGCGCAAAGCGTTTCGCGTCAAGCGGGTAATCTGCGCGCTTGCATCAGCGAGTACGAGCAGGCTCGTTCCCTCTTTGCCGATGCGACTGCTGCACTCGAACTTGCAGACGAGGACGAGGCCTTTGCTGCCGAGGCCGATGAGGCTCTTTCCAAACTCGATCAACTTCTCGACCAGCTTGAGATCTCGTCGTGGTTCTCGGGTCGCTTCGACGCAGGCGATGCCATCATCAGCGTGAACCCGGGGCAGGGCGGTCTTGAGGCCCAAGACTGGACTCAGATGCTTTACAACATGTACGTGCGCTACGCCGGCAAGAAGGGTTGGAAAGTCCACTCCCTCGATATCGTTCCTGGTGAGGGCATTGGTCTTGACAAGGCGACATTCCAGATCGAAGGCCGAAACGCCTATGGAATGCTTCGCAGCGAGATCGGCGTCCACCGCTTGGTTCGTATTTCCCCGACCGACGACAAGAAGCGCCGTCACACCACGTTTGCCAGCGTCGAGGTCCTTCCTGTTCTTCCCGATGATATCGAGGTCGATCTGAACCCGTCGGATGTCCGCGTCGATGTGTACCGCTCGAGCGGCCCCGGCGGTCAGTGCGTCAACACTACCGATTCCGCCGTACGACTCACTCACGTTCCCACCGGTATCGTCGTCACCTGCCAAGATCAGAAAAGCCAGCTGCAGAATAAGGAAGCTGCCTTCCGTGTTCTGAAGGCTAAGCTATACGAGCTCGAAGAACGTAAGCGCGCCGAAGAAATCGATGCTTTGCGTGGCGAGCGCATGGAGAACTCTTTCGGCAGCCAGATCAGGAATTACGTCCTGTATCCCTATCAGCTGGTGAAGGATCTTCGAAGCGGCGTCGAAACCAGCAACGTCGATGTGGTTCTTGGCGGCGATCTCGATGAGTTCGTGATCGGATATCACAAGTGGAGGGTCTCCCAATAGGGTTCTGCGGCTCCAAGGTAAATCTCGTGTACGCAGCCGGGCGCTTGGTCATCAAGTACCCGGCTTTTTGTTGCCAGGGAACTTTCTTCCTGTCGTTGATTCCAGGTTTGCCCGAATCAGAAATAATATGAACACCCCTTCACCATCTGGCACGTTCTCTCTCTCGATGTACAATAGCGAAAGTAATGTTCACGGCCGCAATCAAGCAAAGCGGCTGATTAATCGTAACGGGAGAGGTCGAAATCCATGAACGAAGAACAGTTGGCGAGCATCGCTAACGACATGCGCATCGACATCGTGCGTATGATCGCCGAAGCGGGAAGCGGCCATCCAGGCGGCTCTCTTTCATGCGCGGATATCTTGTCGGTGCTTTACTTCGACACGATGAAGCACGACCCTTCTAACCCCATGAACGAGGATCGCGATCGCTTCATCCTTGCCAAGGGTCATGCGGCTCCTGCGTTGTATGCTGCACTTGCCGAGTCGGGCTACTTCCCCAAGGAAGAACTGGCCACGCTTCGCAAGCTTGGAACGCGCCTTCAGGGCCATCCCGATATGAACCTTCTGCCCGGCATCGAGGTTTCCACCGGTTCTCTTGGTCAGGGTCTTTCCATTGCCTGCGGTATGGCATGCGGTATGAAGCTTGCCGGTAACGGCAACACCGTCTTCACCTTGCTCGGCGATGGCGAGTGCCAAGAGGGTCAGGTTTGGGAAGCCGCGATGTTCGCCGCCCATCGCAACCTGGACAACCTTGTCGCCATCATCGACCGCAACGGTCTTCAGATCGACGGCAAGACCTCTGATGTCTGCGATCCGGGCGATCTTGCTTCCAAGTTCACTGCATTCGGCTGGGAAGCTCGCGAGATCGACGGTCATGACATCGCTGCTCTTCGCGACGCCTTTGCCAAGGTGAAGTCCCAGCGCGACGGCAAGCCGCATGTTTTCATCGCCCGCACCATCAAGGGCAAGGGCGTTTCCTTCATGGAGGATCAGGCTGGCTGGCACGGCAAGGCGCCTAACGCTGAAGAACTAGAACAAGCTCTTATCGATCTTGGCGCCGCCAAGAAGGAGGCATAACCATGATCAAGCTTGCAGATTCAACCCAGGCTCAGGAAAAGAAAGCCACCCGTGCAGCTTACGGCGTGACGCTGGCTCAGTTGGCTGACGAGGGCATGCCCGTTGTCGCGGTCGATGCCGATCTCACTGGTTCTACTACTACCAAGAAGTTCGCTGCCGCAAACGAGGCATATGCCGACCGCCTGTACAACGTCGGCATCGCCGAGCAGAACATGATCGACGTCGCTGCTGGCCTGTCCCTTACCGGCAACATCGCCTTCACCGGCTCGTTCGCCGTGTTCGGTACCGGTCGCGCTTACGACCAGATCCGCAACACCGTTTGCTATGGCGATCTCAACGTCAAAATCGCTCCTACGCATGCAGGCATTTCCGTCGGCCCTGACGGCGGCAGCCATCAGATGCTCGAGGACATCTCGCTCATGCGCGGTCTTCCCAACATGCGCGTTCTCGTTCCCGCCGACTACGAGGCGGCTCGTGCTGCGATCAGGCTTGCCGCGGAAACCCCGGGTCCTGTCTACGTTCGTATGGGCCGCGCTTCCGTTCCTGCCGTGTACGCCGAGGGCGTCCAGCTCGAACTCGGTCGCGCTTACGTGCTGCGCGAGGGCACCGACGCCACCATCGTCGCTTGCGGCGTGATGATCGATCAGGCTCTCAAGGCTGCCGACATGCTCGAGCAGAAGGGCGTTTCCGTCGAGGTTATCGACGCATTCTCGGTAAAGCCCCTCGATGAGGAAACCATTCTTGCTTCGGTTCGCAAGACCGGCTGCGTCGTCACCGCCGAGGAGCACAGCGTTTACGGCGGCCTTGGTTCCGCTGTTGCCGAGACGCTCGTTCAGAACGAGCCCGTCCCTATGGAAATGATCGGAATGAAGGATCGCTTCGGTAAATCGGGTGCGTTCGAAGAGCTTCTTGACTACTTCAAGATGGACGCTGCTGCGATTGTTGATGCCGTGGAGAGGGTTAGGTTGCGAGCCTAGTCTGCTAAAATTTAAGGTTGTCATAGTAATCGTGCAATCTGAACGGAGTATTCTGTGACAAATGCAAGCACCCAAGGGTCTCCTCGGCGTGCCGGTGGCCGTCATGCGGCACCGCAAAGGCAAGTGAGTTCCCAGCTCTCCGAGTCTCTTCCCGTCCTCGACGTGGAAGACGCCCCTCGTCAAACGGGGGAGCCGGTTATCACTTTCGACCATATGACCAAGGTTTACCCTGCTCAGCCCAATAGGCCTGCCCTTCATGACATCTCTCTGCAAATCTATGCAGGCGAGTTCGTCTTCCTGGTTGGCCATTCCGGCTCGGGCAAATCAACTATGATCCGCCTTCTTACTCGCGAGCTCAAGCCCACCGAGGGACACATCTATGTTGCGAACGAGGATCTCGGAAGCATGCGCAATTGGCGCGTTCCGTATCTTCGTCGCAACATCGGTTGCGTCTTCCAAGACTTCAAGCTTCTCCCGAACAAGACTGTTTTCGAGAACGTCTCGTTTGCACTTGAGGTAATCGGCAAGAGCCGTCACGTCATCAAGACCCAGGTCCCCGAGGTCCTGCGTCTTGTCGGCTTGCAGGACAAGCTCAACAAGATGCCCGACCAGCTTTCCGGCGGCGAGCAGCAGCGTGTTTCCATTGCTCGCGCCATCGTGAACCGCCCGCCGCTGCTTATCTGCGACGAGCCTACGGGAAACCTCGACCCGCAAACCTCGCGCGGCATCATGGACCTGCTCGAGCGAATCAATCGCACGGGCACCACGGTTCTGGTTGCAACGCACGACCGCGAGATGGTCGACAACATGCGTCGCCGCGTTATCGCGCTCGACCGCGGTCATCTGACGCGCGACCAGGACAGGGGAGTGTACGGTTTCGATGTCTAGTTTCATTTACTTCATCAAAGAGGCTCTGCGCGGCTTTGCGCGCAACCTGTCCACCACGCTCGGTTCCATCATCACCATCTTCTTGTCGCTGTTCGTCATCGGCGTGTTCTTGGTGGGTGCAGCTGTCATCGAGAACGTGGTTAGTTCCGTCGAGAGCGAAGTCACCATCACAGCCTATCTCAGTGACGACGTAAGCGACTCCCAGGTCTCTTCGCTCACCAACGAGATCAAGGCTATCGATGGCGTTTCCGGCGTCTCCTATGTTTCGAAGGATCAGGCGCTCGAGAACTTCCGCGCCATGTCCTCGAATCCCGAGATCGTCGATCAGCTTGACGGCGCGAACCCGTTGCCGGCTTCGCTGACCATCGAGCTTTCCGATCCGCAGATGGTTGAGTCCGTTGCAGATCAAATCGTGGCAAACCCCACGTTCAAGAAGGCTTGCGACGAGCCTAGTAAGCCCGCTGATTCGCTGAAGTATGGTCAGAAAACCGTCGAGCGACTGTTCCAGCTCACTAGCTACGTTCGCTACATCGGTCTTGCTTTGATCGTGCTGTTGATCTTCATCGCCATGGTGTTCATCAACAACACCATTCGCCTCGCTATTTTGGCAAGGCGCAAGGAGATCGCCATCATGCGCTTGGTAGGTGCTTCGAATGGGTTCATTCGCGGGCCGTTCCTGATGGAAGGCGCCATGCACGCCATCATCGGTTCTCTTTTGGCTATCGGCAGCATCGAGCTTATCCATAGGGTTGCATTGCCCAAGGTTCAGTCTGCGCTTACCTTCCTGCCCATGGACGTCGCTGGTCAGACTTACGCGTTCATTTACGTTGGTCTTCTTGTCGCAGGTCTGGTCATCGGTCTTATTGGTTCGGCGTTCGCAATGCGTCGCTACTTGAAGGTTTAGCATTGCTGGCTTATCCTGATGTCTATGGATTCGCAAGATAATAAAACTAAGAGTCAATCTCGACTTGCAGCGCGCACGCGGAAAAAGCGTGCGCGCAATTTACGTATGATCAGGTCATCCCTGGTCATACTTGCTATTTGCGGCGCTTTTCTGCTGGGTTTCTTCGTTCGTGGCAACTCCATGTGGTTGCAGTCACTCGGGTTTCCTCAGTCTGTGACGGGTGTTGAAGACTCTAAAGCAGCGGCCTCTAAAAAGGACGTTTATAATGCGCTGTCCGCCAGAATGAGCGAAGTTGAAGAGGTCCTCAACGCCGATTCGATGGACTCATACGACCTTGATGCGGCTACGAACGAGGTCATGGCCTCGTTCTCGAAAGCCTCGGACGATCCCTACTTCCGCTACTTCGACCCCTCTCGCTACAGCCAGCTGTTGTCTGACGACGCCGAGGGGTATGCAGGTGTTGGCGTGATGTTTTCTGAATACAACGGCCAAGCATATGCGGTCGATGTGTTCGAAGGTTCTGCAGCGCAGCTTTCCGATGTCCGTGTGGGCGACTTCATTGTTGCCATCAATGGTGATCGCGCTCAGGCTTGGACCCGTGCCGAAGTTATCGCCGCACTCAACAATCTGGAAGGCCGGTCTGTCGCAATCACATGGCGTCGACCCGAGTCGCTTGAGTCGACGGGCGGGCAAGAGTTCACCACTGCGCTTCCGTGCGAGCCGTCTTCGTCGCGCAACATCACCACTTCCGTTAACGATGGCGTTGGCTACATCAACATCAAGCAGTTCACGCAGAATTCTTCCGAGCTTGTTCGCAAAGCAGTTGAAGAACTTGAGGCTCAGGGCGTCGAGGCTTATGTCCTTGACTTGCGCGACAACCCGGGCGGCTATCTTAACCAAGCTGTCAGCATCGCCAGCTTGTTCATCAACAGCGGTAACGTAGTGCAGGTTCAAACCAAGAACGGCACAAGTGCAAAAGCTGTTTCGGGCACGAGCGCTACCGTCAGGCCTTTGGTTGTGCTTGTCAACAAAAACACTGCAGCCAGTGCCGAAGTACTTGCCGCCGCGTTCAAGGAAACGCAGCGCGGCACTATCGTTGGTGAAGCCACGCTTGGAAAGGGCTCCGTCCAGGTTGTTCGCGAGTTGTCGTTCGGCGGCGCCATCCGCTATACGGCTGCTTATTACCTCACAGCCCAGGGCCGAAGCATTGATAAAACCGGCATCAACCCCGATATCACCGTTGTCAACGGAGATTCCGGTGACGCTCAGTACGATTACGCCATTGGCTATGCCAGCGGCCTTCTATCGAATTAATGCCTATGCCTCGTAGAAGATCTCATACTCGTCGTATGCCCAAAGGCCATCCCCGAGGAACGCTTTCGGCTCGTCCCGGCGGTTATGGCTTTGTCGTCACTGCCGAAGGTGAGTATTTCATCCCTAAGTCGAAAATGCACGGCGCATTCGATGGCGACTTGGTCGATATCGCGCCGTTGCCCAATCAGGGAAAGTACCGCATGCCTCAGCATGAAACCGATGCGGGTTCTGAGGAGCGTTCGAATAGGGGTGGGCGCAAGTCAGGTTCGGGTTCGGGCAAGAAACCTTTTGCGCGCGTCGTCGCCGTTGTTCAGCGTGCGCACGATGTCATTGTCGGGTGTTACGAGATCGCTGAACCGTTCGGTGTCGTTGTTCCTGAAGACCCGCGCATCAATTACGACATCTTCACTCAGATCAAGGACGCGCCGGGCATTCCCGACGGTTCGATTGTCAGCGTCCGCATCACTTCTTTTCCCACAAGGAACAGCGCAGCGACGGGAATCGTCCAAGAGGTCTTGGGTGAAGCTGATGATGAGCGCATTCCGATCGACCTCATCGTCGGGCGTCATAAGTTCGAGACTTCGTTTTCGGAAGCTTCGCTCGAACAGGCTCGCGATTCGAAACTTGACGTTGAAAGCGCGTTGAGCCAGGGATATCGTGACCTTCGCAAGCGCTTTATCTTCACCATCGATCCAGCCGATGCGCGTGACTTCGATGATGCGGTTTCGCTCGAACCCGTTTCTAATCCACAAAGCGGTGCCGTTTGGCGTCTTGGTGTCCATATCGCCGATGTTGGGCATTATGTTCCATGGGGCTCTTCGATCGACCTCGATGCGCGAAGGCGCGCAACCAGCGTATATCTCGTCGACCGTGTGATTCCCATGCTTCCGGAAGAGCTTTCCTGCGATCTGTGCTCGCTTCGTCCTTTCGAAGCTCGCCGAACGATGACGGTTGACATGTATCTCGACGCCGACGCCAAGGTGCTTTCCTCGGATATCTACCCTGCGATCATCGTGTCGGCGGCGCGTCTTACCTACGATCAGGCTCAAGAGCTTCTTGAGAACAAGGACGGCGACGTTTCGACGCCAGCTCTTTCCGTCGCCGTGCCCGAAGCGCTCGCACTTTCGGTCGACCTTGCCAAACGCATTCGCGGCCTTTCTTTCATCGCCAAGCAGCGCGCAGCCGCCCGACGCGAGGTCGGCGGCATTGATTTCAAGACCGTGGAAGCTCGCGTTCGTCTTGATACGGAAGGGACGCCGGTCGATGTCGATTTGCGCTGTAAGACCGATGCAACCGAGCTCATCGAGGAATCCATGATCCTTGCGAACGAGACGGTTGCACGATTCCTTCGCGACAAGTCCTTCCCGTGCATTTATCGCGTTCACGAAGCTCCTTCGTACGACAGTCTTGAGGGATTGATTCCTGTCCTGGACGAGTACCCGTGGTTCAAGAAGATCGGAGCTCATTGGCTTTTGTCCGGCGATCCTCATGCTGTGGCTGCAGCGGTTTCGTTCTCGGAGGGTCGCCCCGAGGGCAAGCTGGTCAACATGATCGTTCTTCGCTCTATGATGCGCGCCGTCTACAAGCCCGAGTGCGAGCCCCATTACGGCCTTGCAAGCGAGGCATATTGCCATTTCACTAGTCCGATCAGGCGTTATCCCGACCTTGTCGTGCATCGGATGCTCAAAGCCGCGCTTGCAAAGCGCGGTGAGAAATTCGATCAGGAAGTGTCGAGCCTTGCGTGGATCGCTGAGCATTCTTCGAAAATGGAGCGCGAAGCCGAGAAGGCATCGCGGGAATCGCAGATGGTCAAGATCGTTGAACTGATGGAGCAGCATGTTGGCGAAACGTTCTCGGCGATGGTGACGGGGGCCACTTCCTACGGCTTGTTCGTTCAGCTCGATAACACCGCCGAGGGGATGATCCGCATCGAGGACCTGGGCCGTGAGTACTTCCTGTTCGATTCGCTTCGCCACCGTTTGATTGGCGCCGACTCCGGTCGAGAGTACCGCTTGGGGCAGCAGATGGCCGTCATGCTGGTATCGGCCGATAGAAGGACGCGTCGTCTCGACTTTAAGCCCATTCGCAAAAGTGGGAAGAAGCCAGTAACGCATTCGTGAAGCTTGGGTGCCCTCTGCGATCTCGCCTCCGTGGCGCGTGCGCGTGGTATCATTCCACCCATGACTACTTTCATGGCACATTACATTTCACCCGCGGCGGCAGACGTACGCGGTTCGGGCTTCTTTGAATTCGAGAGCGACGCTCGCCTCAACTCGAAGGACAATCAGCATGATGCGCGCATGCGCATGCTCGAGCTGTACGGAAAAGATGCTGTTTCGTGGTCTATCGACAAGATCGAGAAGAAGAAGGCTTCGAATGCTGTCGTTGACGGGCAGCTCGAGCTTGACTTCAGGCCTGAAAAGCAGACTCGCAAACGCAGGCACTCGAAGGAGTATTGGTAAGATGAAACGCGAACGAAAGCTTATCGCGAAGAATCGCCGCGCATTTCATGAGTACGAGATCCTCGAGCGCTTCGAGGCGGGCATCGAGTTGTCGGGAACCGAAGTCAGGTCCCTTCGCGAGAACAACTGCCAGCTTACTGACTGTTTCGTTTTGATTCGCGGTGGCGAGGCATGGCTGCATAATGTCCATATCGCGCCTTATCGTAACGGCAACATCGCTAACGTCGACCCCGACCGTAAGCGCAAGCTGCTCCTGCATAAGAAAGAGATCCGTCTTATCGAGCAGAAGGTTCGCGAGCGCGGTATGGCGGTTGTCCCGACGCAGATGTACTTCAAAGAGAACTCGCTTGTGAAGGTCGAGATCGCGGTCGCACGCGGTAAGAAGATCCATGACAAGCGCCAATCCATTGCCGAGCGCGATCAGCAGCGCGATATTCAGCGTGCGCTGAAAGAGCGCGTTCGCTAACAAGCCCTTTCGGAGGACGGACATATGGCCGAGAATCACGATGGCTTCGAGCTCATCGAGCTTGAGTACACTGAAGACGACATCGCCTACTATATAGAAGACGAAGATGGCAACGAGCTTGGTTTTGCCATTGTCGACGAGAACGGCGAAGAGGTCGAGTATTACTACGATGGTGTAGAGGCCTCGCAGTATGAGTCTGCCGATTCCGCAGTCAACGAGCAAAGCGACGACTTCGGCGATGCTGAGGCGGAGCCCGTTGCGCAGGCTTCCTTTGCGCCAAAGCGTCAAACGGCTCCCAAAGCCAAAGAGGTTAAGGAGGAGTCGCTTGCCTATTTGGCTGGAAACGCCGCCGGAAAAATGAAAGTCAAAGCCAAGACGGTTCCGGACAAGCTAGAGCAAAAAAAGAACGACGCGAAGAACTCTCACGCGAAGGAAGAACTTAAAGAAGCCGCCTCCGATTTGAATACGCTTTACCATGCGGGCAAGGAAGTGGGGGACGAGTTGAAGGCGGCATACGACGATATCGCTGAGGTTCTGGATTTCCTTCCTGGGAAGAAGTTCAAGAAATTCAAGCGCTAATCGAGGGGCTTGATCCATATAAATGGAAGACGATTGTTTGTGGTCGAAGCCTTATCGTCTATGAAGTTACATCAATACGTGTTGTTAGAAGTGCGTCGGATTCGGCGCACTTCTTTTATTTATGCGGCGAAAGATGAGGTTCGATTAATCAGTCGCGCGTAAGAAAGAGCCACTGAGAGGTTTTTGCTGGAGGTTGATTCGGGGTGCGATGAACGGTTGTGTAGGGGAGATGGAGAAAGCGGCCTCTGAGATTCAAAGTTTCTTACTCGAGTAAACCCATTTACGCATACGTTTCATTGGAGAACGCGTTGGTTTCCAATCAGAAATCCAACAATAGATAACAAGAAGGTAACGCCGTTACTTGATGTTGGATTGCGCCCTGAGAAGCAAGTGGGAAACGGTAAAGTATGCCCTGCGAAAGGCACGGCCTGTCTAAAAAGAAGAACTCTGATGGCCTCAACATCATTATTCTTCGCCGTGCCTTTCATTTAGTGAGGCTATCGTTTGGAATCAGACGGGCGCCTAAACCAAAGCGTGCAAGCTGATTCGCCTGAATAGATAGAGCGCACGCCTCTGATTCGCCGCTCCATGCTAAGGCGCTGTTCCGAGAGGGATCCCCGTGCAGCCCCAGCTTCCTCTTCTCGCGTTCGAGTGCCTCGTTCGCCGTCCGTTTCGCTGGCCTCCCTGCGCCGTAGCGCCGCCCCGCTTGCCGAGCCGCCGCCTCGGCACCTCATGCGTCTCCGGCCTTTCCCTTCTCTCGCCATCGCCCGTGGGTCTCCGTCTCGCTGGCCTAGCCCGCCCGCCGTCCCCCGCGATCCTGCCCGCCGGGTTGTGGAGTCCCTGTGGAGCGCGGCCT
>CALDCB010000004.1 GCA_937937585.1 uncultured Coriobacteriaceae bacterium
CGTGTTTGCGCAAATGGCAAACGTCTTAGACACATGAACCCCAAGCGTTGATGTGATGGCGAAGCAAAGCCCGTTTATTTTCGATCACAACGATGGCGATCACATCGAACCTGATAGGCGTGTCGTAGCCTTCGATATTCAACGAATATGAGGCGGCGATCTTCTCGTAGCGCGATCGTTTCTCCTTGGTAACGGCATCCTCTGGAAGCCCCTTGGCAACCCTGGTTCTGGTTTTCACCTCAATGAAAACGACGTCGTCGCCATCTCGAGCGATGATATCCGCCTCTCCAAAAGGGCATTTCCAATTCCGTTCAAGAATCTCGTAGCCGCGGCGCTCCAAGAAGCCGACCGCAACGTCCTCGCCTCGCTTGCCAAGAGACTGATTCCAGGAAGCCCCCGCCTGCGAAACGTCTTCTTGCTGGTCGTTAAGTTTGTGTTCTTGCGTCATCGCACATCCTTTCTCGATGCCGAAGACGCTACAGGGGCAACCTTTCAGCCACCAAGCAAGGCTCCAACAGCCACAAACGGAAATCCATCAAGGATCAAGCAGCAAATAACGCTCAACCATCGGGATCGCAACAGACAGGTAAAACGCAACGAAAAAGCGCCCGCGAACCGAGATAGCGGCTCACGGGCGCTGCTCCACACACAAAGTTATAAGGGGTTAAAACAGAGACTCCTGCATGAACGAGGTACAGAAAGACGCGCGATGGATAGGCGAAAGGCCATGCTGCTTGATTGCGGCAATATGTTTCGCCGAACCATAACCTTTGCAGTCCTCAAGGTCATACTGGGGATATTCGACCGCATAACGAGTCATCAAAGCATCCCTCTCGACTTTAGCCACAATGGAAGCGGCAGCAATGGAAGCGCACCGGGCATCGCCCTTGATAACGTTCACCTCGCGTTTATCGAGATGCATTGGATTGCCGTCCAGCAAGACGACATCAATTTCGATGCCCGCCTTCTCGATCTGGGCGATGGCAGAGGAAAAAGCGCGACGCAGTGACGCCGTCATGCCAATTGAGTCAATGATGTCAGGCTCGACATATTGCACAGTCCAAGCGATCGCCGTTTGACGAACTTGGTCGGCGATCTCCTCGCGCTTTGCAGGCGAAAGCTGCTTCGAGTCGTTCAGACCCTGGATGTGCGGCTCATCCGGCAAAACAACTCCGCCAACAGCCAAAGGGCCGGCGATGGAACCACGACCAACTTCATCAAGCCCCAGAACAACCCTTCCCCCATGTTCCTTGGCAATTGATTCTTGAAAGGAATACAAGCCATCCAATCGCGCAAGCTCGGCTCGCTGCGCCTCAAGACGACGCCTTGTGGACTCAACCGCACTGCGAACGCCCTTTCGCGTGTCTGCCGACAGGGAACGCTCAAGCACCGCGAACGATTCATCGTTAGCCTGAAGAAGCATCTGCTTGATTTCTTGTACGGTTGCGGCCATCGCGGGCCCTCCTGAAACAAAACGGTCAGACAAGTTGGAACAGCAAAAAGCCATGTTACAACGAAAAAAGCCCGCGCAAGAGCACGGGCTTTGAGCAATTGAGCCAAAAGGCTTAGCGGAAGGACTTCTCCTTGATCTTGGCAGCCTTGCCAACCTTGTCGCGGAGGTAGTAGAGCTTTGCACGACGAACCTTGCCCTCGCGAACGACCTCGATGTGGTCGATCTTCGGGGAATGAACGGGGAACGTACGCTCAACGCCGACGGAGAAGCTCATCTTGCGGACGGTGAAGGTCTCGCGGCTGCTCTCGCCGTGACGGCGGATGACATCGCCCTGGAAAACCTGGATACGCTCGCGGTTACCCTCGGTGATGCGATAGTGAACCTTAACGTTATCGCCAACGTGGAACTCAGGGATGTCCTGCTTGAACTGCTGCTGCTCGATTGCGCGAATGATATCCATTTCCTTTAGTCCTTCTATATGATCAAACCAAACATAAATAAAGTCTGTAGTAAAGACGCGATTAGGTAGTATATCGCCTTACTACTTGCGATGCAAGGATTTTCAGCTTCGCCTTCGAAAATTATTCACCATTGAACAAAAATGCAGGTCAGAAGTAAAACCTCCGCACACAGCCGCGACGCGAACGCGACTAAAACACTATAGCAGAGAAAGCAAGGCGTATGCCGCGACACCTGCAAGAGCGCACCAAAGCAACGATTTCGTCAAACGAGCAACGACGACAACGACCAACGCTGCAAGAAGGGGAATGCCTGCCGGCCAAAAACCCGTATCGAACATGCCAGGCGTGAACAGGTCGTTGGCAACCAACGCCGCGAATGCGGCAGGCGGGATGAAGCTCAGTGCCTCAGCGATGCGAGGAGGCAGTTCCTTCCCTTTCAAAACGAACAAGGGAAGCACACGACACGCAAGCATGGTGACCATGCACAGCACCAACACGATGGTGAAATCGTTCCAAGTGATGGGAGAAACCATGTTAGCGCCTCCCCTCTTTCACGCGAGAGAACACGATTGCGCACGCAACGCCAACGATGGCGCCGATCAAGATGGCAGGACCAGCAAGACCAACGCACTTGCAAACAAACACGCCGACCATGGCGAACACAGCCGCGACGATGTTCGCGGCTGAGATCTTCTGGGTGGCCAACAGGCAAATGAAGATAGACGTCATGGCGAAGGCGGCAATGCTCAAGGGAATGCCGATAGCATTGCCCACCAGCACGCCAAGAACGCACGAAAGAGTCCAAGACGTCTGCGACATCAGGTTAACCAGCGTCGATTCCTGAACAGTCCAACCACCGGCAAGGAACTTGTTCATGTTCACGCCGAAGCTCTCATCGGTTACCGTTGCGGCAAACAGGAAAGACAGGCGTTTGGGGGCGTTCGCGCACCAGGGCGCGAACGATGCCGAGTAAAGCATCTGCCTGGTGTTGACAAGCGACACGCTTGCGATGATCGCCCCGATGGGAGACCCGGCAAGCCACATGTTGGGAATCATGAACTGACCTGCGCCCGAATAAAACAACACGCCCATAAGCAGTACCTGAAGCGCGTTCATTCCTATGGATGCGCTCAGGATGCCGCACGGAATACCGATGGCGACGTAGCCAAGGATAATGGGCAAGGCCTCATGGAAGGCGGAGGTTATGTTGCTTCTTGTAAACATGCGAAGATCGATTATAGCAATTGCGCCGTAAAACCGATCAAAATGATCCAAAAAGCGGATCACCCGACAAACGTCATACTAACGGTCGATCGAAACCCATCGAACGCGGAACGAAGATCGACTCGAAGCGCTCTTTCGCATAGCGGTCGGTCATGCCTGCAACATAATCGATGACCGCGCGTAGATGATCGCCACCGGAAATCGCATGATATTCGTCGGGAACCGCCTGGGGATTCTGCATGTAATAGTCGAACAGGGTCGAGACAAGGCGAACCGCCTTCTCAGACTCCATACGCACCATAGGCGATCCGTAAACGGAATCGAAGAGGAAAGACCGCAGCTCTATCATGGCTTTGCCGATTGAGGGACTCAGCTGGATATCGCCCTTGACGGCCGACGTCTCGACCAGGTCGGACACAAGCGCCTCGATGCGCGCGGAATGGTTGGAACCCAAAAGGCGGTGTGTCGATTCGGGCAGCGACCCCTCGCTCAAAATACCTGCGCGAAGCGCATCATCGATGTCATGGTTGATGTAAGCGATACGGTCGCAGATGCCGACAACGCGCCCTTCAAGCGTTTCCGCACGCAAATCGCCCGAATGACACAGAATGCCGTTTCGGACCTCAGGCGTGAGATTCAACCCATGCCCGCCGTTCTCGATGACCTCGACTACGCGTAGGCTTTGCTCGTTATGCTTGAACAACATGCCTTGACGATCGGCGTCGGACGGGCCCGCGAAACCCACGGGTGCCAAGCCGCGGTACTGTGCGATCTTTCGCGCAATGGCTTCCTCGCCGGTGTGGCCGAATGGGGTGTGGCCAAGATCATGACCAAGCGCAATGGCCTCAGTTAAGTCCTCATTCAGTGCCAAGGCACGGGCAACCGTGCGCGCGATCTGGGCAACTTCAAGCGTATGCGTCAAGCGAGTGCGGTAATGGTCGCCCTCAACCGCCAAGAAGACCTGGGTTTTATGGGACAAGCGACGAAACGACTTAGTATGAAGGATCTTGTCGCGATCGCGCTGGTACTCGTTACGAAGGTAATCGGGCTCAGTCGAGCGCGCCCTTCCCTCGGTTTCGTCCGAAAACGCTGCGCCCTCGCACAGCAGGTCATGCTCGCGCGCTTCCTGCTCTTCCCTGCGGACAACCTTCATCGCGGCCTCCTTCGTCTCTGACTTATCGCGATTGTACCAGCCATGCAGGTTAAAGTTAAATTAAGAAGCACTTTCGAATCCTCGGGCACAATGCCGCCCGATCGCCGTAATATTATCGCGAATAACGGAACTGATCCTGTCGCTCACGCGGCAAGGTGAAGGAAGAAGGCGCAAACCCATGACCATCTGCAAAAGCATTGACGAGCTTATCGGAAACACCCCGCTGCTTGAACTTTCGAACTTCGAGAAGAACCACGACCTGAACGCAACCATTCTCGGCAAGGTAGAAATGATGAACCCCGCAGGCTCCATCAAGGATCGCGTCGCGAAAGCTCTCCTTGACAGCGCTGAGGCAGCAGGCAAGATCAACAAAGACACCGTCCTGATCGAGCCCACATCCGGAAACACCGGCATCGGCTTGGCCTCGCTTGCGGCCGCCCGCGGCATGCGCATCATCATCGTGATGCCCGAGACCATGTCCATCGAGCGCCGCAAGCTCATGAAGGCATACGGAGCCGAGCTGGTTCTGACCGACGGATCGAAGGGCATGAGCGGCGCCATCGAGAAGGCCAATCAACTGCATGCTGAAATCGAAAATTCCTTCATTCCCGGTCAGTTCACCAACCCCGCTAACCCCGCCGCACACGAGGCAACCACGGGCCCCGAGATCTGGAAAGACACCGACGGCAAGGTTGATATCTTTGTCGCGGGCGTTGGCACTGGCGGCACACTGTCCGGCACTGGCAAGTTCCTTAAATCGAAGAACCCCAACGTGAAGGTCGTCGCCGTCGAGCCCGCCACCTCCCCCGTCCTTTCCGAGGGCCACGGCGGAGCACACGGCATCCAAGGTATTGGCGCGGGCTTCGTTCCTGAAACCCTGAACACCCAGATCTACGACGAAGTCATCACCATTTCCGACGACGAGGCCTTCGAAACCGGCCGCGAACTGGCTGCAAAAGACGGCCTTCTTGTTGGCATCTCCTCGGGTGCCGCGGTCGCCGCCGCACGTAAGCTTGCCGAGCGTCCCGAAAACGCAGGCAAGACCATCGTTGCGATCCTGCCCGACACCGGCGAGCGCTACCTGAGCTCCGCCATGTTCGACATTTAAGAAGGGGCGCGTTAAGACAGCATGGCCACCGACAACGTCGTCCCCCAAGCAACTGACAGCAAAAACGAACGGGTTCTTGTCGCCATGAGCGGCGGCGTGGACTCGTCCGTCGCTGCGCTTCTTCTGAAAGAAGCCGGCCTTGAAGCGCAGGGCATCACCTTGAAGATGTTCGAAAGAAAAGACCTTCGCCTTGACGACGACGGAACCTGCGGCTCGCTGAAAGATGCGGAAGATGCTCGTCAGGTTTGTTTGACGTTGGGCATACCTCATTGCATTCAGGATTTCTCGCATACGTTCAACGAAGATGTCATCGACCGCTTCTGCGACGGCTACATCTGCGCCCAAACCCCAAACCCTTGCATCGACTGCAACCGCTTCGTGAAATTCGAGGCGCTTCAGAAATACCGCAACGAGCTTGGGTTCGACTATGCCGCAACCGGTCACTACGCTCGCCGTGCCTTCGACCCTGAAACGGGGCGTTATCTGCTGAAATGCGGGCTGGATCGCAATAAAGACCAAAGCTACGTCCTGTTTCACCTGAGTCAGGACGCGCTAGCCCATACTCTTTTTCCCCTTGGCGAGCTGTCGAAACCGCAGGTGCGCGCGCTAGCTGAAAAGCACGGATTCGTGAACTCGCAAAAACCTGAAAGCCAAGACATCTGCTTCGTCCCTGACGGAGACTACGCCTCGTTCATCAGACGTCGTCGGGGTTTCTCGTTTGAACCAGGTCCTATTCTAGACATGAGCGGCAAGGAAGTCGGACAGCACACCGGCTTGATAAACTACACCGTCGGTCAGCGAAAAGGTATCGGCGTCGCCGCACCCGAACCCCTTTATGTTTTCGCAAAGGACCCCGATCGAAACGCCCTCGTTGTAGGCACCGATGCAGAAACGAAGTGCAACCGCATCGTGGTGAAGGGTGTGAACTTCATTGCCTTAGAAGGGCTGCCAGAACCGAAGCACCTTACCGTGAAGACCCACTATCGACAAACCGCACGCAACGCATGGGTGGAGCAAACCAGTGATGACGAGATCGCCATCACCTTCGACGAACCGCAACGCGCATGCGCCACTGGCCAGGCCGCTGTCGTGTACGACGACGATTCGGTGGTATGCGGCGGCACTATCGCCTAACCCTCCAGCAGTCTCGCTTGCTCAAACCAGCAATTGGCTCAACAATCAATTCCAACAACAAAAAAGAAAGGCTCATTTCTGAGCCTTTCTTTGATTTCGCTATCGTTGCCAAGGCAACGCGATTCGGGATGATTAGTCCTGAAGCGCAGCCTGAGCAGCAGCAAGACGAGCAACCGGCACGCGGTAGGGCGAGCAGGACACGTAATCCAAACCGATCTTGTTGAAGGTATGGATGGAGTCGGGATCGCCACCGTGCTCGCCGCAAACACCGACGGTAAGGTCGGGGTTGCCCTGACGACCAAGGTTGAAGCCCATGTCGACGAGCTTGGCAACACCGGGGTCGATGGTTGCGAACGGGTTGTACGGAAGCAGCTTCTCTTCCAGGTACTGCGGGATGAACTCGCCCTCGACGTCGTCACGGCTGAAGCCGAACGTGGTCTGGGTAAGGTCGTTGGTGCCGAAGCTGAAGAAGTCAGCCTGGGTGGCGATCTCGTCAGCGGTGACGGCAGCACGCGGAAGCTCGATCATGGTACCGATCTCAAGCTCGAGCTCGACGCCCTCAGCCTCGGCAACCTCGGCGATGACGCCCTCGGCGACCTCGCGAAGCTTAGCAAGCTCCTTAACAGTGCTGACCAGCGGGATCATGATCTCGGGCTTCGGATCGAGGCCTTCTTTCTTGAGCTTGGCAGCTGCGGTTGCGATTGCACGAACCTGCAGAACCGGGAGGATCGGGTAAACGATGCCAAGACGGCAGCCGCGCAGACCGAGCATCGGGTTTGCCTCGACGAACGAGTCGATCTTAGCGAGAAGAGCGCGCTTCTCAGCAAGCTCGGCAGCGGGAGCGCCAGCAGCCTCGGCCTTGGCGATTTCCACCTCGAGGGCACGGGGGCTCTCAAGGAACTCATGCAGAGGCGGATCGAGAAGGCGAACGATGACGGGCAGGCCGTCCATTGCCTTGAACATGCCGTAGAAGTCGCCGGTCTGAGCCTCGTAGAGCTGGTCGGCAGCCTTCTGGCGGATTTCCTCGTCCTCGTTCAGGATGAAGGTCTGGATGATCTGTTTACGATCGCCCAGGAACATATGCTCGGTACGGCACAGGCCGATGCCCTCGGCGCCGAAATCGCGCGAAAGCTGAGCGTCATCGGGGTTGTCGGCGTTAGCGCGAACACCGAGCTTGCGGAACTCGTCCGCCCACTCGAGGATGGTGTCAAGGTCGCCGGTAAGCTCGGGCATAACCAGGTCGACAGCGCCGTAAACGACGATGCCGGTGGTGCCGTCGATGGAAATGACGTCGCCCTCGTGGAGCACGACGTCGGTGCCGGAAACAACGACTTCCTTCTTCTCGGCGTCGATCTTCAGAGCCTCAACGCCGCAGACGCACGGTGCGCCCATGCCTCGTGCGATAACGGCAGCATGGGAAGTCTTGCCGCCATGAGAGGTGAGGATGCCCTCAGCAGCGATCATGCCGGCCAGGTCGTCAGGAGTGGTCTCCCAACGAACGAGAACGGTGTGGCGACCTTCAGCGGCAGCCTGAACAGCGTCGGCAGCGGTGAAGACGACCTCACCCACGGCAGCGCCCGGGCTTGCGTTCAGACCGCGAGCGAGCACGTCGTAGTCGGCGTTCTTATCGAACTGCGGATGGAGGAGCTGATCGAGCTGCGCAGGCTCGACGCGGCAGATTGCCTCTTCCTTGGTGATGAGGCCTTCCTTCTGCATGTCGATGGCAACCTTAAGAGCGGAAGCAGCGGTACGCTTGCCAACGCGGGTCTGGAGCATCCAGAGCTTACCCTGCTCGATGGTGAACTCGATGTCCATCATGTCGCGGAAGTGGTTCTCGAGGATGACGAACACCTCTTCGAGCTCGGCACCGGCCTCCTGAAGGCCCTCGACATGCTTGAGCTCGGAAATGGGGCTGGTGTTGCGAATGCCTGCGACGACGTCCTCGCCCTGAGCGTTGACCAGGTAGTCACCGTAGAATTCCTTGGTGCCGTCAGCAGGGTTGCGGGTGAAGGCAACGCCCGTGGCAGACGTGTTGCCCTTGTTACCGAAGACCATGCACTGAACGTTGACGGCGGTGCCCATGTTGTCGTCGATCTTGTTCTTCTGACGGTAAAGAACGGCGCGGGGGTTGTCCCAGCTGCCAAAGACCGCCTCGATGGCGTACTTCAGCTGAACCATGGGGTCCTGCGGGAACTGAACCTTGCCGTCAACGACAAGAGCGGGGTTCTCGTCGGCGTTGACGTTCTCGCTGAAGATCTGCTTGAACTCACCAACGAGCTCTTCCAGATCCTCTGCGGAGAGGTCGGTGTCGGAAGCGACGCCGCGGGAAAGCTTCATGGAGTTGATGGCGTTCTCGAACATGTCGCCGTCAAGACCCATGACGACGTTGGAGAACATCTGGATGAAACGACGATACGAGTCCCAAGCGAAGCGGGGGTTCTCGGTCTGTTTGATGAGGCCGTTGATGGATGCATCGTTCAGACCCAGATTCAGGACGGTGTCCATCATGCCCGGCATGGACATGGGAGCACCGGAACGAACGGAAACCAACAGCGGATCCTCGGAGTCGCCGATCTTCTTGCCGATGCGCTGCTCGAGGTCCTCGCGGTACTCATGGATGGTTTCGAGAGCACCCTCGGGCCACACGTTGCCTGCGTTCGAGTACTCCATGCAGGTCTGGCACGTGATGGTGAATCCCGGAGGGACGGGCAAGCCGATGTTTGCCATCTCGGCGAGGTTGGCACCCTTGCCGCCCAACTGGGCCTTCATATTGGTGTTGCCCTCGGTCACGTTGTTGCCCTGTGCGTCCTTGCCGAAGCGATAGACGCGTTTGACTGCTTCAGTCACCTTGTTCTCCTTAGCGATCAAGTATCAGGTTGCAACCGCGCTATAGGCGCAAACGCGGTTAACACGAACACTTCCATATTACCGCAAATCGAACCACGGCTTAGCGCAAATCCTTCTGCGGACCCCCATTAGCACCGCCATCGCGCCCAGGATCGCCCCCAACGGCAGAAGCGCCGCCTTCAAGCGAGGCCGTGAACGACACCGCGGAGCCGCCCGAGTACGAAGGAGAAGACGCGTAACCGTCGCTGTTGCCGTTCGCCACCGCGGCACCTACCACAATCAATCCCGAGTCGCCGTCGCCAATCGAAGGCGAGGAGACAACGACGCAGTCGAAAGAACGAGCGGCCGTGAACGAGGCAACCGCATTGCCATTTGAATCAAGCAAGACGATCGAGGAACCCGCTTCGCCCTTGACATTTGCCATGGCGAATGCCTGCGTGCCCTCGGTGAACGAAGCCGCCATGCCCGAAGATCCGCACGCGATCACGGTGCCGCCGGAAATCGAAGCGGTCGTGCCGTAATCAAACGAACCGTTTGCGCTGTCAGAAGGGCCGCTGACAAGCACCGTGCCACCCGCCACCTCAAGGCTCCCGTTGCTGTCGATGCCGTCACCCTGCGCGTCGACGACCAGGTAACCACCCGAAATCACGATGGCACAGCTGCTATCGGCATCCATACCGCCGACCTGCATATCGCCGCGTCCGCCACCGGGCTGGCCACCCCCAGGCTGCTCACCGCCTTGAGCGCCAGCGGGCTCACCGTCGCGCTGTTCGTCACCTTGCGGTCGGTCGTCGCCCTGCGGTTCACTGCCCTGTAAGTCACCAAGGTCAAACCCGTCGGAAACCCCATCGCTCTCGCTCGACGAAGCCGCGTTCAAACCGTCATCCGAAGAAACCACCCGAACCGTTCCGTCACTCAGGTAGATGGCCTGGCCTTCAAGCCCTTCGTACGATTCCGAAACAAGGAGGTCTCCCCCGTCGATTTGAAGAACCGAATCGGCATGAACACCGTCATCGCCCGACGAAAGCGATAGATCGCCACCGATCACATGCACATCGCCGTTGCTATGAAGCGAATCGTCAGTCGAGACAACCGAGACGGATCCGCCTGCGACGCGAAGGATGTTCGTAGCCTTGATGCCCTTCCCCTGCGCCTCTATCTGCAGCGACCCGCCATCAACGGTGATGAAACCCTTAGATGCGTCCTCTTCATTCGTCGACTTAACGCCGTCGCCGCCAGAGCTGATGCGAATCGATCCAGCTGCAATGCCCACCTTGTCGCGTCCAACTAACCCGCTATCAACCGCGCTCACATCGATATCGCCGCCGGAAACCACCAGGTCGTCCTTGCTCTTAACGGCATTCAAGTAATTGCCCGAAACGCTCAGCGAGCCCGACCCTTGAATAGTGAGATCGCACTTCGAGAAGATTGCGGAGTCTGGTTCATCCTGGCCTTCCGCGAGTGTGTAAACCGCTGAGTCTTCAACCTGGTTAGAAGAAGAATCCGCCAACGTCAGGAAGCATTTGTCCGCCTGCTTCACATAGATCGCAGGGCCGTCAATACTCTGAATGGATGCGTTGGCAAGCACGATTTGCACCTTGGCGTCCTCGGGCGCCTCAACGACAACCGACCCCGATAAATCACCCGACAGGACATAAACGCCCGCTTCCGAAATGGTCAGAACGCCATTCTGAATCGCCGCACCAGCGCCATCAATGGTTGCACTCGATCCCGAAAGTGCGACCTTCGTCGCAGAGCTCTCATCATACGAAGCGTCCAAATCGCGATTCGAATACGAGAAATCGTAAACAGTTTCGTCAAGAACGGGCACGCTGGAATCGGTCGCCCCGCCTTCAGATTCAGCCAGCGCCTCTTGACTGTCCGACCCTGCAGCCGCGGCTTCCAACGTACCCGTCGAAGAACAGCCGAACATTCCCGCGCAAAGCACACCAGTCAGCAAAACAGGGAGCACCCTGGCCGCCATCGGGCTCGTAGCTTTCCTCATCACAGCATCTCCTTCCCCGCCGGTGCCATCGAGAGCGAGATCTTCAGATTCCCGTTCAAACAGCGCAGATCGTCTATCAGATCTTTCTGGGAAGCGCTTTCTCGAAGCACGATGCGGTAGCGCAACTGATAGAGGCTGCCCATATTGGTAGTCTCGATGTCCTCAAGCTTGAACGCGCCAGAATAGCGGCTCAGCACCTGATCGAACATCCCTTCGAACTGAAGATCCTCGGGCACGGTGATTTTCAGGAGCTTCGCCTGACCAGCTGCCTCGCCGAATCCCGAGGTAACATACACGAAATTTAGAATCGCAACGACGACGGTCAGCAGCACTGCCAACCCCAGGTAACCCATTCCCGTTGCCAAACCGATGGCCATAGCAAGGAACACGCTTCCGATATCTTTGGCTGTGCCGGCGATCGAACGGAATCGAACGAGGTTGAACACGCCCATAACGGCAATGCCCGCGCCCAGGTTGCCATTCACCAGCAAAATGACCATCTGCACGATGACGGGCATGATGGCAAGCGTGACCACGAAGCCCTTCGAGTAGTCGTGCCGATACATGTACACGAAAGCGCAGGCCAAACCGCAAAGAATCGACGCGATGGTGCACAGGGCGAACCCGCCTGCGGAAACAGCCGCAACCGACGATGTCGAAGCCGTCTGGTTCAACACCGATGAAAATAGAAGATCAAGCACAATGCCTCCCTTGAGTCTTTGAAATGATGTCCGAATACGCGCTTCCGTACTTCGAGAACGAGGAAGGGTAAGCGCACGACTTCCCAAGGGCCTTCGCGAACCACATAGGAACCGATCCCGGAGCTTTCACCTCCATCAGGAACTCGCCGCTTCCGGTAAGCGGCGTGAACCCCTCTCCCAGCACATACGGCTTGTTAGAGAAAAGATCGCGATAGCCGATTTGCTCGTCGAACGTCAAACGCAGGTCACCGCCGACAAACGGCTTCGAACGGTATGCCGTGCGCGTGCAGGTGATCAGCACAGATGGCTTAAACCCGGGGTTTCGGGCGATAAGCGCGTCAATCTCGCGGGCGATTTGCAAATCGAGCGCCGTCGGCTCCGACACGATCCGCGCATGACGACCGATCGCGGCATCACCGTCGCAAGGAGCAACGGGATACGCAGCCATCGCTTCCTCGTACGAACACGAGCCCGACAAATACGCCTGCGCGCCAAGACGGCTCATCCGAACGCGTCTTTTGTAAACAACCCCTTCGTACTTCTTCTTCAACTCGACGAAAACCTCTGACGCTTCGTCGAAATCGCCATAAGCCCGAACACGCAGCTTCTCTTTGTACAGCGGTTTCTCAAGCGAGCGCGCTATCATCGAGCGATCAGGCGTGTCGTAATACAGACTATCGATGCGACTGAGTCCGTACTGGTCGATCTCGACGTAAGGCGCGATGGCGACCGAAAGGTCCGCCATCTGAAAGGTATCAAGGCGGTATTTCTTCTCGATTCTTTTGAATGTCGCGATGGTCATGCTCATGAGCACTCCTCTCGTTGTGACGGGCAAGCGCACAAGGCGCCAGCCCAAAATCCGTTTTCGGAATGGAGTGCACTGTATTCAGGTCGCCTTAAAAACGACTGAAAGGAAAACCGCAGTTTAAGCTGGCTTTCAGGTTGCTCACTAAAATAAGATGGGAGATGCAACGCGAGAAAGACACAGCATGCAAGTACTTATAGTTGAAGATGACATTCGCCTTGCCCAGGCGCTTGGCCAGATCTTGGAAGAGAATCACTATCAGGTCGACCTCGTGCATGACGGCGATCAAGGGCTTGCCTACGCCGAATCGGGAAGCTACGACGTCATCATTTTGGACGTCATGCTTCCCCGTAAATCGGGTCTCGAGGTGGTGGCCGAGCTGCGACGCGCGGACGTGGCCACGCCTGTCCTTATGCTGACGGCGCGAACAACGGTTCAAGACAAGATCACCGGCCTTGATTCCGGGGCAGACGACTACATGACGAAGCCGTTCTCGCCTGCCGAACTCCTTGCTCATCTTCGCGCTCTCACGCGACGACAAGGTCAGGTGGTGTTCGAGAAAATCGACTTCGGCGATATCTCATTGAACTTGGAAAGCCACGACCTTAGTTGTGGATCAAAATCCATCAACCTTAGCTACAAGGAGTTCTCCATCGCGAATATCCTTATCTCCAGCAAAGGCCAGATCATCTCGAAGGACATGCTGATCTCGAAAGTTTGGGGCGTGGAGTCAAGCGCCGTCGACAACAACGTCGAGGCATACATCTCCTTCCTGCGCAAGAAGCTGAAGTTCCTTGGATCAAACACGCAAATCGAAACCGTGCGCAAGGTGGGATATCGACTGGAATCGTCAAGCAACGATTAATCCGCAACCAGCAAATAGCAAGTCAGGACGAAACGTATGCTGAAGAAGCTTCGCATCAAGTTCATAGCGATCATCATGGTGATGGTCACCATCGTAGTCGTCGCCTCGTTCACCACCATCTGCCTGGTCGAACAGCAACGAGCGAACGCGAATCTCGATTCCGCCCTTGAAGAGACAATCAATCGCACCGCCGGATGGATAATCCAGACGCAAGAGAAAGACGCCGCGAAGACGCAAGTCGAAATCGATGGCAGCCAATCCGACGGAACCGACACGGACCAAGACCAAAAACAGGGGCCGAGCGGTCCCCGCATTGGAGGCCCCAGCTCCAATGAAAAATACCCCATCGCTGTGTACGCTCTAGGCAAGAACAATAACCTTATTCCCATCGAGCACTCGATGACGGCGTCGATTTCCGACGATCTCATCGAACAGCTTTCCTCAAGGATCGCGTCTGCACCCGATGGATTCGGTAATGAAAACGAGAGCGGTCTTCATTACCTGAAGCGCGAAGTATCAGGCGTCACCTTGATCGCGTTCGCCGATGCATCGAACATCGATGGGTGGAAATCACTCGTTCTTACCCTTGCACGTGTAGGCGGATTGACCGTCATCGTCTTCTTCCTGCTTAGCCTTGTTTTCTCTAAATGGGCGCTGAAGCCCGTGGAGGAAGCATGGGAAGCTCAAAAGCAATTCGTCACCGACGCGTCACACGAACTGAAAACCCCGCTTACCGTCATTCTTGCCAACGTCGCAATCCTTCGGGCGCACCCCGAGCGAACCATCGCCAGCGAAAGCAAGTGGCTGGAAAGCACGCAAAGCGAAGCCGAGCGCATGGAAGGGCTTGTCGGCGAAATGCTTACGTTAGCACAGGTGGAAGCGCGAGTAGACGCACCTTTCGAATCCGTTGACTTAAGCGATATGGTTGATGGCACAACCCTTCAATTCGAATCCGTTGCATTCGAGCAAAACTTCAAACTGGAAAGCGACATCTGCGAGGGAATAACCGTTCAGGGCGACCCGGAAAGACTGCGCAAACTCGTCGATACGCTTATCGAGAACGCCAGCAAATACGTGAATGAAGGCGGCACCGTCTCGGTGACCTTGGCACGCGAGAACAAAAACGCAAGCCTGCGGGTAAGCAATACCGGATCGTATATCCAGCCCGATGACCTGAAGCGCGTATTCGATCGCTTCTACCGCACCGACAAAGCGCGCACTGGCGACACGGGTGGCTTCGGCTTGGGGCTTGCCATCGCCCGCGAGATCGCACGAAGCCATAAAGGCGATATCGTCGCCGAAAGCTCAAAGGAGTCGGGAACGACGTTCGTTGCGACCATCCCCCTTGCGCAAAACAAAACGAAATAATCTCGCAACCAAGGAAGCACGCGTCAGTGATGCGGGCTTCCTTCAAGTCGGGAACAAAATGCCTGATCGACGAAAGCAAGCAGCCCTCGCATCTATGATGCAAGGGCTGCTTGACTGGTCTTTGCAAACTAGCGGAACTCGTTTGGATGCCAACGCTCGTAATAGCGAAGGATCTCCTGAGCGGTTTCCTCAACCGCGCGGCCGTTCGTGTGAACAACCAGGCAATTCAGCTTGCGCATAAGGGCGCGCGCCTTTTCCAGGTCTTCGTAAATGTACTCCTCATCGGCGTACTTGCCCGCCACCGCTGCGGCAATGCCGGTTCCGATGCGACGCTTCCTGATATCGCGCAGCACTTCAACGGTGGTCATAAGGCCGAACAAACGGGTCTTGTCGACATCCCAGATCTCACGCGGAGGCTCGGACTGCGGATCAAGCGGAACGTTCGCCACCTTCAAACCCTGCTGAGAAAGATAGATGGACAGAGGTGTCTTCGATGTGCGCGAAACGCCGATGAGCACGATATCGGCCATCGTCAGATCCTGCGGGTTGCGTCCATCATCATGGTCGATGGTGAACTCCTGCGCCTCAATGCGCTGGAAGTACAAATTGTCGGCCACGTGAAGCATGCCCGGAGCACTTGAGGCGCAATAGCCGGTCATCTTCTCGATGGCATCGATGGCAGGTGTCAAGACATCAACAGCCGTGATGTAGTTGGTGCTTGCAGCATAATCGGCGAAAGCGCGCGCAAGGTTGCGATCAACCAACGTATAGAACACCAGCATGTCGGGCTTGCCCGTCTCGCGGACATGCTCTTCACGATGCCCCTCGAAGAAGGTCACGATCTCGTCAAGCGACTGCACCTTCGATATTACCTCGATGCAGGGGTCAGCCACGCCGAACTGAACCGCCGCGGCACGAGCGATCGAACGGGCGGTGATTCCCATCGAATCGCTCATGGCGTGAATAGTCGGAAGACTTGTTGGGTTCTTCTGAGAAACGAACGGCTCCATCTTACTTGCCCGATTTCGCCATCTTGCCGAAGTCGGCGATGTTCGCGAACACACCGACGAAACGGTTCAGCAGCCTCATGCGATTCGCACGCAGGGCAAGATCCTCGTCCATGACCATGACATCGGCGAAGAACGCATCGATAGGAGCGCGAAGCGAGGCAAGAACCTCAAGGGCGGTTTCGTAGTCACCTTGCTCAAGGTAGGCCGCGATCTTGCCTTCGGCATCGGCAACGGCATCGTTGAGCTTAGCCTCGACCTCGGAAAGAAGTGCAACGTCAACATCGGTGCCGGCCCCGGCATCACGCAGATTGTTGGCGCGAGCAAATGCCGTGGCAAGGTTGTCGAACGCGTCGGCGTTGTTCTTACGGGCGTTCTCAAGCGAATGAGCGCGCTGCGAGATGACGGCGGGTTCCTCAACGCCGGTGCCGAGAACCGCGTCGATGGTGTCGGACTCGATGCCCGCATCGCGCAGCATGACCTTGGTGCGCGTCACGAAGAAGTCAACGACTTCGGCACGCACGGCGGCAAGGTCGAAAGCAACACCCTGCTCGGCGAAGTTGGCAAGCGCGGCATCGATGGCCGCGGAAAGCGAGATGCCAACGCCGGCCTCGAGCATATTGACGATGCCGATGGCGCTGCGGCGAAGGGCGAACGGGTCAGACGAACCCGTGGGACCCTGTCCAACCGCGAACAGTCCGCAAATAGTATCGAGCTTATCGGCAAGAGCAACGAGCTTGCCCACCATGGTGTCGGGAAGGACATCGCCGGCGAAACGAGGCTGGTAGTGCTGACCGATTGCCTGCGCAACCTGCTCGGTCTCGCCCGATGCGGTGGCATAGTAGCTGCCCATGACACCCTGAACGCTGGTGAACTCGATAACGGCATTGGTGACCAAGTCAGCTTTGCACAGATAAGCGGCACGAACGAGGTCGCGTGCATCTTGCTCGGAAAGCGAGGCATCGACAGCAAGGGATTCGGCAAGCTTGACCAAGCGCTCGGCCTTCTGCTTCACTGTGCCAAGCGACTCCTGAAAAACCACGCTGTCGAGCTTTTCGACATAGTGCTCAAGCGGGTTCTTAAGGTCTTCCTCATAGAAGAACTTGGCGTCGTCAAGACGCGCACGAACGACGCGCTCGTTGCCGTCGATGATGGTTGCCGCACAAGCGGGGTTGCCATTCGAAACGATGATGAACTTGTTGGTGAGCTTATGGTCGGCATCGTACAGCGGGAAGTAGCGCTGATGCATGAGCATAGCGTCAACGATGATCTCCTCGGGAACCTGCAGGAACTCCTCGTCGAACTCGGAGACCAAAGGCTGAGGGTACTCGGAAAGGTTCACAACCTCGAGCAGGGTCTTGGCGGGAAGCTCGGCGGTGAAGCCGGTTTCCTTCTCGATCGAAGCAACGCCATCGCGAATAACCTGCTCGCGCTCGGACTGCGTCGGGATGACGTAAGCAGCACGAACGACGTCAAGCAGGTCGGCTGCCGTGGCAACCTCATGAGCGCCCGGGGCAAGAACGCGATGGCCCCAAGTGGCGTTGCCGGATACGGCGCCGGCATAGGAGACAGGGAGCACGACGTCGTCGAGCATAGCGACGATCCAACGAACCGGGCGAACGAAATACTCGCTGTATGCCGCCCAGCGCTGACTGCGCGGCCACTTCAGTGCCGTGATGAATCCAGCAAGGATCTCGGGCAGAAGATCGGCAACCGGGGTTGCGGGGATGTTCTTGGTGGCGAAGACGTACTCGACGCCCTTAACCTCACGGCGCTCCAGGTTCTCGGGAGAGAGCCCCTTGCCGCGAGCGAAGCCGATAGCGGCTTTCGTGGGGTTGCCGTCGGCGTCGAAAGCGATCTTCGCAGCCGGGCCCTTGTACTCTTCAACCAGCGCCTCGGTTGCGTCAGCAACGCCATAAGCCATGACGATCAGACGACGGGGGCTGGAATGGATCTCAACCTTCTCGAAGGGGATACGGGCAGCCTCAAACGCCTCGGGCACCATCTTCTCAAGCTGCTTGTTGGCTGAATCGAGGTCGAACGCCGGAATTTCCTCGACGCCGATCTCGAATGCAAGAGTATGCAGATCTGCCATGTTACTCCCCCTTCTCTTCCGTGGTTTCCTCGGTTGCGTCTTCGCCCACCACGTACTTCAAGTAGGAAGCACAGCATTCCTTCACCATGGAGCGAACGCGAAGGATGTACGCCATGCGCTCGGTTGCGGAGATGACGCCACGGGCGTCGAGCAGGTTGAAGGTATGGCAGCATTTCAGAACCCAGTCGTAAGCAGGCAGCGCAAGATTGCGCTCGAGGCACAGACCGACCTCGCGCTCGTACTGGTTGAAGGCCTCGAACAGGAAGTCAGTGTTGCCAACCTCGAAGTTGTAAGTGCTGAACTGACGCTCGTTCTCGAGGTAGACGTCGCCGTACGTGAACTCGACGCCGTCGTCGCCGCGCGCCCAAACGATGTCGTAAACGCTGTCAACGCCCTGGATGTACATGGTCAAACGCTCAAGGCCGTAAGCGATCTCTACGGGAACCGGAGAGCACTCGAAGCCACCGACCTGCTGGAAGTACGTGAACTGCGTGACCTCCATGCCGTTGAGCCACACCTCCCAGCCAAGGCCCCAGGCACCAAGCGTGGGAGACTCCCAGTCGTCCTCGACGAAGCGCACGTCATGCTCGTCGGGATTGATGCCGATAGCACGAAGGCTGCCCAGATACAGATCTTGGATGTTGTCGGGGCTCGGCTTCATGAGCACCTGGAACTGATAGTAGTACTGCAGGCGGTTAGGGTTCTCGCCATAGCGACCGTCGGTAGGACGACGGCAACCCTGCACGTAGCAGGTACGCCACGTGTCGGGGCCAAGGGCGCGCAGCGTGGTGGCCGTATGGTTGGTGCCAGCGCCAACCGCCCCATCGTAGGGCTGAAGCACGACGCAGCCCTGAGCTGCCCAGTAGTGCTGCAGGTTCATGATAACGTCCTGAAACGTCATCACCTTGCCGTCTGATGCGGCATGTTCGCAACCGGATGCCATGATTCTCCTTCACATGAAAAAACGCCGCCCGGAAGACGGCGAACCAACGATTACTTCGTAAGCAAGCCGATATCCTGAAGCGGCCAGTACACAAGCATAGCGCGACCAGAGATCGAGCTCGCGGGGATAGCGCCGAAATAACGGGAGTCGGCAGAGTTCTCGCGGTTGTCGCCCATGACCCACACATAGCCCAGAGGAACCGTATAGGGGTACGAGATTTCCGCGTTCAGGGCATGGCGATCAAGCGGATAGCTTCCGCCTTGAGTATGGGCTTCGCTAGCCATCACGCCATCGACGTACACATGCCCGCAGTTAAGCGTTACCGTTTGCCCACCAACTGCGACAACGCGCTTGATAAGCGTGCGACCCGCCACTTCGGGGTCGTCGAACGTGACGATGTCACCCACTTCGGGTTCGCGGATGTAATAGGAAACCTTTTCAGAGAAAACGAGATCGCCCGTCATGATGGTTTCCTCCATGGAACCCGACGGGATCTGATATGGCTGGAAGACGAAGGTTTTCAACACCCACGAAAAGGCGACAACGAAAACGATGAGGCCAACGGCGCTCATGATGTTGCGAAAAACGCCGTTTTCGGTTTCTTTTGCGTGGTGACCTGCGTCCATAAATGCCTTGCGAATCCTTGATAGGAACGAAACGAAAAACCTGACTGCCCCGCAGCCAAGCCATATGTCCGTTAATGATAACGCCTAAAGCGTTGGACGTGAACCGTCGGCTAAAGATCCAAAAATTCCTTATCCGACTTGGAGAGCTCGACCGATTCCAGCAAATCGGGGCGAAGCTGTTTCGTACGCAAGAGGCTTTGTTGGCGACGCCAGACATCGACCTTGCCGTGGTCGCCCGACAGCAGCACAGCAGGGACATCCATGCCGCGGAAGCTGGCAGGACGAGTGTACTGCGGGTATTCCAAAAGACCATCGGCGAAGCTTTCGTCAAGCGCACCGGTTTCGGCACCCAAAACGCCGGGGAGCTTGCGAACAACCGCATCGATGACCACCATCGAGGCAAGCTCACCGCTGGTAAGAACGTAGTCCCCCAGCGAGATTACTTCATCGGCCAGCGTATATGCGCGCTCGTCGATGCCCTCGTAATGACCGCAAATGAACAAAAGATGATCGTGCTGAGAAAGCTCGCATGCGTACGCGTCATCGAATTTGCGGCCCTGAGGAGCAAGGAAGATGGTATGGGGTTTGCGACCATCCGAACAAATGTCGTCGTAGGCCTCGAAAATAGGCTCGCATTTCATGACCAAACCATCGCCGCCACCATACGGATCGTCGTCGGTGGTGCGGTGACGGTCGTGCGTCCAGTCGCGCAAGTCGTGCGCGCGAAAGTCGAGGATCCCCTTCTCTTGGGCGATCTTCATCATGGACGAGCCCATGACGGAATCGTACATATGAGGGAACGTGGAAAGAGTCTCTACGATCATATGGACCCGCCTTACAGGGACAGCAAGCCGGCAGGAATATGCGTTTCGACGATCTGGGAATCGGCATCGATGCCGACGATGAACTCGTCGACCACGGGAATGAGAATATCGTCCTGGGCTTCAGGGTTGCTGCGCTCGGCGCGTTTTACGGACAACAGCATCTGGCCAGGGTTTTCGATGATCTCGTTGATGTGGCCAATCAGGCCGAACTCGGTATCGACAACGCTCCACCCGTCCCACGAAACGGGGGTCTGGGCGATATAGTCGCGCTGCTCCTGCGTGAGCTGGACAAGGCAATGGCAGCCAGCAAGCTGCTCGGCCGTGTTTTTATCGACAACCGAATCAAAATGGACGACGGCTGAATCGTCGTCAAGAAAGCGCACGTCAAGAACGACGCCGCGCCTGGGCGCATCAAGGACGGGCGGAACGAAAGCGACCTCGTCGCCCTCGTCAAGCAAAAAAGGAAGGTTCGCTGCGGATTTCACAACGAACCCTCCGTCTAGATTACGCGTTTTCGCCAATAAGGCGACATCAGACCAATTGCGCATTTATTCGATGATCTCGACTTCGACATGAGAATTGGTGCGAGAAGCCGCTGCGCGCACCAGCGTGCGGATCGACTTGATAACGCGACCCTGGCGACCGATGACCTTGCCGGCATCCTGCTCACTAACGTGAACCTCGATGAGGATGGTGCCGTTATCGGTTTGGCTTGAAACGATGTTCAGCTGGTCCTCATCCTCAACGAGAGGGCGAACCAAGCAATCGACAAGCCCGGCCATTTCATTAGTCTGATCAGCCATGGAAATTAAGCCTCTTCGTTAGCGTTCTTCCACAGACGAGCAACGGTGTCGGTAGGCTGAGCGCCAACGCCGATCCAGTAGTTCATGCGATCGGTGTCGAACTCGACCAAATGAGGATGGGTGTTGGGGTTGAAACGGCCAACTTCCTCGATGAACTTGCCGTCGCGGGGCTTACGGGAATCAGCGACGACAACGCGATAGTACGCGTACTTCTTGGCACCGTGACGTGCAAGGCGAATCTTTACTGCCATGAAGACGAACTCCTTTTGCTAAAGCTCTTTATTACCAGGTGCAGACATTGACAGCACCTCTTTGCCTGCGAAAACAGCAATTGCTAATGTTAAGACCTGATCGACGGTTTGGCAAGCAATTTGCCCAATCATTCTAGCTAAGACCCAAGAATAACGTGCAGCTCAACGTGCGACTGCGACGAAACTACACAAGAGCGGCCTTCACTTGGCACCGTGACTACTGGCCCATCATGTCCTGAATGCGCTTCAAATCGGCGCGAGAAATACCTGCGGGCATACCGGGCATGCGCATACGGCCTGCTTTCTTGCCCTTCTTACCTTTCTTGCCCTTCTTACCACGAGGCGGCTCGGCCATGGCGGGTGCCATCTTCTTCACCATCTTGCGTGCCTCGGTATACTTTTTCATGAGGTCGTTGACATCATGAACGGTGACGCCCGCGCCAGCAGCGATGCGTGCACGACGGCTGCCGTTGATGACATCGGGCTTCGAGCGCTCCTGCTTGGTCATGGAGTTGATGATGATCTCCATGCGGTCCATGGCGTTTTCATCAACCTGACCGCTTGCAAGGGCCTTGTCACCGCCAGGAAGGGCGCTGACAAGCTTGGAGATGCCGCCCATCTTCCTGATCTGACGATTCATGTCCAAGAAGTCGTTCAAGCTAAGGTCAGCGCGCATCAAGCGCTCTGCAGCCTCGGCTTCTTCCTCTTGCTGCTGAACCTTAACGGCGCTCTCGATGAGCGAGATCATGTCGCCCATGCCAAGGATGCGCTTGGCCATGCGATCGGGATGGAACGCCTCAAGGGAATCAGGCTTCTCGCCCTGGGAAATGAACTTGATGGGCTTGCCGGTCACCTCGCGAATGGAAAGGGCGCCGCCGCCACGGGCGTCGCCGTCCATCTTGGACATGATGACGCCATCGAAGTCGACGCGCTCGGCGAATGACTTGGCAACGTTCACGACGTCCTGACCGGTCATGGCATCAACGACCATAAGGATCTGGTCGGGCGAAACGGCTTCTTTGATGCGCTCGGCCTCGACCATCATGGCCTCATCGACATGCAAACGGCCGGCAGTGTCGATGATCACGATATCGCGCAGGCCGTTAATGGCCTCCTGGACGCCTTCCTTGGCGATACGAACCGGGTCGATGCCGTCGCCGCGGTAGACTTTCACGCCGATCTCGCCGCCGAGCGTTTCAAGCTGATCGGCTGCGGCGGGACGATAGACGTCGCATGCAACCAGCAGCGGGTTGTGCTTCTCGCTTTTCAGCAAGTAAGCAAGCTTGGCAGCAGCGGTGGTTTTACCAGAACCCTGAAGACCCACGAGCATGATGACGTTGGGAATCTTGTTGGGGGTAAGGTCGAGCTTGGCGTCTTCCTCGCCCAAAAGACGGGTCAACTCGTCCATGACGACCTTGATGACGTTCTGAGCGGGAGTGAGCGAGTCGAGGACCTCGGCGGTCATGCAGCGCTCGGTGCACGTCGTGGTGAAATTCTTCACCACTTTGAAGTTGACGTCAGCCTCAAGCAGCGCCATGCGAATCTCGCGCATGGCATCGGCAATGTCCTTCTCGGTGAGGCGGCCCTTACCGCGCAGGCCCGAGAACACTCCTTGAAGTTTGTCGGAAAGCGATTCGAACATGTTTCGTTACTCCTCTTCCCCGCTTTGCCCTTCGCGGCCGAAGTCGCCAATGAGGTCGCGGGCATATTCCAATGCGTCGAAGTCTTTAAGATCATCCATCCCCTCGCCAACGCCGAGTTTCAGGATGGGCAGTTGCAACTCGTGGGAAACGGCCAGGGCAATACCGCCCTTCGCCGTGCCGTCGAGCTTGGTGATGATCACGCCGTCAAGATCGAGGGCCTTGTTGAACTCGCGCGCTTGGTTCAAACCGTTCTGGCCGGTGGTAGCGTCGATGACCAGCACGTTGTAGACCGGCACGCTCGAGCGTTTGCGCACCACGTTGACAACCTTCTCAAGCTCGCGCATGAGGTCGGCGGAGGTATGGAGTCTGCCGGCGGTGTCGATGAGAACCTTGTCGGCGCCCAGCTCCTCGGCGCGCGCGATGGTGTCGTAGCATACGCTGGCAGGGTCGGCTCCGCGCTCACGCGAGCACATCTCGACGTCAGCGCGCTTGGCCCAAACTTCAAGCTGCTCGATGGCGGCAGCGCGGAACGTGTCAGCACTGCCCAAAACCACGGATTCCCCGCCGTCGTGGAGCTCCTTGGCGATCTTCCCACACGTAGTGGTTTTGCCAGAACCATTGACGCCCACGAAAAGGACGACGCTCGGACCGCCATCGAAGATGCCTTCGCCGCCGTCGACGAACAGCCCGGCGATCTCGTCGTACAGAAGATCGAGAACCGCATAGGCGTCGGGCAGCGCCTTCATGGTTGCCTGATCGCGCAGATTCTCGACGATGCGGGCAGCAACGCCGCCGCCCACGTCGGCCAAGATCAGCGTTTCCTCAAGACCGTCCCAAAATTCCTCATCGAGTTTTGGACCTCGATCGAGGATGATGTTCATGCGCTCCCGAAACGTTGCGCGCGACCTAGTCAGACCGTCGCTGAATCGTCCGAAAAACCCCATATGAACCCCTTACTCGGCATTCTCGAGCGCATGCTCGAGCTTCTGGCTGAGAACCTTCGTGACGCCGTCCGCCTGCATGGAAACGCCGAACAAGACGTCCGCCATTTCCATCGAACGACGCTGATGAGTGATCATTATAAGCTGCGTGGTGCTGCGCAGCGAGTCGATATAAGCCGCCAATCGGCGCAGGTTGGTGTCGTCAAGCGCAGCCTCCACCTCGTCGAGGATGTAGAACGGCGCCTTGCGGATGCGATAGATCGCGAACAGAAGCGCCAGTGCGGTCAGCGATTTCTCGCCGCCCGACATGAGCGACATCTTCGCAATGCGCTTGCCACGCGGCTGCGCCTTCACCTCGACGCCCGTGTGCTCAAGATCATCGGGATCCTCAAGCACGAGCTCGGCCGAGCCACCCGGGAACAGCGTGGCGAACGTCTCGGAGAAGTTCTTGTTCACCTGCTCGAACGTGACAACGAAATCGTCACGCATGCGCCTATCGATGATGCGCACGATCTTCGCAAGCGAACGACGGGCCGCTTCCATGTCCTCAAGCTGCGCCGAGAAGTACTCGCGGCGCTTCTTCAGGACCTCGTACTCCTTGGCGGCATCGGGGTTGATGACGCCCATGTTCTTGATGCGCTTCTGAAGCTTGAAGGACTCGTCCTCGAACGACGGGCGATCCTCGAGTTTCGGCAGCTCTTGGGCAACCTCAAGCGGCGTGGAAAGATCGTCGACCACAGCCTTCACCGCAGCCTGAACCTGAAGCTCGAGCCTTCCCTTCTCGACGCGCGTTTGCGTCATGCGGGAATTGGCCGCATCGAAGTTGTCACGAGCGAGGCGGGCAGACTCGCGTGCCATAGCCGCAGTTTCCTGAAAGCCGTTGGCCGTGTCCTCGGAAGCCAAGATGGCCTCGTCGATTGCGCGAACGCGTTCGCGCAGGCTTTGCGAAAGAACGGAAAGCGTCTCGAGCAGCGGGACGGCGCGACGCTGAGCAGCGCGCTTGCGCTCGAGCGAGACGCGAGATTCGCGATCGGACTCTTCGGCTTGCTTGATGTCGCGAAGGCGGGCATCCACGATACGCGAAGCATACGTTTTACGCTCGGTGAGCTTGGCAAGCTCGAGCTTGGCGTTCGAGAGCTCGTCGTTCAAACGCCCCGCTTCACGGCGAAGCGGAACAACCTTATCAAGCGCCTCGGTGTGCTGATTGAGCGTTTGCGTGCGCCTTGCTTCCATGTCGGCGATGGATGCCTCAAGCGCCTCGACGTCGGGGCGCAGCTCTTCCACCGTCTTGCGCGCGCTATCATGACGCGCGTTCACGGATTCGCACTCGCGGACAAGCGCGTTCATACGCGATGCGCAACGTTGCTCATCGGCGCGAGCGGCCTCAACCACGCCCTTCTGCTTGGCAAGCTCCTGACTGGTTTTAAGGCTTGCCTCTTGCGCTAGACGATACGATTCCTCAGCCTTGGAAACAGACTCCTGCGCGGCGGCAAGACGTTGATCCGCCTGCGCAAGCTGATCGGTAAGCTCGGCGATGCGACGCTCGCGGGCCAAAACGCCCTCGTTCTCGTCGGCAGCCGCCCCGAAAACGGAAACCTTGCCCTGCGGCCATACCACGCACCCATCGGCTGTGGCAAACCTTAAGCCCTTGTCGTCGGAATCGTGCAGGGCAAAAGCCTGTTCGGCGCTGTCGCACAGCACGACGTCGCCCAAAAGCGACTCGACGATACGGGCGGCGTCGGCGGGATAATGCAACTGGTCGATCAAAGCCCTGCCGGACTCCGATGCACGAGCAGGGGCATCCTGGATTGGGGTCGGCACAGAGCCGTTACGCTTCCTGAAGACCATCGACACATCGCCTGCAGCACCCTGCACCTTCAAAGCAGCGATGACACGGGACGCAGCCGGCGCATCAGAAACCATGAGGGCCGAAAGGTCATCGCCCAACAAGCGCTCAACCAGCGACTCAAGCCCGGTGGGCGCACCCAAAGCCTGAGCCAGGGGGGCAAGCCCTCCTTCAAGGGACTCGGCGTTATCCAGAAGCCAAATCAAAGCCGGGTCGTCGCTGCGGCTGGCGCGGAGGGACTGCTTAACCGCCTTGATCTCGGCAGAAAGAACGCGTTGTTCGTCCGCCGCGGCATCGCGTGCAGAGCGGGCGGAATTACGCTCGGTGAAAGCGGAACCCAAGCGCTCTTGAGCAGCCTTGTCAGCCGCCTTGATCTCTTCCAGTGCCGAAGTTGCTGCAGAAAGTGCCTCGGAAAGAGCATCGTGCTCGTCGGTTGCCTTCGCCAGATCGGCGTCGATCTCGGAACGGCGCGCATCAACCATTTTCTCTTGGGCGATGCCCGCAGAAAGGCGGTCTTTCATGCCCATGAGCTTACGACGCGACTCGTCGCAATCGCGGTCGAGGCGACGCTTGGTGGAATCAAGCTCGTCTACCATCTTCTCGAGAGCACGGCGCTTGTCATACGTCTCTTGACGGGCTGCATCAACCTGGGCAACCTTCTGCTGTGCGGCGGCAAATGCATTCTGAGCCTCCGAGAACTGCTCGCGAGCAGCCTGGAGTTCATTCTCCGCCGCCTCTTTAGAGGCCTTCGCATTCTCGATGGATAGCGCAATATCGGCTTCGTAGCTTTCTGCAGAACGACGCTTCTCGCGAAGGAGCATCTCAGCTGAATCAAGGCGCTCAGCCACAGCCGTTGCCTTGCGCTGAGAACGAGCAAGCTCGCCGGCGTCATTGGCCTTGGTTCGGATGAGCTCCTGAATGTCATTCACTTTTTGCTCGGCTGCTCCGACTTGCTGCTTCATATCGGATACTTCGGTTTCGAGCTGCGTTTCGGTTGCGCAAACGCGATCCCAGGAAACCTGCAGGGTGCGAAGGTCATCAACCGCAAGAGCAAGCTGCACCTCGTGCAAACGGGCGCTTGCCTCTTCGTAAGCGATCGCGCGCTTGGCCTTGCGCTCGAGCGGCCCCAACTGACGGCCGATCTCGGAAGCGACGTCACGAACACGGGTGAGGTGATTGTCCATTTGCTCGAGCTTGCGCGCGCTTTTCTCTTTGCGCTGCTTGTGCTTCAGAACGCCCGCAGCCTCCTCGATGAGAGCGCGACGGTCTTCAGGGCGGGACTGCAAGATTTGATCGAGCTTGCCCTGCGAGATGATGGAATGCGTGCCTGTTCCCAGACCCGAGTCGTGCAGGATATCAAGAACGTCCATACGGCGCGCGACCACGCCGTTGATCAGATATTCGGACTCGCCGCTGCGATACATGCGACGCGTGATGGACACCTCGTCGAAATCGACGGGGAGCGTGCCATCGGAATTGTCAAGAACGAGCTCGACCTCGGCGACGGAAACGGGCTTGCGCGCCGACGAGCCTGAGAAGATGACGTCTTCCATGGCTTGACCACGCAGATTGCGCGCGTTGCGCTCGCCGAGAACCCAGATCACCGCATCGGAGATATTCGACTTGCCCGAACCGTTCGGACCGACGATCGCAGTGATGCCGGGCTCCAAAGAGAGCACGCTGCGATCGGCGAAAGACTTGAAGCCTTTGAGCGCAAGTGATTTCAGGTACATCGAGGCGGTTCCTTCTGGGTTCAGACGCTGCTTCGCGCAGGCCTATTCCGAATCGGGGTTGGCGGCCGGCAGGCTCTTCTTCTTTTTATTGTTGTTGCGCTTGGCGGCCTTCTTCGCCTTGGCCTGCGCCTGGGCGACGGTCTTCTCAGCCTTGGCCTGCGCCTGGGCGACGGTCTTCTCAGCCTTGGCCTGCGCCTTCTCAACGGCTTTCTCAGCACGTTCCTGCTCGTCAAGACCAATGCCGAAGAACTCGCTCAAACGAGCAAGCGTGCTTTTCGCGGCCTGGCTTTCCGCTTCCTTCTTGGTACGGCCGGTACCGCTTGCCAAGCCACGGGAACCCGCGAACACTTGCGCGACGAACGTGCGGTCATGCGGAGGGCCTTGCGTTTCAATAAGTTTGTAAGTAGGCGTGATGCCATCTTCCTGCAGACGCTCCTGAAGGGCGCTCTTCGGGTTTTCCGGCTCTTTGGCCATGTCGATGCTCATCTTGGGAATGAGCGTGCGGTCGATGAATTCACGCGCGCAATCGATGCCGCCATCAAGATAAAGGGCTGCGACAACCGCTTCGTAAACGTTTTCGAGGGCCGAATGCAGGCCACGACGACCTGTGCCAGCCTCGGATGAGCCGAACACGATAACATCGGCGAAGCCAAGATCGCTTGCAACATCGGAAAGGCTGGTGCCCGAAACAAGAGCGACCTTGATGCGCGTCAAGCCGCCTTCGTCAAGATCGTGATAACGATGGAACGCGACCGACGCGACGATGGCGCCCAAAACGCTGTCGCCAAGGAACTCAAGGCGCTCGTAAGAGTATTTGACGGCGCGGCCCTCTGTGGCCGACGGATGAGTGATAGCCGACAGGATAAGCTGCTTGTCATTGAAATCATGCTGGATGATTTTCTCGGCGCGGCCGAGCTTCACCCGCTGTTCTTCATTCAAATTCACGGAATTCCGATCCTCGCGTGCCGAATAATGTTGCAATCGCCAACATCCGCAAATCAACATTGTCGAAGCGTCCTTTCGAACAGGGACGCGCTTCAACAAAGCTATTCGCGAGGTTGCGGCTTGCCTTCAGTTTACGCCTTGGTCAACGCCAAAGGGAAACCGTTGGCAAACCGAAGAAACGGGACAGAGCAAACCCCATCCCGTTCCATTGTATCCCAGCTAAAATGCCCGCCGACGTTGCTATATGGTTTGCGCGATTAATTCAGAAACCTGCTGGCGAACGGTTTGCGCCGTGGTGATAACGCCATTTTTGATTGCCTCTGCGTTCGATGAACCATGGCCGACGATGCAGGCGCCCTTCACGCCCAAAAGCGGTGCGCCGCCGTATGCGTCGGGGTTCACCTTGTCCATGAGGCCGCGCAAGCCGCCCATCATGGTTGTAGCACCCAGCTTAGTGAGAAGCGATGCCTTCATGATGCCCTTGAGCTCGGACAAAAGGACCTTGGACGTGCCCTCGATGGTTTTCAGGCACACGTTGCCAGTGAAGCCATCGGTGACGATGACATCGAAGGTGCCCTTCATGATGTCTTTGCCTTCGGCATTGCCCGCGAAGTTGGGAACCTGTTCGCGCATAAGCGCATTAACTTCCTGAGCGAACTGAGAGCCCTTCGTGTCCTCTTCGCCGATGTTCAAAAGACCGACCTTCGGGTTGGCAATGCCCAGGATCTTGCTTGCGTAAATGGTTGCCATGTTGGCGAACTGCACCAAATACTCGGGCTTGCAATCGGCGTTAGCGCCCACATCGCACATGACGACGGGCTTGACAGGCGACGGGATGACGGTTGCCAAAGCCGGGCGCTTGATGCCCTTGGAACGGCCGATGACAAGCGTGCCCGCGACCAGGCATGCGCCGGTTGAACCAGCCGAGAAGAACCCCTGAGCCTCCCCGTCGCGCACCAGCTGACAGCCGACGACGATTGAAGAATCCTTCTTATGCTTGACGGCTTCGGCGGGATGCTCGCCCATGTCGATGAACTCGGTGGTAACACGTGCGACGCAACGATCGTTTTTAGCCGCAAAGGGCTCAACGACGTCTGCGGGACCGCACAAGATGACCTTTAGGGAGTCGTCGGCGGCCAAAGCCGCCTGAACGCCCTCTAGAACGACACCGGGGGCGTTATCGCCACCCAAAGCGTCTACTGCGATGGTTGTGAATCGGTCGGTAGATTGATCAGCCATGATATCCCCCACGATGCTCTGCTTTTCCAACGACTGCGGGATTAAAAAGAAAGCCCCCTATCAACACGTGCAGACAGGAGGCTTGCATTCACTGAAAGGAGAGAACCTACTCGGTCTCGATGACCTCGCGGTTCTTGTAGAAACCGCAATTGGGGCATACGCGATGAGGAAGCTTGACCTCGCCGCACTGCGGGCAAACGGAACGCGAAGGCGCATCCATGCGGTCGTGAGTGCTGCGGCGCGTACGAGTGCGGATACGGCCCATGCGTTGTTTAGGTACTGCCATTTCAAATCTCCTTCTTCAAAAGCCGTCACCGTCGACGACCTTGTTGCTTAAACATGCGACACGTAATGGTATCAAAGCGCCTTGCTCAAAGCAAGCGACAAAGCAAGATCATGCGCTTGTTCTGCACAATTCATGCCTCTTCCCCACCAAACAAAACGAGAGGCGGCACTTTGGCCGCCCCTCGCAAAACATCGATCGGCGATGATTAGTGCTGGTTGCGACGACGCATCATGATCGCGACAAGCGCAGCGACAAGGGCGACAGTGCTAACGGCACCGACGACGAGCATCAAAGCGCTATCACCGGTCTGGGCAATTGCCGTCTCCTGAGGAGCGGGCTGCTCGGTGGTGGGCTTATCCACCGGCTTGTCGGCCTCATCGGTCTTCTCACCCGGGGTTTCGACCTTCTTGAAGCCAGCGTACAGCGTGATGTCCTCGCTCACCGGATTCGAGAAATCATACTTCTCAGAAGCGGCTTCATCGATGAACCAGCCAACGAACTGATATCCCCTAAAATAAGGATCCTCGGGCTGATCGATAGCCTTACCTGACTCAACCCTCGCGACATCCGTGACATCGTTGAACTTGTCGACGAACTTCACCTGGTGATAAACCACCTCGGGCGCCTTATCGCTGGTCAAAACCGCATAAGAAGAGAAACGGTCGGTCTTGAACGTGATGGCTCCCGTAGCCTCGTCGACGTTGATCGGATCGATGAAGTCAACCTCGCCATCGTGGTTGCGAGCGATACGAACGACCTTGCCCTTCACGGTGGAAGGATCAACGGTAACGGTGATCGTCAGTTCCTCAGGAAGCTGCGCGACTTGAGCGCTGGCCGACTTCACAACGCCATCTGCCTTGGCAACCGAAACAAGCAGGCTCACCGACAGGTCAAGAGGCGTAACGGCTTCGTTTTCGTTCTTCGCCTTGTTGATGGCCTCGTCGGCAACAGCGCTAGACTGAGCATTGACGACGAGGGTAGCAGAAACGGAATCGGTGGGATCGATGGTGCCAAGATCCGCCTTCAACTGCTGCTGATCCTCGACTGTCACCGGAAGGTCCTTGCCGCTCTTCAACGAATTCGCCGAATCGAGGGCAGCCTGAGCGAGCTGAGTCTGCACCTCGGGAGCAACCTGAGGCTTGACATCGGAAGCGTTCACGACAACCGAACCGTCGCTCTTGTTTTCCTTGTCGGCCACCACGGCCTGCTTCTTCGTGATGTCATAGAGGCCAGCGTTGTTAAGCGTGGCGACATAGCCGTTAGCAACGTATCTCGCAACGGGCTCGACATTGAACGTACCCGCCGAAATGAAACCATTCAGATTTTCGCTGAAAACAGCGCCAGTGAACGAGCCACCATTGATGGCGAGCTTAACCTTGGAAATATCCTCGGGGCTGTTCTGCTGAACGTTCTTCTCGTAAATGGCGTGATTGCCGGAAATGGTTCCGCTGTTCACCACAACATCGATGGCCTGCTTGGTGGTGTGCTGCGCAATGGCAATGCCGGCACCATCGATGGTGGTTCCCCCGCCATTGGGACCGGAGACCAACGAATCCCCGCCCTTGATGGTTGAGTTGTCAACGGCAAGGTTTCCAGCGCGAACCTCGATGCCCGTGGCATTGGCCGCAATGGTGGAATCCTTCACCGAAGTAGTGGCGAAACCAGCCTGGTAGATACCATGCCCGTTAACGGTGATGGTGGCGCCATTCACATTCACTGTATTAGGAGAAGTGATGTTGCCATTCACCGTAATGCCGTTTCCTCCGGAAAGCCCGCCGTACAGGTTCAGGGTTGCATTGTTACAATCCGACCAGAAGGAAATGCAGAAATCCTTCGAAGGCGCGTGAATCCAAAGGTCTTTCTCCACGGTAAGCGACGCGTTGCCGTTCAGCCAGATAACGGAACCTGCGCTGGCAGAATCATCGCGAACCTGAACGTTACCGTTCTTGAACGTGACATTGGCATAGATATCGAACATCATGCCATTCTTCTTGCCAACCGTTTTCCCGCCGAAATCGATGGTGATGCCCTGTTTGATGGCAGCACCCTCAAAATCCTGAACGTCTTTGAGAAGCTTGACCGTATCGCCGGCCTTTGCTGCCCCAATCGCCTCTTTAAGCGAGGTGTAGCCTACACCGCCAACCGTGGCAACGGGATCCTGAACCTGATCATTTCCTTCAGGCGCCTGACCAGAAGCGGCGTTGCCATTGGCCTGCCCCGCCGCAGCTTCGCCATCGGCTGCGAACGCGACCATCGGGAAACTAAGAGAAGCAATCAGTGCGACGGCGCAAAGCAGCGAGAGCGGCTTTTTGCCCAGTGATCGTTTCATCCCAACTCCTATCATTTCGATCAACCTGTTAATACAAACCAAATTAATTATATTGCGCAACAATGAGCTGTGATATAGGTTTATGCGATGACAGAACGATCAAAAGACCCGTTCAGCGGCAAAACCAGATGGTTTCCCGGAAAAAAGCGACCCGACATAATGTCGAGTCGCTTGCGAATCGAATCTGTGAATGGAAAGCCTTACGGACGCAGGCCCGAACCACCCTGGACGACGACGGTCTCGCCGGAAACGTACTGAGCCAGGTCGGAAGCCAGGAATACTGCAACGCCGCCGATGTCATCCTTCGGATCGCCGTAGCGGCCCAGCGGAATGGACTTGACGATTGCGGCGAAGGACTCGGGGTACTCTTCCTTCCACTGGATGAGCTGCTCGGTCATGGCCAGCGGACACAGGCAGTTGACGCGAATTCCGTCGGGGCCCCACTCGGTTGCGGTAACGCGGGACATACCGCGGATGCCTTCCTTAGCGGCAGCGTAGCTGGACTGATTCATGCGGCCGAACAAACCGGCGCCGGAAGCCAGGTTGATGACGCAGCCCTTGGTCATCTTAAGCTCGGGATACGCATGCTTCATGTAGAAGAATGCGGCATGCAGACCAGTATCGATGGAGAGATCGAAGTCCTCAAGGCTCTGGTCGATCAGAGGAATGCCCGACTTAGAAGCCTGAGCGTTGTTGACCAGGATATCGAGCTTGCCGAAGTCCTCAACGCACTTGGCGATAGCAGCAGCAGCTTCTTCTTCCTTGCAGCCATCAGCGACAGCGTAGCTGCAGTCAACACCGTACTCGGCGGAAAGCTTCTTCACAGCCTCCTGAAGGCGAGACTCGGTACGGCCGGTAATGAAGATGTTAGCGCCATGCTCAGCCATCTTGCTAGCGATACCGTAGCCGATGCCTTTGCCGCCGCCCGTAACGATTGCGACGCGACCTTCCAACAAACAACCCATTTCGTTTCTCCCATCTTGAAGCGATCAATGATGATGGAGCCATCTTAGTCCCGGGCGCTCAGCACAGGTGCCAGCAGGGGCGAAACGTCCGTTAGGCTCGGTTAAAGGTTTCACTGTTTTCGCAGGTCAGATAAGGTTTACCCGTTATCAAGAAATACCATGCCGCCGACCGAAGACGATCTCTTGCCACCTGAATCGCGTTGCATAATATTACGCAGTAATGCAGTTTTTGGGTACGATCTCAGCAGCCGCAGGGGCCTTCGAAAACCAAGGATGCCCGTCAAAAAACGGCGTTAACATTGGCCGAACCTACGAAAAACGCGCCTACCGAACAAACGGCGGACGCGCATCCAAAGCAAGATATTTGACCCAGGCAAGGTTACCCTTCGAATGAAAGACCCTTCAGAACCGAGAACGGGTTCTTAGCCTCTTCGAATTCTTCAAGCTCTTCGTTTTTGCAACCGCAGTCGCCATCGTTGAGGTTGGCACCGCATTCAGGGCAAAGACCCTTGCAATCGTCCGAGCAAAGCGGGATCTCGGGGGCATCGACGATAAGGGCCGCCTCGATAAGCGGAGCCAAATCGATGATATGGTTCTCGGGAAGGACGTCGAACTCGTCGCCTTCCATGTCATCGGGCACAGCGGACTCGTCGTTGATCAGGAAATAACCCTCGATGCTTCCATCGAGGTCGTATTCGACGTCTTCCAAGCAACGAGCGCACTGAGTGGAAGCCACACCATAGGCGCGACCCATGATAAGCAGCGCATCACCCGTGTTGGTTACCTCGACATCCCAGGTTACGGGAGTCGAAAAGCGGTATTCGTCGAACCCGGCCATCAGAAGATCAAGGTCGACCTGGCCTTCAAAATGCGAGCTCTCCGCGATGGCGAAGAGCTCGGCTGGGATTTTTATAGTTGCATCGTTCATGAAACCGAACCCAAACCGCGATTAACGGTTCTGCGTAGTGGCGTTCAAACGATCGCGGCAACGACGAACGTTGGTAAGCAGCGTGTCAAGGCTCTGCTCGACATGACCGAACACCTCGTCGGCGTAATCCTCGGCACCAGCGCGGGTCTGGCGCTCGAGCTCGCGAGCATCGGCCAAGATCTGGTCGCTCTGCTGCTGGGAGATGCGGACGATCTCACGCTCGGAGGCAATGGTCATAGCCTGATCACGGGCGTCCTCGATCATGCGATTCGCCTCGGCCTCGGCGTCGTCCAGAAGGCTCTGACGCTCGCGGACGATCTGGCGAGCCTGAGAGAACTCACTCGGGAACGTGTCGCGGATCTCGTCCATGATCTCGAAAGCGGCGGAAATATCCACCTGGCGGAAATTGCTTTTACCGAAAGCGGGCTTCGACTCCTCAAGAAGGATGGAGAGCTCTTCGAGCAGCCCCAAAACTCCGGTTTCGTCCATGATTATCCTTCCACGCATGCTGTGTTTTGGTTGCGTTTGCGCTTTAGCTAATTGGCTTACAGCTTGCCGAATTGTATCAGGTTTGCCAGAACCCACTCGGCGAATCACAAACTAGGCATATTCTAGCATGTCATTCCAGCACGTCGCAGGCGCATTTTCACCTCTCCACGCACAGTCACGCCGCCCTAAGCCGCTACCCTACCTAGCAGATCGAAGCAGCGCGGATCTTAGCCATTCAGCTACAGCGGGAACTTGCTGCGAAGGGCCTCCGCCACGCACGGCGGAACGAATTGGTCGATGTCACCGCGCAAGCTGGCGATCTCGCGAACGATCGAGCTGGAAAGGTACATGTACTCGGGAGGCGACATGATGAAGACGGTCTCGAGCGTTTCCGAAAGCTGGTAATTCAGCGCAGTCATCTGGAACTCGTACTCGAAGTCGGTAATGGCACGAAGACCCTTCACGACGACGTTCGCACCCTGTTCGTGAGCGAAATCGACGAGCAGCCCCGTGAACGGCATGACCTTGACGTTGTCAAGATGCGCGGTTGCCTGCTCAACGAGTTTGACACGCTCCTCAAGCGTGAACAGCGGGCTTTTCTTCTGAGATGCAGCAACGGCGACGGTAACCTCATCCATCAGCTGAGCCGCGCGGGTGATCACATCAAGGTGGCCATTCGTGATCGGATCGAATGTACCGGGAGTGAGAGCTATTTTCATTGTTCGAACCTCATCATGGTGACAGCGGTTATACCGTATTTCTTCGTGACTTCCACCTGAAAGTCGCTGGCAGCATCGATGGCGGCATCGACTTCGGCACGGTCTGCCTGCGCATGCTCATAGACTATCACAGCGTCTTCGGAAAGGGCGTTCGCCCGTGCCAGCGAGCGTACCAGATCGAGCACGTCATCTACCCGATAAGCATACGGAGGGTCTAAGAAAACGACGTCGAACGGCGCGTCGATCATCGCAGGCGCGAACTTGAACACATCCTGACGAATCAAACGCCCTATGCGCGAATCGATACCGAGCTTACGCAGATTGCCTTCAATGACCTTTTGCGCCTTTCGGTCGCGCTCGAAAAACAGCGCGTACGACGCCCCACGCGACAAAGACTCAAGCCCAAGGGCGCCCGAGCCCGCAAAAGCATCGAGGACGCGATCGCCCTCCAAACCACCTCGCAGACTGGATAGCGAGCTCATCAGGGCCTCCCGCACGCGATCGGTGGTCGGGCGCGTGCCCTCCCCCTCGGGCGCATCGATCACACGCCCACGATACTGACCTGAAACGATTCGCATTCAGCCTCCTTGAACGACAACGTCTTTGAACAACAAACGCATCTCGCGCGCCAATGCGCGATGATCCTCTTCTTCCAGCACGGGATCGGCCGCAAGGATCTGCGCCGCATCATCGTGCGCAGCTTCGATGACTTTGCCATCGCGCACGATGTTAACCAGTTTCAATCCAGAAGCGCCGGACTGCCTGTTTCCCAGAATATCGCCCTCGCGGCGCAAGGACAAATCGTAGTTCGACAGCTCGAAGCCGTCCTCGGTCTGCTCCATAGCGCGCAATCGCGCCATCGCGACGTCGGACTTCGACCCCGAGATCAAATGCACCTCGCCGGGCTTCGAACCGCGTCCAACGCGGCCGCGAAGCTGATGCAGCTGAGCCAAACCGAAGCGATCGGCGTCCTCGACGATCATCACCGTGGCATTCGGAACATTGATGCCAACCTCGATTACCGTGGTGGCAACGAGAACCTGGGTCTCGCCTTTCGCGAACGACTCCATGATCTCGCGCTTCTTCGCGGCGGGAATCTTTCCATGAAGAAGCTCGACGTGAAAGTCGACGAACGTTTTACGCTGAAGGAACTCGGCGTAAGACTGAGCCGCGGCAACATCGGTCCCAAGCCCTTGCAAGTCGGACTCGTCCTCGATGCTGATCGAAGCGAATTCATACTCATCGGTGCTTTGAACGTCCTTCGACCCATGACGATCGGCGGCGCGCGAGCCAGAGGTGCTTGAAGATCTGTCGCCCCGCTTCGCGCCCGTCGCCTTGCCCGCCTCCCCTACCAGCGGGCACACGATATACACTTGCTCACCGCGACGCAAAGCCTCAAGAGCCGCATCATAAGCGGCGCCTTTAAGCTGGCGAGGATGAACCGTAGTCGTTCGAGGCATGACGCCCTTGGGCTTTTCGCGCAGGTACGAAAGCGTCAAGTTCCCGAACAGCGCAAGGGCAAGAGAACGCGGAATGGGGGTAGCCGTTAGATAGAGCGCGTCGGGATTTTCGCCCTTCGAGAGCAAAGTGACGCGTTGATCGACGCCGAAACGCTGCTGCTCGTCGATAACCGCCAAGCTCATGTCCCTGAAGACGACGTCGTCCTGCAAAAGCGCATGCGTGCCGAACAGAACCGTGACGGACCCGTCCGCCAAGCGCTCAAGCAAACCATCGCGCTCTGCCGCCGAGATCGAGCCAGTAAGCAAGCCCCAGCTAACACCCGCTTTGTCCAAAAGCGGGCCGAGCGATGCAGCATGCTGCTCGGCCAAGATCTCGGTCGGAGCCATGAACGCCGCCTGAGAACCCGTGTCGGCCACCGCGGCTAAGGCATGAGCAGCAACGATGGTTTTACCCGTGCCGACGTCGCCAAGCAGCATATGGTTGGCGGTTCTGTCGGATGCCATCACCGAAAGGATCTGATCGCGAGCCTCGTTTTGACCGTTCGTCAGCTGAAATGGAAGACTGCCGCAAAGAGACTTCATGCAGGGACCGTCGATTACATGGCAGCGGGCGACCTTGCCCTTGCTCCTTCGCGCGCTGCTCATCATAAGCGCAAGCTGAAGCATCAGAATCTCTTCGTAGACCAAACGTCGCCGCGCAGCAGCTTGCTCCTCCATCGTATGCGGGAAATGGATGCACTCAAGAGCAGCACCGCGACTCATCAGTCGGTATTTCAGCCGAATATCCAACGGCAGCGGATCAAGAACACCCTTGGTTAAATCGAGCGCGTTAGAAACCAAACGGCGCATCATGGCGGGCGAGATTTTCTCGGTTGCAGGGTGAACGGGAACAATGACCCCTTCAACAGGAGACTCTTGCTCGAGCACCTCGAGGAAGGGATTGGTCATGCGCTTGAAGCCGTAATCGAAATCAAGCTTTCCCGCAACGGCGATGGTCATTCCGGGCTTGAGCTTGTCGGCAAGCCACACCTGGCGAAACATAGTGAGCATAAGCGTTCCCGTGCCGTCGACCAACGTGATCTCGACCAGGGGTATGCGCTTCGGTCGCTTCACCTGAACGTCGTACACCTGACCGCAAATGGTGCAAACGTCCCCGATGCGCGCGGCGGCAACCGTGGCAACCCTCGACATGTCGATGTAGCGCATAGGGTAATGCGTCACCAAATCACGCACGGTTTTGATATGCAGCTTGGCAAGCACCGAGGCGCGTGCCGGGCTTACCAGCTTGACTCGTGTGACCGGCTCGTCAAGAACGAGCGTTGAGGCAAGACGAGCCTCCGAAACCAAATCGCATGCAGCGGTGGTCTGGAGGCTCGCGGTCATGAGATTATAGAAACGGACGATGCCGCTTACTCGACAGAGAAAATGACGGGGTACAGCGGTTGATCGCCACGATGCTGATCGATCTCGAGATCGTCGAACTGTTCCTCGATCTTCTCGACCAATGCATCCAAGGCCTCGTCGTCGAAATCGGCACCTGCAAGGATGGTCATGGTGTCGGCGTCTTCCGCCTCCATGGCGTCAAGCAAAGACAGCACGACTTCTTCCACCGAATGGCCAACGGCCTCGATGGAACCATCCGCAATGCCGATGACGTCGCCGGCGACAATGGGGTTGTCGTGAGCGTCCTTGGAATCCTTGATGGCCGTGGTGACCTCGCCGGTTTTAACGTCGGCGAAAGACTCGGTCATAGCCTCGACGTTCTCGTCAAGCGAGGCGGACTCGTCAAACCCGAACATGGCAGCGAAAGCCTGAGGCACGCTCTTCGTGGGAACGACGCCGCAGTTCATCTCGGCAAGCTCGGCAGCGCTCTGAGCAGCCATGATGATATTCGAGTTGTTCGGAAGAATGATGACGTTGTCAGCGTTTGCACTGTTCGCCGCATCAAGAAGGTCCTTGGTGGACGGATTCATGGTCTGGCCACCTGAAACGACGACATCGATGCCAAGGCTCTTCAGAATCTTGGCGTTGCCCTCGCCTGCCGCGACAGCCACGAAACCGAACGGCTTGCGCTCGGCGGCAGGAGCCGCCTCATCGGCCGCAAGGGACTCGGTGCGAGCGACGGTTTGCAGCTGCATGTTGTGGATATGGACCTCGGAAATCTGAGCGTTATGTTCAAGGAACCACTGCAGCACCTGATCGGGACGGTTGGAGTGCACGTGCACCTTGAAATTTGGATGCATGCCGACCATGAGGTCGCAGTCGCCCATAGTTGGCAGGAATTCCTTGGCTGCATCGACGTCGATGCTGTCGGAATGGACCAAGAACTCGGTGCAGTAACGGAACTGAGAACCCTCCCAGTCGTTGATCTGCTCGATCTCGACCTTGGGAGCAGCATCGCGAGAAATGGCAAGCTCGTCACCAAGCTGACCCTCCCTGCCGGTAAGAGCCGACACGAAAGCATCAAGCAGGATAGCGAAGCCATAACCACCGGCGTCGACGACGTTGTTTTCCTTAAGAACGGGGAGCAGCTCGGGCGTGCGCTGAACCGAGGCATACGACTCGGCGACCACAGCGTCCATGGCCTCCTCGGGGGAAAGCTTCTTCTTGCGCGCATGCTTAGCAGCAGCCGCGGTATCGCGAAGAACAGTGAGGATGGTGCCTTCGACCGGCTTGCGAACAGCTTGGAACGCAACTTCGACAGCCTTGGCGAACGCGGCATCGATGGTTTCGGCGTTCACCTCGGTTGCATTGACCGAACCCTCGCACAGACCGCGCAGGATCTGAGAAGTGATAACGCCTGAATTGCCACGTGCGCCCATAAGGGCACCCGTAGTGATGGCCTTCCTGGCTGCGTCGCCCGTGGAGCCAATGGGCAGAGCTGCAAGGTTCTTGACAACGGACTCAATGGTAAGGGACATGTTCGTGCCCGTGTCTCCATCCGGCACGGGGAACACGTTCAGGCGGTTGATCTCCTCTTTGCGGCTGGAAAGGACCTTGCTTGCCGCAGCGATCGCGTTGAGGATGTCATTCGCTGAATAGGTTTCTGACATTGTTGGAAAGCCTCTCTGAAAGCTGATACCGCTTGTCTATTTACGGACCTTGACGCCTTTGACATGCACATCGACGCCGTCAAGCGGCACGCGCGCATACTCTTTCAAAGCAAAGGAAACCTGATCGACCAGGTTTTGGGAAACGGTGTTGATGTTGATGCCGTATTCGATAACGACGTAAAGATCGACGTGAACGCCAACCTCGGTGGTGGTGATCACCACGCCGCGCCTCAGGCGAGCAACGGGGAGAAGCTTCGCGATGCCCTCGGCGTCAGTGGGAGCGGCCATGCCGACGATGCCGTAGCATTCAAGCGCGGCATGCCCAACGATGTCGGCAAGAACATCGTTCGCCACGTGCAGTTTTCCCGGAATCGGTGCACCCATGGGAACATCCTTTCGATAGCACTGACGTGCATTCTCAGACGCGCGAGAAAACGCGCGTTTCCTGTTTCAATGCGATTCTAAAGTATAAACCCTCTAGGGCTTAGCTCCCCTATGGGACAGTTATGGAGGCAGGTATAATACATGAAAAATTCTTGTGAACCAACCGTGCGCTGTGCTATAGTTTTTGAGCTATGTTGTAACCAACGATGCGTCGCATCGTGTATGACCTGCGTAAATGGAGTGATACAAAATGTCTAAGATCTGCGAAGTCTGCGGTAAGAAGCCGTCTTTTGGCCGCAACGTCAGCCACTCTCACCGTGTTTCCAGCCGTATGTTCCGTCCGAACATCCAGAAGGTCACCATCAAGGAGGCCAACGGCCACGTGCACAAGGCTAACGTCTGCACCTCCTGCCTGAAGGCCGGCAAGGTTACCCGCGCTTAATCAAGCGCCTCCTCAAAGGAAATCGAAAAGCCCGCATTATGCGGGCTTTTCGTCGTTGTGCTTTCAGAGACTGCATCGATAGGCATATGTTTCGATATCGAAGCGAACACCTACCGATACAGTTTTTCCAATCCTATCGGGGTCATCAAACGAAAGAAGATGCATGGCAGCGTCTTTCAAGAAGAAAGGGAGGGCATTCGCCCTCCCTTTTCGTTCCGCAAATTCAACGAACGCAGAGCTAGCCGGTATAGCTCCTACTCGATAACCAAAAGGCGTTTGCAATTCGGGCAGACGCCAAGCGGCGCATGCGCCTTCAAATCGATAAGACGGCCGCCTTCAATGGGGCTACGGCAAATGCCGCATCGATCATCCACAAGCTTGCCCACGGCAATACCACCAGTATGGCGAGCCGTCTCAGTATAAAGACCAAGAAGATCCTTGGGTAAATCGGCGGCGTATCCTTCGCGTACGCGAGCAATTTCCTGAAGCTGGGCGCGAAGGCCGGCACTGGCTTCCTCGTAGCTGGCACGTGTCGCAGCCTCGTCGTTTGTGACGATGTCGGTGGCTTTCTTCAACTGTGCCTGAACGCCCTCGATTTTTTGAAGCTCCTCGGCAAGCTTCGAAAGCTTTCCGTCAAGCTCCTCGCGACGTTTCGCGAAGCCGCTCATCTCCTTGGAATGGGATTCGACGCTGCGATAGTCACCGCCAGCATTGTCGATAAGCTCCTGCGCATGACGTTGCTTATCGGCAAGCATGCCGTCTTCAGTGGTAAGTCGCGTGATCTCGGATTCTGCCCGCTGCTTCAAAGCCTCAACTTGGTTCGCCTTCTCATCAAGCGCTTTATGCTTTGCCGAAAGAACGGACATTTTGGCTATCTGCGGCAACTCGGCAAGCTCCTTCTTGGTGCGGATAGCATCCATATCTGCGGTCTGCAATTTCAAAAGCAGGTTCAGATCCTCGTGAGCAACTTGCATGTCTTCCCCATTCGTTGAGCTAGTACTTCTATTTATTTTATTACCGTACCGTTTAAGATTCCACTTTTTCGTCGCTAAGTTAATCGATGGCAAAACAAATAGCCTGCATGCGCCTCGAACCGATACCGTGCAACAGGAAAATCGTTTGCCTCATAAACCAAAAAAGGAGCGAGCGCTTTGCGCTCGCTCCTTTGAAACAACGATCCTTGCGATCGGCTTTTTGGCTTATCCCATGAACTTCAAGCCGAGCGGGATCAGGACGAATGCCATGATCAGGGTCAGGTACACCATCATGATGCCGCCTGCTGTGTAAGCGGACTTCGTATTGGTGAACGCATGAGCGTGGATCATAGCGCCGTTGACGGAACCGGCCGGAGTGAGCAGGCCGATGACGCCGAAGACGGTGATGACCATGAGGGCAACCTGAAGATTGAAGTTGGCCTGAGTAGCCATCGTCATGGCAATGGTCATCATGGTGATGGTGACAGCGACGTTGTTTGCGAGGTTGGTCGCAACGAAGGTGATGATACCGAGAGCCAGCAGGAAGCCGTAGCCGGGCAGACCGAACAGCGGGGCCATGAGCTGGGAGATCATCGGGGTGATGCCAGCGGCCTGGCTGGTGATCTGGCTAGCAATGACCATTGCAGAGGCGACAACCAGGATAAGATCCCAGTAGAAGTACGCAGGAGCGGTCTTCTTGTCCAAAACCGGCTGATCCTCGACCTTCCAGATCATAGCGACGGCGATTAGGAAGACAACCCAACCGTAAACGCCGATGCCCTTGAGGATGGCCCTGAATCCCTCGTTACCGGCACCGAAGCTGATTGCGACGCAGCCGATGATATTGGCAAGCAGGATAACCAGAACAGCCTTCTGGCGCTTGGTCAAAGGAGCGCTTTCCTTCTGGAACTGCGTGACGTCGATCTCCTTGATCTTGTCAACCTTGCAGCCAGGGGTCACGAACATGACCAAAATCCAACCGAAGCCGGCAACGATGGTGGTGATGAGCTCGGAGATGATCCAGCCGCCCATGTTGATGGAGATGCCGGCCTTGGTTGCCATGCCAACGGTCATCAGGCACCAACCGCGGAACGGGAAGAGCGAGAAAGCAACGCTGCAGGTGAGCATGAAGCCCATGAGGACCATTGCAGGGTAAAGATCACCCTTCTTGTAGCCTGCCTGCTCGAAGATGGACTGATAAATGACGAACATGATCAGAGCGACCATGGTCTGGTTCACCAGGATGGTGAGGTAAGCCGGAGCCAAAACGATGAAGCCGGTCAAAAGCCAAGGACGACCTTGCACGAACTTCGCACCGAGCATCTTGTTAGCCAACCATTCGGTCAAATGGCTGTCCTGCAACATACCCAGGAAGAACATGCCAAGAAGCATCAGCATGACGGATTCGTTGCCGAATGCTGCCGCAAGAGCCGCGCCCGCGGTGCCGAAGTCGGTAACACCAAGCGCTACCAGCGCCAAAAGCGAGGTCCAACAAAGATTGTCCGCGTCTACCGACCAACCGTAGATCAGACCGATGAAGATGCCGATGATTCCCATGCCGTAAGGCGTGATGGTCCCGATCGGCGGGATGAACCTGAAGAAGAACATGAGCAAGATAACGATTGCAAAATGAATGTACTTGCTATTGCTCTTGCCTTCTTGAGCTGCTGCTGCCATAAGCCAATCCCCTTCCCCTTCTGTGCCATGAGCACAACTTATAACAACATATGAATAGTTTATAGAGAGTATTAGGAGATATAAAGCCGCTCAACCATGCTCTGGGACTATTTTCTAACCCTACAATTGAAAGTTGATTCCAAACCGTTACTTCCAGTTGAGACAGGATTTCAAAGCGGTAATGAAAGCCTCAATGTCGTCTGACGTGGTGTAGCGGCCCATGGAAATGCGCAATGCGCCATAGGCGCGATCCGCGCTGATACCCATAGCTCGAAGAACGTGACTGGGCGAAAGAGAATGTGAGGAGCAAGCTGAGCCACCCGACACCCCGAAACCCATCATGTCCAAACGAAGAACCAGGGTCTCGCTTTCAAAACCGTCAACGATAACGTGAACGATGTTGGGAAGGAACGACCCCTCAGAAACATCGACCGTCGCCGTGACGCCGGGAACAGCCGAAAGCTCCGCATACAGACGATCACGCAAGACAGCTAGCCGTGTTGATTCCTCTTCGAGCATCGAACATGCTGCGTGACAAGCTGCCGCGAAACCAACGATACCGCATACATTCTGCGTACCGCTTCGCCTGCCCTCCTCCTGACCACCGCCACCAAGGAATTCGCTCATAGGAGTGCGCGCCTTCAGATACAAAGCGCCAACCCCCTTGGGGCCGCAGATCTTATGAGCAGAAAACGATGCCGCATCAACGCCAAGCGCACGAACATCAACAGGGGTCTTGCCAAGCGCTTGAGTAGCGTCGGTGTGAAACAATGCCCCTTTTGCGTGAGCTGCGCCGGCAAGCTCGGCGATCGGTTGGATGCTTCCAACTTCGCTGTTAGCCATTTGAACGGAAACCATGACGGTTTCGTCGCTTAATGCGGTTAGCAAACTATCGACGCTCACAAAACCTTGCTTGTCGAGATCGAGATAGGTGACGCGCCAGCCCATCGACTCAAGCCTCTTGGCGGGCACGAGCACCGCCTCATGCTCGATGGACGTGGTGATGAAATGCGGCGTGAAATCGGAAACACTTTTCCCGCTAGCGCGCCTACGCGCATCGGCGGCCGCAACGGCAACGCCCAAAAGGGCCGCGTTGTCGGATTCGGTTGCCCCGGAAGTGAAGATGACCTCATTGGGACGCGATGCATTCAGGTCGGCAGCTACGCTGCGGCGGGCCTGCTCCATCGCTTCGAAAGCAGCACGGCCAGGAGCATGCAGCGAGTTCGCGTTTCCGCCCAAAGCGATGTTGGCGCGCCCGGGAACGAGATACGGAGCCATAGCCTGGGCGGCCTCTTCGCAAAGAGGCGTGGTGGCTGCGCAATCGAGGTAAACGTAATCAGCGGGAACGGTGATGCTCATTTAAGAAAGCACCTTCTTCCTTGCCTCTTCGGCAACGCCCCTGATGCCTTCCACGGCTTCTTCCAGGTTATCGGCGCCGAACACAGCGCTGCCGCAAACCAAAACATCTGCACCCTTGGCCGCAACCAAATCGGCAGTCTTCAGGCCGATGCCGCCATCAACTTGAATGAGAAGGTTATCGTTGCCGGCTTTGCGAGCCATCTCAACGACCTGAGCGACCTTGTCCTCGGAGCCCTCGATATAACTCTGCCCAGAGAATCCGGGCTCGACGCTCATGATAAGGACCATCTCCAAATCGGCGATGACGGGCTCCAGAACGGAAACGGGTGTTTTGGGTTTAACGGAAACCGCAGCCTTGATACCGGCATCGTGAATGATGCGAACAGCTTCTTTCATGCCCGCCTCGTCAAGGGGTTCGGCATGAACCGTGATGGAATCGCACCCCGCACGCATGAACCAATCAAGCTGCTCGATAGGATTCGAGATCATGAGATGGACATCAAGGGGAAGCTTCGAAATGGTCTTCAGCTGCTTGATGATAGGCACACCCATGGTTAGGTTCGGAACGAAATGGCCGTCCATGACATCGACGTGCACGACATCGGCGCCCGCCTCCGTAATGGCACGGATGTCGTCGCCAAGGGTAAGGAAGTTGGCAGACAGGATCGACGGAGCGATTTTCACCGGTTCGAACATTGCGGCTCCTAAAACAGATTTGATAGTATCGAAGACAGCAACAAAGTATTTTACTTCACCGATGGGGGTTTCGGCTATGCATTGCTTTTACTACCAAACACCCCACGGCCCTGTGACCATCGCCGCCACCGAAAAGGGCATCTGCGGGGTGTACTTCGGAAAACAGCAGTTGAATGCCAAGGCATCGCCCACCATGCTCACCAATCATGCGGCAACGCAGATCCAAGAATACTTCGCTGGAAAGCGCTTCGTGTTCGATCTTCCGCTTGACTTGAAAGGCTCCGAGTTCCAAAAGGCCGTTTGGGAACGCGTGATGCGCATCCCCTACGGATACACGAACACAACAGCCGAGATCGCCCGCGCCATCGGTCACGACAACGCACATAGGTCGGTTGGAGCCGCAATCGCGAAAAACGAAGCAGCGATCCTCGTTCCCACGCACCGCGTGGTGTCCGCCGCAGGAACGGCGCTTGGCTCGGGCAATCAGGCGAAGATCAACCAAGGCCTTCTGGCCATGGAGAAGCTCTACATGCCGTAGAACTCGGGCTTAAGTGAACGGGAGATCAAGGTCTGAGCCACGTCCGATGCGGAAACGCCATTCCAAACGATGGAATAGACTGCGTCGGCGATAGGAAGCTCGACCTCGAAGCGATCAGCCAAAACACGCAAGGTTTTGCATGCCAGCGCGCCTTCGGCGATCATATGAGTCTGCGATTCAAACTCCTCGACCGTCTGACCCTTGGCCAGCCCCTCGCCGAAGCGGCGGTTACGGGAATGCTGAGAGGTGCACGTGACGATAAGGTCGCCGGCACCAGCCAAACCCAAGCACGTCATGGAGTCGCCGCCGGCCTTCACAACCAAACGGCCCATCTCGGCCAAGCCTCGCGTCATGATCATGGCGGCCGTGTTGTCACCATAGCCTAGGCCGTACGAGATGCCCGTGGCGATAGCGATGACGTTCTTGAATGCGGCGCACAGCTCGACACCATTCACATCGGTGGACGTGTAAACACGGAAGGAATCGGAAGCGAAAACGTCGCGGAAAAGCTCAGCGGTCTCGGCATTAGAGCTGGCGACAACCGTGGCAGAAGGAACGCCGTGGATAACCTCTTCCGCATGCGTGGGACCACACAAAGCCGCAAGACGGTCCTTGTTGCCAAGCTCGTCCTCAAAAACCTCAACGGGGAGAAGACCGGTAACATCCTCGACGCCCTTCGACAAAATGACGATGGGGAAATCTTCGCTGATCATCTCACGCATTGCGCGTGCGGTTCCGCGCATCAGCTTGGAAGGCGTGACGATGACGGCGGCATGAGCGCGGTTGAGGGAGTCATGAAGCGACGTGGTTGCCACAACGTCGTTATGAAGCGGCCAGTTGCTAAGGTAATCAGGATTCTTGTGCTCGGTGTTGATAGCACGCGCCACCTCACCGCGACGAGCCCAAAGACTGACGTTGTTGCCATTCGTGGCAATAAGGTTCGCAACGGCCGTACCCCACGAACCGGCTCCGATAACAGCGATCTTCATTTACTTACCACCCTTCGAACCGATACGGGACTCAGTGCCCGCGCGCAAACGCGCAATATTTCCGCGATGCGCCCAAATGACGATAACCGCCGCGGCAGAGCAGAGAATCACCGCGGGGAGATCACCCGAGAATCTGATGAACGCCAGGACAGGGCACACGGCGGCCGCTGTAAGCGAGCCCGCCGAAACGTACTTGGTCATGATGACGACAACCGCGAAAAAGGCGATCTCGATAAGCGCGAACTGCCAACCGAACGTGGCGAACATGCAGCCCACAGCAACAGCGACGCCCTTACCGCCTTTGAACCCAAGCCATGGGCTGAAAATATGACCGGTGATGCAGCCGAAGAAAGCGCACGCAGCCAGCGTCTGATACGTGAAGGAGTGCGTGCTGCCTGCAGGATCGATAAGCAAGGTGAAGAACAGCCACGCGAGAAAGCCCGAGAACAGGCCTTTGCCGAAGTCAAGGACGAACACTGCCCCGCCGCCAACCTTGCCCATGGTGCGGATGGCGTTCGTGGTTCCGATGTTGCCGCTTCCGTGATCGCGCACGTCAGTGTGGTAGAAAACGCGGGAAATGATCACTCCCCACGGAATCGACCCCAAAGCAAACGACGCCGCGAACAGAAGCACCAAAACTGCTATCTCATTCAAAAGACTAATCCTTCTTCTTGAACTTGAGCTTGATGGGCGTTCCTGTCAGATCGAAGTGGGTGCGCATACGGTTCTCAAGATAGCGCTCGAAGTTCGGCTCGACCAAGTCGGGACGGTTCACGAAAAGCGTGAAAGCCGGCGGGCACGTGCCGGTCTGCGTCATGTACTTCATACGCAGGATGGCCTTGCCCTTGCTTACGGTGTGGCCGAACTCGCGGATATCCTGCAGCCAAACATTGAGCTGGTTGGTGGGGATGGTCTTGTTGAAGTTGGCGAAAGCCTCGTCGATGGTGTCCCACACCTTGACGACGCTCTTGCCAGTCAGGGCGGATATCGCAATGACGGGTGCGTATTTCACGTGGATGAGCTTTTCCTCTACCTCTTCGCGGACCCTCATCTTCGTTTCAGTGTCAACTGCATCCCATTTGTTCAAGACGATGACCATGGCGCAACCGCGTTCGGCGGCGAAACCCGCGACGCGCTGGTCCTGGTCGGTGACGCCCAGCGTACCATCGATAACAAGCAGGGCGACGTCAGCGCGATCGATGGCGCGCATGGCGCGAACGAAGCCGTAATACTCGACGTCTTCGTTGATCTGGCTTTTCCTGCGCAGACCGGCAGTGTCGACGATGGTGTAGATCTTGCCGTCGTGCTCGACGGTGGTGTCGATCGCGTCGCGCGTGGTGCCGGCGACGTTCGAGACGATGGAACGCTCGTCATTGGTGAGCTTGTTGGTAAGCGAAGACTTGCCCGCATTAGGGCGGCCGATGATGGCAACGTTGATGCCCTTGTCGGCGGCTGCATCATCGTCTTTGGGATAACCCTGCTCGCGAAGCGATTCGATAACGGCATCCAGCAAGTCGCCGGTGCCGTTGCCGTGAAGGGCGGAAACAGGCCACGGGTCGCCCAGACCAAGCTGGTAGAAGTCCCAAACCTCGTGCATCTTCGCGGGGTTGTCCATCTTGTTGACGGCAACGAAAACAGGCTTCTTGGACCTGCGAAGCGTACGAGCCACCTCTTCGTCGTCGGCGTTGACGCCGGTGCGGCCATCGACGATCAATACGATGGCGTTCGCCTCGTTGGCAGCGGTGAATGCTTGATGGGTAATGGACGCCTGGAAGTCATCGTCATCGCCCATCTCGATGCCGCCCGTGTCGATCAAGGCGAAACGAAGGCCGTTCCAGACGGTTTCATGATAAGAGCGATCGCGCGTGACACCGCGCATCTCGTGAACGATAGCATCGTCGATTTGGGCGATACGGTTAACGAACGTTGATTTCCCTACGTTGGGGCGACCAACCACAGCAACCAAAGGCAGGCTCATATCGGTCGTCTCCTCTCTTGCATAAAAACGGACGCGTCCCCGCCCTTAATGCTGGGGAAACGCCTATGAACTGGCTAATTCGGCGATTTGCCGCAAATAATCTAGCGGTGTACAGGATACCACGGCAATAGGCACGCCCGCCGCTTTCACCATATCCTCCAAACGCATGTCATCAAGCATGATGTCATCGTCGTTGAAGACCACTTCTTGGATCGCATACAGCACGCGCCGGGTTTCGCCCGCTTCACGATCGGCCTTGACGCGCTTGGCAATAGCCTGCGACACGTCGCCGCCAACCAAAAGCCCCGTGACGTTGACGTTGCCGCCGAAATATTCGTTCTTCACGTAAAAAGGCTCGAACCATCCCGAAAGCGGGCTTCGCGCCACCAGCTGATCAAGAAAATCGCGCTGAGCCTCACCCGCAACCAGGCGCAAAACCGTATTGGATTCGCGCAGCGCAGACGCGCATTCAACGTCGACGCCAAGGCTCACTGCTTCGTTCCAGTCGTCGATGGTCGAGCGGATGATGCCGATGCCGTCCTCGAAGAGCTCGAACTCGCCATACGACGCCGTGTCGGGCACCTCGTCGACTATGTCTTCGTGGTAAGCGTTGCTATAGAACTCGTCAGCCGGGAACACCCATGGCGTGCCGCGCTCGGCGAGAGCCCTCTCGCGGAAGGGCGCAACGTCGTCAAGCACACGTTTAGAAGCAACAGGGTCGTTGAAACTATGGTCGAAACGGGTTTGATACTTCGTGTAGCCCAACGGCACGATGCCGATGTCCAAAATGCCTGGGCGCTCGTAAGCCCAGTTGAGGGTCTCGACAAGATAGTCCCCGTCGTTCGCATCGGGAACAAGGACGATCTGCGCGTGAACTTGAATGCCCGCTTCAAGAAGACGATCGAGCGCATCGATGCCATGATCGGCATTGCGGCCGATCAGCTTCCTGCGCACCTCGCGATTCGATACCTGAAGCGAAACATGAAGCGGGGTGATGCGCTGCTCGATAATACGCTGCTCGTCTTCCGGTGAAAGGTTCGTAAGCGTGACGAAGGTTCCAACCAAGAAACTTAGGCGGTAGTCGTCGTCGCGCAGGGTGAGAGAGGGGCGCAAACCTTTGGGAAGCTGATGCATGAAGCAGAACGTGCAGGCGTTCCTGCACTGCAGCACGTCGTCGAAAACAAGTCCCTCGAAGGTGAAGCCCCAGTCCTCCCCTTCCTCGCGCTCTAAGACGACATCGCCCGCATCCCCATCGGTATCGATATAGGAAAGCTCGATCTCGTCGCCATCGGAAAGCCAACGCCAGTCGATGACGTCGCGCAAAGGCTGCCCATCGACGGCGAGGATCCGACAACCCGGGGTAAAACCGGCATCGTCTGCGGGAGACTCGGGGGCTACCATTTGAACCACAGCCTCGGGACGCTTCCTTGCGCGCGCGGCCGTGCGCGCGATATCGCGAGACGGGTAGCTTGGATGCCCGTTTGCCGGCTGACCGTTTTCGATCTCGCCGATCACAGCGTCTCCAAGTATTCGATGACACGGGAGATCTGAGATTCAGGAGTGGACGCGCCAGCTGTGACTCCGACGGTTTCACACCCCTTGAACCATGAGGGATCAAGCTCATCGGGAGATTCGATATGGTATGTGCGCGCGCATGCCGAGCGGCAGATACTTGCAAGACGCGTGGTGTTCGACGAGTTGCGACCGCCAATGACCACGACAGCATCGACCTGAGAAGCGATCTTGATCGCCGCATCCTGACGCTGACTGGTTGCCGTGCAAATGGTGTTCTTAACATCGGGGTTGATGCCGCGCTTGCGAAGCTCGTCGACCACAGCATCAAGAGCGGCGCGCTCCTGGGTTGTCTGGACGACGATTCCCACAGGGTCGTACACATCATCGGGCAGGTCGTCAGGCGACGACGCCACGATAACACGGGCAGGCGCCTCGGCAGCACGGGCGGTCAGGCCCTCCACCTCGGGGTGCCCTTCCTCGCCGACGACCACGACGCAGCCGTGCCTTTCGGCAAGCTGATATGCCGCTTTTTGCGCAGCGGCAACGAAGGGGCACGTTGCATCGAGGACGTTCTTCACATGAGATTCAACATCACGCATGACCTGCGGGGTGACGCCATGGCTTCGGATGATGACCGTATCGTTCGGATCGGCTTCGGAAACCGAGGCGATCTCATCGACGCCCGCCTCGGCAAGCTCACGCACCACGATGGGGTTATGGATCAAGGGACCCAACGTGTGGGCACGCGCCGAGGACTTCGATGCCTCAAGGGCAATGTCGAGCGCTCGCTGAACGCCGAAGCATGCACCGGCATGATCGGCCTTGACTACGTTCATATCGACCGCCTTAGTTGTCGGAGGGCTGATCGCCCGAAGCGTCCTGCGATGAACGCGCCTTGCGCTCGGCGGCACGGGCCTTCTTCTCATCGATCTCTTTCACGAGCTCGACGCTGGTATGATGCGCCACCTGGTGCTCTTCGAACACTTCGGTGTAGTCCTTGCCATCGGGGAACAGCGCCTTCATATCGACCTCGCTTGGGGCAACGCGCTGGCTGAGCGCGAAGCACTCGCGCATGGCGTACCACATGCAACCGTCAAGCTTGTCCTGCTTGGGAAGGAAGTCGAAGTCCGAAACCAAGATAGGATCGCCGAATTCACAGGTGATTTTGGGGAAACGAATATGCTCACCCTTGCGCTTCACGTTCTCGGCGTCGCGAACCGTCATGGGGAGGATAGGCGCATGACCCATGCGCGCGATGAGAGCCGCACCACCGTGGATTTCGGGGGTTTTCGATCCCTTGCCGCGACGCGTGCCCTCGGGCATGATGCAGATGACCTCGTCGTTCTTCAACATGCTGGAAGCGCGCTTGATGGCCGTCCTGTCCGCCGTATCGCGCTTGATGGGAAACACGCCCAAATGAGCAAGTATCCACGCGAAAATGTACGGTTTGCCTTCGAACAAAGTGCTGCGCGCGATCATGCGAGGCCAAAGTTTCGGCCTTACCGACAGATAGATGAACACGACGTCCAAGAACGACGTATGATTCGCGATGACGACCACACCCGATTTATCCGCGAAAGCGTCAAGGCTTTCGCGGTTATCGACACGGTAGCGGAACAGGATCTTGAAAACAAAGCCGACGAAGCCGACGATGATATGAGCCATGATATGAGAGACGTGCTTCTCGGGCGACGTGCCGCCGAACGGCATGTCCCAGCATTTCTCATACGCGGGTCGCTTCGCGCTTTCCTCGCCCTGCGCGGGTTTGTCTTGCTGCTTGTCTTGCTGATCGGACATCGACGCCCCGACTTTCTACAGATGAGCCTTGGCAAGCTGGCAGATCTTCTCGATGACTTCCTCGATGGAAAGATCGGAAGAGTCGAGCATGACGGCATCGGCAGCAGGTTCAAGCGGCGACGAATCGCGCGACGAGTCGATCTCATCGCGCTTCACGATGTCGGCAAGAACCTCGTCGTAATCGACGGAACCTATGCCTCGCTCGGCGTTTTGAGCCACACGGCGGCGCGCCCTCTCCTCGGCAGAGGCGAACAGGAACACCTTGACTGCCGCGTCCGGGAAGACGACGGTTCCGATATCGCGACCTTCGACCACGTAATTGCCGCTGTTGCCAATACGCTGCTGCTGAGCCACCAGGGCCGCACGAACAAGCGGCTCTTTCGAGACAAGGCTGACAGCGCGATCGATCTCGGCAGTGCGAATCGCGCGGGTCACGTCGACACCACCCATCAAAACACCGCTCGGAGACGGCTCGCCCTGGTCGTAAGTGAACTCGATGTGGTAATTGTTGGCAACCTGGTCAAGCCCCTGCGAATCGTCGAAATCGACGCCGTTCTGAATTGCCTGCCAGGCAATAGCACGATACATGGCGCCAGTGTCAAGGCAGGTGAAACCCAGCCTGCGCGCCACTTCCTTGGAAACGGTCGATTTGCCGGCACCAGCCGGTCCATCAATTGCAACGATCATCGAACGAGCCTTTCTATGTCCTTCAAAAAATCGGGGTAGCTTACATCAACGCACGAGAAGTTCTTGATGCCAACGGGCTTTTCCCCAGTCAAGCCAACAAGCGACCACGTCATGGCAAGACGATGATCGCCAAGAGAATCGAATACGATGCCGTCGGGGATCTCAAGATCGGGATTGCCCTCTACGAACAGGTCGTCGCCTTCAATCCAGGAATCGACACCAAGCTGCGCCAAACCGTTGCGCACAGCAGTAAGACGGTCGGTCTCTTTGGCGCGAAGCTCGCCCGCATCGCGGAAAACCGTAACGCCGCGAGCGAACGCCGCAACCAATGCCAGAACCGGAACCTCATCGACCAAACTGGCGATCTTGGATCCCGGAACCTCGCATCCGCGCAGCTTACCAGAATAACATGCCGACATCACGCCGAAGGGCTCCTTACCCGACGATCCGGTTCGATGAACCTCGATATCGGCGCCCATACGCTCAAGTGTGCGGAAGAAACCGGTTCGCGCGGTGTTCAGGCTGACGTTCTCGATCTGAATGGCGCTTCCCTTCTTCAACAAGGCAGCGCAAATCAGGAAAGCCGCAGAGGAGGGGTCGCCGGGAACGACGACCTCGCACGACTTCAAGGCGGCAGGACCATTCACGCTAGCCGAAAGCTCAGAAGCGGTGGTTTCGACGCCGAACTCGGGCAGCATGAGCTCGGTGTGATTGCGCGAAGTAGACGGCTCATTGACCGTGGTGGTTCCGTTCGCATACACGCCGGCAAGCAACACGGCGGTTTTCAACTGAGCGGAAGCCATGGGCGAATCGTAGGAAATCGCCCGCAGATCGCGTGTGCCGCGCTCGACGATGGGAAGGGTTTCGGCGCCGGCGGGGTCGAAGCTCACGCCCATCTTCATCAGAGGCGCCGTGATGCGGCGCATCGGCCTGCGGGAAAGAGATTCGTCGCCGGTGATCTCGACCTCGATATCCCACGGAGCGAGGATGCCCATCAAAAGACGCGCGGTCGTTCCCGAGTTGGCGCAGTAAATCGGACCGTCAGGCTGCTTGGGGCCTTTCGCGCCCCACCCGACCACGCCGCCCGACAGGCTGCCGTCGGGCTGCTTTTCAAGCGAGACCTCGGCACCGAGCTTTCTTACCGCATCGATCGAAGCGCGCACATCGCTTGAGTCAAGCACGCCGCTCAAACGCGATACCCCCTCGGCCATAGCCGAGAACAGGACAGCGCGATGAGAAATGCTTTTGTCTCCAGGAACGACGCAAGAGCCCGACAAAGGACCGGACAAAGGCTCGATCGTCTTAACATCATCAGTCGACATGAGTATGCTCCTTCGGTGACAACGGGCTGAACGAAACCGAGAATCCAGCGTTGATCAGCTCAAACGACAGCTTGCCGATATCTCCTTCATCGGTTAGCAGCATGTTCAGAACAGCGCTGTTCTCGGTAACATGGTCGATCTCGATCGACTGGATGTTGCAGCCGACCGAACTTGCTATGGTTGTGACCTCGGCAACGACGCCGTTGCGTTGGGGCACCGGGATGCGAACCTCTATCATGCGCTCGGACGAAGGCACCCACGCCGCGGGCAGCTCTCGCCTGAGCTCGGCCGCCTGCTGCAGCAGATCCTTCATGGAAACACGGTCGCCTTCGCGCAAGGCGCGTGCGAACGATTGCAGGATGTCGCACATATCGTCGATGCCGGAAAGAACCTCGGCGGAATTGTCGAATTCGATGCCCGTCCACAGATCGGCCGAACCTGCTGCGATGCGCGTGGTGTCTTTGAAACCGCCCGCGGCCAACCGCATGATGTTTCGCTGCTCGCGTGAAGCATGGTCGGCAAGGGTGACCAACGACGACGCAACAAGATGCGGGACATGGCTTACCACCGCGACAGCGCGATCGTGTTGTTCGCGGGGAAGCGAGATCATACGGGCGCCTAAACCGGTCGTGAACTCATGCAGATGCTGAATGTCGTCGCCATCGGTTCCCTGATCGGGGCACAAAATCCAGTAAGCGCCCTGGAACATGTCAGCGCGGCACCCTTCGATGCCGTTCTTCTCGGAACCGCACATCGGATGTCCTGGGACAAACTTTTCGGGAACTTTAAGAGTGCGAGCTGCCATCTCGCAGATACGGCTTTTCGTGGAAGCGGTATCGGAAATCAAACCGGAATAGCCCCAGTTGGCGAGCCGCTCGAAATAATACCCGGCAACATCAACGGGGGTGGCGAGCAGCACCAAGTCGCATGAATCGATAACGAACGACCGAAAGGCGTCGCCATCGGGGCGAGAGCAGCCGTCAACCATCCCCTTCTCCAATGCGATGCGCAGCGTACGGTCGTCGGTATCGACTCCGAAAACGCGGACATCGGGCCAGACGCGTTTGACAGCCGATGCACAAGACGAGCCAATCAAACCCAATCCAACAACGGCTATCGCCGAGAACGGGCATTGTTTAGGGGTTTGTTCCACTGAGAGAGCCATCTGGTGAAAGCCCCTTTCAATTCAATAGATACCGCTATTCAGGTCATTCTAGCATTCCCCGTCAAGGGACGGCTGAACATGCCAAACGTAGAATCGACCGTTAATCATCTGCAACGTCGATAGCCGCTTTAAGAGACGCAACCTCGGAATCGGAAAGAACACGCCATGAACCACGCTCGAGACTGCCAAGATCAAGCGGCCCGAATGTATCGCGATGAAGCGCAACGACGGGATGACCGATGGCGGCGAACATGCGCTTCACCTGATGATAGCGTCCTTCCCTAATGCCGATGCTCACGTAGCTTCGCGCACGCGAGCGCTCCTTCAAGATCTCGGCGTACACGCGCGATCCGCCGCGAACCACCTGCGACGGCATAACCAGCACTTCCGCAGCGTGCTCGGCTTTGCGACCCTGCAGGATCTCGACCTCGGCGGGTTGGGTCATCCCGTCATCAAGCTGAATTCCCCGTCGAAGCTGGTCAAGCTGCTTTGCCGTGGGGGTGCCCTCCACACAGGCAAGATAAACCTTCTTCACGTGATGACGTGGATGAAGCAAGCCGTTTCCAAGCTCACCGTCGGTTGAGAACAAAAGCAAACCGGTTGTGTCGGTGTCTAAGCGACCGATCGGGAAAAGCCCAGGATAGCGATCGATCGGGGCCAGATCGGCAACACAGGGGCGCTCGAGCTGATCGTGCATCGTGGTGATAACCCCTGCGGGCTTGTGCATCATGATGGTGGTCGAACCATCGCCAAGCTTCACGACGACGCCGTCGACAGCCACGACATCGACTAATGGATCAACCTTGCTTCCCAGCTCGGTCACCACTTCCCCGTTGACAGTAACGCGACCTGCGGTCATAAGATTCTCGGAGCCGCGTCTTGAAGCAGCACCCGCACGTGCAAGGAACTTCTGCAGGCGCATAGGGACAAGACGTCCCCCCTCGCCGTCTTCGGGGCGATCGGAGAAATCAGGGCTCGAAACGACCGAATCGTCGATCGTAGGATCATTCATGTTGTCGCTTTTGGCGTTGCTCACTCTACTCACTGTCCATATCGAACGTCAGGCTATCGAAATCGATCTTCTCAACGGTCGCAAACGGAGATTCGTCAATGCCCGTAAGACCGGCAATCCCCGCCGCCACCTCGTCGTCGGTGGGTTCGTTGGCCGCCTGAGTGGCGCCCAAACGCTCGCGAATGAGCTGCGCGGTCTTCTCGTCGGGGGCGAACCCCTCAAGATCGGGCAAATCGCGTGGGGAAGCCAGCCCAAACTTCTCGAGAAAAGCAGCGCTCGTGCCGTAAAGAACAGGGTTGCCCGGTGCATCGGAGATTCCAGCCTCGCGAATAAGGCCGCGATCGAGCAACGTGCTGACAACGCCGTCGGAATTCACGCCGCGGATGGCGGCGATCTGAGCGCGGGTCATGGGTTGTCCGTATGCAATGATGGAAAGCACCTCGAGGGCCGCCTGAGACATCTTACGCGTGTCCCAGGAAAGGACGTACTTCTGCAAAAGTGCATCAAAGCTTGGATGCGTGTACAAACGCCAACCACCGGCAACCTCAATGAGCTGAATCCCGCGCTCATCCTGCTTAAGACGGTCGCGCAACGCCTCAAGGCCCAGCACGACATCTGAAGTATCGCACTCGAGCAGTTCCGCCAACGTGATAGCATTCACTGGCTCGTTCGTGACGAACAGCAAAGCCTCAAGCGCGGCTGGCAACTGCTCCTTTTGCAATCCCTCGAACATATATGCTCCTCAGAGTAGATCTTTCGATTAAAGGGGCTATTCCTCTTCGCCCACCGAAGTGAGCGCATCGTCTCCCGTTAAATCAAGCTCGCCTGAGCCTTCGATGTAGTCGACCTCGATATCGCCGAACGGGTTGTCCTGAGTAAGATGAACCATTTGCCTTTTGTAAAGCTCAAGCAAAGCAAGAAACGTGACAACGACGATGGGCGTAGGCGTGTCGTCGTGAATCAGATCCGAGAAACGAAGATGCTTCTCGTTCGAAAGGCGCCTATGGAGCGCCCTGACATGAATCTCAACGGGAATAGGTTTCTTGGCGATATGCTCAGACTCAAGCAAGACGACATCGCGACGCGAGAATGCACCCGCCGCCAAGAAACCGATGGTATCGAGCGAGACGTCGCGCAGGAAATCGGGCATGACTTCTGCAAAACGCTCGGGCGCACCGAACGTTCGAGGATGCATGCGAGCTTGCGCCTCCATGCGCATGCCCAAAGCAGCAGCTGCGTTCTTGTACTTCTTGTACTCGATAAGCTTCTCAACGAGCATGTCACGGGCCTGACTAGGCGTAAGTTCAGTCAGATCCTCGTCGGCTTCGTCCACCTCGGCAGGAATAAGGCTTTGCGCCTTGATTTCAAGGAGCGTGGAGGCAACAAGAAGGAAGTCGCTTGCCACGTCAAGATCGAGAGCGCGCATTCTCTCGACTTCATCAAGATACTGGTTGACGATATCGTTAACCGAGATCGACCCGATATCAACACGCTGCCTGCCAACAAGGTACAGGAGCAAGTCGAAGGGTCCCTCGAAACTTTCAGTACGGACACGATATGACATGGCCTACCCCATATACGGGAACAGCAGGTCGAAAAGATTTCCCGCCGTGACGTTCAAATACCAACTGAACGGATCGATCCTCATGAACTGAGGCAGTAAGATCACCGCGATCATGAAAATCGGAAACGCATACTGCTGAACCTTGTAATACTGAGGCAGGTACTTTTCGGGAAGAAAGAACGCGAAAATCGACGAACCGTCCAACGGAGGTATCGGAAGAAGGTTGAAGAACATCAAATAAAGGTTGACCAGCGCAAACATAGGCAGGAAGAGCAAGAAGAAATAACGGAAGAACTCGCTTGCCATCATCCATTGCAGCACCGGTGCGAAGTTGAAAAGCAAAGCGCCGATCAACGCAGCAAGACACGCCAAAAGAAGATTGGCGCAAGGACCTGCCAGTCCAACTATCAGATCGCCCTTTCGAGGATCCTTGAAATATCGGGGGTTATAGGGAACCGGCTTCGCATAACCGAAAATGGGCATGTTCATCGACATAAGCAGGAATGGCAAAATCACCGTGCCAAACGGGTCGATGTGCCTTACGGGGTTGAAGGAGAGCCTACCCGACCCCTTTGCGGTAGGGTCACCTAGTTTATATGCAGCAAATGCGTGGCTGGCCTCGTGGCAAACGATAGCGGTTACAAAGCTGATTACCGAACAAATGAGATACGGCCAAGAAGGCAGCGAGGACACGTGACGCCTTTCGTTGTGGGTCGGTCGAAATTCGAATGCGCAAACGGCATTCTCTTCATCTTAATGGCTCTTCAACAAACGATTGGCTGCTTCGGACCCCCTTTCGTTGAATATACGCAAAAACGGCCCGACGCAAAGCGCCGAGCCGTTACAAGAACCAGGAATATGATTCAAGCCTATTTGAAGAACCCAGCATAATTGTGGGTCTTCAACTGGCTTTCAACCTTGGTCATGGTGTCAAGCGCAACGCCGATCATGATCAAGATCGAAGTACCACCGAACGCCTGAATAAGCTGATTGCCCGTGAAGTAGAACAGAATGGACGGAACGACAGCAATCAGAGCGATGAAGATGCCACCCGGAAGGGTAACACGACGGAGCACGTTATGGATGTACTCCTCGGTAGCCTTGCCCGGACGGATGCCGGGAATGAAGCCACCCTGCTTCTGCAGGTTCTCAGCCGTCTGGCCCGGATCGAACACCATGGAGGTGTAGAAGTAGGCGAAAAAGACAATGAGACCTGCGGTAAGGATCCAGTTCACCCAACCAGTGGAAACAGCATTAGCCACAACAGTGAGCCAGTCGACGTTAAACAGCGCCGCAAGTTGAGCCGGGAAGTAAATCAGGCAGCTTGCGAAGATGATCGGGATAACGCCTGCAGCGTTCACCTTGAACGGGATATACGTGGACTGACCGCCCATCATCCTACGGCCCTGAACACGCTTAGCGTAGTTCACGGGAATACGACGCTGAGCACGCTCAACGAAGATGATCAGCGGGACGCAGATCAGGATGACGACAACGATCAGAATCGTAAGGGCAATACCCATGCCCGTGTTGTCCATCGAGGTGACAGACGAATACAGAGCAGAAGGCACGCGGGAAACGATGCTGACGAAGATGATCAGCGACATGCCATTGCCAACACCACGCTGGGTGATGAGCTCGCCCATCCACATGATGAGCGCGGTACCGGCAACCAAGGTGAAAACAACTACGATGCTGGTGAGCCAAGCGGGAACTGCGGTGCTGAACTGAACACCGTAAGCAGGCGACTGGAACAGCAGCAGGTAACCGACGGCATTGATGAGACCAAGGCCGAGCGTGAGCCAGCGGGTAACCTGAGTGATCTTACGACGCCCAGACTCGCCCTCGCGCGCCCAACGCCCCACAGCAGGGATAACACCCTGCATCAGCTGCATGATGATCGATGCAGTGATGTAGGGCATGATTCCCAACGAGAACACCGAGAAGTTCGACAACGCGCCACCAGTGAAAAGGTCGAGCATGGTCATCGAAACCTGTGCGCTAGATGCCATGAAAGCATCTGCAAGTGCGCGGAACGGGATTCCCGGAACAGGCAGGTACGCGCCAACGCGATAAAGCGCCAAGATACCGAGCGTGAAGAGAATCTTCTTACGCAGCTCGGGCACTTTGAATGCGTCAACGAATGCACTTAGCAAGGCTGTTCAACCTTTCCGCCAGCAGCTTCGATCTTAGCCTGAGCAGAAGCCGAGACCTTGTCGACCTTGATGGTGAGAGCCTTGGTAAGCTCGCCATCGCCGAGAACCTTGACCAGTGCATCCTCGTGCTTGATGATGCCCTTGGCCTTCAGGCTCGCGCCATCAACGATCTCGCCTGCCTCGTACTTCTCCTCGAGACGGCCAACGTTGACCGGGAGGTACTCAACACGGTTGATGTTGGTGAAGCCAGGGAGCTTCGGGAGACGACGTGCCAGAGGAGTCTGGCCGCCCTCGAAGCCTGCCTTCTTAGCGCCACCGGAACGGGACTTCTGACCGTTCAGACCACGACCAGCGGTTTTGCCCTGGCCAGCAGCATGGCCACGGCCGACGCGCTTACGGTTCTTACGAGAGCCCGATGCGGGCTGCAGATCCTTCAATTCCATTTAAAACTCCTTTACGCTTTTCAGGCTTTCTTGCCTGCGCTGACAGCTCGCCGCCAGCAAACTTCCAATTACTTGAGGCGTTTTGCACCAGGCATAACAAACAGCATGAGCGCCAAAAAAGTCGCTCATGCTGTCGGTTTCAAGAGAACTATTAGATCTCTTCGACCTCGATGAGGTGCTTGACCTTGAAGATCATGCCGCGGACGGACTCGTTGTCCACCTGATCGACAGTCTTGCCGATGCGGCCAAGACCAAGGGCCTTCAGGGTTTTGCCCTGATCGGCCTTGCGGCCGATGGAGCTCTTAACCTGCGTGATACGCAGGGTCTTCTTTGCGTCAGACATTACTTGGTCTCCTTTCGACCGAAGATGTGGTCGACGGAAACGCCGCGACGGTCAGCAACCTGAGCAGCGGTTTCCATGTCGCGCAGGCCCTCAGCAGTGGCCTTAACGACGTTGAGAGCGTTGTTGGTGCCAAGTTCCTTGGTGATGACGTCGGTAACGCCAGCAAGCTCGAGAACCGCACGGACAGCGCTGCCGGCCATAACGCCGGTACCAGGAAGAGCCGGCTTGATCAGAACGCGGCCTGCGCCGAACTCGCCGATGATGTCATGAGGAACGGTGAAGGAACCGGGAACCTCAGTGGACTCGACCAGCGGCACGGAGAACATGTTCTTCTTGGCATCCTCGACGCCCTTGGAGATGGCGTTGGGAACTTCCTTGGACTTACCCATGCCGACACCGACGCGACCCTTGCCGTCGCCAACGACGACGAGAGCGGACAGAGCCATGCGACGACCGCCCTTGACTACTTTGGAAACGCGGCTGATGGAGACAACGCGCTCCTGGAGCTCAGGTACTCCTGCTTCTTCATGTTGTTTACGAGGCATATCTCAAGCTCCTTCTAGAATTTCAGGCCTGCTTCGCGGGCGCCTTCGGCAACAGCCTTGACGCGACCGTGATACAGGTTGCCACCGCGGTCGAAAACGACCTCAGTGATGCCGGCCTCGATGGCCTTCTTGCCGATGATCTCGCCGAGAGCCGCAGCTCCCTCGACCGTGGCGGCCTTCTTGCCGGTGGCCTTGAACTCAGCACCGAGGGTGGAAGCACCGCAGATGGTGTTGTGAGCAACGTCGTCGATTACCTGAACGTAAACGTTGCTGTTGCTACGGGTAACGCAAAGACGGGGACGAGCAGCGGTTCCGTTGATCTTGCCGCGAACACGGCGATGACGGCGAGCAAGCCCGTTTTGCCTTTTCTTCAAATTAGCGTTCATTGAACTTTCCCTTCAATCTCACAGTCCGAAAAGGTGGAACATTAATCGCCCTTGGCGGCCTTGCCAAGCTTACGACGGACGAACTCGCCGTCGTAGCGGATACCCTTGCCCTTGTAAGGCTCGGGCTTACGCCAACTGCGGATCTCCGCAGCGACCTGGCCAACCTGTTCCTTGCTCGGACCAGAGACGACGATCTCGGTCTGGGAGGGAACCTCGAACTTGATGCCCTCGGGGCACTTGACGAGAACCGGGTGGGAATAGCCCAACTGAAGCTCAAGATCAGAGCCCTTGAGCTGAGCACGATAACCGACGCCGACGAGGACGAGCTTCTTCTGGAAGCCCTTCTCGCAGCCTTCGATCATGTTAGCGATAAGGGTGCGAACCAGACCATGGAAGCACTTTGCGTCATGGCTGTCGTCAGGACGCTCAACCAGGATCTCATTCTCTTCCTGCTTGATGATCATGATGGACGGAAACGTACGAACGAGCTCGCCCTTGGGGCCCTTCACGTCAACCGTGGTGCCATCGATCTTAACTTCGACGTTGGCAGGAACGGTGATGGGCTGTTTGCCGATACGAGACATACTAAACCTCTTCCTTTCCTACCAGATGTAAGCGATGACCTCGCCGCCGATACCCTTCTTGCGGGCATCGCGATCGGCCATAACGCCTTGGCTCGTCGAGATGATTGCAGTACCGAGACCACCGAGAACGCGGGGCAGCTCGTCCTTGCCAGCGTAAATACGCAGGCCGGGCTTAGAGATGCGCTTGATGCCGCGGATGGTCTTCGTCTTCTTGTCGCCAAACTTCAAAGCGATCTCGAGCGTAGCGCGGGGCTCGCCGGGGATCACCTCGTAAGACTTGATGTAGCCTTCTTCGTGCATGATGCGGGCTACCTCGACAAGTTTCTTGCTAGACGGCATGGAAACCGTCGCCTTGCCAGCAGAATTAGCGTTACGCACGCGCGTAAGCATATCTGCAATGGGGTCGGTCAATGTCATTTGATTTCTCCTTTGGTCCTTGATGAACCACATCGTTCGGTTCGCGAAAGCCCTTAGCTTCAACGCCTGAACGAGGGCACACCCTGAAACGTTCTAAAGTCTGTCTTTTACCAAGAGGACTTCGTCACGCCGGGAAGTTCGCCTTTGTTGGCAAGCTCACGCAAGCAGACACGGCACAGGCCGAACTTGCGGTAGTAAGCACGGGGACGTCCGCAACGCACGCAGCGGTTGTGCTGACGCGTCGAGAACTTCGGCTCGCGCTTAGCCTTGGCGATCATCGATTTCTTAGCCATGCATTCCTTCTTTCCTTCTGCCCGGCAGGTTCATGCGGCACCTGCCGGACCTCTTACAAACAAAACGCTTTCGCGTTTAGTTCTCCTTGAACGGGAAGCCAAATGCGTCCAGAAGTGCGAACGCAGCCTCATCGTTATCAGCGGTGGTGACGAACGTGATGTCCATACCACGGGTACGATCGATCTTATCGTAATCGATCTCAGGGAAGATCAGCTGCTCGGTGATGCCGAGGGAGTAATTGCCACGGCCGTCGAAGCTGGTGCGCGAAATGCCGCGGAAGTCGCGAACGCGCGGAAGGGCGGTTGCCAGCAGACGATCCATGAACTCGTACATACGGTCGCCGCGGAGGGTGACCTTGCAGCCGATAGCCTGGCCCTCACGGACATGGAAGCCAGCGATGGACTTCTTAGCGCGAGTGACGCAAGGCTGCTGACCGGTGATGATACGCATATCCTCGATGGCGGCATCGAGCTGCTTGGAATCAGATGCAGCAGCGCCGACACCCATGTTGACGACGATCTTCTCGAGCTTCGGAACGAGGTTGACGTTCTTGATGTCAAGATCCTTCTCAAGCTTGGAGATGATCTCGTTCTTATACATTTCCTTCAAACGAGGAGCCATGTGTTCAAATCCTTTCGATGAATTAAACGCAGGATTACCGACCCTGCGTCCCCTAAAAGCACCGGGGTCATAGTATAGGGGCCTAAAGCGACTGTGAAAAGGCACTTCGCTTTAAGCCCACAACAATTAATCGATGTCCTTGCCGCACTTCTTGCAGACGCGATGCTTGCCGTTCTCGTCGATGCGATGAGCAACGCGAGTGGGCTGCTTGCAGCTGGGGCAAACCAGCATCACGTTGGACACGTGAAGCGGAGCCTCGATCGACGAGATGCCGCCCTGGGGGTTCTGCTGGGTCGGACGAAGGGCCTTCTTGTGGATGTTGACCTTCTCGACCACGACACGGTTGCGAGCAGGGAGCGCGGAGAGGACCTTGCCCTCTTTGCCCTTATCCTTGCCGGCGATGACCTTAACGATGTCGTCTTTCTTGATGTTCATACCGCTCATTCTGCGAACACCTCCCCTACAGAGTTTCCGGTGCCAAAGACACGATCTTCATGTACTTCTTTTCGCGCAGCTCGCGGGCAACAGGCCCGAAGATACGCGTGCCGCGAGGCGTTCCATCCTCGTTGATGAGAACAGCGGCGTTCTGGTCGAACTTGATGTAGCTGCCATCGTTGCGACGAACTTCCTTCTTCGTGCGAACGACGACGCAGCGCACAACATCGCCCTTTTTGACGGCGGCGTTGGGGATAGCTTCCTTAACGCTGCAGATGATGACGTCACCGAGGCCCGCGTAGCGACGGCCGGTGCCGCCGAGGACCTTGATGCACTGCACCTTGCGAGCGCCGGAGTTATCGGCCACCTGGAGCATGGTTTGCACCTGAATCATTGCTTCTACCTAACTTTCCTATAGAGCATACGGTGTTAACCGCAGACTATTTGGCCTTCTCAACGATCTCGACGAGGCGCCAACGCTTCATCTTGGACAGCGGACGCGTCTCCATGATGGAAACGGTATCGCCAACATGAGCCTCGTTGTTCTCGTCATGAGCGTGCAGCTTCTTAGTGCTGGTCATCATCTTGCCGTAAATAGGATGCGGCTTGCGCTCAGTGATCTGCACAACGATGGTCTTGTCATTGGCATCGCTCACGACAACGCCCTGACGGACCTTTCGGTTGTTGCGTTCATCAGTCATATTGCTAATCTACCTTCCTCGACGTGCCCTAGTTCAGAGCTTTCAGCTCACGAGCACGCATCTCGGTCTGAATGCGGGCGATGTCCTTCTTGACCTGACCGACGCGAGCGGTGTTGTCAAGCTGGCTGGTAGCCATCTGGAAGCGCAGATTGAAAAGCTCCGCGCGCGCTTCTTTGAGCTTAGCCTGCAAATCTTCGGCGGAAAGCTCGCGAATCTCTGCTGGTTTCATTTATTCCTGACCTTCCGTTTCACGAGTCACGATCTTGCACTTGATAGGAAGCTTGTTGATTGCAAGACGGAGTGCCTCTTTGGCGACAGCCTCTTCAACGCCGCCGACCTCGAACATGATGCGGCCAGGCTTGACAACGGCAACCCAGCCCTCGGGATTACCCTTGCCGGAACCCATGCGGGTTTCTGCAGGCTTCTGGGTGATAGGCTTATCCGGGAAGATGGTGATCCAGACCTTGCCGCCACGCTTCATCTCACGAGTCATGGCGACACGAGCAGCCTCGATCTGACGGTTGGTGATCCAAGCAGCCTCGAGGGCCTGGATACCGAACTCGCCGTGGTTCAGACGGGTTCCACCCTTGGCCTTGCCCTTCATGGAACCGCGCTGCACCTTGCGGTGCTTTACACGCTTAGGTACGAGCATTTACTTAGCACCCCTCTCGTTACGGTCGTTGCGCGGACGGCCATTGCCGCGACGCGGACGACTCGGGCGGGACGAACCCTCCAGTGCAGGCTGCGGAGCCTTCTGGCCGGGCATAACGTCGCCGTGATAAATCCAAACCTGAATGCCGATGGAACCCATCGTGGTAGCTGCGGTAGAGAAACCGTAGTCGATCTTGGCGCGCAGAGTGTGACGCGGGATACGACCCTCGCCGTACCACTCGCGGCGGCTCATCTCAGCGCCACCGAGACGACCGGAGCACTGGATGCGGATGCCCTTGGCACCGCTCTTGCGAGCGGACTGAACAGCCTTGCGCATGGCGCGACGGAAAGCGACGCGGCCGACGAGCTGCTCGGCGATGGACTCGGCAACGAGCTGAGCGTCGAGCTCGGGGCGCTTGACCTCGATGACCTCAACGGAGACGGTGCCGGTAGCGATCTTCTCAAGATCGCGACGAAGCTCGTCGATCTTGGCGCCCTTCTTGCCGATGACAACGCCCGGACGAGCAGTGGTGATGATGACCTTGGTCTTGTCACCAGCGCGCTCGATCTCGACGCCGGAAACGGCAGCGCGGTCAAGTTCCTTCTCGAGGAAGCTACGGATAGCAAGATCGTTCTCGAGGTTGGCGGCGTAGTCCTTATTTGCGTACCAGCGGCTGCGCCAATCCTCGGTGATGCCGAGGCGGAAACCGGTAGGGCTTACTTTCTGACCCATAAGGCTTTATGCCTCCTCTCGGGTAGCAACGACAATGGTGATGTGGGCCGTGCGCTTGTTGATGCGCGATGCGGAACCCTTAGCGCGAGGACGGATACGCTTCAGCGTGGGGCCCTCGTCGACGTAGCACTCCTTGACATAAAGAGCCTCGGGGCGCACATGGTGCAGGTTCTCGGCGTTGGCAACCGCGGAGTTCAGAACCTTCTCAACCGTCTCGGCGATGCCGCGGTTGGTGAAAGCGAGGATCTCCTGAGCCTGGGGGACGGATTTACCGCGGACCAGGTCGACTACCACGCGAGCCTTGCGGGGAGAAACGCGGACGTAACGCGCGATTGCTTTTGCTTCCATCGTTTACTCCTCCTTACTTCTTCTTCTTGTCGGCCGCGTGACCCTTGAAGGTACGCGTAGGGGCGAACTCGCCCAGCTTGTGGCCAACCATGGACTCGGTAACATATACGGGGACGTGCTTACGACCGTCATGAACGGCGATCGTGTGGCCAACCATCTCAGGGAAGATGGTGCTTGCACGGGACCACGTCTTGACAACGTTCTTCTCGCCAGCTTCATTCATCGCGATGATGCGGCCCAAGAGGCGCGGCTCGACGAAAGGTCCTTTCTTCAAACTTCTGCTCACTTATAGCTCCTTAACGTTAAGCATTACTTCTTGCGACGGCGAATGATCAGCTTGCTCGAAGCCTTCTTCGGGTTGCGGGTACGATGGCCCTTGGTAGGAACGCCCCACGGAGAAACAGGGTGACGGCCAGAAGTCTTGTTCTTGCCCTCGCCACCGCCATGGGGATGGTCGACCGGGTTCATAACGGTACCGCGAACGGTAGGACGAACGCCAAGCCAACGGTTACGGCCGGCCTTGCCTATCTTGATGTTGGCATGCTCGGCATTGCCAACCTCGCCGATGGTCGCACGGCAGGTGAGCAGAACGCGACGCATCTCGGAAGAAGGCATGCGCAGGATGGCGTACTTGCCTTCCTTACCCATGAGCTGGATGCTGGTGCCAGCGGAACGGGCAAGTGCAGCGCCCTTGCCAGGCTGGAGCTCAACGGCATGGATGAGAGTACCGACGGGGATGTTGGCCAGCGGCATTGCGTTGCCGGGCTTGATGTCGGCATCGGAACCGGAGATGACCATATCGCCTACATGAAGGCCCTTCGGATGAAGGATGTAGCGCTTCTCGCCGTCGACGTAATGAAGGAGCGCGATGCGGGCGGAGCGGTTGGGGTCGTACTCGATGGTAGCGACCTTGGCGGGCACGCCGTCCTTGTTGCGCTTGAAGTCGATGATACGGTAACGACGCTTGTGGCCGCCGCCCTGGTGACGGGTGGTGATACGACCGTTGTTGTTGCGGCCTGCCTTCTTAGACAGAGGCGCAAGGAGCGACTTCTCGGGCTTGTCCGTGGTGATCTCGGCGAAGTCGGAGACCATCTGGAAACGACGTCCGGGACTAGTCGGCTTGTACTGCTTGACTCCCATTCTTCTTTTCCTTTCCTAGGCTTATCTGCGAATAGTCAGTTCGCAAACAGCCTGTCTGATAGACCTTCGCTCGCACGCCTCGTCGTACACCGAAGGTCCCTTGCACTTCGCGGGCACGATTGCCAGATCGCACATGAAGAGGCATGCGCGCTGACTCCGTAACCCACGCGTCCGGGTGTATCCATACCTCTCCGAACGCAATTGGATATTATAAGGGCAAAGGGACCGAACGCACAAGCGCAGGTTGGGCGTTCATAACCTACCCACAACCTGCGAATTATCGATTATCTTGGGGTTTTATAAGGGTGAATACCCGACGCGAAGACTTCCCTAGCGCGCCTTTTCAGTGCGGAGAACGCACAAGGATTGACGGATGCACGAGATGTCGAACGTGAGCGTCTCCATCTTTTCTCCATCAATTTGAACCGGAAGGCTCTTTTCGAACGAAACAGAGACCTTCTTTGCACGATGAAACTCGATCTTCTTCCGCTTAGTGTGATGACCGTCTTTCGCAAGGGCGAACGTAAGGCCGGCTTGAGCCAAGGTCATAGGCGCACGAGCGATGCAGACGTCGAAAAGGCCGTCTTGGGCATCGGCTTCAGGGCAAACCGCGAAGCCTCCCCCATAGGTTCTGCCGATCTGGACGGCAAGCAAATGCACGTCAACGGTTTGGGGCGGCAAATCGTCGAAGCGAACCGTTGCGGTATGGATATCGAGATGATGTAGCAGCTGATCGATTCCGCTTGCAAGATACAGCTGAGTACCTGTTTTACCTGTGCGCTTGCGGCGCTCGACCGTATCGAGCGCGATCGCGGCATCAAGGCCGAAAGACAGCGTTTCGCAGAAGTACTCGCCATTGCATACACCAACGTCAAGCATTGCGGGTCGAGCCTCGGCCAGCTGCACGGCAGCTGTCTTGAGATCAGTCGACATGCCAAGAGTGCGGGCATAATCGTTGCCCGACCCAAACGGTATGAGGCCCATCTGAATGCGCGCGGCGTCGCTGCGAACAGCGACGTCGTCACGCATCATGATTCCATTGCACACCTCATGGGCCAGGCCGTCTCCGCCCAGCGCGACAAAGGTGTCGAAACCCTGGGCTTTGGAGGCGATGTCCTTTGCATGGCCCGGGGCATTGGTCGTGGCCACCTCAAGCGACTCGCAACCCGGCAGAACCGAAACAAGGCCCGCAGCGACGTCGATCGCTTCAGCCGCCGCGCTGTTCTGCGCTGTAGGGTTCGCTATGAGAAGTACGCGACCGAGCATCGGCTACTCAGCCTGCTCTTCCTGGGAATCGGGGTTCTTGTAAGTGATCTGAGCATGCTCGACGACCCACTTGCTGGCGCAATAACGCTCGGCGGATTCACGCAACGAAAAGCCATAGCCCTGCTCCTCCATCATCTTGCGAGCCTCATCGGGAAGCTGCGGGTTGATTTGCTCGCAGACGTCCTTGATGTCCTGCTCGGTGACCTTAAGGCCCTGGGTGCGGAAAATCGCGTCAAGCGCATAGCACTGTACCAGCGACTGGCGCGTCTGCATGAAAATGTTGCGCTCTACCTGTTCTTCCCCACCGTTGCGCGAGACAAATTCCTCCCAGCGGATGCCTTGAGAACTAACCTGCTGACGCAGATCGTTGGTGATCTTGGTACGGGTGCCCTCGAAGACCTCGTCGGGAATGTGACCCATGAAGCGCTTGGAAAGCTCAACCGATGCGACGTTGCGAACGTAGTCGTCGTACTGCGCACGACGAACACGGTGGACTTCCTTGGTGAGGGCCTCGCGAAGCTCGGCAACCGTCTTGTAGTCGGAAGAATTCTGGGCAACCCACTCGTCAGTGAGCTCGGGCACGATTTCCTTCTGAATGGAGAGGACGCCAACGGTTGCCTCGTAAGGCTCGACCTTGTCAGAGGAGCCGTCGTAACGCGGAGCCTCGAACGTGAACGTCTTGGTTTCGCCCTTCTTCATGCCAATGACGTTCTGCTCGAAAGTAGCGGGCATGCCGCCGGAACCCAGCACGTACGTGCGGCCTTCGGTGGTAAGAGGCTTGATCTCGTTGCCGTCCTGCTTGCAGACCAAGGACAGGAAAGCTGCGTCGCCGTTAACGAGAGGGCGATCCTCTTCGACGTCGACGAACTCGGCACGATTGACGAGCATCTGATGGAGCTGCTGCTCAACCGTGGCCTCGTCGCCGTCGTATGGGAACACAGAGATGGAAACCGGGTCATACGATGCAAGCTCGAACTCGGGCTTGACGATGACGTTCACGGTGAACTTGAACGGCTTGCCGCGCATGACAAGGTCGGCGTTCTCGATGGATGGCATGAACGCAGGGTACACGCCATGCTTATCGATGGCCATGGGAACAAGGGCATCGACGGCCTGCTGATTCACCAGCATGTCAAGATTGCTGATGCCCATTTGCTCGGCCGCAGACTGAGCGAGGGTTTTCTGGGGATCCATACGAACACCCATGGCCTGGCAGAAGTTGATCTCGGCAACTTCGAACGCACGGTTGACTTCCTGCTCGGTTGCCGTGACCTCAAGGGTCACCGACTGCTCGTCTTTTGCAAGCTGAACTACCTTCATTGATTGCTCCTTAACAGCCGACGTCGGCTGCACGCCGACGTCGCTCCCGTCTAATTAACTTGATTATTCTAACGTATGTCCCCTACTCCGTGGATTTCAAACTTTCAACCATGTCGATTCGAGCCAACTTATGGCGCATGAGGAATAGGACCAAACACGCGAAAATAACCGTGAGCACGAACGATATGACGAAGCTCATGGGGTGGATGATTCGACCGAACATGGCTTGATCTACCTCGGCGGATTGAACCACGAACGCCTCGAGGAAAATACCTAGGAACAAGCCGAGCAAGCAACCGAGCACCACCGTGATAAGAATTTCGCGGAAGATGTATGCGTACGTCTCGCGCCTGGTGAAGCCAAGCACCTTGAGCGTCGCGATTTCGCGAACGCGTTCCTCGACGTTGATGTTAGTGAGGTTGTACAAGACGATGTACGCAAGAAGCGCGGCCGCAACCACCAAGATGACCACGATCAAGTCGACGCTCTTGAGCATGGAGCGGTAGGACTTGATGATCTCGTCGTTGTACGCCAGCGTCTTCACGCCGTCGATCTCGGACATCTGCTCATCGAAGATGGTGCGCTCGTCTTGATTCTCGCCAATGCAGGCGTACCACGTCGCGTAATCGGGATCGATCCCGAACGCCTCGCGATACGCGTCAGCGCCTACAAACAGATAATCATGAAGATAATTCTCGGCGATACCGGTAACCGTAAGCGAATGACGCTCGTTCTCGGCGTTGCCCATAGTGTCCTGGGCGGCGACGCTTAAGGTGTCGCCAACTCGAACGCCCAGGTCGATAGCAAGTTTCTCGGATACAACCACGCTATCGGCCGTCATGGGGATGGGATCGTGCGACAAGCGATCGCGAAGGGTCCATACGTTGGGGAATCCGTCCAGATCCTTCGGGACGACGATGCTTGCGCGATGGTCCTCCCCTGCCTCGTCAACGACCAGCATGGTCTCATAATACGCCTCGGTGAAATCGGATACGACGGAATCGTTAGTCAAAACGGATTCGATCTTATCGATGTCTTCCTGAGAAGCGTCGCTGGTGCGCGTGATGGTGGACGTGTAGTGGATGAGCTGGCCGTACTGCGTGTCGATGATATCGTTGATCGAGTCGCGCAGACCCCATCCGGTAAGCATGAGGGCCGTGCAACCAGCGATTCCGATAAGCGTCATGAAGAAGCGCTTTTTATAACGGAAGATGTTGCGCGCCGTGACCTTCCACGAGAACGACAAGTGACTCCAGATCGGCGTGATCCGCTCGAGGATGATTCGCTTACCGGCCTTCGGTGCGCGAGGTTGCATAAGGCTTGCCGGGTCTTCCTTCAACTGTGAGAACGCCGCCACTGCGGTAGCAAAGACGGTGATGCCGATACCCAGGCCCGCTGACAAAGCAGTGATGAAAGGATCGAACGAAAGACTGCCCATCGGAACGTAGTAAATGATCGCGTACGCATACATGATAACGATCGGCAAAGTCTTGCCCATAAGCAAGATACCCAAAAGGGAACCAATGCCCGAAGCCGCCACGGCATAGCCGAGGTACTTCCACGCAATGCGGCTGCGGGAGTACCCCAAAGCTTTGTAGGTGCCGATAAGCACGCGCTCCTCATCGACCATGCGCGTCATGGTGGTAAGCGCGACCAGCGCGGCAACCAAGAAGAAAATGAAGGGGAACACAGAAGCGATGTGGTCGACGCGATCGGCGTCGGACGTGAAGCTTACCAAGCCAACATTCTTCGTCCTATCCATGATGAGCCAGTCGGGACGCTCGATCGAATCAATCTCGTCCTGGGCGTCGGCGATCTTCTGTTCGGCTTTGGCGAACTCGCTGTCGGCCTTGGCGCGACCGTCGTTATACTCGGCAAGACCGCTTGCGTAGCTGTCTTTGCCCGACTGGATTTGAGACCAGCCATCATTGATTTGTTGCTGAGCGCTGGCAAGCTGCTGCTCGGCGGCAGTCATGGCCGCTTCGGCTTCGGTCTTTTGCTGCTGAAGCTGGGCTTTCGCTTGATCGATTTGTGCTTGCCCCGCATCAAGCTGAACCTTGGTTTGGTCAAGCTGGGTGCGCGACTGCGCAAGCTGAGTTTTCACTTCGTCAAGCTTCGTCTGAGTAGCTGCAAGAACGGCCTCGGTGTAAGGATCTATCACACCCGATTGTTCGTATGCGGCGCGCTGGGCATCAAGGGCGCTTTGGCTCTTCTGATACTCGGCCTGACCTACCGCATACTGCTGCTCGCCTTGCTCGAGAGCCTGACGTCCCTCGTCTATCTGAGCCTGATTGTCGGCGATCTGCTGCTCCGCAGACTCAAAAGCGGCTTTGGCGTCCGCTCTTTTCTGGGCGAGCTCGCTGACGCCCGCATCACGCTGACGCCGAGCTTCGACGAGGTTGGATTCGTTAACCGTGATCTCATTCAGCGCATTGTCAAGCTTCGTTTTGGCATCAGACAGCTCGGTTTCAGCGTCGGCTTTTTCCTTATCGAATTCTGCACGGGATTCGTCAAGCTTCTTCTGCGCGTCGCCCTTCAATTGCTCAAGACGCGCCTGCTCGCGATCGTCGGAAATCGATGCGATCTCATCGGAAACCGAATCGACAAGGCTCTGGTACGCATCGGATGAGGCATGAAGCCCCTTTGCGCCCTTAACCGTTACGAAAGCCTCCGTGATGGGATAATCCTTGGCGAATGTAGACTCGGTCGTGTAGATGTACTCCTGAACAACGCCAGAACCAAGTGTGCTTGTGCCAAGGCTTGCAGATTGGACGTAGTAAGGCGAATGAACTTTGCCAACGATGGTGAACGTACGCGTTGTCAAAACGTCGTCGATGTCGCCCACGCCGGAATCGACGGTGATGACATCGCCGATCGAAGGGGTCGTTTCAAGAACCACGTCCGCCGAGATGACGCACTCCCCTGCCTTCTCGGGCAGTCGGCCTTCGGCAACAACAAGCTGATTAAGATAAGCGTCCTTCGCATTATCCTGGGTTACCCCCGACGTGCGAGGGTCAGATTCGCCGGTTGCAGCTTCAGGCAGAGAATGAATACGGAATGTGTGTTGCTTCCCATTAAGAGACGCAACGGCATCGGTTTCAAAGGCAGGCATAACCTGATCGACGCCATCAAGCCCGGCTATCGCATCAATGTCGTCGGCATTAAGGCCCATGGTGGATGCAATACGCAGATCCATGGTTGAAGTGGAATCGTGGTATTGGTCGGCCGTGCTTTTCATGTCGGGCGCAGTCATGCGCAAGCCGGCATAAAAACCCACGCCCAAGCCGACAATAGCGGCCAAGGCAATGAACCTGCCGACCTTCTTGGTTATCGAGCGAAGGACGCCTTTTCCGAATGCGCTAGCCATAGATCTACCATTCAAGCGTGTCGGCTGAAACAGGGTTGGCATTCACTTCGACGGATGCCGCACGACCCTCGCGCACATGGATCACACGGTCGGCGATGGCCGTGAATGCAAGGTTATGCGTGATGAGAATGACGGTTTTGCCAGTGTTGCGACAGGTATCCTGAAGCAGTTTGAGAATAGCCTTGCCGGTCTGGTAATCAAGAGCACCCGTGGGCTCGTCGCAAAGAAGAAGCTTGGGGTTTTTCGCCAACGCGCGAGCAATGGCGACTCGCTGCTGCTCGCCACCCGAAAGCTGCGAGGGGAAGTTGTTCAAGCGATGCGACAAGCCAACCTGACCCATAACCTCCGCAGCATCAAGCGGATCGCGGCATATCTGAGAGGCGAGCTCGACATTCTCGAGCGCAGTGAGGTTTTGAACAAGGTTGTAAAACTGGAACACGAAGCCGATGTCGTGACGACGGTACAAAGTAAGGTCGCGCTCGCCAAGACCGTTAATCTCGCGCCCATCAAGAAGGATCTTGCCGGACGTACAGCCAGTCATGCCTCCGAGCATGTTAAGAAGTGTGGTCTTGCCAGCGCCTGAAGGACCCACGATGCAGACGAACTCGCCTTCCTCAATGGAAAAGGTCATACCCGCGACGGCGACGACCTCGATCTCGCCCATTTGGTAGATCTTCTTAACGTCATGGAACTCTACGAAACTCATGCACGACACCCCTCTGAAGGCGGGCGCACCCGCGATATTCAATCTCTTTCAACTGATTATACCCAAAAAGAAAGGCACCCCATGCAGGGTGCCTTTCTTTAAAAACGAGTTGTCCGTCAACCGTTGATTAGGAAGCGAAGATCTCGATGGTGTCGCCGTCCTTGAGGGTGACAACAGCCTTCTTCCAGGTGCGGGTAAGACCCTCGACAACGCGAACGCGCTTGGTCTTGGGCTTGACGTTCAGGGTGTTGACCTTAACGACCTTGACGTTGAACAGCTCTTCGATTGCCTTGGCGATCTCAACCTTGTTGGCGTTCTTGGCTACCTCGAAGGTGTACTTGTTCTGCTCCATCGCATCGTAGCTATGCTCGGTGATGATGGGGCGGATGATGATGCTGCGAGCGTCCTTCATTATGCAAGCACCTCCTCGATGCGCTTCAGAGCCTGCGTGGTGATGACGAGGTTCTTGTTGTCAAGAATCTCGTAGGTGTTGATCTCGGTTGCGGGAACAACGATGACAGCCGGAACATTGCGGAAAGACAGGAACGTCTCGACGTCGTCGCTGGCAACGATGATGGTGGTACGACCCTCAAGGCCGAGCGCCTTCATGGCAGCGACTGCAGCCTTGGTGGAAGGCTTCTCGAAGCCGAAGTCGTCAACGACGGTCAGCTGGCCGTCAGCGAGCTTGGCGGAGAGAGCAGAGCGCATAGCAAGCTTGATTTCCTTGCTGTTCACCTTGAAAGCGTAAGAACGAGGATGCGGACCCCAAACGGTGCCGCCGCCACGCCACTGGGGCGAACGGATGGAGCCCTGGCGGGCACGGCCGGTGCCCTTCTGCTTCCAAGGCTTCTTGCCGCCGCCACGGACCTCGCCGCGGGTGCGGGTGTCATGAGTACCCTGACGCCAGGAAGCACGCTGAGCGCGGACGACCTGATGCATCACCGGTACGTTCGGCTCGATGCCGAACACGGACGCTGCGAGCTCGGCGGTACCCGCCGTTGCGCCCTTGGCGTCTTTGATATCGATAGCAGTCATGTGATATTGCTCCTTAACGGTTCAGTTCATTAGGCCATGCGCACGCGGACGATGCCGTTCTTGCCGCCGGGGACGGCGCCCTTGACGAGGATGAGGTTCATGTCCTCATCAACGCGAACGACCTCGAGGTTCTTAACGGTGACGCGGTCGCAGCCCATGTGACCCGGCATGCGGACACCCTTGAAGACGCGGGAGGGCGTAGCGCACTGACCGACGGAACCGGGAGCGCGATGGAAGTGCGCACCATGTCCGCCAGGGCCGCCTGCGAAGCCATAGCGACGGATAACGCCAGCGAAACCCTTACCTTTGGAGGTACCGGTGACGTCGACCTTCTTCACGTCAGCGAAAGCAGCGACGGTCTGGAGCTCACCGAGGGTGCGCTCGGCACCGGACTCGACGCGGACCTCGCGGAGGTAACGACGAGGTGCAACGCCCTGCTTAGCGAAGTGACCGCCCATGGGCTTGTTGACCTTCTTCTCCTTGATGTCGCCGAAACCAAGCTGAACAGCCTCGTAGCCGTCGGTCTCAGCGGTCTTCACCTGGCAAACCGTGTTGGGCTCTGCCTGGATAACGGTGACGGGGACGATCTTATCGTTCTCGTCGAAAATCTGGGTCATGCCGACCTTTTTACCGAAGATTGCGTTGATCATTCTCGGTATCCCCCTTACAGCTTGATCTCGATGTCGACACCAGCCGGGAGGTCGAGGCGCATGAGCGAGTCAACCGTGTTGGGCGTGGGCTCGAGGATGTCGATGAGGCGCTTATGAGTGCGCATCTCGAACTGCTCGCGCGAGTCCTTGTCGACGTGCGGGCCGCGAACGACGGTGAACAGGTTGCGCTCCGTCGGCAGCGGGATGGGACCACTTACTTTGGCACCCGTCTTCTGAGCGGTGTCGACGATGAGCTTGGTGGACTGATCCACGATCTCATGGTCGTAACCCTTCAAGCGGATGCGAATCTTCTGATTAGCCACTTGTTTTCCTTCCAAATTAAGCTACGTGCATTCGCTTAAGAAGCGTTGCCGCAGGCCTTGCTGATAATGTCTTCTGCCACGCTCTTGGGAACCGGCTGATAAGAGTCGAACTGCATGGTGTAAGTAGCGCGACCCTGAGTACCGCTGCGCAGCTCGGTTGCGTAACCGAACATCTCGCCCAGAGGAACCTTAGCAGTGACGGCAACAGTGTTGCTGCGCTGTTCCTGGCCCTGGATCATGCCACGACGGCTGGGGATGTCGCCCATGACGAAGCCGAGGTACTCTTCGGGAGTCTCGACCTCGACGGCCATGACAGGCTCGAGGATGACCGGAGCGGCCTTCTTCATAGCAGCCTTGAATGCCATAGAACCGGCAACCTTGAATGCCGCCTCGGAGGAGTCGACTTCATGGTAAGAACCGTCGATGAGCTCGACGCGGATGTCCTCGACGGGATAGCCAGCCAGAACACCGGTGGAGAGAGCCTCCTGGATGCCCTTATCGACCGAGGGGATGTACTCCTTCGGCACGACGCCACCGACGATCTTGTTCTCGAACTCGTAGCCCTTGCCCTGCTCCTGCGGATACAGGTTGATGACAACGTCACCGTACTGACCACGGCCGCCGGACTGGCGAACGAACTTGCCCTGAACGTTTAGAGCGGGCTGGGTAGCCGTCTCACGGTAGGCAACCTGGGGCTTACCGACGTTAGCCTCGACCTTGAACTCGCGCAGCAGACGGTCGACGATGATCTCAAGATGGAGCTCGCCCATGCCGGCGATGATGGTCTGGCCGGTTTCCTGGTTGGTGGAAACGCGGAAGGTCGGGTCCTCTTCGGCGAGCTTCTGAAGGGCAAGGCCCATCTTATCCTGCTCAGCCTTGGTCTTGGGCTCGACAGCAATGTCGATAACCGGATCAGCGAACTGCATAGACTCGAGAATGATCGGAGCGTCCTCGTCGCACAGGGTGTCGCCGGTGGTGGTGTTCTTCAGGCCAACGACGGCAACGATGTCGCCAGCGGAGCAAGAATCGATGTCGATACGCTGGTTGGAGTGCATCTGCAGAAGACGGCCGATACGCTCTTTCTTGTCCTTCGTGGCGTTGGTCACATAGGAACCAGCCTCGAGGCTACCCGAATAAATACGCAGGTAAGTGAGCTTACCGACGAACGGGTCGGTCATGATCTTAAAGGCCAGCGCGCTGAACGGAGCCTTAGGATCGCTCGGACGCTCGTCCTCTTCGCCGGTAGCAGGGTCGGTGCCCTTGATGGCAGGAACGTCGGTCGGAGCAGGCAGGTAGTCGACAACAGCGTCGAGCAGTTCCTGAACGCCCTTGTTCTTGTAGGCAGAGCCAACGAAGACCGGGTTGATCTTGCAAGCGATGACGCCCTTGCGCAGAGCAGCCTTAAGCTCTTCAACGGAGATCTCCTCGTCCATGAGGACCTTCTCCATCAGATCGTCGTCGCAGTCAGCTGCGGCGTCAACAAGCTCCTGACGATACATTGCAGCATCGTCGGCGAACTCGGCCGGGATGGCGTCCATGGGCTCGGGGTAAGTCATGCCCTTGTCATCGGCCTTGAAGTCCCATGCGGTCATGGTAACGAGGTCGATAACGCCCCAGAAATTGTCCTCGGCGCCCATGGGGAGCTGAGCGGCAACTGCGTTTGCACCAAGGCGGTCACGCATGGTCTGGATTGCATGGATGAAATCAGCGCCAACGCGGTCGTACTTGTTGATGAAAGCGATACGCGGAACGCCGTAGCGCTCGGCCTGACGCCAAACGGTTTCGGACTGCGGCTGAACACCGGCAACGGCGTCGAAAACCGCAACAGTGCCGTCGAGAACGCGCAAGGAGCGCTCAACCTCGGCGGTGAAGTCTACGTGGCCCGGGGTGTCGATGATCTGGAAACGGTACTCAGCGCCGTCCTTCTTCCAGAAGCACGTGGTAGCAGCCGCGGTGATGGTTACGCCGCGCTCCTGCTCCTGAGCCATCCAGTCCATGGTGGCAGCGCCGTCATGAACCTCACCGATCTTATGGGTCTTGCCCGTGTAGTAGAGGATACGCTCGGTAGTGGTGGTCTTGCCCGCATCGATGTGGGCCATGATACCGAAGTTACGCGTATGCTCAAGGGAGGTTTTAGCAGCCATTATGCTTAACCTTTCCTAGAAACGGTAGTGCGAGAACGCACGGTTGGACTCGGCCATCTTGTAGAGGTCCTCGCGACGCTTGACGGAAGCGCCCTGACCCTCGGCGGCATCCATGATCTCAGCGGCAAGGCGCTCTTTCATGGTGTGCTCACGACGCTTGCGGGAGAAGTCGACGATCCAACGGATGGCCAACGTGGTGGCACGACGGGAGTTGACCTCCATCGGCACCTGGTAGGTAGCGCCACCGACACGCTTCGGCTTAACCTCGAGCGTGGGGCGGACGTTGTCCATGGCCTTCTTGAAGACGGACAGGGGATCCTCGCCAGTCTTAGCCTCGACCAGGTCGAAAGCACCATAGACGATGCCCTCAGCAACGGACTTCTTGCCGTCAAGGAGGACCTTGTTGATCAGCTGGGTGACCAAACGGTTGTTGTACTTTGCATCCGGCTGCACTTCGCGGCGGATTGCTGCTGCACGACGCGGCATTTATTACTCCTTCATGTTCCTGCGCGCTTCGAGGGACCCTTTGTCCCCATTAGGCTATGTGCCCGCGCGACTTATCGATTACTTATTTAGGACGCTTGGCGCCGTAGCGGCTGCGAGCCTGCATGCGGTTGTTGACTGCAGCGCAGTCGAGAGCCGCACGGATGACCTTGTAACGGACACCGGGGAGGTCCTTAACACGACCGCCGCGGATAAGCACCATGGAGTGCTCCTGCAGGTTGTGGCCGATGCCGGGGATGTAGGCGGTAACCTCCATGCCGTTGACGAGGCGTACACGGCAAACCTTACGCAGAGCCGAGTTCGGCTTCTTAGGCGTGGTGGTGTACACACGGGTGCACACGCCGCGCTTCTGCGGGTTGCCCTTCAAAGCCGGGGTCTTCTTCTTGTCGACCTGCTTCTTGCGGCCCTTGCGGACCAACTGGTTGATTGTAGGCAACTTCTTCTCCTTCTTTAATCCTTCACGCCGACCTGCGCTTCAGCTTGGCGTTGGCCTTCCCCTTTGCGCTGGTCATCCGTGGTTGCTACCAAAGTTGTTACCATTTCTCGCTTTCTGTGCGTTCAGCTGATACGCACACGAAAACCTACGCCCTTTCAGACGCGAATCGAAACTTTATCATCGGCTATAGGGGCTGTCAAACGCCACGCACCCGGGTGTATCCATACTCCATAACTCACGTTCGTGCAGGTCAATGCGTTGTTCGAATCCCGCAATCACAAACACGTCACATCTCGCGCGTATTTCATTCGCAATCTGCTAATTAGCGGATCCAAACCGGACATTGCCGCCTTCTGACTACTTAGCAACCGTAAAACCTAGTGCGGCGAAATAAAGAACGCTCCCCCGTCACGGTGCCGAGGGAGCGTTGCGTCATTGCTTTTGAAACAACCAAGGGGCTTCGAAAAGCACCTGTCCGATACGGATGCCTAAGCGCCAAGAACGCGAGCGGCAACCTGCTTCTTGCGCGAAAGAACGCCGGGCATCCACGTGCCGCCCTCGCCCGTGCAGCTGATATCGAACGCGCGATTGACGATGCGACGATCGCCTTCGCAGATGAACTGGCTGCCCTCGGCCAGAATATCGGTGACCATGAGCAGAACGAAAACATAACCATGATCGTTAAGAAGCTTGTTCATGTGTGCGCGGATTTCCTTCTCGCGCTGCATGCACGTGGCAAGATCGACGGTCTCATGCTGAGCGATGAGAACGACGCCGCCGTCGGGGAGCTCGAACTCCTTGGAGTCGGCGCCAACGAACTTCTCGATGGGCATGTCGGCGTCGCCGCCGCGCATACGGAACACGCGCATGCCGTAAGCGATGGGCTCTTCCCCGATGATCTCGCCCAGCTTGTTGGCAACCTGAGCATCGATATTGGTTGCGGTCGGGGACTTCAGCATAACCGTGTCGGTCATGATGGCCGACAGCAGCACGCGGGCGATGTTCTGCGGAAGCTCGACGCCCAAGCGGTTGAACTCCATGGCGACGATGGTTGCGGTCGAGCCTACGGGGAGATTCATGAACTTGATGGGATTGACCGTGCTGACGTCGGCGATGCGATGATGATCGATGACCTCGACGACCTCGGCCTCCTCGATGCCGTCAGCAGCCTGACGAAGCTCGTTATGGTCGACCAGAATGACCTTGCGGCGCGGACGAACGGCGACGTCGGAACGAGTGACGATGCCTGCGGCGCGACCCTGCTCGTCAATGACGAGAGCTTCACGAAGGGAGCTGGTCATAAGCTCGTCAACAGCCTCGGACAGGATGCCGTCCTTGTCGAGCTTCAGGACCTCGACCTCGGTGAGGTCCTCGACCTTCTGGTCAAGGGAAGCGATAAGGTCTTCGGCAACGGCCTTCTCGGCTGCACCGGTCTGCATGAGGTCGGTAGCCGCGACATAACGCCATGCCAGCATGCGCAGGGTCATAAGGCCACGGCACGTGCCGTCCTCGTTCTCGACGACCAAAGCACGAACGTTGTGCTCGCGCATAGCGCGACCGGCATCAAGAAGACGAGCGTCGGCCTTGATGGAATACGGATTCGACGTCATGACATCGGAAACACGAGCATGAAGGTTGCTGATGAGCATGGGAGGCTCAATGCCGTTCTCTTCAAGAACCTTCGCCGTTTCGGGCGGAAGAGGCCCAAGACGAGCCGGAACGTATTCGGTCGGCTTGGTCTTGCCATCGGAATCGCGCTTGGCCAGCTCGTTCTTCAAGTATGCATAGCCGACTGCCGCGCAGATGGCGTCGTTATCCGGATTCTTGTGACCAACGACGATGGTAGGTGCCGTCATGTACATCCCCTTTTATCTTTTCGTTCCCGCATGCTGCGGGGCCTTACGCCAGCCGACTCGATCGGCCGGGCTTTCACTGATAACCTTGGCTATTTTACGCCGCGATTCGCGCCCCTACGAAATCTTGACAATGGGCGCGTAATCCTTAAGCAGCTTCTTGGTCTGACCAAGCTTGCTGAAGTACACATATATGGTATCGCCATCAACCTTCGAAACGGTTCCGCGGCCGAAGGTCTTGTGGGTAACCGCATCGCCCTTGGCGAACGTTCCTGCGGCTCCTGATTTTTTCTGAGCAGCAGGAGACGGAGCGAAACTCGAAGAGCCGCCACGCGCCCTGGCGCCCGAGCCCGAAGCGCTCGACCTGCCGAACACGCGCCCTCCCCCGGCTTCCGAGCCGGAGCCAGCGATGCCGCGACGGCTTCCACGCTTCTCCCAACCCGTGCCCGAAAAACCCGCGGAGCCCACACCCGACGTCGCGCGAAGCTCATCGGGGATCTCGCCGATGAAGCGCGACTGCGGGTTCACCTGCGTCTGGCCGAAAATCTGGCGCTGCGAAGCACAGGTGAGGTACAAGTACTTTCGTGCACGCGTGATGGCAACGTAGGCAAGGCGACGCTCCTCTTCGATGCCCGACGAATCGCCCATCGAATTCATGTGCGGGAACAGGCTTTCTTCCATGCCGGCCACGAACACGCAATCGAACTCGAGGCCCTTCGACGAGTGCACTGTCATAAGCGTGACGGCGGTTCCGTCATCGGAGGCACTGTCAAGGTCGGTGCGCAGACGCACCCATTCGACGAAATCGGCCAGGGAGTCGCCGCGCAAAACGCGAACGGCAGGAGCCCCGCCGTCTTCAAACAGAACGGCGTCATCGCCGCTATCATCGCGCAGCGCCGCGGTGGGAGCCTCGAAAACGGCATCTTCGTCTTCGTGCGTGTCGACGAACTCGTCGACAACGCCCAGGAATTCTTTAATGTTCTCGATGCGGCTGCGCGCCTCGTCGGTGTTCTCAAGCTCGAGCGCGGTGACAAGGCCCGACTTGTCGATGATGGCCTCGATGACCTTGCGCAGATCGCCTTCATAGGAGCGCGCCTCGTTCAGCACCGATACGAACCCGGCGATGGCGTTTCGCGTGGGAGCGCGCAGATCGGGGTCGACGATGGAAAGCTCAGCCGCATTCATGAACGTGGTTTGGTTCTCGGCGGCGATGGTCGCGATGCGCTCGATGGTGGTCTTGCCGATACCGCGGCGAGGCACGTTGATGACGCGTTTGGCAGCCATGTCGTCGGCGGGATTCACCACCAGCGTGAGATAAGCCATGACGTCGCTGATTTCCTGGCGCTCGAAGAATCGCGTGCCGCCGACGATGCGATACGGCACACCCGCGCGCAGAAGCATATCTTCGAGCATACGGCTTTGAGCGTTCGTGCGGTAGAAAACCGCCATTTGGTTGTAGCTCATGCCCTCGCTGCGGCGCTTCTCGATCTGACCGGCGATCCAGCGCCCCTCGTCGCGCTCGTCAGGCGCGGTATACACTTGGATACGCTCGCCGTTCTCGGAATCGGTGAAAAGCCGCTTCGCTTTTCGGTACTGGTTGTTGGCGATGACCGCGTTAGCCGCCGCCAAGATATTGCCAACGCTGCGGTAGTTCTGCTCGAGCTTCACCGTGACGCAGTTAGGGTAGTCCTTCTCGAATTCAAGGATGTTGCGAATATCGGCACCGCGCCAACTGTAAATGGACTGGTCGTCATCGCCGACGACCATGATGTTCTGATGCCCCGCGGCAAGAAGGCGCGTGAGCTCGTACTGGGCATGGTTCGTGTCCTGATACTCGTCCACCAACAAATAGCGGAAACGCTGCTGGTAAGCGTTCAGAATCTCGGGATGGTACTTCAGCAGAAGGAAGGTGTACAGCAGCAGGTCGTCGAAGTCGAAGGCGTTGGCCTGCTTCATGCGCTCCTGCATGACCTTGTAAACGCGCGCAGCCTGCTTTCCCACCGGATCGCTTGCCGCATCGGCGAAGACGTCCGCAACCTGCAGCTCGTTTTTCGCAGTGGAGATGCGATTGCGCAGAGCGTTGATGGGATAACGACGCGGATCGATGTTGAGCTCGGCCATGATCTCCTTCACCAGACGCTTCGAATCGGAATCGTCGTAGATGGTGAAGTTCTTCGAGAAACCGAGCACGTCAGCGTCGGCGCGCAAGATGCGAACGCACATGCTGTGGAACGTGGACACCCACATGCCGCGAACCTGACCACCGATGATGCCCTGCAAGCGCTCGCGCATTTCGGCTGCAGCTTTGTTCGTGAACGTGATGGCCATGATCTCCCACGGAGCCACGCCGAGGTCTTGGATCATATGAGCGATGCGGTATGTAAGCACACGCGTCTTGCCCGAGCCCGCGCCGGCCAATACAAGCAGCGGCCCTTCGATGCACTCGGCGGCCTGACGTTGCGGGCCGTTCAATACGCTAAGATCTACCGGCATGGATCCCCCTGGTTTCATCTGTTGGAAAATGCTCCGAAACGAAGCGCATGAAATGATAGCACGCAAAAGACCCGCCTCATGAAATGAAGACGGGCCTTGATGAAAGAACGTAATCAACGGTTGGAAAACGTCGACGACTCGCTGAACAGGAGATTCATTCACTGCCAGCGAGTTTCAATCGGAAAAGGCCATGCGGCGCGCAACCGCCCAGGCCTCGCACGGGCTTAATTAAGCGTTTTCCTTCTCGAACTGCTCCATAAACGACACAAGAGCCTGCACGCCCTCGATGGGCATTGCGTTGTAGATGCTTGCACGCATGCCGCCAACCGAACGGTGGCCCTTGATGTTGGCGATGCCGTGCTGGGCAGCCTCGGCGCAGAACTTGGCGTCGAGTTCGGCGTCGCCCGTGACGAACGGAACGTTCATGATGGAACGGTCCTCCTTGCGAGCCGTTCCCTTGAAGAGCTTGCTCTGATCGAGGTAATCGTACAGCAACTGCGCCTTCTCACGGTTGCGGGCCGCGATGCCTTCAAGACCGCCCTGGGCTTTGAGCCACTTGAAAACCAAGCCGCAGATGTAAATGGTGTAGCACGGCGGGGTGTTGTTCAGGCTGCCCTTATCGGCATTAACCTTCCAGTTAAGGATGGTCGGGGTGCCGGCGAGAACCTCGTCGGTAACCAGATCTTCGCGAGCGATGACGATGGCGACGCCCGCAGGACCGATGTTCTTCTGCACGCCGCCATAGATAACGCCGTATTTCGAGACGTCCATAGGCTCGGAGAGGAACATGGAGGACACGTCGGAAACAAGGGGCTTGCCCTGAGTGTCGGGGAGCTTGTGATACGTGGTGCCGGTGATGGTCTCATTCTGGCAAATGTAGACGTAATCCGCGTCGGGCGAGATCTTAAGGCCGTCGGTTTCGGGCACGTAGCTGAAATTACCGTCCTTGCTGCTTGCCAGAATATTCACTTGACCGTACATCTGGGCTTCCTTGGCGGCCTTGTTGGACCAGCTGCCGGAAACGATATAGTCGGCAACCTTGTTGCGCATGAGGTTCATGGGGATGGCCGCGAACTGAGCGGTAGCGCCTCCCTGCATGAAGATGACGCGGTAGTTGTCGGGAATGCCCATAAGCTCGCGCAGGTCGGCCTCGGCGTCGTCGATGATCCCCTGGAACTCCTTCGAGCGATGGCTCATTTCCATAACGGACATGCCGCACCCGTGGTAGTCGAGCATCTCGGCAGCGGCCTGCTTGAGAACCTCCTCGGGAAGGACGGCGGGACCGGCGGAAAAGTTGTAAACCCTGGTCATACGAATCTCCCTAACTTGTTGAATGAAACGTTGCGGACAAAGTCTACCGCTAATGTAGGACTTGTCGAATATACCACGGTATGAGGCATTGCAAGCCTTAACCGCAAAACGTCTCGGTAATCAGTTTGCAAAACCGCAGCGGACGACTACGAATGACAAGGCAACGCCCCCGATCGACGGAATGAGGTGGTAGCTCGGGCAATAAGAACGCAAGCATCGAGGAATTCACCTTGCAAACCGTTTGTAAAGGGATTGTAAAAAATGACCTTTAGCTGGACGATAGCGCCATTTCCCATTCGCATATCCCAATCACTTACCAATCGTTTACACTCTTTTTGCATGGGATTTACCATGTAAAACCGTATTGGTCAGCTTGAAGGACATCGATGGACCTTTCACTCGCTGCGTTCGTGGCTCAAATGGCCACGTACCCGTCACTTGCAGTCATCATTCTGCTTGTGCTTCTTGTAACCATTATCTCGGGCGCCACCGACGCCCCCAACGCGATTGCCACCGCGGTCTCCACCCGTTGCCTCTCGCCCACCGCCGCGCTTATCCTTGCCGCCGTGTTCAACTTCATCGGCCTGGTTGGCATGACCTACATCTCCACCGCCGTTGCGCATACCATGTTCGGCATGGTCAATTTCTCCGGGCAAACGCACATGGCGCTCCTAGCGCTTGAGGCCGCCATGATCGCCTCCATCAGCTGGGGTTTCTTCTGCTGGTGGAAAGGAATCCCCGCCTCGAAGTCCCACTCCCTCATCGCCGGCATCACCGGCGGCGCCATTGCAATGAACGGTTTCGCAGGCGTTGTTCCCGGTGAATGGGTGAAGGTCATCTACGGCATGGTCTTCTCGCTTGCGGCAGGCTTCGTTCTAGGTTGGGTTGCCGTGCGCGTCGTCGAGTGGCTGTTCGCGCGCGTCGACAGACGCAGGACTTCGACCGTGTTCGTCATCACGCAGGATATCTGCGCAGCAGGTCTTTCCTTCCTCCATGGCGCCCAGGACGGCCAGAAGTTCATGTCCATCGCCATGCTCGGCATTGCCCTTTCGTTCGGTATGGAAACCGACGGCTCCACGGGCTTCCCTCTGTGGCTGATGATCGCCTGCTCGTTGGCAATCTCGCTTGGCACGCTTATCGGCGGCAAGCGAATCATCAAATCGGTTGCCATGGACATGGTCAAACTCGAGAAATATCAGGGCGTCGCCGCATCGACCAGCACCATCATCACGCTGTTCATCTCGTCGATCACCGGCATGCCCGTCTCCACCTCGCACGCATCGACTGCCGCCATCATGGGCGTGGGCGCGTCGAAGAATCCCCGCCATGTCAAATGGGACGTCGCCAAGAACATGGTTACCGCCTGGATCCTCACGTTCCCTTGCTGCGGCCTTATCGGTTACGCCTTGGCAAGCCTGTTCATGATGGTCTTCTAAACAAGCCGCGAAATACCAAACAGCAAAGGCAGCGAGATTCGCTGCCTTTTGTTTTGCTTGCTGCTGGGAAGACTAAGCCAGCTTACGCGCCGTAAGAACGCGAGGGCGATCCGTAAGATCGAAAACGATGCGAACATCAACGAGACCAGCCTGTTCAGCAATGGTCTTCGCTGCGTCGAGGCATGTCTCGTGCAGCTCGAAAGCGCATCCGCCGCCAGGCTTAAGCGCTAAAGCGCACCAGCCAACCAAACGACGGAACAAGTCAAGGCCGTCGGCACCGCCATCAAGAGCAAGGCGAGGCTCGAACTTCGACACTTCGTCGGGAACGTCATCGAGAACTGCAGTGGGAACGTATGGCGGGTTGGAAACAACCAGATCGAACGAACCGACGAGCGAAGGGTCGATACCCTCACCCAAGTCGCTTTCGATGACGTCAACGCGATCCATCAGGCCAAGGGAGGCGGCGTTGCGCCCAGCCAAGGCAAGCGCCTCGGGAGCGATGTCAGTTGCGACGACATGCGTTGACGGGTGTTCGTAAGCGATTGAGCAGGCGATGCAGCCACTGCCTGTGCAGATGTCGGCAACCAAAAGCCCCTGATCGCCCTGACGCGACGCGACCTCGTCTCGCGCAGCCTGAACAGCGCGGCCCACGTTGTCGTAAGAATCGCCCTCGACCGACCCCTCAAGAACAGCGTCGGCCCCATTGGCAAGCGCCTCGATGAAGCCCTCGTCGGCAGCACGCGGGCGCGGCGCCGCGGGAAGAAGCGATAGCGCCTCACTGACCAGGACCTCAGTTTCGGGCCTGGGGATAAGAACACCAGGGGCGGTTTTCACCATGATATGGCGGAAGGCCACCTCGCCCGTGATGTACTGCAAAGGCTCTCCGGCAGCGCGCCTGGCAACATAGTTATGGAGCACATCAAGCTCTGCCTTAACCAGCTGGCGGTCAAAGCTCATGTAAAGGTCGGTGCGGCTCATACCGCACGCTTCCGAGATCAGCCACTCTGCAGAAAGCCGCGGGTTCCCATCGCCTTTAGACTGAAGGTAGGTGCGCGTCCAATCGAGGGCGCGCTTCACCGTCCAGCTTTCGCCGGCAGCGCTTTGAGACGATGTGGTCATGTTTAAACGACCTGCTCAAGCTTCTTCGCACGGTCGGCAGCCTGAAGCGCCGTGACGAGGTCGCCCAAATCGTTTCCGGTCAGAACACCGCTATAGGTGCCGTTGTATCCGATTCGATGGTCGGTCACGCGGTCTTGAGGCGCATTGTAGGTGCGGATCTTCTCGGAACGGTCACCTGTACCGATTTGACCGCGACGCTCGGCGTCTTCGGCTGCATGCTGCTCTTCGAGCATCTTGTCGTACAGGCGCGCGCGAAGAACGGCCATTGCCGCGATCTTGTTCTGAAGCTGGGATTTCTGATCCTGAGACTGAACAACCAAGCCCGTGGGAAGATGCGTGATGCGCACGGCGGAGTCGGTGGTGTTAACGCACTGACCACCGGGGCCGCCCGCACGGTACACGTCGATGCGCAGATCGTTTTGATTGATCTCGATCTCGAGTTCGTCAGCCTCGGGCAGAACGGCCACGGTTGCCGTAGACGTATGGATACGGCCCTGACTCTCGGTCTTGGGAACGCGCTGCACGCGATGAACGCCCGACTCGAACTTCATGACCGAGTAAACGCGGTCGCCCTTCACCTTAAACTGGATTTCCTTGTAGCCACCGGCGTCGGAGGGAGAAACATCAAGGGTCTCGATCTTCCACCTGCGGGACTGAGCAAAACGCTCGTACATCTTGTACAGATCACCTGCGAAGATAGCAGCCTCGTCGCCGCCTGCACCGGCGCGGATCTCGACGATGATGTCCTTCTCGTCGGCAGGATCGGCAGGGATAAGCATGAACTTGATGTTCTCTTCGATCTTCGGGAGACGAGCCTCGATATCGGCGATCTCGGACTGCGCGAACTCCTTCATATCGGGATCGACGAGCATCTCTTTAGCTGCCTCAAGATCATCCTCGGCCGAAAGGTACGCACGAGCTTCGGCAACCAACGGGCCCTGGTTCGCATATTCCTTAGCCAGACGGTTGTATTCCTTCTGGTTGGCGATGACGCTTGGGTCGGTCATCTTGGCCTGAAGCTCTTCGTAAGCCTTGATGATCTTCTCGAGCTTCTCGCGCATGTTCGCTTCTTGCATGTTCGTGTCCCCCACTGAATCTAAAATGGAATGGCGCCATTCTAGCAAGAAGGCGCACAACGAAAAAGCCGCAAGGAGCGATTCTACAACCACTCCTTGCGGCTCTCATTTTAAATAGCAGCTACAGCGCGATGAACTCGGCAGCGTTCTCGGCCGCCTGAGCGCCGTCGGCCACGGCTGTGACCACCTGACGCAGCGATTTGGTGCGCACATCGCCCGCAACGAAAACGCCCGGCACGCTTGTTTTGCCCGACTCGTCGGCAACGATGTAGCCCGCACCGTCAAGCTCGAGCGCGCCCGCAAGGAAGCCCGTGCTGGGGGCATTGCCCACCGCGACGAAAACCGCGCTGGCGGCGATCTCGCGCAGGTCGCCGGTATTCACGTCCTTCACACGAAGACCCGTGACAACGCCTTCCTCAGAAAGGATGGCCTCGGGGGTTGAATTCCAAACGAACTCGATGTTCTCCATCTCGGCCAGGCGCTGGTTGTACACGGGGGTTGCGCGAAGCTTGTCGCGGCGATGGACCAAGTAAACCTTGTTGCAGATGCGCGCAAGGTACAAAGCGTCGCCAACAGCGGTGTTGCCGCCACCAACGACGATGACATCCTTACCGCGGAAGAAGTTGCCGTCGCATGTGGCGCAATACGAAATGCCCTTGCCCTGCAGCTCATGCTCGCCGGGAAGACCAAGTTCGCGATGGTGGGCGCCGGTTGCCACGATGACGCTCTTCGCCGCATACGTGCCGTTCGGCGTGACGACCTGTTTGCGATCGCCGGAGAAATCGACACCCGTCACTTCCTCGGTGATGATCTTCACGCCGAAATTCAAAGCCTGCTGCTGCATATCGAAAGCAAGTTGCCAGCCCTCGGCGCCGTTCGGAAATCCAGGATAGTTCTCGACTTCGGACGTCTGCGCAAGCTGACCGCCCGGTGAGATGCGCTCGAACACGGCGACGGAAAGACCGCCGCGGGCAGCATACAGACCGGCCGTCAAGCCCGCAGGGCCCGCGCCGATAACGATGACGTCGAATTCATTGGCAGGTGCATCGCTCATAGGAAACTCCTTCACAAATGAAAAGTGCGCTTCGGTTCAGTGGCACCAGTATATGCCACGAACGGCGAAGCGCACTTGTCGTATCGGTAACTGCTTCATGCGGGGTCGCACGAAAGCCCGTTTGGATCCCGCGAAAGCAGTTACATGAAGATGAACATGACCAGGAAGGCCGCTGCGGCGATCCACATAAGAGGCTTGATATCGGAAGCCTTGCCCTGGGCAACTTTGATAACGACGTAGCTGATGAAGCCGAAGCCGATGCCGTTGGTGATGGAGTACGTGAACGGAATGCCCATGATAGTGATGAACGCGGGGAACGCGTGCTCGATGCGACCCCAGTCGATATCGGCGATCGAGGTCATCATAAGGTAGCCGACGACAGTAAGGGCGCCGCAGGTGGCAGAGCCCGAAACCATGCCAACGATCGGGGCGAAGAAGGCGAAGACGACGAACAGCGCGCTGATGACGAGGTTCGAGAGGCCCGTACGTGCGCCGGCGGCAGCACCGGAAGCGGATTCGACGAACGTGGTGACCGAGCTTGTGCCCATGAAGCCGCCGACAATGGCAGCAGCGGAGTCGACCGTCAGGATCTCCTGAATGTCCTCGACGTTACCCTCTTTATCCACGAACTCGCCTCGCTGGCCAACGGCCACGACCGTGCCCATGGTGTCAAAGAAGTCGCTCATCAAAAGCGAGAACACGAACAGAAGCAGCGCAGGCTGGAGGAACACCTGAAGAATGGCCATCTTGCCCGTCTGCGGATCGGTCTGGAACGGAGCCGCGAATGCCGAGAAATCGAGGCCGAACTCCCACGACGTGGGCAGCGAGGTGACGCCGAACGGGATGCCGATGATCGTAGCCGCCACAATGGAGATGAGCAGCGCGCCCTGAACGTCCATGACCGTGAGAATGACGGCGATCACAATGGAGATGATGGAGACGATGCAAGCCGGGGAGGTGAAATCACCCGCGCCGAGCAGGTTTGACTGGTTGTCGGCGATGATGCCGCCGCCCTTCAGGCCGATGAACGCGATGAACAAGCCAATGCCGATGCCGATGGCGATGCGCAGGTCGACGGGGATGGCGTCCATGATGGCCTTGCGCAGGCCGCAAACAACCAACACGAGAATGACGACGCCCTCAAGGAAGACGATCGCCATGGCCACGCGCCAATCGATGCCCAAGCCGCCCGCGTCGCACAGCGTGAATGCGACGATGGCGTTGATGCCCATGCCGCTTGCCAAAGCCAAGGGCCTGTTCGCGATAAGGCCCATGGCAGCTGTCATGATGGCTGCGCCAAAGCAGGTTGCCGTCAGTGCGGCATTGAACGGAATGCCCGCCGCCTGCAAGAACGTCGGGTTAACCGCGATGATGTAAGCCATGGCCAGAAATGTAGTCAAACCACCGATGACCTCATTTCCAACCGTGCTTCCACGCTCGCTGATCTTGAAAAACTTGTCCACGCTCGCAATCCTTTCTTTTTTTTCGTTGCCGGGGTGAGCCGCTATGCTGAACCCTATGCCGATCCAAGACATCGGGCGCCGCCTCAATCAGAGCGGCTCCATGAATGATCCCTTCACGCTAATTCACCGTGCAAAGTCTAGCACCCCACGGCCAAAAACGGCAGGCGGCATCCCCTTATGACCGCCAATTCGCCCGCAATGCCGTTCGGCGGCGGCGCGAAACCGCTCGGAAAAGCTGACCGGATAAAAACAGATACCCCTTGGCGTTTCCGATCGCGTAATACCCCCTTCTACCTGCGCAAACACAATAATTAGGGACTTTATGGTTTTAAGAACACAAGATATTGTGGTTGCAAGCCTTTCTTTCCTAATCGCAATGACCTATGATCAACCCATCGCAAATCACCCCTCCACATCGTTCAAGCATGCCTTGGACAATGCTGTCAAAAGAAAGGCCGGGATATGAAGATCATCAAGCGCAACGGCTCCGAAGCTTTGTTCGACGTCACCAAGATCGCCAACGCCATCAGCGAGGCGAACAAGGAGGTCCCCGAATCCGAGCGTCTCACCGAGCGCCAGATCCAGTACGCTTCCGCCAACGTCGCGGATGCCTGCGAATGCGCCGGCCACACCGTCTCGGTCGAAGAGATCCAGGACCTTGTCGAAGACGAGATCATGCGCCTGGACAAGTTCGCCGTCGCGCGCAAGTACATCATCTATCGCTACCTGCAAAACCAAAAGCGCCACAAGAACACGACCGACGACAAAGTTCTTGCGCTTATCGAATCCAACAACGAAGAAGTGAAGCAGGAAAACTCCAACAAGAACCCCTCCGTGGTTTCTGTTCAGCGCGACTACATGGCCGGCGAGGTTTCGAAAGACCTCACCATGCGCGAGCTTCTGCCGCATGACATCGTCGAAGCCCATAACAACGGCCTCATCCATTTCCATGATGCCGACTACTTCGCCCAGCACATGCACAACTGCGACCTGGTGAACCTTGAAGACATGCTGCAAAACGGCACCGTCATCTCGGGCACGCTCATCGAGAAGCCGCACAGCTTCTCCACCGCGTGCAACATCGCCACGCAGATCATCGCACAGGTGGCTTCCAGCCAGTACGGCGGCCAGTCCATCTCGCTCACCCATCTGGCCCCGTTCGTCGACATCTCGCGCAAGAAGATCCGCACTCAGACCCTTGCCGAAATGGACAGCCTCGGATTCGAGGCCCCCAGCGAGAAGATCGACGAGATTGTCGAGGAGCGTCTGCGCGACGAGATCCGCCGCGGCGTCCAGATCATCCAGTATCAGGTCGTCACCCTCATGACCACCAACGGCCAGGCTCCGTTCATCACCGTCTTCATGTACCTGAACGAAGCGAAGAACGAGACCGAGAAGCACGACCTGTCCATGATCATCGAGGAGATGCTCCGTCAGCGCTACCAGGGCGTCAAGAACGAGGCGGGCGTTTGGATCACGCCGGCGTTCCCGAAGCTCATCTACGTGCTTGAAGAGGACAACATCACCGAGGATTCGCCGTACTTCTATCTCACCGAGATGGCTGCGAAGTGCACCGCGAAGCGCATGGTTCCCGACTACATCTCCGAGAAGAAGATGCGCGAGTACAAACTGTCCAAGGGCGAAACCGAGGGCAACGGCGATGTGTACACCTGCATGGGTTGCCGTTCGTTCCTTACCCCCGACCGTTCCGGCAACGGCTATGACAACGTGGCCAACGCCGGCAACTACGAGCCGGGCAAGCCGAAGTACTACGGTCGCTTCAACCAAGGCGTGGTAACCATCAACCTGCCCGACGTCGCTCTGTCCTCGTACCGCGACATGAATAAGTTCTGGGAGATCTTCGACGAACGCCTCGAGCTTTGCCATCGCGCCCTGCGTTGCCGCCACGAGCGCCTGAAGGGCACGCTTTCCGATGCGGCGCCCATCCTTTGGCAGTACGGCGCCCTTGCCCGCCTGAAGAAGGGCGAAACCATCGACAAGCTGCTCTACGGCGGCTACTCCACCATCTCGCTTGGCTATGCGGGCCTGTACGAGTGCGTCAAATACATGACCGGTTACAGCCACACCGACCCCGAAGCCACCCCGTTCGCCCTTGAGGTCATGCAGCATCTCAACGACAAGTGCACCGAGTGGAAGGAAGCCGAGAACATCGACTACTCCCTGTACGGCACGCCGTTGGAATCCACCACGTACAAGTTCGCCAAGTCCCTGCAGCGTCGTTTCGGCGTGATCAAGGACATCACCGACAAGGGTTACATCACCAACAGCTACCACGTGCATGTTTCCGAGGAAATCGACGCCTTCCAGAAGCTGTACTTCGAAAGCCAGTTCCAGCGCCTGTCCCCCGGCGGCGCCATCAGCTACGTCGAAGTTCCCGACATGCAGGACAACCTGCAGGCAGTCCTGCGCGTGATGCAGTACATCTATGACAACATCATGTACGCCGAGTTGAACACCAAGTCCGACTACTGCCAGGAATGCGGCTACGACGGCGAGATCCAAATCGTCGAGGACGATGGCAAGCTCGTATGGGAATGCCCGAATTGCGGCAACCGCAACCAGGACAAGCTGAACGTCGCCCGCCGCACCTGCGGCTACATTGGAACGCAGTTCTGGAACCAGGGCCGCACGCAGGAAATCAAAGACCGCGTCCTGCATCTGTAACAACACGCCCGCACGAAACCGAGTGAAGCAGCATGAACTACGGCAACATCAAATACTGCGACATCGCCGACGGCGAGGGCGTGCGCACCACCCTGTTCGTCTCGGGGTGCACGCATCACTGCAAAAACTGCTTCCAGCCTCAAACATGGGACTTCGACTTCGGCGAGGAATTCACCCCCGAAGTCGAAGAGGGCATCATCAAAAGCCTTGAGCCCGCCTACATCGATGGGCTCACCATCTTAGGCGGCGAACCCATGGAACCGGCCAACCAGCACGCGCTAGCCCCGTTCCTTGCCCGCGTAAAGGAACACCATCCGCAGAAAAGCATCTGGGTATACACCGGCGATCTGTACGAGGACATCATCAACCCGGAAAGCACCCGGCACACAAGCGCCACCGATGCCTTGCTTTCCTGCGTGGACGTTCTGGTTGACGGTCCGTTTCAGGAAGAGAGGAAGGACATCACGCTTCGATTCCGCGGGTCAAGCAACCAGCGCATCATCGACATGAACGCCACGCGCAAGAACGACTCCCTTACGCTTTGGGTTGACAAGCCCGTCTACTCAACGCACTCATTCGAATAGCCTCAACCTACGGGAGGGCAAGCAAAACCTCGATAACGTCCAGCACGCAACACGCGCTGGACGTTTCTGCTTGACAAGGAGAAACAATGCTCACCATCGGCTGTCATCTTTCAACCTCAAAGGGCTTTCTGGCCATGGGTGAAACAGCCCTGTCAATCGGCGCGGACACCTTCGCGTTCTTCACCCGCAACCCTCGCGGCGGGTCCGCGAAGGCAATCGACCCCGCAGACGCTGCGGCACTGCGCAACCTCATGGCCGACAACGGGTTCGGCACCTTGGTCGCCCACGCCCCTTACACGCTCAACCCCTGCTCGAACAAGCCCGAGACACGAGAGTTCGCACGCATGTGCATGGAGGACGACTTGAAACGCATGGAGGCGGTCCCCTCAAGCTACTACAACTTCCATCCCGGAAGCCACGTCAAGCAAGGCGCCGAAACCGGGATAGAGCTTATCGCAGACCTCCTGAACGAGGTTCTCTCCCCCGCGCAAACCACAACGGTCTTGTTGGAAACCATGGCCGGCAAGGGCACCGAGGTCGGACGAAGCTTCCAAGAGCTTGCCGAGATCATGAACCGCGTCGAACTGTCGGACCAGATGGGCGTGTGCCTTGACACCTGCCATGTTCACGATGCGGGCTACGACATCGTGAACGATCTTGACGGCGTATTGGAGGAATTCGATCGCGTGCTGGGCATCGAGAAGCTTCGCGCAGTCCACCTTAATGACTCGAAGAACCCGCTTGGCTCGCGCAAAGACCGCCATGAATGCATCGGCGAAGGAGCCATCGGCATCGACGCTTTCGAGCGCATCGTGAACCACCCGAGCCTTCGCGATTTGCCATTCATTTTGGAGACACCCAACGAACTTACGGGCTATGCAAAGGAAATAACGCTCCTGCGCGGCCTGACGCGCGAATAGAACGGCGGTTAAGCCCCAACATCTACCCAAGTCCCATAAATGAAGAGAGTGGCTGAGAATCCAATTCCCAACCACTTTTTATTGTTTCCCTCTAGCTACGACCGTCAAAGGGGGTGCGCCCCTATACATGAAGAAAGCTCCCCTTTCGGAGAGCTTTCCATTGCTTCAGATGAAACTGCGATTAGAACAGGTTCAGGATCTGCTGCTTGGGCTGAGCGCCAACGGCCTTGTTCTTGACCTTGCCATCAACGAAGGTGACGAACGTCGGAACGCCCATGACGCCGTACTTCTCGACCAGATCGGGGTTCTCATCGATGTCGACCTTGTAGACATCGTAGGTGCCTTCGTTCTCGGCGGCGATCTCATCGATGGTGGGGGCCATCATCTTGCAGGGGCCGCACCACGTTGCAAAGAAGTCCACGAGCACCGGCTTGTCGGAGTTCAGGACCTTAGCGTCAAAATTCTGAACGGTTACTTCCTCGACCATTTGATCCTCCTTGAATCATCTGTCGATTTTCTCTTCATGTCCAATCATTGTATCGCATGCTCGAACGTATCGAGACAGCGAAAGCAAAACGTAAACGACGATTAATCGTTAGCGCTTCCATGCTCGCGTGCACCATGGGCGCCTTCGGCGTGAGCCTGAGGGGCGCGACGACGACGCTGAGCGGGCGCTCCGCCAATCGGGGTCGTGCAATACGGGCAAACGCTCCACTCGGGGTCGAGAGCATGATGGCACGTCGGGCACAGGTTCTTCAAACGAGTGTGGCAGTTCGGGCAAAGAACGTAATCGTTCTCGACGGGGTAGCCGCAATTCGCGCACTCGCCATACTTCATCAGCTCTCGCTGCTTCAAGGCGATCTCAAGCTCCTGCTCGTCACGATCGACCTTCATCAGCGGCGGACGAAGCAAGCAGTACGCGATGACACCAACGAACGGCACCAAAGCCAGAAGCGCCCATGCGTACCACAGCGTTCCACGCATGTACGCGTCACGCGCCGTCCAGATAATGGAGAGAATGTACAGGACGACCAGAACGACAATGACAGCCGTCAGGGCCGCCTGAAGCTCGGGAGTCCACAGCTGAGCCAACAAATCGCCCATGTTGATCCTCGTCTTCCTTTAATGGATGAACAAACAAATAGTCGATGATCGCGCAAAGCGACCCCGACTCGAAACGGTTACTGATTATAGCAAAGATGACTTTGTCACCCGCATTGCCAACCGCGACCACATAATGCGAAGCCCGCAAACGCCTTTCAGCGCATGCGGGCTTCGCACGAAGTTAAGCAAGATCGGCAAGCTGTTCCTTGACGCGAGCCGCCTTGTCGGCGATATCGTCGCGCTTTGCCGTGTCCTTCTCGATGATCTCGGGAGCGGCCTTCGCCAAGAAGCCCGGATTGGAAAGCTTCTTATCAAGCTTCGCGCAATCGGCTTCGAGTTTAGCAAGCTCCTTGGTCAAGCGCGCACGCTCTGCCTCGAAATCGACCAAGCCCGCAAGGGTGATATACACCTCGAAGCCCGAGCAAAGAGCCACGGTTGAAGCTTCCGGCTTCTGAGCATCGGCGGCAACACCGAAGGACTCCGTGTTGGCCATAGCCTCGATAAGCTGGCTTTGAGCGGAAAGCAGGTCCGCATCGCCGGCGTCGGCCTTGACCAAAACCGCAAGCGGAGTCTTGGGAGACAGGCGGTAACGAGCGCGCGTCGCACGGATGGCGGTAACCGTCTCACATACCATGTCGATGGCGCGCTCGGCGTCGTCGTTTTGGTACTTGGCAAGGTCGGCGGCAACGGGCCACGCGGCGCCGATAAGGTAGTCGGCCTCGGAGCGATCGAATGGAAGCTCCTGGTAGATCTCCTCGGTGACGAACGGCATGATGGGGTGCAAGAGGCGGATTGCCTGTCCAAGCACGAACATCAGGTTGCGCTGGCAAGCAAGGCGATCGGCCGGGTCGTTACCCTCATCCAAGCGGCTCTTCGAGAACTCGATGTACCAGTCGCAGAACTCGTTCCAGAAGAACGTGTACAGCTCGCGGGTGATCTCGCCGAACTCGAAGTCCTCGTACAAGGAATCCAAACGCGCGACCAGCTTGGCAAGACGGCTGAAGATCCACTGGTCAGCGGGCGTGGTGGGCTCGGGGGCGCCCGGCGTGTAACCGTCAAGGTGCATGTTCACGAAACGGGCGGCGTTGCGGATCTTGTTCGCGAAGTTACGGCTGCTCTCGAGCTTCGCCTCGTTGAACTTGAGATCCTGAGAACCGGTAACCTGCATCAACATGCCGAAACGCATGCCGTCGGCACCGTAGTCCTTCATAAGACGAAGCGGATCGACGCCGTTACCACGCGACTTGCTCATGGGCTTGCCGTCGGCGCCCATGACCGTAGGATGGATGATGACATGCTCGAAGGGGATCTTGCCCGTGCAGTACATGGACGACATCACCATACGGGCAACCCAAAGGCCCATGATGTCGCGAGCCGTGGAAAGAACCTGCGTGGGGTATGCGGCTTTGAGCTCGGGCGCGTCGTTGCCGTCTGTAGTCCAGCCCATAGTGGCAAACGGCCAAAGCTGCGAAGAGAACCAGGTGTCAAGCACGTCGGTATCCTGACGGACTTCCTGACCGCACTCGGGGCACACATGCACGTCCTCGACGCTGGCATCCTGCCACCCGCAATGATCGCAATAGAACATGGGAATACGATGGCCCCACCACAGCTGGCGCGAGATGCACCAATCCTTCAGGTTGGCCAACCAGTCAAGGTAAACCTGCTTCCAGCGAGCCGGATGGAACTGGATCTCGCCATCCTCGACCACACGGGCCGCTTCTTTCTTAAGGCCGTCGACCGAGACGAACCACTGCTCGGACTCCCAAGGCTCGAGCTTGGTGTGGCAACGATAGCAAGTCATGACGGAGTGATCGTGATCTTCAACGTGATCGAGCAGGCCAAGCTCCTCGAACTCGGCGACGATGGCCTCGCGTGCCTCGTCGCGGGAAAGGCCCGAGAACTTGCCGTAACCCTCGACCACATGCGCCGTGGCATCGAAGACGTTGATCTTAGGAAGGTCGTGACGCTCGCCCATTGCCCAGTCGTTGGGGTCGTGGGAAGGAGTGACCTTCACGAAGCCGGTGCCGAAGTCGGCATCGACGTAGAAATCGCTGAAAATAGGGATCTCGCGGCCAACAATAGGCAGCTTGACCTTTGCGCCGACGAACTTGGACGCCTCGGGGTCCTTCGGGGAAACCGCAACGCCGGTATCGCCGAGCATGGTTTCGGGGCGCGTGGTGGCAACGACGATGTAATCCTTGCCATCAACAGGCTCGACCAACGGGTAACGAAGGTGCCACAGATGACCCTTCTCAGGCACGTACTCGGCCTCGTCGTCAGCGATTGCGGTACCGCAATGCGGGCACCAGTTGACGATGCGCTTGCCGCGATAAACGATGCCGTCATGGTACCAATCGGCGAACAGGCGACGAACGGCACTGGCGTAATCAGGGTCGAGGGTGAAGTGCTCGTCCTCGTAATCGCACGAGCAACCCATGCCCTTGATCTGGTTGACGATGGTGTTGCCATACTGCTCGCGCCACTTCCAGCACTCTTGAATGAATGCCTCGCGGCCGATCTCGTAACGGGAGATCCCCTCGTCAGCGAGCTTCTTATCAACCTTGGTCTGCGTAGCGATGCCAGCGTGGTCGGTACCCAGGATCCAGCGCGTGGGACGACCCTGCATGCGCGCGTGGCGGATGCAGGTGTCCTGAATGGTGTCGTTCAGAGCATGACCCATATGCAGCATGCCGGTGATATTCGGAGGCGGGATGACAATAGTGAATGGGTGATCGGCGAAATCGCCCCTACCCTGGCTGCGACGGAAGTAGCCGCCGTCATTCCAAGCCTGGAACAGCGGCGTTTCGTGTGCGGCGAAGTCGTAATCGACTTTGCTCTTCTGCTGATCGTTATCGGACATGGTCGCCCTTTCCTGCGCTCGATGTCTCTATGCCTGTTTTTCGATGACGGGCGTGGTTTCACCCGTGATGTCGCTAGCCGAAACGGTAACGACAGTAGGCTCGCCCTTGTGCTCGGGAAGGTCGTACATGACGTCCATGAGCACGCGCTCGCAAATGGAACGCAAGCCGCGCGCGCCGGTGCCGTGCTCGACGGCCTCGTGCGCGATGGCGCGAAGGGACTCTTCCGTGAAGACGAGCTTGGAGTTCTCGAAGTCGAACATCTTGGTGTACTGCTTGACCAGGGCGTTCTTCGGCTCAGAGAGGATCTTCATCAGGTCCTCCTCGGTAAGCTGCTCAAGCGAGGTGATAACTGGGATGCGACCGACGAACTCGGGGATCATGCCGTACTTGTTCAGATCCTCGGGAAGAACCTTCTTCAGAAGCTCGGACTGGCTCTTCTTCATGCTTTCGGGCATCTCGGAGTTGAAGCCGACGATGCTCTTGCCCGTGCGCTCGGCGATGATGTCGGACAGGCCGACGAATGCGCCGCCAAGGATGAACAGGATGTTCGTGGTGTCGATGTGGATGAGTTCCTGCTGAGGATGCTTGCGTCCACCTTGCGGGGGCACGGCAGCCTCGGTTCCCTCAACGATCTTCAACAGCGACTGCTGAACGCCCTCGCCGGAGACATCGCGCGTGATGGACAGGTTCTCGGCCTTACGGGCGATTTTGTCGATCTCGTCGATGTAGACGATGCCGATCTCGGCACGCGGGATGTCGAAGTCGGCCGCGGTGATGAGCTTCAGAAGGATGTTCTCGACGTCCTCGCCGACGTAGCCTGCCTCGGTGAGAGTGGTTGCATCAGCGATGGCGAACGGAACGCGCAGCGTGCGCGCCAACGTTTGTGCAAGCAACGTCTTGCCCGAACCCGTAGGACCGATGAGCATGATGTTGCTTTTCGCGAGTTCGACGCCGTCGTCGATGTCCTCGCCCAAGCTGATGCGCTTGTAATGGTTGTACACGGCAACCGAAAGCGCGCGCTTAGCGGCTTCCTGCCCGACAACGTACTCGGAAAGCTCGTCGTACAGCTGATGGGGCGTGGGCAGCTGAGCAAGGATCTCCTCGGGAGTGGGAACGCCGTCGTCGACGGGTTCGCCTTCCATGGTAATCATCTGCTCGGCGTTCTTCTGCGCCTGCGCGGGCGAAGGCACATGCAGGCCCAGGTCGCGCATCATGGCCTCGGCGCTAACCGAGATGCACTCGTCGCAAATATAGATGCCGTTGGGGCCTGCGATCATGGCATGCACCTGATCGGGGTGCTTCCCGCAGAAAGCGCATGCGATCTCGTCGTTCTTGAAATCGTCTTTGTTGTCGCTCACGTTGTTGTTTTCCTATTCGCTCTTCACGTTTGCAAGGGCAGCACGGGATTCGACGATGCGGTCGACCAAACCGTATTCAAGCGCCTGCTGAGCCGTCATGTAGTTGTCGCGCTCGGTGTCGCGCTGAATGGCCTCGAGGCTCTGACCCGTGTTGTCAGCAAGGATCTGGTTGAGGCGCTTGCGCGTCTTCAACATGAAGTCAGCAACGATCTGGATCTCGGTCTGCTGACCCTGGGCACCGCCGGAAGGCTGATGGATAAGAACCATGGAGTTGGGCAGGCAGAGCCTTTTACCCTTGGTGCCAGAGGACAGAAGCACGGCAGCCATGGAAGCGCAGCAGCCCATGCAAATGGTGGAAACGTCGGGCTTGATGAAGTTCATCGTGTCAAGGATGGCCAGACCTGCGGTAACCGATCCTCCCGGGGAGTTGATGTACAGCGAGATGTCTTTCTCGGGATCGGCGCTTTCGAGATGCAGGAGCTGCGCCACCACGGAATTGGCGACGTTGTCGTCGATCTGCTCGCCCAGGAAGATGATGCGATCGTTCAGCAGGCGGGAGTAGATGTCGTAGCTGCGCTCGCCACGGGGCGACTGCTCGATGACGTAGGGGATCAACGCATTGTTGATATTCGACATGCCAACCTCTCTTTCTTACGTTCACGCAGGTCGTGCGCGCTGATAAACACAAGGCAACGAATTCATTGTTGTCCGCTTCGCCACAGGGCGCAAGATCGGCAACGGCGACGTTACCAGATGGAAAAAAGCGGACGCGCCCGAAGTCAGGCACGCCCGCTCATGCAATGCATGAAGACGAATTACTCGGCCTTGTCTTCGGCGGCCTTCTTGGAAGCCTTCTTGGCCTTCTTGGCCTTCTCTTCCTTCGGCTTCTCCTCGGTGACGACAGCGTTGTCGGTCACGTCGACAGCAGCCTTTTGACGCAGGATGCCCTGGCGGACGAGGAACAGCTGACCGCTTTCCTCCCACTCCTTCTTCAAGGCTGCGGGGTCCTGAGCGCCGCTCTTCTGGAACTCGATCATGATGTCGTCGTCGGTTGCCTCGAGACCGGCATGTGCGGCCCAAGCATCAAGCGCGAGATCCTGCTTGGTGAGGTCGGCTGCCTGCTTCTTCACGTCGTCGCGGAACTGCTGCGAAGAGAGGCCCTGAGACTGCAGGTAGACGTCGAAGGTGATGCCCTGCTGCTGAAGCTGACCGAAAAAGTTCTGGAGCAGTGCGGACTCCTGCTGCTCGACGAGGGCTGCAGGTGCCTCGCCCTGAAGGCGCTCGGCCAGAGCGGTAAGAGCGCGCTCTTCCTTCAAGCGGGGGATGAAGGAGTTCTTCTGGTTGGTGAGCAGCGTGGTGAGCTCTTCGCGAACCTCGGCGGCAGAATCCATGCCGAGCTTCTCTTTAGCGAACTCGTCGGTGAGCTCGGGGGTCTTGCGAACCTTGAGCTGAAGGATCTCAACCTCGAAGTTGATCTTCTCGGTCTTGCCGATCAGGCTGGAGGTCATGACCGTGGGCTCTTCGGGAACGTCGATGGTGAACTGCTTGGTCTCACCCTTCTTCATGCCCTTGAGCTCTTCGTCGAAGGACTGCGGGAACAGGCCGGAACCCATAGCGTACTGACGGTTGTCAGCGGTGATGGACTCGATGTTCTCGCCCTTGTCGTCGGTTGCGGTGATCTTCATCTCAGCCATGTTGCCATCAGCGAACTTCTTGTTGGCTGCAGCGTTGCTGTACTCGGAATAATGAGTGAGCATGGCATCGATCTCGGCATTGACCTCATCCTCGGTGACCTCGGCAGAGGGCATCTCGATTTCGACGTTGTCATAGCCGGAAAGCTCGAGAGCGGGCTTGATGCCGACCTCGAATGCATAGGTGAATTCCTTGCCGTCCTCGACCAGGCCCAAGTCCTCGTCGAACTGCGGCTGACCCAGCGGATACAGACCGGCCTTGTCGCAAGCCTGCATGCAGGTATCGTTCACAAGCGAATCGGTAACGGTTGCGACAACGGCTTCCTTGCCCAGGAAGTTGTCGATGACCTGGCGCGGAGCCTTGCCCTTACGAAAACCGGGGATGCGATAGCGGCCGGCGAAGTCTTTGTACTGCGCCTTGATGCGATTGCTGACGGTTGCCGCATCGATGGTGACCGTCACCTTAGCGCGATCGCCCTCAAGAAGCTCTGCTTTAGTTTCCACTTGATTCCTCCGTTTGTCTTTCCCGCCTCACGGCGCCACGCCGACAGCGCGCGCCTTAGGCACAACATTAGATGCTCGGCATTTTGAGACGAGACCGCTTAAGCGGGTTTTTTCGAACTGATCCGAACATCTTCATCCGATAATGCCAAGGTCGAATTATGTCACAGTAGTCTCGCCGAATAAAGTGCTTTCACGAATCCGACGAAAGAGAAAGCCGCGCACGGACGGCGCGGCTTCAAAACGTGCGGTATTTCCCAACGTTAACGAAGGGCGTAACCCAGCATGACGCCGACGACCATGCAGAGCGCGCAGAAGACCGCGGTCAGACCGATAAGACGGGCGTCTCGACGGGAACGATCACGCTGCTCGTCTTCCTCACGCATGAGCTCGGGGAAATAGCTGTAACCAGCCGAGGTGATGCGCACGATGGTTCCATGGGCGCGGTCGGCCTTCGCGACAAGATAGCCTGCATCGATGAGCTCGGCCTGAAGGTCGTTGTCGGGGCGATACGGGAATGCGCAATGGTACACCAGCTCGTTGCCTGCGCTGCAATTCCTGCGTTCGTATTCCAGTAGACGATGAAGCTCGCGCTCCTGCGCGATGTTAAGCGGAATTGCTGCCACGACGAACCTTTCGCGTTTATACCTTGTTTAGAGCAGTGTTACGGCATGCGGCCTGCAACCGATTATATGTCATCGGGGGCACTGGAAAAGGATGGTGCGGGCGAAAGGACTTGAACCTTCACGGGGGTTACCCGCCAGAACCTAAATCTGGTGCGTCTGCCAATTCCGCCACGCCCGCATGGGAGCCATCATAGCAGAATCAACCGCTTATCCGTTAAGAAGATGCAAACAATCCGCTTTAGCGCGGTGAAGCACCTTGACTTTGCTATTATGCGTGACTATGCAATTCTGCATCTATCTGGCAGCCCCAGGGCGAAACCGATGCTTTGCAACAGGCTCTCGACAGCAAGTCTGTTAGATAGATGCAGCAAGTACCCATAGAAAGGAACATCGTGAAACAGATTGCACGCGCATGGACGAGCGTCAGCCTGATCAAGCGCATTCTGGTCGGCCTGATCCTCGGCGCTATCATCGGCGCCGTCGGCCCTGCTGGCATCGAGGCCATCACCCTTTTGGGCAACCTCTTCGTCGGCGCACTTAAGGGCGTTGCCCCCATTTTGGTCTTCTTCCTGGTTCTGAGTGCCCTTGCCAGCGCCCAGGGCAAGACCAACATGAAGACCATCATCATCCTGTACTTGGTCTCCACCTTCGCCGCTGCCATCGTCTCGGTGGTTGCCACCACCATCTTCCCCGTTGAGCTCACGCTCACCAGCGCCGAGGGCGTTTCCCAGTCCTCGCCGTCGAATGTTTGGGAAGTTCTGACCACGCTTCTGATGAATGCGGTCTCCAACCCCGTTGAGGCCTTGGTCAAGGCCAACTACATCGGCATCCTTGTTTGGGCTGTCGTTCTGGGTCTTGCCATGCGGTCGGCTTCTCAGGCCGCCAACGACGTGTTCAACGACATCTCGACTGCCGTTTCCACCGTCGTCGGCTGGATCATCCAGCTTGCCCCGTTCGGCATCTTCGGTTTGGTGTACACCTCCGTCTCCACCAACGGCCTGGACATCTTCGTCGAGTACGGTCAGATCATCCTGCTGCTGGTTGCCTGCATGTTCTTCATCGCCCTGGTCGTGAACCCCCTCATGGTCTTCGTGGTTACCCGCAAGAACCCATTCCCGCTGATCTTCCGTTGCCTGAAGGATTCCGGCCTGTTCGCGTTCTTCACCCGCAGCTCTGCCGCTAACATCCCCGTTAACATGGAGCTCTGCGAGAAGCTCGGCCTGAACAAGGACTCTTACAGCGTGTCCATCCCGCTGGGCGCCACCATCAACATGGCAGGCGCTGCCGTCACCATCACCGTCATGGCAATGTGCGCGGCTTACACCCTGGGCATCAGCATCGACGCCCCCACCGCCGTCATCCTGTCGGTGCTTGCATCCGTCAGCGCATGCGGCGCTTCCGGTGTCGCCGGCGGCTCGCTCCTGCTGATCCCGCTTGCTTGCTCGCTGTTCGGCATCCCCAACGACATCGCCATTCAGGTTGTTGCCATCGGTTTCATCATCGGCGTTATCCAGGACTCCTGCGAGACCGCTCTGAACTCGTCCTCCGACGTTCTGTTCACCGCTACCGCAGAGTATCGCGAGTGGATCCGCGCCGGTCGTACCGACTTCGTCATGGGCAAGGACAACACCCCGCTTGTCGCACCCCATACCGACGAGGCTCACGCACACCGCGAATAGCCCCGCACGCAACATATAACGCTCGTTGCGTGCACAGCAAGCACAACGAAACCCCTGTTTCTCCGATGAGACGGGGGTTTCTTATTGGGCGAGTCCTTACATCAAGCTTGCGCCGAAAGCACTTAGGGAACCTGCAACAGACACGAAAAGGCCGCCGACATTGATCGGCGGCCACATGAATTAATGTTTTCGCGATTTCCGATCGACCCTAAAAGATCAAAAGAGCGAAGGATTACATCATCGCGGCGATCTCGTGAGAGTCGGGCATATCGGTTGCCAGCGTGGCGTAATGCGCGTACTCGACGTTGAGATCGTTGTCGACGATGAACAGCGCGGGGAGCTGCTGCTCGTTACCCTCGTAAGCGCCATGAGTGAAACCCTCGGCCTTAAGCTTTTCGATAAAAGCACGGCCCTCGTCGTCGAAGAGATCCATCTTGGAGGCAGCCGAGCCGATCTCGAAGAGCTTGTAAAGCTCCTGATCTTTGTCGCAGATAATGTCGTATGGCAGATCTTTGCCCTCGGTCTGCTCGCGAACGATAGCGGGATCAGACTGCAGAACCACGATAAGCTGGCCGCCGGTCTTCGAAATGACGCTGTGATTCACAATGAACTCGCGCATGTTGTACTGGCATAGCACGCATCCGAAGTAGCGCAGGAAAACGATGGCGGTTTTCCCCTCAACACGCTTCACCGTGTCTGAGATTTTCAGATTCTGTTCGTATGCGGTTTGATATGTGAAGTCGGCGAGCTTGTCGCCTTGCACCACTCGAGACATTGCGATCCTTTCACGAGGAGTTGGTTACCTTCGCTTCGTGTATCTTAGTACACAACCAATCAACGCAATGCGGGTTTTGCTAAAATCTGCGTGCCTTCAAACACGCCCCACTCACTAATTAGTTGAAGCTTTGACGGTCAGGCATCAAGCCAAAAGCGATGTGCGGCGTAAAAATCACCTCAATCAAACATCAAGGATAGTCAATGAACAAGCTCAAAGGCCCCCTTATGCTCCTTGCAACCGCAGCGCTTTGGGGCTTCGCCTTCGTTGCCCAGACAAGCGCCTCAGGCGATATCCAGCCGTTCACTTTCAACGCTTCAAGAAACTTCGTAGGCGCGCTCTTCCTGACCTTCGTCATCGCTTTTAGAAAGAAAAGCGGCAGCGACATCGCGCCTTGCGACGCCGTACGCAGCAAAACCGATGAATCCTTTGACAGGGTGTCGGAATCCAACAGCTCCGTCCTCAATGGCCGTTACACAAAACGCCTCCTGATCATTGGCGGAACCGCATGCGGCTTGGTTTTGTGCGCTTCGTCTTTTCTCCAGCAATGCGGTATCTCGTCCTATCCCGCCGACGCGGGAGCCTCGGGCAGATCGGGCTTCATCACCGCCACGTACATGATCATGGTCGCCCTTTTCACCGTATTCGTCGGCAAGAAACCCCACCCCTTGGTGTTCTGCTCGGTTGGCGTAGCCGTCATCGGCATGTATTTCCTTTGCGTACCCAACGGGTTCGGCGATCTTTACGTAGGCGATGTTCTGGTTCTGATGTGCGCCGTGGGATACGCAGCGCACATCATCGTCATCGATCGGTTCACCAACGTTGACGGCGTGCGCCTATCCCGCGTGCAGCTCATCGTCTCCGGTGGCGTTTCGTTGGTCATGGCCCTTGTCTTCGAGCATCCTACCCTCGCGATGATCATCGCTGCGGCGATCCCGATCCTTTACGCAGGAATCCTCTCTGACGGCGTTGCCTACACGCTCCAGATCGTTGCGCAGAAAACCACCGACCCGACGGTCGCCTCGATTCTCATGAGCCTAGAGTCGGTTTTTGCAGGCATTGGCGGCTGGCTCATCCTTGGCGAGCGCTTGGGCGGCATCGAGCTGTTCGGCTGTGCTTTGGTGTTCATCGCCGTGATGCTTGCGCAGGTTCCCTCATTCATCGACCACGCCAAAGAAAAGCGTGCGCAAAAGGCTTGCTAAAAATCGGCTTGATCTTGCCACCCCGTTTTAGGAACGGCCCCGCTTAGATAGACCACGGCAATTTGCTGGGGCAATCGTCCTATAAGCCAACCCCAAGCCTCTACCTGGCCGCCTTTTCGGCGATTGCGGGAATGAAAAAACGAAAAAGCCCCTTGCGGGGCTTTGGATTCAAATGGTGGACTGTCGGGGACTCGAACCCCGGACCTTGGGATTAAGAGTCCCCTGCTCTACCAACTAAGCTAACAGTCCGTGAAACTATGTATGTATGCGCTGCGCGAACGAAATGGTGGACTGTCGGGGACTCGAACCCCGGACCTTGGGATTAAGAGTCCCCTGCTCTACCAACTAAGCTAACAGTCCGTGTATTTCGTATAAGCGCGCTGGGGTGGGTGAAGGGGCTCGAACCCTCGACCTCCAGAGCCACAATCTGGCGCCCTAGCCAACTGGGCGACACCCACCGTGTGCGCAAGGATAGATAATACGGACGTACCGAAGAAAATGCAAGGTTTTTTTTCAAAGCGCCTCCCTTCCCCAAAACGCACACAAACCAACATGCAAATAGATTGCGCCATTCAGCGCATAAGGCATATTGAAGGTGAATCAGCCAAGTAACCAAGCTGCGACAATGCAATGGTCTTCTCAAACCCGCAATGTGCGTCGCGTATAATCAAAGGTCAATCCCACACCCCGAAAGGCGGCTCGGTCTATGGCCACATTCCAACTTATCCTTTTGCTAATGTCAGCTGTTCTGGTCTCGTCGGTAGTCGAGCAGATCATCCCCAAGGTATCAGTCCCTCTCGCCCAGATCGCCATGGGCGTCGTTATCGCCATCCTTGCGGGAAACCGTATTCAGATCGGACTCAGCGCCGATCTGTTCCTGGTCGTCTTCATCGCGCCGCTACTGTTCCATGAGGCCGTCAATTCCGACAAGACCGCTCTTTGGCACTACAAGAAAACGTTCCTCTCATACGCCATCGGCCTTGTCGTGGTCATCACACTTGCCGTGGGTTTCGCCGTGCACCTCATGATCCCCTCGATCTCGCTTGCTGCAGCTTTCGCGTTGGGCGCCGCCCTTGGACCCACCGACGCCGTTGCCGTGGCCTCTGTGTCTAAAGAAGCACAAATCCCCTCTCGGCAGCAAGCCATCCTACAAGGCGAGTCCCTCCTCAACGACGCTTCCGGCATCGTCTCATTCCAGTTCGCCATCGCCGCCGCGACAACCGGAGCCTTCTCGCTTCTCCGCGCCGTCGAAGACTTCGCTATCGAGTTCATCGGAGGATTGCTCTTGGGCTTGGCACTTGGCCTGTTCATCAACTGGCTCATCCACAAGATCAGCGACCTCGGTCTGGAGAGCATCACCTTCCACGTGACCCTCGAGGTGTTCACGCCCTTCATCGTTTACATGCTGGGCGGCATCCTTCACGTCAGCGGTGTCATCGTCGTTGTCACGTGCGGCATCGTCATGTCGCTGAGCAAGCAGCACCTCGGACCCCACGCTTCGCGCTTGAGCATCGTGTCCTCAAGCTTCTGGGAGGTCTTCGCCTTCGCGTTGAATGGCGTCGTGTTCGTTCTTCTGGGCACACAGCTGCCCAACGCAATAGGCAACACCTGGAGCGACGACGGCATCTCATCATTCGACCTTGTCATCTACATCATCGTCATCGTGCTGATCATGCACGGAACGCGCCTTATCTGGTCCATCGTCTCCGAGAAGCTGGTCGACAAGCGCAAGGGACGCACAAGGCCGTTCAAAGAGCAAATGCGATCTGCCCTTATCACCACGCTTTCCGGCGCCAAGGGAACCATCACCTTGGCAATCATGTTCACCATCCCCACATGGGTGACCACTGGCGGCGGTATGGTGCGATTCCCCGATCGCGACCTGCTCATCTTCCTTGCCAGCGGCGTTATCGTCGTTTCGCTATTACTGGCAACCTACGTAGTTCCGTTACTTGCCCCGCGCGTCGAGAAGAAGTCGGAAAGCCAAAAACAAGACGCCGAAACCAGTATCGAGATCCTGCGCGCCGTCGTCGAAGACCTCAGTGCGCATATCACACCCGGCAACCGCGCTGGCGTGACGGAGGTTATCCGTCAATACAATGACCGCATCACGCGCCTGCAAAACGACAACGACTACCTTGAAGAAGAGTCTGATACCGACGTGCGCATCCTCGTCCTTCAGTGGGAGCAGGAATACGTGTGGGACCGCATCGATGCCGGAACAGTCCCGCCCGTCGAAGGCTATCAAGTCATGAATATTCTTGCACGCGGCGAATCGATGCTCCGCCAAGAGAAGGTACGCAAAGCAAGCTTGAATCGCCGAGCGCGTCGCGTGATCGGCTCGCTTAGGGCGGTATTCCACACCCTTCGCGAAAAGATTCCCTTGCAAGAAGGAGGAGAAGACAGCGGGCGTGTCAGGCGCGAGCTGCAAATCGACGCTCTGAAGTACGGCATCGAGCGCATGCAGAAAGAGATGGCCGACTCCGATTACGCCTCTGAGTCGTTCAGCCGCCTGATCATCGAATACCAACGCGCGATTGCGGCGCTGCAGGCGAAAAGCCCTTCGATCACCGACATCACCAGCCTCGAAGACCGCGCCGAAGATGTGCTGCGCCCCGCCCTGCACCTTGAGCTCGAGCAGATTCAGCTTGCTTACGACGAAGGCCGCCTCTCCCGTGCCGCAGCGCAGCACATGCGCCGCAACGTCCACATGATGGAACTGGATCTAGAAGACTACTTCTAAAGGGCCGCAGCGTCCCATCAGGGCCTGTGTACGCGGCAAAAGAGTCCGGTTGATAGCCAGACCGATTCAGCCACAACAAGCCGCGACGTGCCTCAGCAATCGTCGCAATCCCTCGCAAACGCAAGCAGCGCCCTGACGGCAATCCATCAGGGCGCTGCTTATTCACAAGCGAAAGCGACAACGAGGAACTAAGCGGTTTCCACCTGAGATTCCTCGCGAGGCTGCATGTACACCGGAGCCGAAACGCCAAGCAAGCTAAGCGTAAGAGCCAGCACGATACGGACGCTGTCCGCCAGCGCAAGTCGTGCATTCTGAACCGCAGCGTCTTCGCCCATAATACGGCACTCGGTATAGAAGTGATGGAACGCAGCCGCAAGCTCTTCGGCGTAATGAGTCAAGCGGAACGGAGCGCGGTCACGAGCAGCAAGCTCGATAAGCTCAGCAAAGTCATCCATCTTACGCATAAGGGCAAGCTCAGCAGGATGCGTGAGAACGCTCAAGTCGACATCAACGGGAACCGCTGCGGCCGCAAGCTCTTCGGCGGGCGTGTCGGCAAGCTCGATGCCCGCGGCCTTGCGCAGAATCGAGCAAATGCGAGCATGGGCATACTGAACGTAGTAAACAGGATTCGTGGAGTCCTGCTTCTTGGCAATCTCGATGTCGAAATCGATAGGCTGGTCGCTCGAGCGCGACAACATGAGATAACGCGTAGCGTCGGGGCCGACCTCCTCGATAAGCTCGGCAAAGGTGATCATCTCGCCGGTACGCTTCGACATGCGAACAGGCTCGCCATTGCGCAAAAGGTTGACCAGCTGGCCAAGAACGACTTCAAGAGCGCCCTCGTGGCCGCCAGCCGTAAGCATGGCCTCGCAACGCGCGATGTAACCATGATGATCGGCGCCCCAAATATCGATGAGGTGGTCGAAACCACGGCTAAGTTTGTTGTAGTGGTAAGCGATGTCGCTAAAGAAGTACGTGAACTCGCCGTTCGCCTTGATAAGAACGCGGTCCTTTGTGTCGCCGAAATCGGTGGAGCGGAACCAAGTTGCATCGTCCTTCTCGTAGATGCAGCCCTTCTCGCGCATCAGGTCGAGCGCGCGATCGACAGCGCTCTTGCCGTCCTCGTCGGGAACGTAAAGAGAGCGTTCCGAGAAGAACATGTCAAAATGATTGCCGAAGCCCGCAAGAGTTTCCTGCGTCAGAGCAAGCATCTTCTTGTAAGCAAGCTCGCGGAAAGCGAGGACGCGCTCGTCTTCGGGAACAGAAAGCCACTTGTCGCCATCGGAGGCGATGATGTCCTGAGCGATGTCGGAAACGTAGCCGCCGCCGTAGCACTTCTCGGGTATCTCGATGTCCTGGCCAAGAGCCTGAAGGTAGCGAACGTTCACGCTGTTCGCGAACACGTCAAGCTGAACACCGTGATCGTTGACGTAGAACTCCTCGTACACGTCGTTGCCGGCATGACGCATGACGCGAGCCATGGCGTCACCCAAAGCAGCCCAACGACCATGACCCACATGCATGGGGCCGGTGGGGTTCGCCGAAACGTATTCAAGGTTGATGCGACCGGGCTTGGCCTGACCACGACCATAATCGAAACCCTGCTGGCGAACAGCGAAGACAACACCTTGCAACACTGATGCAGAAAGGCGGAAGTTGATGAAGCCGGGACCGGCGATTTCGGCGGAAGCGATGACGTCGTTCTCGGGAAGATGGTCGACGAGCGTTTGGGCGATATCGCGCGGGCCCTTATGGGCAAGCTTCGCCGAACGCATGGCAACCGTGGAAGCCCAATCGCCGTTCGCTGCGTCGCGCGGGCGCTCGAGCGCAGCCGCCGGGGCCTCGGGCATGTCAAGCGAGCCGTCGGCGATGGCCGCGGTTACTGCCTCGTTGACGATGTTCTCTAACTGTTCGCGGATCTGCATAGTCTTTCTTTCTTGGACTCGAATGATTACGAAAACGTTTAACGGGTTAAATCTCGGGAAGGGGCTCATCAGAGAGCGTAGCGTACATGATGGCCTTGATGGCGTGCATGCGGTTCTCCGCCTCGTCGAACACCACCGAACGCGGGCCCTCAAACACCTCGTCGGTGACCTCCATCTCGGTGATGCCGAACTTGTCGGCGATCTTCTTCCCTACCGCGGTTTTGGTATCGTGGTACGCGGGAAGGCAATGCATGAGCTTCGCATCGGGTTTGGCGTATGAGAACGCCTGCTCGTTGATCTGATAGGGAGACAGGAGCTTGATGCGCGCATCCCACACCTCGTCGGGTTCGCCCATAGAAACCCAAACGTCGGTATACAGGATATCGGCATCGCGGCAACCCTCGGCGACATCCGCCGTGCACAGGATGGTGGAACCATTCTGCTGGGCGATTTCCCTGCATGTCTCAACAAGGGCGGCGTCGGGCTGGTTTTCAACCGGACCGCAAGCAACGTAATTCACGCCCAGCTTGGCGCAAACGACCATGAGCGAATTGGCAACGTTGTTGCGCGCGTCGCCCATGAATACAAGCGTGCGACCGCGCAAGTCGTTACCGTAAATCTCGCGCATGGTAAGCATGTCGGCGATCATCTGGGTGGGATGCCATTCGTCGGTAAGGCCGTTCCAAACGGGGCAATCGGCGAAATCGGCGATCTCCTGCACAACCGCTTGGCCGAAACCGCGGTATTCGATGCCGTCATAGAAGCGAGAAAGCACGCGTGCGGAGTCGGCAATGGATTCCTTCTTGGAAACCTGCGAACCGGCAGAATCGAGATACGTGACGTTCATGCCCAGATCGTAAGCGCCAACCTCGAACGAGCAACGCGTGCGAGTGGACGTCTTCTCGAACAGCAAAACGATGTTCTTGCCTTCGCAGAAACGATGAGGCACACCGGCTTTCTTCATGGCCTTTAGTTTCGCAGCGACATCGAGAAGATGCTCGATCTCGGCGCTGGAGTAATCAAGAAGCTTCAGAAAATCGCGGCCTTTCAGGCTGTCTGCCATGATGCCCATCCTTTCGACGACAATGAAACAATAATTATAGCGCCTTTGCCGTCACGGACAGTAAGTTTGGTGGCGGAGCACGTCGAATTCACGTTCGGGGAGCGGGCATAAAAGCCGTGGCAAGAAGATGGCGCGCCCAGTAGGACTCGAACCTACAACCTACGGATTAGAAGTCCGTTGCTCTATCCATTGAGCCATGGGCGCGCGAAAGACGAATGTCGCACGAGGCGGCTTGCGCCGCAGACGATGCGCACTGCGTAATCATAACGCAATTCGCCGCCACTCATACGCAATGCGCAAAACCAAAATGAGCTAACGGCTTCCAGCGGGCGCGTCTTCGTCAAAAATCCCCTTTCTCAGTAAGTCACCTTCTGATATAATGCATGTCTTGTCTGGACGTCGGGATGTGGCGCAGTTTGGTAGCGCGCCTGCTTTGGGAGCAGGATGTCGCAGGTTCGAATCCTGTCATCCCGACCACTTTGACGAATGCGGGTGTGGTTCAATGGTAGAACTTCAGCCTTCCAAGCTGATAACGCGGGTTCGATTCCCGTCACCCGCTCCATTGAAACTTATGGCCAGCCGCAGAGCTGGCCTTTTTGTTTATCAAAGGAGCACAGCATGTCTTCTGTGAAAACCGTCGTCCTGGCAACCAACAACGCCCATAAGGTTTCCGAGATCAAAACCGCGCTCGACTTCCCCGGCTGGGAATTCAAAACGCTTCGCGAGATGGGCATCGAATCCGATCCCGAGGAAACCGCAGAGTCGTTCGAAGGCAACGCGCGCATCAAGGCCCAAGCCGCCCGCAACGCCGCCCAAGCCGCCACGGGCAAGCCCGTTGCTGCGCTTGCAGACGACTCCGGCCTGGTAGTAGACGCCCTCGATGGCGCACCGGGCGTTCATTCCGCTCGCTACGCCAGCACCGACGGCAAAGATGCCGACGATAGCGCGAACAACGCCAAGTTGCTGTCCGCCCTTTCAGGCGTCACCGACGATAAGCGCACCGCGCACTTCGCCAGCTCCATCGTCTTCATCGACGAAGACGGCACTGAAACCACCGCTTATGGCATCGTTGAAGGACGCATCGGCCATAAGGCGCAGGGTGAGAACGGCTTCGGCTACGACCCCTTGTTCTGGCCCGACGTGTTCGAAGGCGAATTCACGCTGGCAGAGGTTCCGCAAGCTCGCAAGAACGAGGTCTCGCATCGCGGCAACGCCCTTCGCGAGCTTCGCGCGAAGCTGGAATCCGCCAGCAGGTAAAGCAAGAAACGATCAGGCATCGAGGCTAAACATGGCGAAACAACAGCAGCACAAAACCAACGCGCAGCGAGAGGTGGAAGCAGCTGGTTTTGCCGCCTCTTACCACGGTATCGACGTAGAAGACGGCTTCTCGTTCACAGGAACCCAGCTAGCAGAAATCTTAGGCGAAGACCCCGATCGGGTGTTCAAGACGCTCGTCACTCAAGGAAAATCGGGAGAGCACTACGTGTTCATGATCCCCGTTGCCTGCGGGCTTGACCTGAAGAAAGCAGCGACTGTGGTTGGCGAGAAATCCGTCGCGATGATCAAGGCGAAAGAGCTGTTGCCCCTTACTGGATACGTTCACGGGGGCTGCTCTCCGCTGGGCATGAAAAAGGCGTTCCCCACCGCCATTGACGAAACCGCTGCCCTGTACGACACCATCTGCTTCTCGGCGGGACGCGTTGGGCACCAAATCGAGATGCCTCCCAACGACTTGGCGAAGCTGATCGATCTGACGTTCGCCGACCTCACCGCAATCTAGCCAATTCCGCTAACTAATCTATCTGACAATAAGTCGAGCCGCATAGCCCAAGATCGTGGGGCCATGCGGCTCTTCAATTGCATCGCTGTTTGCAACACCAAGAGTTAAGAGGATCGCACCGACCACGACCTTAACGACGGGCGGATGGGCGCTCGCGATTCGCTACCAGTGAGAAACGACGACGTCGCCTTCCTGGGTAAGACCATACAACTCGGCTGCTGCGCCTACTGGCAAGTTCACGCAACCATGGCTACCATAGCCGATTGCATACATGTTGCCGCCGAAGCCCGGCTGCCAATCGGCGTCATGAAGGCCGATGGCGTTACCGACGAAGGGCATCCAATAGCGCACCTGCGACTCGTAGATCTTCTTGCCGTTCTCGTAGCCAACAAGCTTCGAGGGGCTGGCCTTGGCATTCATCGAGAAAACGCCGACGGACGTGTCGTGCACCCCGTCAGGCTTGCCGGAAATGCAATCGGATTCCCAAATCAGGTCGCCGCTCTCGTTGTACATGCGAACGTGCTGTTCAGCCAAGTCGATGTCGATGTAGCGGTTACCCCAGTCCTTCTCGCCGGCTCCGTTGTATACCTCGCCCTCGGAAACGCAGGGGATGTCGACCGTCTGGGAAACGCCGCTTTTCACCGCCTCGGTTATCGAGGAATGCAGCGCTTCGCCATCGACTTCCCAACCGTAAACGCCGCCGGAAACCGTGATGACCTTGCCATCGGGGCGTGTGTACGTGCGCTCGGAGCCAACGGTGTCAAGCTTGCCCTGCAGCTCGGCGATATACGCATCAAGCTGACCACCATCAAGCGAGACGCTGAAGTCGTCTTCCAGTTTGATCCACTGGGAAATCTGATCGGGACCGATCGACCCGGCATCGTTTCCAGCCATGACGAGCTTGACCGTCAGGCCGCACATGCGCGTCGCCGTATCTGCGGCGGTCTTCAAACGAGCATCCGTAGACAGAATGTCAGCCTTCTTCAGCTCGTTGACCCCCAACGTCACAGAGGGTTGGAAGGACAGGATGGCGACATCAGCGGCCTTCACCACCGCGGCAGTGTCAAGCGCCGTGCCAGGAACTTCGACCTTCACTGCGAACTGCTTTTTAATCTCGTCATAAGCAATAGTCGCGTTCTGAGGCTGCGTGGCCGTCTTATTGAACTCCTCAACCTTTTCTTTGAGGTCGGCTTCAAGCGTGGAACCACCAGAGTAATTGGCCACGAACAAGTCGGTAAGGGCGTGATCGCTCTGGGAAAGCAAGTAGGGCCACTGCCACGCGGGCAGTGCCTCGTGCATCTTCTTAACGATCTCCGCAGAGTCGATCTTGACGCCTGCGCGAGCGGTGTCGATGGTGTAGTTGAATCCATCACCCGAGACGGTAAGCTGGTAATCGCTCACCGCTTCATCGAGCTGAGCGGCAACTTCGGCGGAGGATCTCATAGACGCATCGATGGCGCCAATCGAAGTGCCTGGGAAAAACCAGTTCGAGAAAATAGCAATGCCGGCGAGGTAGGCTGCCACAAGCAGGCCCGCGATCGAACCGCAAACGATGCCCAGAACCTTCTTGACCTTCTTGCGATCAACCTTCTTCTTAGCCTTTTCGTCCGCAAAGGCAACTGGGGAAGCGTCTCCGTAGGCGCCCCGATCGTACGCCTCGGTTTCGTATGCGCCCGAACCGTCAACGACCGACTCACGAGCCGCGGCTTTTTCCGCAGGCGACAATGCGCGGGTCGCGTCATCTGCAGCAATGTTTTCCGTGGTAGATTCGACCTTAGGGACATCCGCAACGACAGGCTCGTCCCCTGTTGCCGCATCGACGGCGCCCTGAGCGTCCGAAGGCACTGCGGCGACTTGGTCGGCTGCAGTTTTGAGATCTTTGCCCTTCTTGGGTTTTGAAGTATTGCCCTTTGCATGCTTGCCGCGCGACTTGCTCACGTTAATTCTCATCCCATTCGAATTTGTACAGGAACCGGCTCGTCTTTTCGCAAGCGATTGTAACATCGTCCCTGATAAAAGAAACGTTCTTTAGGTAAACGCACTTCATTATCAGATAGGCAAGACCGCGCGCAGGGGCGGCTGCCCCGATGCCGCCAAGCACACGACTGAACAACAACATGTGGTCGACCCACCTAGATAGCAACTTGCCCGCCGCAGGACAAGCGCGTATAATTATTTCTCTAGCGAATGACCGCAGTAAACACGGTCGGCAACGACCTTATCAGCACAAGACATCCGCTCGATCTTTGAAAAGGTGGGGCCTTCTCCCCTTTAGCAGCTTGGCTGCAACCAACGGGGGCGACTGGTTTCGACATGGTAGGTCTGAAGTGAGGAGCAGGTCGTGGTCTCCTTTCCACGTTAAACAGGGGTAACGTCAAGTTTAATTGGCAAGAATACTTCTTTCGAGCGTTCCTACGCTCTCGCTGCTTAATTTACTAGCGCGCGCCAATCCCGAGATCTTTCCCGTTTCGGGTGCGGTGTCATTTTAGGGAAATGCTCCAAGGCACGTAGCCGGTATGGCCTTGGCTAAGATCGAACCGACTCGGAAAGCAACGCACGTCGACGAGCCGCGCTTTCCTAAATCTGATCGCCGAATAAGCTTGTAGAGCCTGACCGAGGGTCTAGTATGGACCGGAGTTCGATTCTCCGCGCCTCCACCACACGTTCAAGCCTGCTCAGACGAGAATCTACGTCTGAGCAGGCTTTTCTTTTAATCACACCGCAGAAAAGGAATCATCATGACGCTCATGGATACCCTGTTAGCTCGCCACAGCACCCGCAAATTCACCGGCGAGAAAATCCCACGCACTCAGATTGAGGAAATCGCACGAGCTGGACTCACCGGCCCTGTCGGGCGCAACAAGAAGCCTTGGAAGCTGGTGGCAGTTGACGACGCCGAGACCATCAAGAAGCTCTCGGCAGCACGCACGCCGCGCCAAGGAATCTTCGACACCACCACTGCCGTGATTGCCGTGTTCGGGAACCCTGAAATCGCAGATACATGGATCGAAGACTGCTCGGTGGTCATGACCAACATGCACCTCATGGCAAACGAATTGGATCTTGGAAGCTGCTGGATTCAAGGCCGCGGCCGCGTTACCGAGAACGACCAAGCTTCCAGCGATTACGTTCGCAACGTGCTTGGCATCTCCAACGAATGGGAGCTTCTTGCCATGCTCGCCATCGGCGCGATTGATGACGACGCACCCGCTCGCACTCGCACCGAGGACGACATCGACATGGCGCCCTTCGGCTGGCACACTGCCGAATAAGCGAATCCGCCTCCGCAAACCAAAAGGCCGTCGACAAGGCAACCAAACGCCCCGTCGACGGCCTTCGTGTATCCAGCAGCTACAACTCAATGCGCTCGAACAGCTCCCTGCCAACACCGCATACCGGGCACGTGTAATCAGCAGGCAATTCTTCAGCGTATTCAATGTGCCCGCAAACAGTGCAACGCCAGGCAATCTTAGAGGCGCCGGGGTCCGTGGATGCCTTCACGACCGAGGAACCAGGGCCGTCGGTCTCCGGGAGCTCTTCTTCGCCTAGATAGCTCGATGCCTTCGGCGGCGTCTTGCCGCCTTTAACCTGATGATAATAAGCGTAGGTCATAGGCGCAGCAGCGCCCTCCACGCGCTTAGCCTCTTCCACAGCGCCCACAAACAGGATATGCGTGCCTAAATTAACTTCTTGCACCACCTTCGCCGAAAACCAAGCGCAGCAGCTCTCGGCGAGGACGGGCATACCCGCAGCATCACAGGCGCTTGCGTGACGCGCGAACTTGTCGAACTCGGTTGAGGTGTGGAATCCAAAGGTGCCGATAAGCTCCATCGAGGCGTCCTCGGACAAGCACGACGCGGTGAAACGCCTCGCAGCGCGAATGGCAGATGTCGTAGCGTTGTCCTTGTTGAGGGCGACGCTCACTTGGAACGGCGAAGAAGTTACCTGAACGAACGTATTCGCCACGCAGCCGAAGCTCGCGCCTTCGTGGCAAGCCCCAATGACGTACATGCCATAGCTCAACGAATGGAATGCCGATTTGTCGATCATTTTCTTCCCCTTTCATGCGTCACCGACAATATCCCGCGCAAGCTTGCGCCCGTAAACGGAAAAGGGCCCGTCGGGCCCTTTTCCGTTGCGACTTTTCAAGAACCGTCGCCGTCCAATGGCCCTATCCTAACAAGGTGAAACCATCATCTTACGAGAATCTAAACCTGAGGATACTCAGGTTTAGGGTTAAACTTAATCGCTTCCTTTAGTTTAGCTTTCATTTTCTGCTGAAGCTTGGGAGAAACGCCACCTTCCTTCATCTGGAGGCACACCGTCCTGCAAAACATTAAATAGCTAGCTCTTCCTTCGTGATGAAGCCTAAAGGAAGCCTCGTTGCGAATACCATACGCAAACTTCCAGGCATTTGCCTCATTGATCTGACCAAAGTTGACACCTCTGTTCTCGCCCATATCGTGAACAACCACACTATCGAGAACCTGAATCCCAGGGCATCCCTTCGATAAACGGCGTGTGTACTCGGCGTCGTCAAACCAGATGAAGTACTCTTTGTACGGTAAACCGAAATCCTCCAAAGCCCACCTAGGAACAAGGACTGACACAAACGAACAAGAAGTCACAAGAACAGAATTCTGACCCTTAACCAAAAGCCTGCCCCAGTCCCAAGCCGTAACGGGATTATTCATCTCACAAATCGAACCATCAGTAAATTTAACAACAGAGCAAGCGAACGGAACGTCGAGCCCCATTTCATCAACAGCTGCGGCGTACCCGTTGATCAAAGATTCGAGCGCGTTCGGTTCGGGGTAGCCATCATCGTCCGAAACCCAAACATAGTCTGCCCCGAGATCGTAAGCCCTTTTCATGCCCGCCGAAAAACCACCTGCACCGCCAATGTTCTCGGGCAGATTCAGTAAATCAAGATGAGCGCCACACTCCCAGTGATGCTCCGAAATATATGTTTCGAGATACTCCTTCGTACCATCGCTTGACGCATTATTGACCAAGACAACATGCGTCAAAGGGCATGACTGGGCTTCAAGGGAACTCAAAACCGTCTTCAACTTTTCGAGCCTATTGTAAGTGACAACAACAGCCGCAACCGTTGGTTTATCCATCAGAGCTACTTCCATTCGTTGATCATGCGAGTGAACAGGCTATCGGCCGTCTCGAGTTGAGAAAAATCCTCGATCAGTTTTTTCTCGCTCCCCCAAATCGCTTGCCTGAACCCCTCGTCTTCATCCATCTTAACCGCAAGATCCATCGCTTTCTTCTGGAAAGATCTCGTGCTCGACCCAAGCAAGGCCTCTGCGGGAATGACCGTTTTTTGGGAACCCACATCTGTAGAGAGAACAGGAACGCCCGAAGAAACAGCCTCAAACGTAGTAAGCGTAATTCCCTCGTTCACGGAGGAGATCACTAGAATATCAGCATCCTCGTACGTCTTGGAGACGGGAACGTCGATAGAACGCCGATCAACGACCCCGCTCAAACCATAGTGATCGATCATTCGATCTACAACAGCATCAATATCCCCACTGCCGTGCATGATGAACCGAAAACGGCCTGGGTACTTTTTTTCCAGACTCTTCGCAAGATAGATAAACGCATCCGGCCTTTTTTGACGGCTTATTCTTCCGACGAAAGCGAGGGTAAGCGCATCTTTGGAAACCCTACCCTTGCAAGAAAGCGAGCTGAGGTCTGCCGTTAGATCCACCAAGGGAGCGTCAACGACCTTCTCTGGATTTACGCCATGAACCTCGGTCATCCAATTCACGAGCTGAGGGGAGATGACGTGATGAAGGTCGATATAGCCATCATGAGACACAGACTCAGCCGGATATCCACCATGACACCTATACTCGACGATGTGAAGAGAATCAACAACAGGAACGTAGGGGAAGTATCTTTTTACCCACCACAATCTGTCGTACATCCACCGGGAATGGTGTATCAAGACCCCCCGAACATCAAATTGTTCGAACAAGGCCCTAAGAAGAGGCTCGTCTCCTGGCCTGTCTTGAGTCGGAAACGTCAAGTTCATAACCACAGAGCCCTCTAGATCGGCACTCGTGATCCAAGGCTGATGGCTGTTAATGGAAGTAATAACGATAGGGGTCATTCCTGATTCACGAACGAGTCGAATCGTCTCCATAGCCCATCGCTCAGCGCCCCCCGCTTGAAGCCAGTGCATAGCCACGATAACCGCTTTAGGCGCATCGACAACACTTTGACCAGGAGCGATAGAGGCGACAGGTCGGTTCGATACCTTGACAGCCCCCTCATACAAAGGTAGCCCCGAAGGCTTAATTGCCTCTTTTCCCTCGGCGATTCTCCTTCGACGATTGAATTCCCTCACGTCATCAAGCAAAAGAGGGTTACGAATCTCCAGATCGCGATACAGTTTTTCGGCAAATGTGTATCCACGATCAAACATGAGATCATCGTCAACATCGTCGTCTGAAGTGAGGGCTATGTGCCGAACCCCTGAATCAATCACAGGGATGTCATCGAAATAGTAATGAGGGGAAAATTCGGATTGACTCTCGACAAGAGACACCGCCGAAAACTCGCAAACAGGATCAATTCCCGCTTTTGCGGTTAAGGACCCGTCCAGAGTGGTCACATCGGTGAGGCACGGGTATTTCCACTCTCCCCCTAGGTAAATCTTATACTCGAGAGCACGACCAGGTTGAAGCAGCGCATTATACGTCATCGCCCCTTCAACAAGCTTACGCTGACGCGGCGTAAGAGCGGATAAGCTTGATTCATCGGAGATGCGAAATAGCAAGCGGCCCATAATCCTCCAAATATACTCAATCAGCTATAAGGAAAGTATAGTGCCCCGACCTTGGCCGACACCACCGAAAGCAATGAAAACAAAAAAACGATCGTGCAAGGCTGACTCGCTAAACCTCTTTTAGCCCTACGGGCCTAGTCGCCAGAAACAAAAAAGATATCGCAACAACCAATGCGACATGGAGCAAATCCACGCATACCCAACCCAACAGGGAATCACCCATTAGAACAAAAGAGGTCCAGTCGATAAAAATCGATTCAAACCAATGAATGCAAAGCACGAGAAGGGAGTTAACCCCAATAAGAGAGAGGAAACGAAACTGTCGACCGCCCATGTCCTCGCCAAGATAACGAGCGATTATCATTATCGCCACCGAAGAAGAAACGCTCATCGCAACACCAGCGAGAAGGGATCCTACGTGGAACAAGTTTCCGATGGAGTAAAAAACACCCGCGCTCAAACACAGGAACCACGTGAAAAGCGCCGTCAAAAGCGCCAATTTCCCCTTAACGCCGCCAAGTCCGAGCGCCTTTCCCCATTGGTTCTTAAGGGAGTACCCAATGAATAGATAGAAAGTTGCCACCAGTGCCTGATTAAGCGCAAAAGGCAAAAATAGAACACGTCCAATTTGCCAACCAGAAAGCATCATTAGGAAATAGATCAAGCAGATAATGGCCCGATTGGTTTTTCGGGATTCCAAAAAATTCTGAAGAAGCTGAAAGACCACCCTTGCCACAAATAGCGCCATCAAGAACCAAGCGAGCCCAATTCCAGAAATGCCGAGAATAGGGACATCGCCACCTGAAGCCCATATCGAAGCAAGAACTATCTTCCTGACAACAGCAAGACTTGCCCCCTCTGTAACGATATGGATGATAAGGTCAGAAAGGCAAATCAGCAGATACGGAACCAGAAGCCTAGAAGCTATTTTGGCAAGATCAGGTTTGACGGGCTTGACGAAGTACCCCGAGACGACAAAGAAAAGCGGAATATGAAAGGAGTAGACGAACGAGTGGATCGGGTTGCCTATAACGTACGTATGGCCAAGGACGACCGCAAGAATCGCTAAACACTTTACGTGATCAACCCATCTTTGCCTAACCGCGCCACTTGAGCTCATGCATAACCTCGTTTTCAGCATTAAATACCGTAAAAAACGAAAAAGGATGCTAGCAAATCTCATGCCCCTGGCGACTGAGAATCAACCACGTACACACTAAACAAGAAACAACAACAGCCCGCCCAAGACCCAGCAAGCTGGGGCAAAGACGGGCTTTCTTTCGTCAACTACACGTTGCTCTAAGCGAGACCGGCAGAGCCCCTACAGACCAGCCACGGGATCGACGCCAAGCTCGGCGCGAACCACATCGAACGCAGCCGCGATGGCCTTGTCCATGTCGTAGTACTTGTAACCGCCCAAGCGACCTGCGAACACAACCTTGCCCTCACGGTCGGCAAGCTCGCGATACTGCTCGTACAGCGCCGTGTTACGCTCGTCGTTAATGGGATAGTAAGGCTCGTCGCCCGGCTTCCAGTCGGCAGGATACTCACGCGTGATGACAGTCTTAGGCTGAGTGCCGAACTCAAAGTGCTTGTGCTCGATCACACGGGTGTACGGAACTTCGCGTTCATTGTAGTTCATGACGGCAACGCCCTGGTGATCGGTTTCGTCAAGAACCTCGGTCTCGAAGCGCAGGCTGCGGTACTCAAGCTGACCCAGGCTGTAATCGTAGAACGAGTCGATGGGACCGCAGTAGATCACGCGATCGGCGATGTCGGGCTGCTCGGCGATGAGATCTTTGTACTCAACGCCTGTGCGAACCTCGACGCCCTCAAGCATATTGGCCACCATCTTGGTGTAGCCGCCCATGGGGATGCCCTGGAAGCGGTCGTTAAAGTAGTTGTTGTCGTACGTGAAGCGGCACGGAAGGCGCTTGATAATGGAGGCAGGAAGATCCTTGCAATCGCGGCCCCACTGCTTCTCGGTGTAACCCTTCACCAGCTTCTCGAAGATGTCGCGACCAACGAGCGAAAGCGCCTGCTCTTCGAGGTTCTGAGGCTCGCCGATGCCCTCAGCATCGATCTGCTCCTGGATCTTGGCCTTAGCTTCGGCCGGCGTGACCACGCCCCACATCTTGGAGAACGTGTTCATGTTAAAGGGCATGTTGTAAATCTCGCCCTTGTAGTTGGCGATCGGGCTGTTCACGTAGTTGTTGAATTCAGCGAACTGATTAACGTAGCCCCAAACGTCCTTCATCGAGGTATGGAAGATATGAGCACCGTAACGATGAACGTTAATGCCCTCGACCTCTTCGGTGTATACGTTGCCGGCAATATGATCGCGCCTGTCGATAACCAGACATTTCTTGCCAATCTTCTGAGCCTCGTGGGCAAAAACGGCGCCGGTAAGACCAGCGCCAACGATCAAGTAGTCGTACTGAGCCATTGGAACAACCTCCGAATGTCATGTCCGAACGAATAATCTTACGCCATTCTAGCAGAACAGCTCATCGGCGGCGGAGGAGCTAAGTTACCCAACGACATCAAGAAAGAGATTACAAGATGGACGACCTTGGCAGAGAACTACGAATAGCGTTTCTCACCGCCTCGTTAGACAGCATTTCCCTCGGGACATGATGAAAGTGGGAGTGAATGTCATCGGGCAGTTCAAGGTAATCGCCATATGAATGGCGAAGAACCGAATCGCAGTTAGCCGGGGCAAGCAGCATATGCCCCTCGAACGGGACCCGCAACAAAGGGTAAAGCTCAGCAAAGCTGTATCCCAAATTTCCATTTCCTTCAAAATAGCAGTTGTCAATCCCCCAATTCAGACCAACTGCCTCATCTTTTGAAACGTAAAGACCCTCGTCGGCCATCATTTGTTGATAACGACGAAAAATTTCGTCAATCTCACCCGCACGCTCTGAAGAAGCATCTAAATAGCGCTCTTCCTCTTGCCAAAAACGAAGATCCTCCCTTTCATCCATCTCGCGGATCATTTTCCGACGAACCTCCAGCAACCTTTCGAAGGAAGAATCAGAAACGCTTGAAGCATAATCGAGAATGAAGAGATCGATGAAGCAGGGGTTGTTCACATCGTTGTATTTAAAACGAATCTGACGGCAATGGGCATACCAATCGAAGCGCTCAGTGATTTGATACCTGCTATCGTCCTCTACGCTTGCCATAAGCCGAGTGATGTCCCCACGCGTCATACAAACATCGAGATCGTCATCCCATGGAATGAACCCTTCATGTCTAACTGCGCCAAGAAGCGATCCGTACATAAGCATGTACTCGACACCTGCGACCTTGCAAACATCATCGAATTCGAAAAGAAGCTGAGCGCACCCCATCTGCAAAAGACGAAAATCGCCCTGTGCCTTTGGCAGGTTGCGAAAGAAGCGCAGCTTTGTTTCCGCCTCGGTTTCTCCGTCGAGAGCGAGAAGAGGCCAAAGCATCATCTTGGAATGGGTGTCGTGAGCATCAAGTTTCACAGAGGCTTCTTTACGAAGGGTTGCGATCTCCTCACGCAACATCGCCGTCTCATTCCTTAAGGCACGAACATCATCGTGAAGCCAAAGAATTTCAGCGAACAGCTCGTGGAACGAGCGCGAAGACGGAGGAAACATGCGCCCCCGCAAATCAGCTAATTTACCCAATTCAATCCCCAACGCAATCGACCAGAATGGATTGCAAATATCAAATCCCAACAGTCTCACTTTACCGTATTCAAAGGAGAAACAATAACGTCAAATCCATTTGCTCGGTCAGCGACGAAGCAAATAAGACAGGCACTATAATGAGAACGCCCAGACACAGCGCGCTATATTAGCGCTGCCGACATAGTCGAGAAAGACCCTTAGAGTATGACCCAAAGCACAAATCAGACCGCAATGAACAGCAATCCCGCGGTATCGGTGATCCTCCCCATATACAACGTCGAAAAGTATCTGGAGCAGTGCCTCGATTCCGTATGCAGCCAAACGCTTCAAGACATCGAGATCATCTGCATCGACGACGGGGCAACCGATGGATCCGTGAAAATCATCGATCGATTCGCAGAAAAAGACAAACGCGTCGTACCAATTCACAAGCAAAACGAAGGCTACGGCAAGGGCGTCAACACGGGCCTCTCAATCGCGCGAGGGCAATACGTCGGCATCGTCGAGCCCGACGACTACATCGACCCCTGTATGTTCGAAAAGCTGTTCAACGCCGCTCGGCAATTCGAATTCCCCGACATAGTGAAAGGCTCCTACTGGCGCGTTTGCAACGCGGGAACTTCGAGAGAGGGCATTGAACCGAGCTATTACCAAGGCAAGGTTAAATGCGTGAACACGCGCTTCACCATTGACCAAGATGCTTCGCTTCTGTATTACCACCCAAGCATTTGGACAGCCATCTACAAGCGCGAATGGCTGGCTGACAACAATATCAAAATGAAAGAGATCCCTGGCGCTGGTTGGGCGGACAACCCTTGGCTCATGGAAACGATGCTGGCAGCAAGCAGCATCGTCTACATCGACGAACCCCTGTATTACTATCGCGAATTCGAATCGGGGTCCTCGAGCAACGTCAAGGACCCGTCCATCATTTACAACCGATGGTTCGACATGGACGAAATACTCAAACGCAATAACATCACCGAACCGCACATTCTAGATGCCCACTACTCTCGCGGCTGCGCTTACCTGGACATGCTCGAAAGAGGCTTCGATCGAAATGACCCAGAAATCGCCGCAGCAATTGCGAAGATGCTTTCTCTCATGGACGGGAAAGCAATCATGAAGTCCAAAGATATCTTGCGCGACTGGAAATACGTGTATAGAAAACACGCGCCCCTTAACGAGAAGCTACTTTACTGGTTGCGCCGATGATCGCAACCAGCAGCCTGAGGCGAATTTGCTAGCCATCTCGCATAAAAGCAGGGGTTCGATCGAATTATTGAAGCGAAGGCAGATCTTCTGTCTCTACGATTCGATAAAGTCGCATGTCCTTTTGAGCGAGGACAACTTCGAATCCCGGAGTGTCATCGCGAATCGAATTGATGCCATTCCATAACTCTGTTCTCTCGTTCCCCAAAAAGAAGTAGCTATCGGGATCCTCGGGATCATGCTCTCGGCCTTGATCAAGGAGGAGAACATATTCCGCACCTACATTTCGCACCGCACTCTTAACCTCATCGTCGTAAGCGACGGCATCCAAACGTCCACGTATCAGCTCGCTGTCCGAAGACTCTCCTGCAGCCCCATACGTATTAAGGTAGCGATAATAAGTTCGCAAGTCGTCGGCAACAAAACAGAAGCAACTGCCGTCATTGGGGTTGTTAATCACAAGGGTTTCTTCAGGCAAAACCCCTTTCGCCTTCTTAACAAACTCCTTTTCCTCAGTCGTATAAACGAAGTCAACATTGTTTCCCCAGGAAAGCTGACCCCAAACCGAATAGAACGAGTTGCCCTTCATTTTAGACGCGATACCCGAATCGTCATCATCGCTTCCAGACGCAGGAAAAACGGTTCCCACAAATAACAACGCAAGGATCGCTGCAATCGCCCCCAGACGGGAATGGAAGTTGCTTTTTGATCCGCAAAGGCCCCGAAGGACACCCGAAATCACATTTACGAAGTAAGAAGCCCCCATACTCGCTAAAGGGACAGCAAACATGGCAGCCATCGCGGCCACGCGATAATAGTCCGTGTACCAAAATCCGGTCAACAAGTGCTGCAAGGGGCCATCGGACGACGCATCAACAACAAACAGGCCACAAGCAAATGCAAAAGAAAAGGAAAGCCACAGCCATTGGCGGTTCCTCAACGTCCAAAGCCCACCGACAACAACCAGTACCATCAATATTAGTTGGGTTCCTGAGGTCATAAAGCCAAGAGTAAGGGCGCTCAAGAACGCCTCGGGCTTTGACAGAACGGCAATCCATGAGTATTGAACCACTGCCTGCAAAAACGGCAATCGGTACATAACTACCCATATCAAGCAAATGGCAAATACCGTTGCAATAGAAGCCAAGATACGAAAGCCCCAGCCTGCCTCGCCTCGGAAGCGCAACGAACCAGCAGCAACGCCAACGCGATATACGAGAAACGGAGCCAGCCAAACGCCTAAGGAGAAAACCGCATTCGGTTGAGAGAGAGCAAGCGTAACCGCACCCAGAAGAAAGAGGAGCAACAGCGATACGCTACGTTTAACCGACGACGCATCACTCAACAACCCAATAAACATTGCCGAAACAAGCGGAAGAAAGCAAAAGGCCGCCGTATTGGGATACAACGGACCCCATGCAAGAATCTGCCAAGGAAACGCCGAGAAGGCAAGCGTACAAACTGCGCCCCAAGGAACCACTTCGGGACGATCGCGAAACACGATGCGTATAAACGCAAACATGCAAGATGGGTAAACCACTCCGATAAAAACCAGATTTGCCGCGTTCTCTGAAAGCGAAACGGGAACACCCAGCAAACTAACCATAAACGCTGCGACATCATACCAAACAGAAGGATAAAAACCCGATCCGCTTAGCGGAGCGATTGCTCCATCGGCGCCAACGTAAAGAGAGATGCCGAAAGGAGACCAATTGCCCGAATCGACATAACTGCGAATAGACCCTAGGTGAGTGACGTTATCGTATCCCTGCGAGTAATGAGTTGGATCTTGCAAGAATGTGACAAACATAATCGACGACAATGCAACACCGAGGACCAAATACAGCAGCAGATTTTTTAAATCGCTTCGAGCGATTTCCGTTGAGCAACCGTCAAAGCTGAAACCAAACGTCCTGCCAACCAATAAAAGCGATAAGCCTAGAATAATCTGAGGCAAGAACACGGATACCCAATTGCTCTCTACACCAACCATCGAATACCCAATAGTTAGCGCGACAGTTGCGGGAACACCCAACAAAGGCGCAAGGGCAAACGCGAACGAAGGTCTAACGCGAAATCCTAATAGAGCCAGCATTCCCGGAAGGTACAGAAAAACAACCCCAGCAAGCACTGCAGCAAAAAACAAGCCCCACATAGTTACCTCTCGAAAGAAGCGACGTAACGCAAACGATCTAATTCAAAATTCGCGAATCGTCTCGTCAAAAAGAGTGGGCGTCTAGATCGCACGAGCATACGCACCCGCAGACCAATAAACGCCCATTCCGTCAATCGACAAAATCAATTCGATTATACAGTAAGCAGCCAGAAGCCATTTTGCCCGCTCTACAGTTTCGGGGGAGTCCACTCACTCTCGTCGGTGCTCGGTGCAGTCGTAGCCCCGCCACCGCCCTCGCTCGGCGCTGATGGAGCAGGCGCCGCGGGGGACGTCGATGGCGCACTCGAACCCGCATTTCCACCGGAAGAAGAGCCCCCACCGTAGTTGTATTGCGGCTCGTAATACGCATAACCATCCGACGCACCTGCGTCGCCAGCGATCTCTTCCTCGCCTTCAGGCTGCGGATCTTCATGCTTCTCTGTCAAAACGGAGGCAGCATAAACGCAATAAGCTCGACCCTCGAACTTAACCACCAAAGCAGTACCTATAGAGTCTACCACCTCGATTTCCTGGTTCAAGGAAAGCTTGGCCGCTTCCTTCGTCAACAAATAGTCCGAGTAAAGCGCAGCGTCCTCAGCGGCATAACCTGTCCACGGCTCATATTCAGCGGAACCCTCGAGCTTCAGAATTCGCTCAGGAAGAAGAACCTCCCGATCATTCACGACAACAGTGCAGAGATCCTCACTGGATTCAGAGGACTTCGCTTCATCGTCAGACGCCCCACGAGGCGAAGGCTCGCTCGACGAAGACGCGGAACCAGACGAAGCCGCACTCTCACCAAGGGCGGTTTCAGAAGCTTCACTCGCACTTTCCGAGAAGCCGAACAGCTCGTCGACCTTAACAACTACCTCGTCGCCCCTATCCAGAATGCACGAATACGTTTGAGCCCCATCGACAAGAACCGTTGCAGTAACTGCCCCATCGGAATCGCTCGATCCGATTTCATCAGCATAAGCAACGCCAACGCCCAAAAGGAACGGATCGCGACGGACCGAAGCGCTTACCGGCATCGTCATCTCATCGCCATCTCCCACGGTAGCGCCAGTCGACGAACCTTGACCGCCGCTAGACGTACCGCCACCGGCGGACCCTCCGCCACCCGACGTCGAACCACCACTCGGAGCAGTGCTTATCGCGCCTCCGCCACCCGAAGAGGAGCCTCCGCCGTAGCTGTAACCGTAGTCATACGCAGGGGCACTGTAACCCCCGGTAGAAGACTCAGGCTCAGACGCCTCGGGGGTCTTTTCTTTCATTACCTTGTCTGCGGGCATATAACCCTCAAACCCATCAGCATTGCGAACGAATAGCAGGTCCCCAAAAGAGTCCAGGACGGTTACTTCCTCATTCAATTGAAGAGTGAGAATGTCGTCACCGGAAAAATCGGGATTCGCATAAATGATCGCGCCCTCAGCGGCGTATCCGATCCACTGTTCCGGAGCCTTCTCTTCGGAAGTCCTGACCAGGTTCTTGGCGATGTAAACGGTCTCACCGTTGTATTCAGCGCGATAATAATCGTTTGCATACGAGGCATTAAGTTCCGTTGCAGGCTTGACATTCTGTAGCGTACTTCCTCGTTTCAAAACAGCATCGGGGACAAATACGTTATCGACTTTAACGGTGGCCCCCACGGTATCGGGCTTCGCAACTAAGCTTTCGTCCTCTTTCGATTCGGGAGCAGACCTAATGGCAGACAAAGCAAACGCAACGCCCGCGCCAACAAGCACGACAGCGCAAACAGCGGCAATTGCAAGCTTCAATCCGCTGCGGCGTTTAGGGCGAGGCGGTTCATTCCAAGGATCGCTGAAATCACCTGGATCACTGAAAACAACTGCGGGTTTAGCGTGGGCACCAGTCTTGCCCGTTTCTTTCTCCAAATCGATCGTGGGCAGATTATCAAGACCCATTAGTTACCCCCTGCAGGCATCGATGATGCCGTGAACGAAATCGTAAGCGGACGTTCCCTTCGCAAATGAATCTGCGTTTTGCTGCGCTATGTACTCGATGCTTCTAACAACAGTACCGCCATAAACAGTGAACTTATTCCCGAAAGAGTCTTGCAGAATTGCATACGACCTCATCGCCATATCCCGCTTGTACTGAGCAGCACCAGAGAATCCAACAAGAACGTTCGTGTAATATTCCACTCCGTTCGACGTGCTGAAAACAGGGTTCTGAGAGCCGCGGACGTAAGCCTTTCCTCGGCTAACGCCAGGCGTATCGAAGGTCAAACCGCCATTATCAACTCGATCATTCCAAGCAAGCAGAGTACCTGTCTCGACAACAGTGTATCCATTGACCCCGGAACCCGTGAACACGCTCTTCGTCGTGCTCGCCATACCTGTGATCATGCGGATGCCCTTTTTGCCCGTTATGCGAATGGAGCTTCCAGCGTAACGCAGGAGATCATCAAGACCGTAATAACGAGTTGCAGTGTAAGAGCTTCCGTTCGAAGAAACGATCCATGCATACATATGCGTCGGATAGGTATCGTGCGCGGTCGCGCTGCCACTGTTGTATTCATACATCGTCACACTGTGCGGACCCGAACCAGAGACATCGACGAAACCGTACTTTCCGTCAATATTGAGGGTAGTGGCAACACCGTCGACATACGCAATGCGCTTACCCGTAACCGAATCGGGAACGTCAGCTAGGTTGATCTTGACGCTAGTCTTAGCTGACGAGTCAACGGACTGACCCAACAGGTCATTGATCATCCTAGTCAGATCGTCGCCGTATGTCTGAGAAGTGGCCCATCGACCCGTCAAATCCTTCACCTTCGGCGCGCAGCCACGCGTCACGTAGCTGAATCGGGGATCAACAACCTCTTTCTTCAGAGAGTCGGTCGACGCATAAGCCTTCAAATGCTGAACCTGAGCACGCAAACCCATACGAACCGCGTCAGTCCCATACTTACGGAAGTCCGCACCAGCTGCGCCACCATCCGTAGCGCCCAGTCCGCAGAAATTGCACTGCTCGGCGCTAACCTGTCCGCCGAAGGAAAGCCATCCCGTCTCCTTCATCGCCTGAGAGAAAACGACCTCAGCTCGCACGCCTTCAGCTTGCGCCTCTTCAAACAAGATATCGCAGAACTGTTCGATGCTCGAAGCCCCGTATTGGGCATACGTCGACGAAGGGAAGGTCTTGTTCTTGGATTTAAACCAAGCAACCATTTTATCTACCGAGGTCATTGAGGTTCCCATAATGGCAGGGTTGTCCTCGCGTGCCATCTGAGTAGTCACGCTTTCGCCCGTCTTGCTCACCGAAGAAGAGCTGACATCCGATCCGCCACTGGTGGTTTTCGAAAGCCCATAGTACTCGGCGATGCCCCTCGCATCGGCCTGACCCAAGCGAACCCTCCATTCGGAGCTCGCAAGCTTGGAAGCGTCGCTTCCATTGGTCACGAAAGCATGCTCGACGATAATGCCGCAAATGCCCTTCCAACGCGCCCAGTAGTTGATACCGTACCAATCGCACAATCCGCCAGGCGAAGGATACGTTTCGCCATCGGTGCAGTTACGCGTTTTGACACCGCGGTTGTAAAGGCCGCAAGAAGAAGAAAGGTTACTCAAAATGCTGTTGCCGACGCCTTTGCCGACAACGTGGGTTTCGTTATACAGATACGCGCTTTCGTTCGGGATCCAAACCTCGCTGCCGTTCGCAGAGGGGACAGATGCGGAATTGCAATGAATGCTAACGACTATATCCGCTCCCTGATTGACCGCAGAGTTAATGCGCTCCTCGCGATCCATGTACTGATCGTTTGACTTGGTCAAAACCGCCTTAACACCCGAGTAGGTATTGAGTTCGTTCACGCATGCGACCGCGATATCCCAGTTAGCTTCTTCTTCGTTGACGCCATTGGCGTGAGCTCCGGCTTCGCCACCACCATGACCCGGGTCAATCGCCACCACCAGCACTCCATTGCTTTTTGCTTCCGCCTTTTCAATCGGAAAGGAGAAGACTAAGCACACGGCCAAAAGAGCGCTTAGCAGTAAATTGCATTGCTTGCGCACGAAATCCCCAGGGTAGAAAAACCAACGCGAAGAAGGCATCAATAGCTCCAATTCATTAATTAAGCTGCGTTTACGAGCAAATGGCGCGTTATCGAAAGGCGCATGCGAAAAGGTTATCGCCTCTAACAAAGCGACGCAATCTCAAACTGCGCTCGACGGTGCAAATGAAAGATGTTCGCACAAAATGAACTGAGTTCCGGAAAGTAAACAAAACTAGTTCAAGCCGGAAACCCAAAAATCGAAATCACCCTATCGCGTAGCCTCAATAGCGGCTTTGATGTCAGCGATCGAATACAGGCTGCCGAAGGCGCAAATCACATCGCCGTCAGCAGAAACAGCTCGCGCATCAGAAAGCGCCCTTTCGAACGACTCGGCCGCGCTCACACCACGCTCCAATTCGATCTGCCGCGCATAAGCCGCCTTTTCGACAGCCCGGGCCAATTCGGACGCTTGAAGCGCACGGGGATTAGGAGGCGTCACGCAAATGAACCCATCCGCAATATCTATGACGTTTTCGATCATAGATTGATAATCTTTGTCGGCAAGAACGCTCATGACGAAAAGAATCTTCTTATTCGGGAAAAGATCGCGCAGCGAATCGGCCAGGACCTGCGCCCCTTGAGGATTATGACCGCCGTCGACCAAGATAGCCGGACCTGCCTTGCGACAACCCCCTTCGCTCTTGATCTCGCCATCTTGCTCAGCGATCTCGTCTGAATCGCCAAAGCCGCTCTCGCCCGTCTCGACGATCTCGAAACGGCCCTGCCACCTGGCTCGGGCGATGCCGCGCTCGATATCGTCGTCCGAGATCTTCCATCCGCGCTCGCGCAAACGCAGCGCGCATTCGATTGCCATCGCCGCATTGCAGGGCTGATACGAACCCAGCAAGCTGGTTTGATACGCCTTGCCGCAATAATCAAACGAACGCATTGCCTGGCCATTCACTTCGCCAACCTTAAGCTGCGCGAAATCAGGCATGGTCACCGTGCAATCTGCCACCTGCGCCGCCGCCGCGATAGCGCGCGTGGCGCCCTCGTCGTCCTGCGGGTAGCTGACAACTGATGCACCGTGTTTGATGATACCCGCTTTCTGCGAGGCGATCTGCTCGTAGGTATCGCCCAGAAGAGCCGTATGATCAAGCCCGATGCGCGTGATGGCGCACACCTCAGGCGACGGGATCACGTTAGTAGAGTCAAGCGTTCCGCCCAAGCCAACTTCCAAAACGGCGATATCGCAACCGCTTCGAGCGAAATGCTCAAGGGCAACCGCCGTCATAAGCTCGAACTCGGTAGGATGTTCCCCCGTCTCGCGGGCAATGGCCTCGGCATGCTCGCGCACGAACAACGTAACCTTGCGCAAATCATTTGCAGGGATCATCTCACCGTTCACGCGGATGCGTTCCTCGAACGTGATGATATAAGGACTGGTGAACAACCCGGTTTTATAACCAGCTTGCGTCAAGATGCTGCTGATATAGGCACTGGTAGACCCCTTGCCGTTCGTGCCTGCAACATGCACGAACTTCAGCTTGTCCTGAGGGCGGCCCATGCGATCAAGCAACGATTCGATACGCTCAAGCCCGTAACAAGACGAATGCCATGAAGGATCGTTGATATACGCAACGGGGTCGAACGTCTTGTCTTGACCCTCTTCAATTGCACCGTCGCCCTGTTCGAACGGCTTGGCAGCGCCGACACCAGTCGAAGCCGACATCCCATTCAAGATGCGACCCAACGTGGCAAAGTCCTCCTCAAGTGCATCCTGCTTCTTGCGATCGTAAATCGCGGCAGCGGGATGGTAAATCGGGAACACCGTGAACTTGCCGGCATGCTGCACCTTGCCGTGGAGCTGCGTGATGCCCACTTCGGTCTTCAAAATGAACTTGGTGGCAAAATTACCCAACGTGACAATCACCTGAGGGTCGATAGTGCGCGTCTGATCTCTAAGGAACGGCGAGCACATCTCAATTTCCTCGGCCTTGGGGTCGCGGTTCGAGGGAGGACGGCATTTCAGCACATTCGCGATGAACACGTCGCGTTCGCGATCAAGCCCGGCGATCTCCAACAGGGCATCGAGCTTCTTGCCAGCAGCGCCAACGAAAGGCACGCCCTGCAGATCCTCGTTCTTCCCTGGCGCCTCGCCGATGATCATCACGCGAGCGTTGGGGTTGCCTTCACCGAAGACGGTCTGGGTTCTGCCTTCGGCAAGCGGGCACTTATGACATGCGGAAACCTGTTCGCGCAGCTCGTTCAAAGGAATATGCGGTTTGGTCATAGTTGGAATTGTCTCTATACGTACAGACGCGGCATGCGCTGGGCAAAGCCGATCGCGATCTCATGCTGGATGGTGTTCAACTTGGCGGCCATCTCGTCGATGGTCACCTCCAAATCGCCCTGAGAGCCAACAATGATAACCTCATCGCCCACCTGCGGGTCAAGACGAGATTTCGTGCCATAGCTGCGCAAGTCAACCTCGAACATGCACTGATCCATGCAGATATTGCCAACTTGACGCACGCGACGGCCGTTCAACAGGAAGTCCGTGTTGCCGGAAAGCCCACGCACGAGACCGTCAGCGTAGCCCAAGGGAACGGTGCAGATCTTCACGCTGCCAGGGCTTCGATAGTTCAGCCCGTAGCTTACGCCCTCGCTCGGCGGCACCAAGCGTGTATCAGTGATACGCGCATGAACGCTCATGGCGGGCTTCAAGTCGCAGATAGCGTACGTCTCAGGGCACGCGTGGAATCCGTAAAGCGAAATGCCCAAACGCGCCATGTCGAAATGGACCTCAGGATAGCGGTAAAGCGCGGCGGAATTCGCACAATGAACGATGCCCGGATCGATGCCGGCCGCGCGCATGTTTTGAATAGCCTCGGTGAAGCGACGAACCTGGATCTGGAAATCAAGCGTGTCCTCGCCGTCGGCCGTCGCGAAATGGGTGAACGTGCCAACCAGTTCAAGCGCACGATGGAACGCAACCTGCTGCATGAATTCGACAACCTGGTCGTAACGGACGCCAATGCGATTCATGCCCGTGTTCATAGCCAAATGGAAAGGCGCGCGCATGTTATGCAAGTCGGCCATCTCAGCATATGCGATGGCGAATTCTGCGTCGTAAATAGAAGGAAGGATGTGATATGCCAAAAGAATGGGAATCGAAGTCGCAGGAGGCTGAGCAAGGATCATCAACGGAGCGGTGATTCCCGCTTTGCGCAGCGAAACGGCTTCAGGGACCGTGGCGACGGCAAGGTATTCCGCGCCCGAATTCAAGGCCATCTTCGCTACCGCCACTGCACCGTGGCCGTAGGCATCCGCCTTCACGACGGCAAGCAAGCGAGTACCCCGGGAAAGATGGTGCTTGGCCTCAAGCACGTTATGGCGAATGGCGTTAAGGTCGATCTCAACCCAAGCCCAACGCTCGTCGGTTTCCGAAATGGCATCGACCTTGTCCATATCGAAGGGGATAGGTTCGCCGCCATCCAATCCGTCCTGATCGAAACCAGCGTCCAAGCGGCCCGAAGTAGCAGCGCGAACAGGCGCGACCGGACGGTTCGACACGCTGTTTGGGGCAACCTTAGACTCGGAATCGTGATTGCGCGGGAACGAGGGGGCCTCGCCTAGCTGAGCAGCGCGGGCATTTTTGCGCATAGCATCAGCAGCCGATTCAAACCCAGGTTTATGGCTGTTAAATCCGATGAATCCATTGGGTAGATTGTCAGACATCTTTGCTCCCACATCCGTCAACGATCGTTCATTAAGCGCACAAAGGCGCACCATTCATTAAACTATAGACCTTTTTGAAGCCCGCATTGCCTTCAACGCGAAGAACGCAAGTACCCGCCAAGGCCGTCGACCCTAGAAAACACGAAGGCCGTCGACCTTTCGATCGACGGCCAGATACCGCGTATTAAGCGGATACCTACTCGGCAGCAGCCTCGGCGGCAGCTTCCTCAGTAGCAGGCTCCTCGACAGCCGCGGGTGCCTCAGCAGCCTCGGCGGCAGCCTTCTTAGCATACTCCTCGGCACGCTTGGCCTTGGCAGCAGCCTTAGCCTCGCGCTCTGCCTTCTTGGCCTCTTCCTTGGCAGCGGTCTCGGCGGCCTTCTTGGCCTTGCGCTCGGCCTCGCGAGCAGCAACCTGAGCCTGAGCAGAGCCGAACTTGTCGGCGAAGCGCTGAACGCGTCCACCGGTGTCGACGAACTTCTGCTGGCCAGTGTAGAAAGGATGGCACTCGTTGCAGATTTCGATGCGGATCTCGGGCTTCGTGGAATGCGTCTTGAACGTGTTGCCGCAGCTGCACGTCACGGTGCACTCGACGTAATCCGGATGGATTCCTTCTTTCATAGGATTCTCCTTTTCATGCCTTGGTTTCCGACCAAGGCGAAGACAAGCCTTATTAGATTACCACGTACCCCCTGCTGCGCAACCCCTAAAACCCGCCGCTCGTTAAGTTCGCAACATCTTCAAAAGAAACGGCCCCGAAGGGCCGCTCTTAAATCCTAATGCTGACGTGCGGGTTTGAACGAAGCCTTCGCCGCGACGCCATTCTCGCGGTCAGCCATCCTCTTTCCCGAGAACAACAGCACGTAAGCCATGATCACGACAACCGCGCAGAAGATAGCCGCCGGAATATAGCACCCATCAAGCAAGCCAGCATCGACGGCTTTTGCCATGATGAACGAGTAACCAAGCTCGCCATTGCACAGAACAACGCCTGCCAGCATCCTTTGCGACGTGTCAAGCGACTGGCTGATCAGGCAAAGGGCGCTGATGAAAACGACATTACCGCAAACCACGAGCATGAGCTTCTGGAAAAAACGCTCGTCAACAACGTAAAACGGGGCCCATGTGTAAGCTGCATACGTCACAACAAGCAAGATCGCCAAGTACGCAACCATCAACACCACGTTCATAAGGAACGTGCTCGTCGCATCGACGATCCTCGAGGTGCCCTCGGGGGACTGAGGCCAACGACGAGCTTGGCAGATAAACGGCAACGCCACGGCGCAAACGCCCGTCAGCCAAATGGACTCGCCTGTCATGACCGTTCTTATAACCGCGGCGATGATCATCACCGCGCAGATCGCGTTCAACCTGAAACCCTTCAACTTCGAAACCGTGATTTTCATCATGTTAGCCATGATCAGCTCCTGTCATCCAAACCTGGGAATTTGCTTCCCCTATTCATAGGTTTGAATATACGGAGAGTCGGTAAACGAAAGATCTCGCCAATATAAATCAGCGCGTTTAAGTTTCGAGGTGATATCGGAGCAAGGGCTAGACTAGCTTTGCCTGTCGTTCCCTATGCCAGACATCAAGCTTTTTGTACAGCGTATGAAAAGCCATCGTCGAAAGGGCAACCATAACGATGATGATCACGCCCATCTGAAGCGTGTACGGCGTCAGACAGAACAGGCCAGGCAGCAGCATGTGCCCGCCCGCAGTGCCGCCGATGACGACAACCAAAAGCGCCGCGCGAATCGGCGTGTACGGGATCGAAAGCCTGATAACCAAGTTGATACCGACCCACGATGTGAGAAGCACGCACATAGTTGAGACCTGAGCATACGTCATGCCCAACCCGTAACCGAACAGGTTAGCCACAATAATGCAGATCACGGAGCACAGCGCGCCCGGAATGCTTCGAACGATGACGTTCTCCAGGAAGTGCCCCTTGATTCTGTCTCGATTGGGCTCAAGCGCCAGTACAAACGACGGGATGCCAATGGTGAACATGCTGATCAGCGTCATTTGAATGGGCTGGAATGGATACTGCCACGGAGCCAAAACGAAGAAAACCGCGCAGGTGATCGAAAGAAGCGTTTTCACCAGGAACAACGATGCAGAACGCTGAAGGTTGTTGATCGACCTCCTGCCCTCGGCGACAACTTTGGGCATACTGGCGAAATCGTTGTCAACCAAAACAAGCTGCGCCACGTTTCGTGCCGCATCGGATCCCGCCGCCATGGCAACGCTGCAGTCCGCCGCCTTCAGCGCCAGCGTGTCGTTCACGCCGTCGCCCGTCATGGCAACCGTATGACCGTCGTTCTGCAGCGCAAGCACGAAGGCCTTCTTCTGCTCGGGCCTCACACGTCCGAAAACGTTGCACGATTCAATCGCACTCGCGACCTCCTCATCGGTTCGAAGCGTGGTGGCGTCGATGTAATGCTCGGCGTCGTCGATGCCGACCTTCGCAGCGATTCCCGAAACGGTGTGCGGATCGTCACCCGAGATCACGACAACGCGAACACCTTCCTCTTTGAAGTAGGCAATGGTTTGTGCGGCAGTCGACCTGATTTGATCGCGAATTCCAACGAAACCCAACGGTCTGGGAGCACCGACGATCTCCCCTTCTTCGTCGAACCCGTCAACCTTGGCAAGCAGCAACACGCGGGCATCGGCAGACAACACGCCCACCTGTTCGCTCACAAGACCGAATGCGGGGCCCATCACGAACTGAGCGGCGCCCATGACATACGAAGACCCATCGGCGAACACAGCACCTGACCATTTTTTATCACTTGAAAACGGGATGGAGCGAACGCATTCAAGCGGCTTCATCGACAGGCACGCACCGTAGTGGGCAAGAATCGCGCGAGCTGTTTCGTTGGGGTCTTCATCAGCCGCCGCGATCGAGAAAAATGCCCGATCGAGATTCGTCAGTTCGGCCTTATCCAAACAACCCTCGACAGGGGCGGTCCAGGCAACCTCCATGTCGCCGGTCGTGATGGTGCCGGTCTTGTCCAAGCAAAGCGTATCGACGCGCGCAAGCGTTTCAATACAGTAAAGCTGCTGAACAAGAACGTTGCTTTTCGCCAAACGAATGACCGACACGGCAAGCACCGTAGACGTCAGGAGGATCAAACCCTCAGGGATCATTCCCACCAAAGCGGAAACCGTAGACAGAGTCGCACTGTTGAATTCGGTATGGGAAAAACAGTACTCGCGAACAAACAGAAGAGACCCTAGCGGGAACATGATGCAGCTTACGAACTTGATGATGCCATTCAAGCTGTTCATGATCTCGGAATTAACCTCTTTGCGGCGCTTCGCCTCGGCCGAGATCTTCGCTGCATAGTTTTCAGCGCCCACATGCTCCACACGAGCGTAAACCTTGCCGGCGTTCACAAATGCACCGCTCATCAAAACATCGCCTTCGCGCTTTTTGATGAGCTTGCTTTCACCGGTTAACAGGCTTTCATTAGCGTCACAAGCACCATGAACAACAACGGAGTCGGCGGGAATCTGATCACCCCTGCCAAGAACAACCACATCGTCACGAACGATCTGATCGAGTGGCAAATCGACCTCTACCCCATCGCGCAAAACAGTGGCTTTACTGCCTGCGATAATCGATAGCTTGTCCGTCGTGCGCTTCGAGCGTATTTCTTGAACAATGCCGATTATGGTGTTGATCACGATAACCATCATGAAAAGCATGTTCTTGAAAGAGCCTGTGACGAAGACAAACGCGGCCAAGATCACGTTGACCAGATTGAACAGCGTGCAAACGTTATCGCGAACGATCTCGGAAACTGAGCGGGTTTTCGCTCCGACGTCCGCGTTGACATCGCCCGATGCAACGCGTTCGGCAACCTCCTGAGAAGTCAGACCGAGAATAGGAACAGCCGCGAAGATCTTATCTTCTTCGAGCATGTCACTCATCGCCGATGAACCCCTATCCTTCATCTTGAAACTTCCTGCACGAGCGTTAAACTCCCACCGAACAACCAATGTCGGCACTTGCCGAGCATAACTGATCACAAGCCCGCGAGCACCCGTAAAACGGCAAATCGCCGACGACAGAAGGCGCCAGCGATTCGGCAGCAAATCAATGCGATTATTTAACCAAGCAGATCCCGAACGTTCTCGGGAGGCACGTACGTAGGCACAGCCTTAGAAAGAGCATCGCGCGCTTCCTTATCGGTCATCTCAAGAGACGCCCTCAAGATGTCGAGCTTCGCATCAACCTCATCGAAGCTGACTTCCTTGCCGGTCGAGATCATGATGCTTTTCTGTTTCGTGGGAAGCGTGTTCTCTTCATTCATCAGAAGCTCTTCGTACATCTTCTCGCCAGGACGCAAACCCGTGTACACGATCTTGATGTCCTGGTCAACGCGCAAGCCCGAAAGCGTGATCATGCTCTTGGCAAGGTCCACGATCTTGACCGGATCGCCCATGTCCAAAATGAAGATCTCGCCACCATCAGCCATGCCGCCAGCCTGAATAACCAAGCGTGAGGCTTCAGGGATGGTCATGAAGAAGCGAACGATGTCAGGATCAGTGACGGTGACGGGGCCGCCCTCTGCGATCTGCTTCTTGAAGATAGGGATGACACTGCCATTCGACCCAAGAACGTTTCCAAAGCGCACGGCGGCGAAAACGGTAACGGGCGCGTTCGGATCCTTCCTGCCCTCAGAAGAGAGTTGCTGCTGGATCCTGCGGTTCTCTTGAGCGTAATGCTGGATGATCATCTCGCCCATGCGCTTGGTGGCGCCCATAACCGATGTAGGATTAACCGCCTTGTCGGTCGAGATGAAAATGAAACGTTTGACCTTGAACTCGTTTGCCAAGCGAACCGTGTTCAGCGTGCCGAAAACGTTGTTCTGGATAGCCTCACGGGGACAGATTTCCATAAGCGGAACATGCTTATGAGCAGCCGCATGGAATACCGCATCAGGTTCGTACTTAACGAACACATCACGCAAACGGCTGACGTCACAGACGCTGCCGATCTCAACGCAAACCTCGATATCGTCGTACTGACGCATGATCTCATTCTTAAGCAGATACGCGTCGTTCTCCCACATATCGAAGATAACAATGCGCTCTGGGGCAACCGTTGCCATCTGACGGCAAAGCTCGGAGCCAATGGAACCCGCGCCGCCCGTGACAAGAACGGTCTTTCCGGAAATGTAGCCGCAAACCATGCGGGTGTTCAGAACGATCTCCTCGCGGCCAAGAAGATCCGCAACGTCTACTTCACGCAGCTGGATGTCATCAATCTCGTCAATGGTGAGCTCACGAACATTGGGCAGCGTGCGGAGCTGGCAGTTCGTTTCGGTGCAGATACTGTAAATGCGCTTACGCTCATCAAGTGTAGCAGAAGGAATAGCAACGACGATCTGCTCGATATCGAACCGAGAAACAAGATCAGGGATATCCTCGCTTGTGCCAAGGACGCGAACGCCATGAATGCGCTGCCTCTGCTTTGCGGGATCGTCGTCTACAGCGACAATGGGGTCGCCAAGCATATTGGGGTCGTTAGAGACCATACGATTGATAGCAAGGCTACCGGTTTCGCCAGCGCCGACGACCAAGGTACGAGGCCTATCGAATCCTTTCGGAGGAGCAGCGAACTCGCGCTTCTTCGACCGCATGACACGATACTGTATGCGGATACCTCCGATGAAAATGACTTGAAGGATAAGTGCAACGCAGTAAACACGTATGGGTACCCATTCCCCGATAGTCCAAAGGAAGACCGCAGAAACTAGGACGCCAAGACCAACCGCTACGACAATGCGGAGCATGTCATCGGTGGAAGCGTACTCCCAAAGATTGTTGTATAAGCGAAACGCCATGTACGTCAAAAGGTTGATGACAACCGCAATGCCCAGAATGAAATAGATCCCGTGAGTCGCAAACAGGAACTTGTCCTGCAACGTAAGAACGGAACCAAGCCAATACGACAAGAACGTCGCGGCTATGTCCCAAACAACGAGGAATACGGTTCTCTTGGTGAAACGAAACTCCATACCGAAGACCCTAACCCTCTCGTGTGGAAACAAAGATAACGAAACAAGTGCGCCAAGAAGCACGCACATTGGTAAATATTACCCCAGTGGAAACAGTTGAGATCAAAAAGGAGCGCTCTTTGCGATAAGAACAAAAGGGCAAGCAAGCGAGCAAGATGAGAAAAGCGGCAGATCCGAAAAACCAAGAAAGCAGTGACTGGAAAAGCCCCCGCCAAAAAGAGAAGGGCCCCGGTCTCCCGGGGCCCTGGGGCGAAAGAAAGGGCCGCCCGGAGGCGGCCCCTTATGGCGCTGGGAAGCGCCCTGCGCGAGCGAGGCTCCCTATCCTCCCGCAGCCTGGCGCTGCAGTACTTTCGGCGACGGCGGGCTTAACTGCCGAGTTCGGAACGGGATCGGGTGATCCCCGCCTCCATGGCCTCGCTCGCGCAGGGCGCTCTTCCTACGGCACCCTGGCGGCTGCATGGCGCCCCATCGGAAGAAGCGGTCGCGCGGTATATGCGACGGTTGTATGAGCGAAGAGCTCGGCCGATTAGTAGCGCTCGCCTGAGCGGGTCGCCCCGCTTGCAGCTGCGCCCTATCAACCTGGTGGTCTACCAGGGGCCTTACCAAAGAGAGGGCTAATCTCGGAGGCGGCTTCCCGCTTAGATGCCTTCAGCGGTTATCCGCGCCGGACGCGGCTAAGCAGCCATGCCGTTGGTCGACAACTGCCGCACCGGAGGTCCGTCCGCCCCGGTCCTCTCGTACTAGGGGCGGGTCTCCTCAACCCTCTTGCGCCTGCGGAGGATAGGGACCGAACTGTCTCACGACGTTCTGAACCCAGCTCGCGTACCGCTTTAAACGGCGAACAGCCGTACCCTTGGGACCTGCTCCAGCCCCAGGATGCGATGAGCCGACATCGAGGTGCCAAACCTTGCCGTCGATGTGGACTCTTGGGCAAGATCAGCCTGTTATCCCCGGAGTACCTTTTATCCGTTGAGCGACGGCCATTCCACTCTGGGCCGCCGGATCACTAGAACCTGCTTTCGCACCTGCTCGGCGTGTCTGCCTCGCAGTCAAGCCCGCTTGCACTCTTGCGCTCTCGGGACGGTTGCCGACCGTCCTGAGCGGACCTTTGCGCGCCTCCGTTACGCTTTGGGAGGCGACCGCCCCAGTCAAACTGCCCGCCTGGCACGGTCCCCCGCCCGGGTCACGGACGGGGTTAGGCCGCCGGCGCGAAGGGGGCAGTATTCCAAGGTCGGCTCCACGGGAGCTGGCGCCCCCGCTTCGAAGCCTCCTGCCTATCCTCTACGCTCCGGGCCAACGGCCAATGCCAAGCTGCAGTGAAGGTTCACGGGGTCTTTCCGTCCTTCCGCAGGTAGCTCGCATCTTCACGAACAATGCAATTTCACCGGGTCCGTGGTCGAGACAGCGCCCAAGTCGTTACGCCGTTCGTGCAGGTCGGAACTTACCCGACAAGGAATTTCGCTACCTTAGGACCGTTA
>CALDCB010000005.1 GCA_937937585.1 uncultured Coriobacteriaceae bacterium
GCTCGCGCAGGGCGCTTCCCAGCGCCACAAGGGGCCGCCTCCGGGCGGCCCCTTCTTTCGCCCCAGGGCCCCGGGAGACCGGGGCCCTTCCTCGTTTTCTAGGCAAACTTCAATACCAGGCGCGTTGTTTGTAAAGCAACTGTAAGACCAGGTCATAAGCTCGTCAGCGTCTTGCAATCAGACAACTGGCCTTAATGGCTGCTTGTAATATTCCTTTTCGAAGATGCATTGATTTTCGTTCAGGCATCAACGTAATCTCGAAAGGGGAAATTGATCATGCAGGTCAAAAATATGAGCCGTCGTAATTTCATTGGTGCAGCAGCTGCATCTATGATGGGTGTCGCCGCTGTGAGCCTCGCGGGCTGCGGCAACAACGGTGGCGGCTCTGCTGCTGCGGGTAGCGCTTCTGCTTCCGCCGGCTCTTCCAAAGCGCTTTCTGGCACCATTACCGCTGTTGGCTCCACTGCTTTGCAGCCGCTGTGCGAGGCTGCAGCCGAGCAGTTCATGGAGAAGAACTCCGGTGTTCAGATCACTGTCCAGGGCGGTGGCTCCGGTCAGGGCATCACGCAGATTACTCAGGGTGCCGTTCAGATCGGCAACTCCGATGTCTTTGCTGAAACAAAGGTCAAGGATGCTGCTGACCTCAAGAAGATCACCGACAACAAAGTTTGCATTGTCGGTATGGGCCCGATCGTCAATAAGGACGTTACTGTTGACGATCTGACCATCGAGCAATTGAAGCAGATCTTCACCGGCGAGGTTACCAACTGGAGCCAAGTCGGCGGTGCAAACGCAGAGATCACCGTCATCAACCGCGCTTCTGGCTCCGGCACTCGCGCAACTTTCGAAGCTGCCGTTCTTGGCGATACGAAGGTTCCTGATTCGTTCAAGCCGCAAGAGCAGGACTCTTCGGGTACCGCTGCGAAGATGGTCGCAAGTACTCCTGGCGCAATCTCCTACGTCGCATTCTCTTACTACGATGACACGTTCAAGGCTTTGAAGGTCGGCGGCGTTGCTCCCGAAGCCAAGAACGTCGAGGACAACTCTTGGACCATCTGGGCTTATGAGCACATGTACACCGCCGCTGATCCTGATGAGGCAACCAATGCTTTCATTGAATACATGATGAGCGACGAAGTTCAGCGTGGCCTGGTTGAGGAGCAAGGCTACATCTCTGTTTCCGGCATGAAGATCGAGAAGGACGCGTCCGGTAAGGTGTCGAACAAATAATGAGCTCTCGTACCCCTAAGGCACGAATCGAGCTTCGGGGCAAAATGGTCACGGGCGCATGCATTGCGTTCGTGGCCTTGCTTGTTATCGTGCTGGTTTTCATGGTTGCTCAGCGAGGCATCGCGACTTTCACGGTTGACGGCGTGAGCCTCGGTGCTTTCTTGACAGGGACGACCTGGAACCCCCATCAATCGGACGCTGCTGGCATGCCCACCGTAGGCGCTCTTCCCATGATCTCAGGTTCCTTTGCGGTTATGCTTCTGTCGACGCTGTTTGCTTTGCCAATCGCTATAGGTTCAGCGATTTTCGTCGTCGAGATAGCTCCTGGATTCGGTCGTAAGGTCTTCCAGCCGCTCATTGAACTGCTTGTGGGAATCCCCTCAGTTGTATACGGTTTGATCGGCTTGACCATCATCGTCGCTTGGGTGCGCGGCGCTGCCGCTTCGCTTGGTCAAACCATTACCGGTTTCGGCGTATTCTCAAGCGCGATCGTCCTGGCCATCATGATCCTTCCGACAATCACGTCGCTTTCCATTGATGCGCTTGCGGCTGTTCCGCGCGAGTATCGTGAAGGCTCCTACGCGCTTGGTTGCACTAGGTGGCAGACAATTTGGAACGTCGTGCTTCGAAGCGCGGCACCTTCTCTTATGACTGCGGTCATCCTTGGTATGACGCGCGCGTTCGGTGAGGCCCTTGCGGTGCAGATGGTTATCGGCAACGCGGCTCAGATGCCAACGAGTTTGTTTACGCCAGCGTCGACGTTGACCTCGGTTTTGACCATGGGAATGGGCAACGAGGCCATGGGCACCGTCTACAACGACGTTCTTTGGTCCCTGGCGCTTCTGCTGATGCTGATGTCGCTGGTTTTCATCTTGGTGATCCATCTTATCGGCAACAAGGGGGCGCATAAGAATGGTTAGCGCGGGAATGGAAGCGCACGTTAAGCGCATCAGCAGGCAAGATAAAATCGCCACAGTCGTCCTGACGGCCATCGTTGGTTTTGTGATTGCCATGCTGGCAGCCATCGTTCTCTATATCTTGGTGTCGGGTGCGGGAAAGCTGTTCGACATCTCATTTTTGACGGGTAAGCCGCAGCAGTTCAAAGCGGGCGGCGGTATCGGTCCCGAACTGTTTAACAGTTTCTACCTGTTGTTTTTAACGCTGCTGATCAGCGTGCCGATTTCGCTTGGCGCAGCGATCTTTCTTTCACAGTACGCGCCCGACAACTGGATGACTGCGGCGGCGAAGACGGCAATCGAGACGCTTTCGAGCCTTCCGTCGATCGTCGTTGGCTTGTTCGGCTTCTTGTTCTTCGTTCTGTACATGGGTTGGGGATTCTCGATCATCGCCGGTGCAGTGGCGCTGACCATGTTCAACATCCCCATTCTCGTTCGCGTTATCCAGCAGGCGCTCGAAGACGTTCCCCGCAGTCAGCGCGACGCCGCGCTTGCCATGGGTTTGACTCGTTGGGAGGCAACTATTCATGTGCTCCTGCCCGCAGCCATGCCCGCCATTGTGACGGGAATCGTTTTGTCGGCGGGTCGCGTGTTCGGCGAAGCGGCGGCATTGATCTTCACTGCGGGGCAGAGCGCTCCGGTTTTAGACTTCATGTGCTTCGACTTTTCGAGCCCATCATGCCCCTGGAACGTTTTTCGTCCCGCTGAAACCTTGGCGGTGCATATTTGGAAGATCAACAGTGAAGGCGTCGTGCCCGATTTGGAAGCCGTATCGAATGGTACGGCGGCAGTGCTGATGGTGTGCATCCTTGGCTTCAACGTGATCGCGCGTTTTGTCGGAAAGGCGTTGGAAAAGAGGTCGACCAGCGAATGAACAATAAGGAAAAGCAGCAGGCGCTGGTTTCGACCAACGCATTGACGGTGACGTACGGAACGCACGAGGCACTTCATGAAACGGCTTTGACGTTCGCGGAAGGCGAGGTGACGGCGCTGATCGGGCCGTCGGGTTGCGGCAAGTCGACGTTTTTGCGTTGTTTGAACTTGATGAATCGCGAAATTCCTACATGCAAGGTTGGCGGCGAGATCGATTACCACGGTCGCAACATCAACACGTCGCATGAGAATCTTTTCGAGCTGCGTAAGTCCATAGGCATGGTGTTTCAGCAGCCGACCCCGTTTCGCAAGTCGATTAGCGACAACATCCTTTTCGCACCGAAGCGTCATGGCTTGGTGGCAGGCAAGGAAGCTGCGGATGAGTTGGTCGAGGGATCTCTTCGTGCGGCGGCGCTTTGGGACGAGGTGAAGGACAAACTGGATAAAAGCGCCTATGCGCTTTCGGGTGGCCAGCAGCAGCGTTTGTGCATCGCGCGTACGCTGGCCATGCATCCGGACGTCGTTTTGTTCGACGAGCCGTGCAGCGCCCTCGATCCGATTTCGACGTTTGCGATAGAAGAGACCATTCGCGATATTGCCTCAACGGGGATCTGCTCGATCATCGTGACGCATAACATGGAGCAAGCGACGCGCGTTTCTGACAGGACGGCATATTTTTACCTGGGCGATATGGTTGAGACGGGCCCGACCAAGGAGATCTTCGGGTCGCCGAAGGATTCCCGTTTGCAGGATTACTTAAGCGGAAGGTTCGGGTGATCGAAATGCTGTCAGAAGAAATCGCCGCAATGGAGCGGGATCTTTCAGATGCGCCGTCGATCATATCGCTTGAGCATTTCAACCTGTGGTACGACGATTTTCAGGCGCTGAAAGACATCTCGTTGGAGATCCCACGCAACAAAGTTACTGCTTTCATCGGCCCGTCGGGCTGCGGTAAGTCGACGTTGTTACGGACGTTCAACCGCATGTGCGACTTCGTTCCCAGCGTGAAAACTGAGGGAACGCTGCTTATGGGCGGGAGAAACATCTTCTCAATGGATAGCAACGAGCTGCGTGTTTTGGTGGGAATGGTGTTTCAGCATCCCAATCCGTTTCCGATGAGCATCCGCGACAACATTTTGTACGGCCCAAAACGAATGGGCAGGCTTTCCCGCGCCGATGCCGATGAGATCGTTGAACGCAGTTTACGAGACGCCGGTTTATGGGATGAGGTTAAGGACAAGCTAGGGCAAAGCGGACAAGGGATTTCGGGTGGTCAGCAGCAGCGCCTGTGCATTGCGAGGGCGCTTGCCGTGAACCCGCAGGTCCTGCTGATGGATGAACCCACCAGCGCCCTTGACCCGATTTCGACCGGGCTTGTCGAAGAGCTGATGATGAGCTTAGCGGGCGATCATACTGTCGTTGTCGTTACGCACAACATGCAGCAGGCGGCTCGCGTTGCCGATAAAACCGCATTTTTCTACTTGGGTGAGCTTATCGAGGAGGGCCCGACGAAGCGTCTGTTCGCGGACCCGCGGGAGAAGCGCACCAACGATTACCTTACGGGAAGGTTCAGCTGATGCAGACTCGTACTGTTTATACGAAACAACTCGAAAGCCTTGATTCGCTTTTGTCGGATCTTGCAAGCAAGACGGCGCTCGATATTCGCAAGACCGCACGCGGTTTGGCGGGCGACAAAGCTTGTGCTCAGGAGATCTGTGAAGACGGCGCCGTCGTTTCGCGCATGCGCTCGGACATCGAAGGACTTTGCCTTGACATCATGTTGATGCAGCAGCCCTTGATCGGAGCCGACCTCCGTTTCGTATCCGGGTCGTTCCGCGTTGTGAGCGACTTGTGCCATATTGCCGAGAAGGCGGCCTCTATTGCGAAGCTGGCCCAGCGCATTCCCGCTGAGACGTACTCGTCGCTTATCGTTCAGTTCGACGAGGCTTCGGCTCGCGTAGCGGACATGGTGGATGCGGCCTATCTGTCTTTCAAGCAGTCAGATGAAGCGGCTGCGGAAAGGGTCTTCTTGATGGACGACGCCGTCGACGAACTGTACCGCCAAGTGTCCCAGGCGGTTGTCGACCTGATCAGGAATGGCGACGCAGATGCCGAGTACTTGCCCGAAGTTTTGATGATCGCGAAGTACTACGAGCGCATGGGTGACGACGCCCAGCGCGTTGCTGCGTGGACGGTGTTTCGGGTTACCGGTGAGCATCGCGTTGCGGGCGGTCATAGGGTAAACTCGCTTGGAGAGTAGCGGCCGAATCGGACTTCGGCTGCACGGAAGGTGATACCGTTGGTCTACCTGGTCGAAGACGACGAGAACGTTCGCAATCTGGCGATTTACGCGCTGCGCCACGCGGGGATCCACTCCGAGGGGGCGGCGAACGATGTCGAGTTCAGGGAACTTTGTTCGAAGAAGCTTCCCGATGTGGTCGTGCTTGACGTCATGCTTCCTGGAACGGACGGCGTCGAGATCTTGCGTCGCATTAGGCGCACCCCAGGGCTTTCGCGCGTTCCGGTGATGATGGCGACGGCGAAGAACGCGGAGCTCGATATCGTTTCAGCGCTTGATGCGGGTGCGGATGAATACATCACGAAGCCTTACGGCATGATGGAGCTGGTCAGCCGTGTGAGGGCGCTGCTTCGTCGCGTTGGCGACTGGTCGACGCCCACCGATAACGAGAGTGCGTTGGTTGTCGGTCCGATTAGCGTGGTCCTTTCAAGCAGGTTTGCTTCATGCGAGGGTAAGGAGCTCGGGCTGACCATGCGCGAATTCGATTTGCTTGCGTACCTGATGCAGAACGCCGGCGAGGTTTTCTCGCGCGATGCGTTGCTGAAGAACGTGTGGGGTTGGGATTTCAGCGGCGGAAGCCGTACTGTGGACATGCATGTTCTGACATTAAGGCAGAAACTTGGCAACCACGCCGATATGATCGAAACGGTTCGAGGAGTGGGATATCGCCTGGTCAAAGATGTAGGCGAACATCCCAAGAGGGATTAAGGGAACGGGTTCAGCAGATGATCTATTACGTTGAAGACGATGCGAACATTCGCGATCTTGCGATCTACGCGTTGAAGCAGGCAGGGTTCGAGGCTGTTGGATTCGCCGATGCGCCCGAGTTCTTCGCTGCCTGCAAGCGTCGCGTGCCCGAGCTCGTGCTTCTTGACATCATGCTGCCGGGCGTCGACGGGCTTGAGATCCTTCGCATTGTTCGCGACAACCCAGCTATGAAACATGTTCCTGTTATGATGCTTACCGCCAAAGGCACCGAATTCGACAAGGTGACGGGCCTTGATGCCGGCGCAGACGACTACTTGGCTAAGCCATTCGGCATGATGGAGCTGGTAAGCCGCGTGAATGCTTTGCTGCGTCGCGCCCAGGCTCCGGCAACGGCTGCCGACGACAACTATGTGGTGGGCCCAATCGAGCTTTGCTCTTCCTCGCACACGGTCACTGCTGGCGGCGAGCCCGTGACGCTTACCCTGAAGGAGTTCGATCTGCTTCGTGCCCTGATGCGCCATGCGAACAGGGTGCTTACGCGCAGCATGCTTCTGGAGGAAGTGTGGGACACGTCGTTTGCCGGTGAAACACGCACGGTCGATGTTCATATCCAAACGCTTCGTCAGAAGCTGGCCGCAGCCTGCGAGGGGTCGGATGCGTGCATTCAAACCGTTCGTGGAGTTGGGTACTGCATCAAAGAGCAAGAATAGGGGCGGAGGCGCCATTTGAACCCGCGGATTGACAGCATGCATAGCCTTTCGGGGCGCATTTTCAGGAATGTCCTGGGTTTCACGCTTGCCGTCGTGTTGGCGTTTGCCGTCGCCCTGACCAGCATCTTTTTTTTCATGTATGAACGCGATGCTGAAAGCAACTTGGTTGCTTCGGCCGAGCGTGCCGCCAGCATCTTGGAGGGTGTTCCCACGCAAGATGCCGCCACGATGCTGTCGGAGCAGTTCGAAGGCGCGATGCGCTTCACGCTGATCAGCAAGAACGGCTTAGTTCTGTACGACAACGAGGCCGATGCGTCGAAGATGGACAACCATGCGAATCGCCCCGAGGTTGAAGAGGCCGCGAAAAGCGGCGAATCCGAAACTGTTCGCTATTCGGCGACTTTGGGTACCGATACCGTTTACGCGGCGCGTCAGCTCAGTGACGGGCGCATCATTCGCCTTTCCGAGACGCGTCATTCCCTTGTCGCATTCCTTGGCGCGATGGTGCTTCCCGCGATCGCCCTGCTTGTGGTGGTGGCTGGCTTGGTGTTCCTTCTCTCGCGCCGCCTGACAAGCCGCATCATGAGTCCCATCAATGCGCTTGACGTCTCCAACCCGCTCGATAACGAGATCTACGACGAGATGGAGCCGCTTCTGCGCCGGATCGATTTCCAACAAGCGCTTCTTCGTCAGCAGAACACCGAGCTTGCCAAGGCTGAGAGCATGCGTCGCGACTTCTCCAGCAATGTCAGCCACGAGATGAAGACGCCCCTTCAGGTTATCAGCGGTTACGCCGAGCTGATGAAGGGCGGCATGCTTCCCTATGAGGATTGCCAGAAGTTTGGTGGTTTGATCTACGACGAGGCGCAGGCTATGCGCGGTTTGATCGACGACGTCCTTACGCTCTCGAAGCTTGACGAAAGCGCCTTCGATAACGAGGGCGTGCCCATCGATCTGGGCGGGGTGGCGAAGTCCATGGCCGCGCGACTGCAAAGTTTCGCCGAAGAACGCGAGGTCGACGTAATCGTGAAGGGTCCGGGAGCTTATATTTCGGGCAATGAGTCGCTTGCTGACGAAATGACGTACAACCTGATTGAGAACGGCATCCGGTATAACCACAAGGGCGGTAAGGTGACGGTTGAGGTTGACGAGACCGTCGGCCCTGATGGGAAGATGATGGCGCGCATGCGCGTCTCCGATACCGGTATGGGAATCCCTTCCGACATGTGCGACAAGGTGTTCGAGCGCTTCTTCCGCGTTGATAAAAGCCGTTCGAAGGAAACGGGTGGTACGGGTTTGGGCCTCGCCATCGTCAAGCACGCGGTCATGTATCACGGCGGCACCATCAAGGTGGACAGCGCCGAAGGGAAGGGCACCACGTTCACACTGCTTATTCCTGCGCTTGAGGGGTAGGCCGGTCGGTGCGACTGTTTATTTCGTGGCAAAACCCCTGCGATCATCTGGGGTCATGCGCGCGTCTATATACTGAATGGGACCAATACGGACAAGGGACGCTGTTTGCCAAAGGCGAGGGGCTTTCGGCAAACAGCTTTCTGCATTCTCGGAGGGATCCCACGTGACTGACATTTCCACCGAAATCGCCAAGGCCGGTAAAGCCGCCTTGGTAAACGACGATATCCTGAACCATCTCTTCGACGAGTTGAACGGCGATTCCCGTCGCAACCGTCAGAATGCTGCGGCGGCGCTGAACGTCGTTGCCAAGGAGGATCCTGAGCGCGTTGCGAAGAACGCCGACGATTTCGTCGACGCGCTCGATCGCGATGAGGCCCGTACGCGTTGGGAGTCGCTTGAGGTGCTTACCCGTATTGTGTCGGTGAATTCGCGCGTGTGCGACAAGGCTGTCGACGGTGCCGAGTCGTCACTTTTCGACGAGGACAGCGGCCCGGTCCGTTTGGCTGCGATGCGTTTCCTGTGCAAGCTTGGCGGAACTACCGAGAAGCGCTCCGAGAGGGTTTGGCCCCTTATCGACGAGGGCATCCAGTGCTATCACGGCGATATCGAGTTCGATGACATGCTCACGGCTCTTACCGAGTTCTCCACGGGTGCCCTGGCTCCCGAAGTCAAGAAGGCGTTCGCCGATCGCATGCGTTTCGACGCCGAGCATGGCAGGGGATCGCTTCGTCATCGTGCGCAGGCAATCGTAGAAAATCTGGAAGCCTAGTTTCCAAGCAGTTAAGCGCAGGTTTCATGCCTGCGCTTTTTTCTTTTGGGGTGTAACCTCTCGGTACGACCGAAACTAGGAGGCTCCCATGACCGAAGAACGCCAGTACAGCGCCGAATCGCTGATTGTCGGTCCGCAAACCTACCGTTATTATCCCGTTTCGCAGGTGGAGGGTTCGAAGAGCCTCCCATACTCGCTTACGGTTCTGCTTGAGAACGTGCTTCGTTGTGCGCGATCCGCCGAAGAGGCACGCGTTCTTACCGATCGCGTTGTTTCGGCGGGTTTGTCCGGCCAGGTGGGTAGCGAGGTTGAGTTCTCGCCGTCCCGCGTTTTGTTTCAAGACTTCACGGGTGTTCCCGTGTTCGTCGATTTCGCGGTCATGCGCGAGGCATGCGCTGATTTAGGCGGCGACCCTGCCAGGATCAACCCGCAAATTCCATGCGATTTGGTCATCGATCATTCCGTCATCGCCGACAAGTTCGGTTGCGCGTCGGCCTTGTCCGACAACATGGCGCTTGAATTCCAGCGTAACAACGAGCGCTACAGCTTCCTGAAGTGGGCGCAGCGCTCTTTCGAGAACGTGCGCATTGTGCCGCCCGGAGTTGGCATCTGCCATCAGCTGAACATCGAGAAGTTCGCAAAGGTCGCCATGGTCCGCAACGCGGACGGTGCGGTTGTCGATGCTTCCGAGGCTAGCGAATGTCCAGTAGGCGAGCAGGTGAACGGCGAGTTTGATAACCTTCCGCTTGCGTATTTCGACACGTTGGTTGGCACCGACAGCCACACGCCCACGGCAAACGGCATCGGCGTTTTAGGCTGGGGCGTCGGCGGCATCGAAGCCGAGGCTGCGGCTTTGGGCCAGCCTATCACCACGCTTGTCCCGAAGGTGATCGGCGTTCGTTTGGTAGGCGCGCTTCCCGAAGGAAGCGCCGCCATGGACGTCGCCCTTACTTTTGCGCAAGCGCTTCGCGAGAAGGGCGTCGTCGGCTGTTTCGTCGAGTGCTTCGGCCCCGGCCTTTCCAGCTTGGGTGCCACACAGCGCGCATGCATCTCGAACATGACGCCCGAATACGGAAGCACCTGCACGCTGTTCCCGGTTGACGATCAGACGCTCGATTACTTGCGCGTCACGGGGAGGAGCGCCCAGCAAATCGCATTGGTTGAGGCGTACGCTAAGGCTCAGGGAACGTGGTACGACCCCGCTGCCGATGAGCGCACGTATGCCGACGTCATCGAGATCGACCTGTCTTCCATCAAGCCGTCCGTGTCGGGTCCGTCTCGTCCTCACGACCGCTTCGACCGCGCTGCTGCAAAGGCGCGCTTCCGTGCGATCTGCGCCGAGCGCGGCGTCGATCGCGACAAGGCGGTTGAGGTCGAGCTTGACGGCGATAGCTATCAGTTGAAGAGCGGCGCCATTGCCATCGCAGCGGTGACCAGCTGCACCACGGCAACCGATCCGCGCATGATGCTGGCTTGCGGCCTGATCGCGCGCAATGCAGCGCGTGTGGGGTTGAAGCCCAAACCCTGGGTGAAGTGCGTGTATGCGCCGGGCAGCCATGCCATGCAGCTTTTGATGGATCGTGCGGGGTTGTCCGACGGCCTTCAGCAGTTGGGCTTCCATACGTGCGGTTTCGGCTGCATGAGCTGCATTGGCAATTCCGGCCCCATTATCCCTGAGATGCATGAGGTCTGCGGCGATATCGAACTGACAAGTGTTCTTTCGGGCAACCGCAACTTCGAAGGCCGCATCTCACCCGATGTTTCCCAGAACTTCTTGATGGCGCCCGCATCTGTTATCGCATATTCCCTGGTTGGAACCATGGATGCCGATCTTGATTCGGATCCGATTGGCGAAGCTGCCGACGGATCGCCGATTTACCTGAGCGATATCTGGCCGTCCGACTCCGAGATCGAAGATCTGATGGCGCGTTTCGTTGACGACGACCTGTTCGACAAGGGTTCGGCGGGGATGTTCGACGGCGATGCGTCGTGGAATGCCCTTGATTCAGGGGAGGGAACGACGTTTAGCTGGGACGATGCGTCCACGTATGTGCGCCGCGCGCCTTATTTCGACGGCATGAAGCGTGAAGTCGGCCTGCTTGATGCGATCGCTCCCGTTTCGGGTGCACGCGTGCTGGCCAAGCTGGGGGATTTCATCACGACCGATCATATTTCTCCCGCAGGTGCCATTGCGCTTGATTCCCCGGCGGCTGATTACCTGCGTGAACGTGGCGTCGCCGAGTCCGATTTCAACACGTACGGCGCGCGTCGCGGAAATCATGAGGTCATGATGCGCGGCACGTTCGCGAATGTGAAGCTTCGCAACCTGTTGGTGCAGGATAAGCAGGGCGGATGGTCCTTCGACTTCTTGAAGGGCGGTGAGGACTCCCTGTTCGTTACGGCGATGGATTATCAGCAGGCGGGCGTTGGAAGCATCGTTCTTGCGGGCAAGATGTATGGCAGCGGCTCGTCGCGTGACTGGGCGGCAAAGGGTCCGGCTCTTTTGGGCGTGCGCGCGGTGATCGCCGAGAGCTTCGAGCGCATTCATCGCTCGAACCTTATCGGCATGGGCATCCTGCCTCTTCAATTTGAAGAAGGCCAAAACGCTGATGCTCTCGGTTTGGACGGTACCGAGGTCTTCGATGTTGCCGCGATCGACTTCAGCGCCGGCTTGCCCAGCCCTGCAAAGGTTTCGGTGGCGGCGCACAAGCAGGATGGTTCGATCGTCGGTTTTCAGGCGACGGTTCGCATCGACACCCCGACTGAAGGCGCGTATTACGCGAATGGCGGTATTTTGCAGTACGTCTTGCGTCAGCTTTCCTAAACCGCATCACTCGCCTTCTTGTTCTTGCCCCGCATGCGCACCTTTGCTCATGCGGGGTTTTCGTTTGGTCCTATGGTTATTCAACAGGAAGCCTTCAATCGCGGCGTGACGGCTGGAAGCCAAAGTCGCGTATGTTATGGTTTACGGTGGATGTTTGCAATTCGAGCACTATTTGGAAGGATGCCTTATGGCTCAATCAGGATTCGAGTCCCTGCTTGACGCACTGCGTCAGTCGGGGGTCGATGTGAACGGTGTGGGCGGCTCTCAACCGCAAGAGGCCGAAGCCACCGTGGTCGACGACGCGTCGTCGACGGACAACCGCGCGGGTTCGCGCGGCGCATCGAACGGCGGCGGGCAGAGGCCCCCACAAAACCCGCTTCATGTCGATTTCGGCGAACTTGGCGACAAGATCAGCAGCTGGACGCGCAAGACTATCATCACCGCTGCCATCGTCTTCGTCCTGGTGCTCCTTGCCGCATACTGGTGGTTCCATCCGCCTATCAGCATCAACAGCGTCGACACCTGGATGTTCGTCGGTGTGTTCGTCCTGTTACCCATCTTCCTGTTCGCAAAGGCGCGTTCGCGTACGTATGAAACGGGCAATTCGAAGACCGATCCCAATCCGGGCAAGGCGAAAAGCTTCAAGGCTCTGTCTTTCGTCCCGATTGCCGTCATCGTTCTTGGCCTGCTTGGCGCTCTGCTGTCGTTCGATTTCTTCCCCGGTAATGCCCAGAAATACGCGAATGTCTTGCAGACCGAGCAGTTGAAGTTCACCGACGACATTCAGGAAGTCGACTACTCGCAGATCCCCGTCATCGACCACGACTCCGCCGAGCTTTTGGGCAACCGCGAGATGGGCTCGATCCCCGAGTACGTTTCACAGTTCGAGATTTCCAACTTGTACAGCCAGATCAACTACCAGGGCACGCCTGTTCGCGTAAGCCCCCTTGGGTATGCCGACCTGTTCAAGTGGCTGATGAACCGCGAGAACGGCATCCCAGCATACGCGTTGGTCGACATGACCACGCAGGATGCTCAGATCGTCACTATGGACGAAGGCATGAAGTACACGGCCTCCGAGCCGCTGGCGCGCAACATCGACCGTTACGTTCAGCTGAAGTACCCGTTCTACATCTTCGACGAGAAGTCCTTCGAGATCGATGAAGACGGTCAGCCGTGGTGGATCTGCCCGGTGCGTTCGTACACCATCGGCTTGTTCGGTGGCGAAACCATCAGCCGCGTCGTTCTGTGCAACGCCGTTACGGGCGAGTGCCAGGATCTTGCCATCGATGAGGTTCCGCAGTGGGTTGACCGTGCGTATCCTGCCAGCCTGCTTATCAAGCAGTACAACTGGAGCGGTAAATACAATAACGGTTGGTTCAATTCGTGGCTTGGCCAGTCCGGCGTGTTCCAAACCACGCCCGGCACCAACGGCGAGCAGGGCTACAACTACATCGCTAAAGACGACGACGTGTGGGTGTACACCGGCGTCACGTCTGCAACGTCCGATAGCTCCATCATCGGCTTCGTGCTGATCAACCAGCGCACCGCCGAGTCGCATTACTACTCGATCTCGGGCGCAACCGAGGATTCGGCGATGCAGTCGGCAGAGGGCCAGGTTCAGAACCTGCGCTACACTGCCACGTTCCCGATTCTCATCAACGTTGCCAACCAGCCGACGTACTTCATGGCATTGAAGGATGCGGCAGGCTTGGTCAAGCAGTTCGCCATGATCGACATCCAGCGCTACCAGAACGTTGCCGTTGGCGACACGGTTGCTTCGTGCCAGAAGTCCTACGAGGCGCTGCTTGCCACGAATGGCGTTTTGACCGGCGGCGATGCCGCCAATATCACCGACTTGGCGTCGGCGACCGGCTCTATTAGGACTTACGCTCAGGGTGTGATCGAGGGCAACTCGCACTTCTACGTCACCCTTGACGGCGATAAGCGTATTTACGACTTCGCGCTGCCCGGTCTGGTTGAGATTGCCGCGTATGGCGTAGGCGATACCATCAGCTTCACGTACATCGACAGCGACCCGACGTGTCCGGTCCAAAGCATCGAGGGCGCCGACAGCTCCAAGACTTCCTCTGCAGATTCCGCCGCTGGTGGGGCAGGGGAGTCTGCGGCCGACTCTGCGGGTGCCTCTAGCGCCGTTTCAGCTGGGTCGACCGAGAAGGCTGCCGCCTAGTCATCCCGTGTCGGTTCGTTTTGCAAGTGTCTCGTCTTCGGACGGGGCGCTTTTCTTTTGCCGAGATTCATCAACGGGCGAGGTCCCTATTTTTGGACGGGACGAACGGGCGGATTTTCTCTGGCATGATTTGAGAATCTCCCCTTGCGAAGACGGTTTTTGATGTGTAATGTGAACTTATTGTGTTGGGAGCGTGTCCGAAATATGAAGACGCTGCGTTTGCAGGAGGCGCTGCCGGGTAGGAGCGGTGGACGCGCGACCAATGTCGTTGACTTACGGCTTAGGCTGTTGCCGCAGGTCCGATGGAAGGGAGAGATATGGCAGAAACAGTTAAGAAGGAGAAGAAGGATCTTTACTGGGTTCACACCGTCATCGGCTTCGTGATCTTGATCCTCTTCTCGTGGGTGCTTCCCGCACCCGACCCCATCACGCCTCTTGGCATGAAGGTCATCGGCGCCTTCTTGATGATGGTCTACACCTGGTCGACGGTCGGCACCTTGTGGCCGTCGCTTCTGGGCCTGTTCTTCGTCGGCATCTCGGGAATCGGTGGCGACGCCGGCTTCAACGGGGTATGGATGAAGGCCGTCGGCAACTACACCGTATTGCTGGTCCTGTTCGGCATGATCCTGTTCGGCGCCGTTGATTCCGTTGGCGACACGCTGTACATCACGAAATGGATCCTGACCCGTAAGATCTTCGCCGGTCGTCCGCTGGTGTTCATGGCTCTGTTCTATCTGTGCTGCAGTATTCTTGCTGGCTTGATCAGCCCGATCACTGGTTTGATCATTCTATGGCCTATATCGTTGCGCATCGCTGAGACCATGAACCTCACGCGCGAGGATGCAGCTTGGAAGTACTTCTTCGTCGGCATGTTCCTGACCATGACCCTGGCTCAGCCGCTGCTGCCCTTCAAGGGCGCGGCTCTGATCCCGGTTGCTGCATTCCAAACCATGACCAGCACGCAGATGCCCATCTTGGCCCACATGTTGGTGGACGTCATCATGACCTTCCTGATCATGAGCATCTACTTGCTTCTGATTAAGCTCCTGCGCGTCGACCTTTCCAAGATGAAGGCCGTTACTCCCGAGATGATCGAGAAGCAGATGCCGCTTCCCCCGATGGACCTTCGCCAGAAGGCGTTCTTGTGGATGATCCCCATCTACATCTTGGCCCTTATCCTTCCGTCCTTCCTTCCGAAGGACAACCCAGTCGTCGCCTTCATGAACACCATGGGCGTTCTGGGAACCACCGTCGCGATCTTCGTGTTCTTCCTGGTTGCCCGCTTCAACGGCGAGCCGATGCTGGACATGAAGGAAGTTGCTTACAAGCAGTTCAACTGGGGCATCTTCTTCATGATCGCCGCAGCCGTCTTCACCGCCAACCAGCTGTCGAACAGCGCCACGGGCGTTTCCGCGTTTTTGGTTCAGGTTCTTAATCCTATTTTGGGCGGGCAATCCGAGATGGGCTTCATCGCCATTATGTTCACGGTGGCCTTGATCATCACCAACTTCGCGAACAACGCCGCAATGGCCGTCGTTCTGCTGCCGGTTGTCATCTCATTCTCGGATCAGCTGGGCATTGCCGCCATGCCGGTTGCCATGGGCGTTATCATGATGGTCTTCGTCGCCATGCTGACCCCTGCCGCATCCCCGCATGCAGGCATGATGTGGGGCCGCAAGGACATCTACACTGCAGGCGATATCATGTCCATCGGTTTGCCGATGTGCATCGTCACGCTGGTGATGTATATCCTCGTCGGCTACCCGCTGGCAAAGGTGCTCTGCGCGGCGTTTGGCGCCATCTAATCGGATTTACCGATTGCATCGAATGTTCTTATCCTGCAAGGGCTTTCGCTGATGAAAAGGCTTTGGGTTTCGAGCCCAAAGCCTTTTCTATTTGGGGAAACGTCGATGGGGTGGAGTTTTACCGCGTGTGAAGAGGACGGCTTTTGTCGTTGAAATGTCAAATTACGAATAACTTCGACGTGCATATATCGGTTTTAACTATCGTCTAGGCCGTTGCTCATAAGTCATTCTTATAACCGACATTTCCGAAGTGCTGTAAAGTGATCTTGTTGTGTTGAGTAAGTGTCTACGGTTTGAAGAGAGTCTCTTCGTTATGTAGGGAGCGAAGGGAAGTAGGAAAGGCAGACGCTTGCCCAACGTGTTTCCTCTGCGATGCGGTTCCTTGGCATCACGGACTTGAGGAAGGGAGAAAAATGGCTGAGAAAGCTAAAAAGGAAAAGAAGGATCTATATTGGATTCACGTTGTCATCGGCTTCGCGATCCTGATCCTGTTCTCTTGGGTGCTCCCTGCACCCAGCCCCATCACCCCGCTCGGCATGAAGGTTGTCGGTGCGTTCTTGATGATGGTCTACACTTGGTCTACGGTCGGCACTCTGTGGCCGTCCCTCTTGGGTCTGTTCTTCGTCTCCATCTCTGGTGTTGGCGATGCCGGTCTCAATGGCGTGTGGATGCAGGCTGTTGGTAACTACACCGTACTGCTGACCCTCTTCGCTATGATCCTGTTCGGCGCAGTGGACGAAGTCGGCGACACGCTGTACATCTGCAAGTGGCTGCTTACCCGTAAGGTCTTCGCCGGTCGTCCTTTCGTCTTCCTGGCGATCTTCTACCTGTGCTGCTTCGTTCTGTCCACCTTGGTCAGCCCGATCTCCGGCCTGATCATCATGTGGCCGATCTCGCTGCGCTTGGCTGAGACCATGGGCGTCACTCGTGACGACGCATTCTGGAAGTTCTTCTTCGTCGGCATGTTCCTCTGCATGACCCTTGGTCAGCCGTTCTTCCCCTTCATGGGCGCTCAGCTGATCCCCTGCTCTGCTTTTGCTTCCATGACCGGCACCAGCATTCCGATGCTTCCCTACATGCTCGTCAACCTCATCATGACCTTCCTGGTTATGGCCGTCTTCCTGCTGCTCATCAAGTTGCTGCGCGTTGACATCTCCAAGCTGAAGGGCGTCAACCCCGATATGATCGAAGAGCAGATGCCGCTTCCCCCGATGGATCTTCGCCAGAAGGCATTCCTCTGGATGATCCCGATCTATCTGATCGCCCTGATCGTTCCGTCCTTCCTTCCGAAGGACAACCCGGTTGTCGCATTCCTGAACTCCCTCGGTGTTCTGGGAACCACCGTTGCGTTCTTCGTGTTCTTCCTGGTTGCCCGCTTCAACGGCAAGCCGATGCTGGACATGAAGGAAGTTGCTTACAAGCAGTTCAACTGGGGCATCTTCTTCATGATCGCCGCAGCCGTCTTCACCGCCAACCAGCTCTCCAGCCCGGCTACCGGTGTTTCCTCTTGGCTCGTTCAGCTCCTCGACCCGATCCTGGGCAACCAGTCTGAGATGGGCTTCATCGCCATCATGTTCACCGTTGCTCTGCTGATCACCAACTTCGCGAACAACGCCGCAATGGCAGTCGTTCTGCTTCCGGTTGTCATTCAGTTCTCCGCCAAGCTCGGCATCGACGCTGTGCCGGTTGCCATGGGCGTCATCCTCATGGTCTTCGTCGCCATGCTGACCCCTGCCGCATCCCCGCATGCAGGCATGATGTGGGGCCGCAAGGACATCTACTCGCCTGGCGAGATCATGTCCGTTGGTTTCCCGATGTGCATCATCACCCTGGTCGGCTACATCTTCATCGGTTACCCGCTGGCCAAGCTCCTGCTTGCAGCCTTCGGCGCATAATCAGCCTAAGCTGATCGTGATCTGACCTACACAGATTACTTGAAGGCCTCCCTTCGGGGAGGCCTTCTTGATTTCTCGGCTGTAATGAGGCTTATAGGACACCCTTCGTTCCATAAGACCCTTATTAGGCATGTGGTGATTGCGTGCAGCGTAGTGTCTGAATCGCAGCTTGGGTCGCAATGGCAATTAAGGTTCGCTATTATAGAACAGCTGCATTTCGATGTAGCTTGTTAGTGGAATTGTTCCGCTACCTAAGACAGCTGGTACCGAATGGTTCAAACGCGTTGCGGCCCGCCGAGGTGGTTAGCACATTAGTTAATGTCAACCCCTGCTGTCTTGGCGATGGCGGGGGTTGTTGCTTTTCAAGGGCTTTCAACCCCACCGACCAGGTGCGGAACCGAAGTGCTTGAAAAGGAGGTGTACTACATGCCAAACGCTCAGAATCAGGCGATGATGGCAGCGATCAAGGAGGATCTGGACGGCGTAGTTGCCATTTGGGCCGTCGACTATCGCGGTCTCACCGTCAAGGAGACTGAAGAGCTCCGTCGTTCCGTCCGCGAGGCCGACGCTTTCATGAAGGTGTACAAGAACACCATCATGCGCATCGCTCTCAAGGATCTGGACATGGCGAACATCGACGAGGTGCTCGACGGTCCTTCCGCATTCGTGTTCTGCAAGAACGATCCTGCTGCATCCGCAAAGGCGCTCAAGGACTTCGCTAAGGATCACGAGAACCTGACGATCAAGGGCGGCATGATGGACGGCGCGTTCGTTACGGCTGCAGAGGTCGAGGCTATTGCCTCTCTGCCTTCCCGCGAGCAGCTGCTCGGCCAGATCGCCGGCGCTATCTCGGGTATCGCACGCGGCCTCGCTGTTACCGTCAGCGGTGTGTCCCGTGGTTTGGCTCAGACGATCAGCCAGGTCGCCGAGCAGAAGCCTGCTGCTTAATGCAGGTTCGCGGCGGATGCCGCAGCGACGAAACGTCGCGACATTTGAATTTAAATCAGGCCGCATAGGCCGCTTTGAAAGGAATTTGAAATGGCTCTGACCAACGAAGAGATTATCGAGGCCCTGAAGGAGAAGTCCCTGCTCGAGGCTTCTGAGCTCGTTAAGATGATCGAGGACACCTTTGGTGTTTCCGCTGCTGCTCCTGCTGCTGTTGCAGTTGCTGCTGCTCCTGCTGAGGCTGCTGAAGAGAAGACCGATTTCGACGTCGTTCTCGAGGGCTTCGGCGACAACAAGATCGCTGTCATCAAGGTCGTTCGTGAGATCACCGGCCTTGGCCTGAAGGAAGCTAAGGAGACCGTCGAGAGCGCTCCTAAGGCTATCAAGGAGGGCGCTTCCAAGGAGGAGGCCGAGGAGATCAAGGCCAAGCTCGAGGAAGCCGGCGCTGCCGTTACCTTGAAGTAATTCGGATTCATCCGATCTTCTTGCCCGTTCGCTGCAAGGCGAGGGGTATTCAACAACCTGGAGGCATTTGCTTCCAGGTTGTTTTTTTCTGCGATAATACGATCATGTAAGCGAATGAAAGGGGCCGACGATGGAGATCCGTTATTTCGACTCGGCGTGGAACGATATCAAGAACTCGCCTGGTTGGTTTGGCAAGCTGGTGCTGTTGGCTCTTGTTGGAATGATCCCGATATTTGGTTGGATCGTTGTTGTTGGCTACATGTACGGATGGGCGCGAAGCATTGCCTGGGGCGTGCATTCGCCCATGCCGCAGCATATTTTCGGCGAGCCCGACGACAAGCCCTATCGCCGTGGCTTCTACGCTTTGATCATTCTGCTTGTGATCGGATTGATTCCGGGTTTCGTTTCGGGATTCTCCGAGACGATCTATGGTTCGGGTGTCTCGTGGGGTGCAGTCTACGGCAGCCTTGTTTTCGACATTCTTGGATTTGCCCTATCTATTGCCGCGACGATTTTCGGCTCTATTTGTTGCGTGCGCATGGCTATTTACGATCGATTGAGCGCTGGATTCCAGTTCGGTCGCGTCGTGAAAATGATCAAGCAGGATACTAAGGGCGCTGCACGCCTTTTGGGTTTGAGCGTGGTCGCCGAGATCATCGCAGGCGTGGTGATTTTCATTGCAGTCATGATCGGCTCTTTCGTGGCCTTTGCTACGTTCGGCGTTGCTTTCTTCACTGCGTCCGCCACTGGTGCGGTGACATCAACCAGCGGTGCGGCAATGGCTTCGAGCGGTCTCATACTTTTGGTCGTGATCGGGTGCCTGGTTTTGGCGTTCGTGTCCGTCATGGCCGCCCTCTTCGCGAACCTGTTGATCGTTCGTGCAACGGGCTACTGGGTCTATCAGTTCGACGTCCCTCAGTGGGGTAAGCAGGATGATCCTATGCCGTTCGAACGCGATGTTTAGTATTTGGAATGCACCCTTCGGCGAGGGCTTTAGTCGGTAAGCAAGACCCTTGGCGTTTAATCAAAGTAGGAAAGGCCAGCGAACTGATCGCTGGCCTTTCCTTTTTGGTGTCATGTTCTGATTGGCGCGGTGCTAATGAGATGCTTTCAGCGCGCGCATAGAGTTTAGGATGGCGAGAACTGACACGCCGACGTCTCCGAAAACGGCCAGCCACATGGTGGCGATACCGATGAACGGAAGCGCGAGGATCATGATGACGATCTTGACGCCGATGGCGAAGACGATGTTCTGCCACACGATGCGCATTGTTTTACGTGCGATTTTGATTGCGTCGCCGATCTTGGAGGGCTTATCGTCCATAAGAACGATGTCGGCGGCTTCGATTGCTGCGTCAGAGCCCATCGCACCCATGGCAATGCCGATGTCGGCGCGCATAAGAACCGGGGCGTCGTTGATACCGTCTCCCACAAAAGCCACCTTGCCTTTGCCCGACTCGGATGCGATAAGGTGTTCGACGTTGGCAACCTTATCTTGCGGCATGAGCTGCGCGCGATATTCGTCGATGCCAAGTTCTTTTGCGACAGCTGCGGCGACTTCCTCACGATCGCCAGTGAGCATGACGGTTTTCGAGACGCCAGCGGCATGAAGCGCCTCGATTGTCGCTTTCGCATCGTCTTTGATTACGTCGGCGATCACGATATGGCCGATATAGGTTCCGTCAAGGGCAACGTGGAGAATGGTTCCAACCAGCTCGCAGTCATGGAAGGGGATGCCGCTTTCTTTCATGAGCTTGTCGTTTCCAACAAGGACCTTATGTGTGTCGACCGTGGCGGCAACGCCCTTGCCCGAGCGCTCTTCGACCTTAGCGATATGGGTTTGGTCGATGGCGCCCGAGTAACTTTCTTTGACAGACAGCGCGATGGGGTGATCGGAATAGGCTTCTGCGTGCGCTGCATACGAAAGCACGAGGTCGGGATCGACGCCCGCTTCGGTGTGAACGGCAACAACGTTGAAGGAGCCGTTTGTAAGCGTGCCCGTCTTGTCGAAGACGACGGTGTTAACCGCCCCAAGGGTTTCCAGATAGCTTGAACCTTTCACCAGAACGCCGATACGGCTTGCGGCGCCGATTCCGCTGAAGAACGAAAGCGGAACGGAGATGACCAGTGCGCATGGGCAACTGACGACCAGGAAGACAAGGGCTCCCTGCACGCTTGCCGTAAGGGTTGAGCCGAAGAACGGGCTGACGACGGCGATGAGGGCGGCAAGTCCGACGACGATGGGGGTGTAGTAGCGGGCGAAGCGCGAGATGAAGTTTTCGGTGCGCGCCTTTTTCTCGCTGGCGTTTTCCACGAGCTCGAGAATGCGTTGTACGGTGGATTCGCCATATGGTTTGGTGGTGCGGACGCGAAGAACGCCGGTCATGTTCACGCAACCGGAAATAACCTCGCCGCCTTCTTCTACCACGCGCGGCACGGATTCTCCGGTTAAGGCACTGGTGTCGAGCTGGCTGCTTCCTTCGATCACGACACCGTCAAGCGGCACGCGCTCACCAGGCTTCACGACGATGACATCGCCGACCTTCACTTCGCCAGGGTCGACTTGGGCAAGCTCGCCGTTATCGGATTCGACGTTCGCGTAATCAGGGGCGATGTCCATCATTTCCGAGATCGAGCGCCTGGTTCTATTGGTTGCGTAGCTTTCAAATAGCTCGCCTACCTGGTAGAACAGCATAACGGCAGCGCCTTCGGCCATGTGCGGTTCAGCTTCGGGGAACAAGACGAGTGCGAATGCGCCGATGGTGGCAATGGCCATGAGCAAGTTCTCGTCGAAAGGTTGTTTGTGGATGATGCCATGCCAGGCTTTACCGAGAACGTCGTAACCGGCGATGAGATAGGGGACAAGAAAGGCTGCGAACTCGAACCAGAGGCCGTAGGGTAGCTGGTCGAAAATGTTAACGACGTCGTCAAGCACGATAAGAGCAAAGAAGATCGTTAGCGCTACGACGATGCGGTTGCGTTTCTTGCGCTGCTTTTTCGTAAGGCCTTGGGACATGGTGGCTCCTTAAGTGAAAAAAGGGGAAAGACGAACGGCAAGGCGCGGCGCAGGGTTTGCACGGGCCTTGCCGTTGGTGTTGACAAGTTGGTTAAATGTGTCGGTGTGGTCGGGCGCTCTTAAGCCAGAACCTCGCAGTCGGGCTCGACGTCGTTGAAGACCTTCACTGATTCCTTCACGATGCTGTCGAACTTGTCATCGGCGGCATCCAAGGTGAATTTCATGGTCATGGCGTTGATGCTGACGCTGTTGACGCCATCGATCTTGCTGATCTTGTCCTGGATCTTGCCGGCGCAGTTCGCGCAGATCTCGCCGTCGAGTTTGATTGCCTTACGCATGCTGATTCCTTCCAGTGGTTATTGATAGGGTTGTTGGTTATCGCGGGTGACCGCGTGGTTCCTGAGGGGTGTGATGCTTGCGATAGGGTCCATGTGCGCTCGCTGTCATTCGCAAACGTGCGTCAAGCCTTGATCAAGCATGGTGTGGACGTGGCTGTCGGAAAGCGAGTAGACGACGTTTTTGCCGTCGCGCTGGAATTTGACAAGGCGCGATTGCTTCAAGATGCGCAACTGGTGAGAGACGGCGCTTTGGGAAGCGCCTACTGTTTCGGCGATGTCTGCAACGCAAAGTTCACCGTTCATCAGCGCGAACAGGATCTTGATGCGTGTGGTGTCAGAGAAGATCTTGAATAGATCGGCGAGATCATAGAGGATTTCCTCGTCGGGGAGCTCGCTTTCAAAATCCTCGGTTGACGTGCATGTTTTATGCTGGCAGATCTCTGGATCGTCGTGGTCGTGCGGTACGCTCATGATCATCCTTTCACGTATCGTCATATGAACAATCGTTCATATGACGATTTCAGTATAGACCGTAGAGGGGGAGAGTCAAGCGTTTGGTAGAGACGGGCCGATGATATTCGCCGAATGGGCTCATGGGGAAAGGCTGGGAGTTTTACGGCAACCCTCCTATTGCCTTATCATGTGGGGAAATGATCTCAATCGAAAGGCTGCCGCATGGTTTCGGAGCAAGGTTTCAAAAGTGTTTCCCCCGAGTTTGTTAAGAGGCTTTGCGAGATTTCGGGCAATGAGGGCGTGCTTGTTGATGCGCCCCTGTCTGACTATACGACGTTTCGTATTGGCGGCCCCGCCGAGGTTTTGGTTCTTCCTTCAAGTACGGAAGAAGTTGCGGCTGTAGTGGCGGCTTGTCGTGAATTCGGAGCTGAGTGGCGCGTGATGGGTCTTGGCAGCGACTTGCTGATCTCTGACGCGGGCTTGCCCGGGGTGACCATTAGGTTGGCCGAGAATCTCAGCAGCGTTAAGGTCGAGGGCGATGTTCTTGTCGCTGAGGCTGGTGCTTCAAACGAACAAGTCGCCCAAGCGGCGCTCGAAGCTGGCCTTGCGGGCTATGAGTTCGCAAGTGGGATTCCTGGCTCTATCGGCGGGGCTGCCATCATGGATGCTGGAGCATACGGCGGCGAGTTCAAGGACGTCGCCGTTTCCCTTTCTTGTCTGACGCGAGAGGGCGAGCTAGTCGAGATCTCAGCAGAAGAGGCTGCGTGGGGCTATCGCAGGAGCATGATGTCCGATGAAGACATGGTTGTTTTGAGTGCGACGCTTCAGCTTCGTTTCGACGACCCTACAGCCATTAAAGAGCGCATGGATGACCTAGAGGCGCGCAGGCTTGAGAAGCAGCCCCTTGAGCTTCCGAGCGCAGGCTCAACTTTTAAGCGTCCTGAGGGGTATTACGCGGGCAAGCTGATTCAAGACGCGGGCTTGCAGGGTTTCCGCATCGGTGGGGCGGAAGTGTCTCGCAAGCACGCCGGCTTCGTTGTGAACATCGGAGGCGCGACGGCCTCCGATGTCGTTAACCTTATCCATGCCGTTCAGCAGGAGGTTTTTGACGATGTCGGCGTTCGGCTTGAGCCCGAGGTTCGCATGTGGGGCTTCGACGGGCCCGAAACCGAACGCGGCGAATAGCGTCGAGAGGGTTAGCCTCGACGGCACCTTATGGCGACGGCCGCGGTGACGATGCCGACAGCTGCAACGGTTAGAAGGCCGCCAATTGCAATTTTCATCGGGTCTCCCGTTTTCGTGAGACCAGGCTTTTTGCCGGGCGCTTCAGCTTTCGGCGCAGGATAAGAGACCGATTGGGGTTTGCTGGATGCGTCCTCATGTGCTGCAATCAACGTGTTCTCGTCTTTGACTCGTTCGAAAACCACTGCGGTTTTCCCTTCGAGTTTGGCGGAATCGACAGAGATGGCAACCTCGACCTCCCCGTTCGGCGCGTCGGGAATGAAATCCATCGAGTTGCTGCCGATCTCTTCTCGATCGGCGCTTTTGCCGTCCTCTGCGACGATATGGGCCGAGCCCGTTACAGAGTATTTCTTTCCGGGCGTGAGGTTTTCAAAGCGAATGACGTCGACGATGGTCGAGTTTTTGGCGATGCTGCCCTCGTGCGACGCGGTCTTTCCATCGCGCGCCAAAGTCATAATCGAGGGGACCGTCAGAGTCTGCTCCTTTGCGTTGATGTCTGCATGCGCGGCGACGAGCGTTTCGCCGTCGTAGCACTCCTCGAACATGACGATGGTTTCGCCTTTCAGTTTTGAAGGATCTATCTCGATCTTCACGTCTGCGGTTCCGGAGGTGGTGTCGGCCGTGAAGCTTGCTTGGGCGCAGATTTCTGTTCCTTCTTCCGTTTTAAGGGCGCCTGCATCGGTGATCGTGCCGTCTTCGGAAATGCTGGCAAGATGCGGGGTCGCCTGCAGGGTGTAGGTTTTCCCTTCGATTAGATTTCGGTACTTCACGGTGTCGATGATGGTCGCTTTGCCAAGAACCGAGGGGACCTCGTTGCTGTCCGACTCGTTGCAGCGCGCCGTCGTTGCGATCGTGGGGAACGAGATGGATTGATCGTCGTCGGAGATGTTTGCATGTTCGGTTAGCACGATGCCATTGTCAGTCAGTTTTTCGTAGGCGACGACGGTTTCACCTGCAAGATCCGGCGCTTCGAAGCTAAAGGCGACGGACGCTGTCCCATGGCTTGATTCCGGTACGAATAGTTGAGACGAGCGGATTTCGAAACCGTTCTTATCGACAGCGATGCCGGAATCGATGCCGTCTTTGCTTCTCACGTGCAGCTCTCCTTCGATAGAGTATGGCTTACCGGGCGCCAGGCCCTCAAAGGAGACCTCGTCAACGAGAACGATTTTGCCCTCGGCCGAAGGTGTGGCGCCTGCATTCTTGTTGCAAAGATTGGTTTTGATCGAGGGGAACCAAACGGTTTGCTTTTCGTCGGTGATGTCTGAATGCTCTGCCGCTACGTTGCCGTCGACCTCAAGCGTCTCGAAGGCGACCACAGCGGAGGCGTCGATGGCGGAGGCGTCGAAGGTGAATTCGACATTGGCGGCGCCTTCGGGAGCGGAGGCCTCGAAGGTCGTTTCGGCGGTCACTTCGCTGCCATCGGCATCGCGGATGGCTCCGGCGTCGGTTTTGTTTCCGTCGGAGTCTTCTTGCATTGCGTGTAACGTTCCTTTGATCGTGTAGGTCTTTCCAGGAGTGAGCCCGTTGTAAGCGACTTCGTCGATGAGAGTGACACCCGCGCCTTGCGCGCTGGCGTGTCCCCCATTAAGCGTTGCGAGTTCGGTTCTGATGGAAGGTCCGGGATTGTCGTCGACGGTTCCTAGGTCGAGGTTCGTCTTATCGCGCGAGACTGTGATAGTGAAAGAGACGAGAGCTTTGTCGGCATTCGCCTTGCAAGGGATCTCTTCGACGACGTATGTGTCATAGGGGAGCGCGCCAAGCGAGTCGTCGGGTTCTGTAGTGATGTCCGTACGACCCGAGAACCAGATGCCTGTGCGAGAGTCCGGCTTGACGTCGACGATGCCGGTGTTGTCGCTCGAGTCGGCCTTGGGGCCGATCTCGGTGTCGGCGATCCGGTCGTTCGCGTTCGTCTCGTGCGTGTGGGGATTCCAGTTGGCGGAGGTGTCGACCATGCCGTTCTCGTCGGAGACGACGACATGCGATTCGCCGGTGGTCTTGCTGGTGATCAGGAACGGAACGTCGGCAAGTCGTTCCATCGTACGGCCGTCGACCTTGCTGAACGAGAAGTCGCCCCTCTTCACCTGATCGTCAACGGAGTTGGCGGTGCTGGTGAGGTCGTAGACAGCTTCTTCGCGAATCTGGACTGTTTTGCTCCACGAACGCGAGTTCGCGTCCAGCAAGTACCCGTCAGGGGCTTTCGTTTCCGTGACGATGTAGGTGCCGAAGGGGAGGGCGTTCTCGGTCGTGCGTGCGCAACCGTTCTCGTCGGTTTCGATGGCTGCAACCACGCTGCCAGGCAAGAATTCGATGCCGTCAACTACGACGGATGCTGCGGAGTCGTTCACGATGCTGAAGACCGCCCCTGCGAGCGTTGCGGATCCCGAGGGAAGATGCCCGCCGTTCTCGCGGTCGATCTTGCCGACGGCGATTCCGCCGCGTTGAACCTGCTCGGATATGGAAGGAGCGCTGAACGCGAAGACGCTTTCTTCGGTGCCGCCTCCCGTCACATTGGCAAGGTGGTCGGAGGAGTCGCTGATCAAATAGCCTTGAGGGGCCATGACCTCGCGAATGATCAGCGTTCCTAGGGGCAGCGCAAGCTGCCCGTCGGTTGTGGTGAACGGGGAGTCGCCGGAGACGAAATAGGGTTCGGTTGAGATTATGCTGCCGTCAGGGCCGTGCACGGGAAACGTGCTGTCCGGGGAGGTGGGGTTGATTCGGCCGCTCTCGTCGGTTTGCATGATCCAGACGCGCTTCGCGACGCCGGAGTTCGCTGCGGCTTCTGCTTCGGTGCGCGAAGAGTACTGGCCACCGTAGAACGAGAACTCGAACTGCGCTTTCGCGAGCGATGCGTCTCCTTGTGCTTCGTTGCGGTCGGTGTCGCCGTCTGCTTTCGAAACAAGAAGGGAGACTGGGTTGCTTTGCGGGGCTTCCTTCACTTCTTTCGTCGTGATCTCCCCGCTGTTCACGGTTGCCTCGTAGATGGTTTCGTCGAGTGCGAATCCAGGCGAAGGGGAGATCTCTTTGATGCAGTATGTTCCGCGTTTGATATCGTCGACCTGCGCTTTGCCAGCAGCGTCCGTGGTCATCGTCGTCACGGCGTCAACGCTGTCTTGAGCTTGGGAACGCGAGGGATAGACGCCGTAGACGGCTCCTTCGAGCGAGTAATTTTCGTTTCCATCCGTCATGTCGGTATTAGCTGAGCTTTTTGCTAGCGCAAGAGAGCCCGTCGAGGCCACGCCGCGGTAAACGGTGAATTTTGACCAATGCCCTTTGCCGTGCCCGCTGGTCATGTTCCATATACCCGGCAGCGTTGACCCTGGGTTCGCATCGAGGCCCTGGAGCATGGTTCCTCGGTTGCCGTAAATGTCCGCGAATGAGTTTGTGAAGGCGTGGTAGACCATGACGATGCCGTCGACGCGTTCGCCGATGACGCCCATATGTGTGGGTTCGCTGACGCCTGCGCTGTAGAAGAAAATGATGTCTCCCGGCTCCATGCGTTCGTCTCGAAGGTCGCCTCCCGCGCCTTGCATCACGAAGCTGCCTTGTGCGGCGAGCTCGTTTTCGAAGGTGGTGGTGTAATGGGTGTAGTTCGTGTTCCCGCAGGTGCTGAACGCCCAGCTTGCGTAGCCTGAGCAATCCCAGCCGGATTCGTCGGAGCCTCCGAACAGGTAGGGGACGCCGAGCCCCCTTTCAAGAAAAGGCTTCAACTCGTCCCATGTCGTGTTGCTGGCGGGTGCCGGCTCGTTTCCTGCAAGCGCCATCCTTGGCAGCGCCAGAGAGGGAGCGGCCAGCATGAGCATCAATAGAATCGCGAGGATGCAACGGAGGGTTCGGAATGGGATTGATTGCCGAAGCGTGTTTTCCGCCGAACTCCCGATTCGGTTACTTGAAATCATGTATGCCCCTTTCTTAGGTCGGATGTTTCGAGGGGCAGTGCTTGCGGGGTTCGTTTAGCGTTCGATAGGTGCGAAACGCCGCCATCTCGTAACTGGTGGGAGGCGTACGCTACACGTTCGTTCTGTCAGCCGTTCAACCGCTGTCGAACGTCTACATGACGGTTTTAGGCATTTTCCCTGACAGGGATTTCCTGTTTTCAATCGAAGATTAAGCGTTGGTTACCAACTATTTCGCATCTTGTGTTTGCCGCCGCAGGGCGCTTTTCGTTGCCGTACAATGAGGTGCGTTTTTTCGAGAGGCAAGCGATTGGCCGAGGGCTCGCTTGATTTGTGATCCTCGTTCAATGAAAAGCCTGCCGAGCATAAATCGATTCTTCGAAGGGGATGCTCATGTGCGGCATTGTCGGCTACACCGGGGTTAAGGATGCAAGCCCCATTCTCATTGATGGACTGAAGCGCCTTGAATATCGAGGTTACGATTCCGCTGGTATCGCGGTGGAGGAGGCGGGCGGCCTGCAGGTTGTCAGGCGCCGTGGTCGCGTGGAGGCCCTTGAACACACCGTCTCTCATTTCGATCTTAAGGGGACGTGCGGCATCGGGCATACGCGTTGGGCTACGCATGGCCGCCCTTCCGAGGCCAATGCGCACCCTCATGTTTCCTGCGACGGGCACATCGCCATCGTTCACAATGGCATCATCGAGAATTTCGCCGACTTGCGCGACCGTCTTGAAAACGAAGGGCACTCGTTCGCGTCGAGTACCGACACCGAAACCGTCGTTCACTTGATTGAAGACTGCTACGAAGGCGATCTTCTTGATGCGGTCCGCGAGGCAACCACGCAGATCGTAGGTTCGTACGGCCTTGCTGTCGTTGATGATCGCGAGCCGGGCGTCATCGTCGCCACGCGAAAGGATTCCCCGCTTATCGTTGGGGTGGCAGAAGGCGGCTGCTATCTGGCTTCTGATGCTATCGCGGTTATCGGTGCGACGCGTGACGTCGTCGTTCTCGACGACGGGCAGTTCGCGAAGTTGACTGCGAACGGGGCCGACTTCTTCGACTCGCATGGGGAACCGATTGATGTGAAGCCCACGCACGTCACATGGGATATCGATGTCGCCGAAAAGGGCGGTTACCCCGATTTCATGCTGAAGGAGATTCATGAACAGCCGCGCGTTATCCGCGACACGCTTGCTGGGCGTCTGGTCAACGGAGCGCTTGAGATCGATGAGCTGGACATGAGCCCCGAAGAGCTTAATCTCATCGATCGCGTTTACGTTATCGCGTGCGGGACGAGCTATCATGCCGGCTTGGTGGCTAAAGAGCTTATCGAGGGGTGGGCCCGCATCCCGACCGAGGTCGAGGTGGCAAGCGAGTTCCGCTATCGCAACCCGATCATCACGCCGACCACCCTGGTTGTTGCTGTCTCCCAATCGGGCGAGACCGCCGACACTTTGGCTGCGATTCGCGACGCGAAGGTGAAGGGCGCCCGCGTGTTCGGCATCACCAATGTGCTGGGAAGCCCGGTTGCCCGCGAGTCGGACGGTGTTATTTACACGAAGGCCAACAAAGAGATCGCCGTTGCTTCAACGAAGTCGTTCCTTGGCCAGGTTGTCAGCTTGACGCTTTTGGCAATGCTCCTTGCCCAGGCGAAGGGCAAGCTCAAGATGAATCAAATTCGCCTGCTGTTCCGCGAGCTTGCCGATACTGCCGAGCAAGTCGAGCAGATCCTTTCGTGCACGGACGCCGTTGATCAAGCGGCGGCTGCCTGCAAGGATGCTTCAAGCGCCCTGTTCATTGGACGCGGCATGGGTGCTGCGGTTGCCCGCGAAGGCGCGCTGAAGCTGAAGGAGATCAGCTACCTGCATGCCGAGGCCTATCCTGCCGGCGAGATGAAGCACGGACCCATTGCTCTTATCGACGATGGTTTTCCCGTTATTGCCATTGCCACGAAGAGCCCCGTTTACGATAAAGTTGTTTCTAACTTGCAGGAAAGCCGTGCCCGCGGTGCGAAGATCGTCGTCATTGCAACCGAGGGTGACGAGGACATCAAGAACCACGCCGATTATGTGATCTATATCCCCAAGGTTCGCGATGCTCTGTCCGCCATTACGGCGAGCGTGCCGCTGCAGTTGCTGGCGCGGTCGATTGCCGTGCTGCGTGGATGCGATGTCGACCAGCCGCGTAATTTGGCAAAAGCGGTTACAGTGGAGTGATCATGACCCAAGAGGAAGAGTGGGATTACGAGATCGAAGACCATCTTGAGGACGAAGCGGCTTCAAATGAGCTAGCGGACGAGTTCGCCAACATGGCGTTGGGCGAGGTGACGCTTGGTTTCGCGCGTGATCGTCTGTTCGCGTCCGACGGTTTGGTCGAACAAGACGAGGGCTCGCAGTGTGGCGCTTTGCCGTCGGCGGGCGCGGCCGAGGGCGACTCGGCCGAAAGCGTTGAGGCACGGGAGGCGCTTTCTTCAGGGATTGATGAACTTGAGCAAGACGAGCGTGTGTTCGATGCGGAGAACGTCGGCCTTGGCGTCGATATCGTCGAAATCGAGCGAATGCGCAAGATCCTTGATCGCTCTCCCTCGTTCTCGCGATTGGTGTTTTCCGCTGACGAGCAGGAATATTGCGAGAAGTCCGCTTCGCCTGAAACCCACTATGCCTTGAGGTTCGCTGCGAAGGAGGCGGTGGTCAAGGCGCTAGGCACCGGTTTTTCCGAGGGCATTGGCGTGCTTGACATCGAGGTTCGTCGCAATGCGAAGGGTCGACCTTTCGTCGTGCTGCGTGGTGCCGCGAAGGATATCGCGAAAAAGCGCGGTGTGCGCGACATCCCTCTGTCTCTTTCGTACACGCATACCGAGGCTGTTGCTTGCGCGATGGCCATTACCGAAAGCTCGAAAAAGGCAAGCGAAGAGCGCATCGGCCCTATGGAGGAGCTGACGCGCAAGTTCAAGGAAACTCGCAGCATGCTGGACGATCTTTAGGACTTCCATGGGAATCATCGCAAACAAAGTGAAAGCCGCTAAAAAGGACGCCGAGCGTGGCGCTGACGATCGAGTGGCGGTTGCCAGGTCAAGCAGTTGGAACATCGATGGCGCACCGATCTTCGCCGCGTCGAACGACGAGCTGGTTTCCTTCCTGCCGTTTCCTCGAGCGGACGCCAACAAATACACGCGCGGGAAGCTGACGCTTGTTGCGGGCAGCAACCGCTATCCTGGCGCAGCATGCCTGTCTGCCGCCGCCGCTGAGCGTATGGGCGCGGGCTACGTCGAGGTCGTCGTGCCCGCTTCGTTGAAACTTCTTCTCGTCTCGGCAAGCCCTTCGCTGGTGATTTCCTCCCGAAAGGGGTGGGATGCCTGCGATCTTTCGGTTATGGCGCCTAGTCATCCGCAGGCGCTGTGCATCGGCCCCGGGTTCGATTCGGCGGAAGAGGAGTCCGAGGCACTCGTTTTCGCGGCGCTGAAGAACGCCGCTTGCCCGGTTCTTGTCGATGGCGGCGCGCTTGACACCTTGGCCACCAAGAAGGGGCGTCGTTTGCTGCGCCGCAGGTTCGAGCGCGGATTGGAAACCGTTGTCACGCCCCACCTTGGAGAGGCGGCCCGCCTTGCCAAGCCGTTTTCGCTTGATGTCAGGAACCCTGCAAGGCTGGCGTCGATGTTGTCGCTCGCATACGGTTTCACCGTTGTGCTTAAAGGGCCCGATACGTTTGTCTCGGACGGCGAGCGCACGTTTGCGGTAACCGAAGGAACCCCCGATTTGGCGAAAGCCGGCACGGGCGATGTTTTAGCGGGTATGATCTCGTCATTGGCCGCCCAGGGCGTGCCGCCGCTTCAAGCTGGCGTTCTTGGGTCAACCTTGCATGCTAAAGCGGGTCGCGCTGCGGGTAGGCGCTTCACGTCGTTCGGCGTGCGCGCTGAAGACGTGGCCGATTGCATACCTCAGGCGATCATCGAACTGATCGGTTAACCGTTTGGTTCGATCTCGGTCGCTTTCGATTTTCGAAGGAGCGAAAGATGTCAGACACGCCGACTCTGTTCGACGACGAATCGGTATTGGATGAAGCTCAGGCGAAGGAGCGCATCGAGGCGCTGCGCCGCGAGATCGAGCATCACACCTATTTGTATTACGCGAAGGACGCCCCCGAGATCTCGGATGCGGCCTTCGATTCCCTCATGCGCGAATTGCGCGACCTCGAACAGGCTCATCCGCAGTTCATCGATCCGTCTAGCCCAACGCAACGCGTTGGCGGTTACGTGGGCGAGCAGTTCGCGCCGGTACGCCATGAGCAGCGCATGTACTCGCTGGACAACGCGATGAACCTCGAAGAGCTTGATGCATGGATGGATCGCGTCGTCGAGTTTTTCGGCGAGCTTCCCGAGCTTGCCTGTGAGTTGAAGATCGATGGTTCGGGCATCGCTTTGACGTATGAGGACGGGCGGCTTGTCCGCGCCGCTACGCGCGGCGACGGAACTACGGGTGAGGATGTCACCGTCAATATCCGCACGGTTCGCGACGTGCCTTTACGCCTTCGCGATCAGGGCATGTCCGATGTCGTGCGCGAAGGGTCTTTGGAGCTCCGCGGCGAGGTTTACATGCCGAAGTCGAGCTTCCAGGCGCTGAACAGGCAAGCCGAGGCAAACGGTAAGCAGCCGTTCGCCAACCCGCGCAATGCGGCGGCGGGAAGCTTGCGTCAGAAGGATGCTGCGGTGACGGGGCAGCGTGATCTGTCGACGTTCCTCTACGCTATCGCCGATGAGCGCGCCATTGCCGCCGAGGGTCAGTTTGAGATGCTTGAGTGGCTTCGCACCGCCGGTTTCCACGTGAACCCTGACGTCATTCGCACGAATTCACGCGAGGAAGTGCGCTCTTTCTGCGAACGCTGCATTGAGAGGCGATCCGATCTTCCTTATGAGATCGACGGCGTTGTGGTGAAAGTGAACTCGTTTGCCAAGCAAGAGGCCATGGGTTTCACCGCACGCGCGCCGCGCTGGGCAATCGCCTTCAAGTTCCCGCCCGAAGAGAAAACCACCATCCTGCGTGACATTACCGTGCAGGTTGGGCGTACGGGCGCCCTTACGCCGGTTGCCGAGCTCGATCCCGTTGTGGTGGCGGGCTCGACGGTGGCTCGCGCCACGTTGCACAACGAAGACGAAGTCCATCGTAAGGATGTGCGCATTGGCGACACCGTCATCGTGCGCAAGGCAGGCGATGTCATCCCCGAGATCCTGGGTCCTGTGCTATCTCTTCGTCCGAAGGATGCGGCGGTTTGGCATATGCCCGAGGCTTGCCCCAGCTGCGGAAGCCCGGTCATTCGCGACGAGGGCGAGGTGGCCCATCGTTGTATCTCTATCGATTGTCCCGCTCAGGCGCTTGAGCGTTTGATCCATTGGGCATCGCGCAACGCTATGGATATCGACGGTATGGGCGAGGAAATCGTCGGCAGGCTGGTAGAGTCGGGCCGTCTTTCCGATGTGGCGGACTATTATATGCTTGACGAGGTCGAGCTTTCTTTGCTTGATATGGGTCGCGTCAATAAGGAAGGCAATGCGATCCGCCTAGGATCCACGATCGCGAAGAAACTCGTTGATCAGATCCAGGAGAGCAAGAATCGCGGCTTCGCGCGCGTCTTGTTCGGCATCGGCATCCGCCATGTGGGCAAGACCACAGCCGAGGCTATCGCGGCACGTTATTCGTCCATGCAGGAGCTTCGCGAGGCAAGTGAGGAGTCTCTGGCGGCTGTGGAGGGCATCGGCCCGAAGATCGCCCACAGTATTTACGTGTTCCTGCGCACGCCCGATAACGTCGCAGTCATCGATCGTCTTGCATTGCGCGGCGTCGTTATGGAGAATGCGGCGGCCGACGAGGGGGAGGAGCTCCCTCAGACGCTTGAGGGTCTGACCTTCGTTCTTACCGGTGCCTTGGTTCAAAGCGGGATGACGCGTGATGAGGCTAGTGCGCAGCTCAAAGCGCGCGGCGCGAAGGTTTCGTCTAGCATCTCTAAGAAGACGAGCTTCCTGATTGCGGGTGAGGCGGCGGGAAGCAAATACGACAAGGCGGTTTCCCTGGGCGTCCCTGTTCTTTCTGAAGACGACCTGCTGAAACTGGTTGCGGGCGAGCTGCCTCCGGCGCGCGAATAGGCGCATGCGATCTGGTTTTTCTAGCGGGCGTTCGTGCTTGCGGGAATTGGACCCTGTGGCTGCATCCGACCGCGGGGTTCGAGCTTTGTGTCCGCATCCCGCCTTGTGACTGCATCCGCTCACGGTACCCGATTTCCGTGAGCGCATCCCGTCCTAGGGCGATATTTTTGCTGCATGAAGAAAGACGGACGCCGTTTCGGCGCCCGTCTTCGTTTCGCGGTTCGATTTGTTTAGCAGCCCGATCCGTCAAGCTTGCATGCCTCGCCGTCCGCGGGCTTCGACTTCAGCCCCACTTCTTCGGCGGTGAGGGTGACCGTTCCGTCTTCCTTCACGAAGCAGGGGATTCCCAACCAACCGTTTTCCTTCGCTTCATCGAAGACGGGGTTGTTGTCGCGGAGATGCATGAACTCCTTCAGGTTCTTCACGTGCTCGCCGATGTCGATGGACTCGAACTCGTCGGAGCGGTTTTCGATCTGATGATGGACGTACTCGCAGTCGGGGCACGAGGGCATACCGTAGATTTTGATCATGAGACAACCTCCAAATCGATGTCAGTTTTGGCCACGGCCGCGTTTTGCCGCAGTCGAGCGATAGCTGTAGTATAGCGCGCAGGAAAGGAAGGGGAGCTATGTCGGAATCCGGTGCATGTAAGAAGCGCGAAGTCGCCATGGACTTCCATAAGGTGAAGATCGATCCAACGGCGCAGCTGTCTTTGCACTGCACGGTGGTGGGGGACGTCAACATCGGCCCGCGTTGCACGGTGTTCTCGGGAACGCACATTCGCGGCGATGCGGCTCCTGTTTCGATCGGGCGCGAAGTTAACATTCAAGAGGGATGCGTTTTCCATGTGAGCGAAAACACCCCGCTTGTCATTGGCGATCATGTCACGGTGGGCCATAGAGCGGTTCTCCACGGCTGTGTTATCGGCGATAACTCGCTGGTGGGTATGGGCTCTATCGTTATGGACGGGGCCGTTATCGGTGAGAACTGCCTGATAGGCGCGGGGTCTTTGGTCACTCAGGGCAAAATATTCGAACCCGGCAGCCTGATTCTTGGCTCGCCTGCCCGTGTTGTGCGGATGCTTTCGGAGGACGAGATAGCGACGATGATCGCAAGAGCGAGCGATTGGTACTGCGAAGTGGGCTCGGCAATGGTTGATGATGGGGTGATGCTGCGCCCGTCGCCCGATGCAACCATATGGCCCGAGCGCGATTGAGGCGCCTTCGCTAAGCAGGGAATGACTATTTCAGTTAGTATTGGGGTGTTCCCAAGGAAAGGACCATCCTATGATTCTGGCAACCCTTCTGTTCATTTTCATTGTGGCTTCGATCGTCTCCACGGCGCTTGGCTCTCCGGTTCTCTTCGTGGTGCGCCAGCAGGAAGCATCGATCATCGAGCGTCTTGGCAAGTTCAACCGTATCGTGAACCCCGGCCTTCATTTCCTGATCCCGTTCATCGAGCGCCGTGCCGCCAACGTCAACCTGCGAACGCAGGAAGCCCGCTACTCGCTTAACGGCAAGACGAAGGATAACGTGACCATCGGCACGGCCGTTTCGGTTCAGTTCCGTGTCGATCAGATGCCGGCTCAGTCGGTTGAGCAGTCGGGCGTCTACCGTAGTTACTACATCCTGAGCAACCCCATCGATCAGATGGAAAGCTATATCGCCGACGCGCTGCGCTCCGCGATCCCCGGTTACACGCTTGACGAGGTGTTCGACAACAAGGACCTCATTGCGCAGAACGTGAAGGATTCTGTCACCGAGCTCATGGCGGGCTATGGCTACGACATCATCACGACGCTTATCACCAATATCGAGTTGCCCAAGGACGTTGAGCGCTCTATGAACGCCATCAACTCCGCTCAGCGCGATCAAGAGGCTGCCAAGGCGCTTGCCGAGGCCGAGCGTACCAAGACCGTCGTTGCCGCAAGGGCTCAGGCCGAGGCTATGGAGCAAACGGGTATCGGCATTGCCAACCAGCGCAAAGCCATCGCCGACGGCATCGCTGCGTCGCTTGACACCATCAAGTCCTCGGGCGTTTCCTCCCAGGAGGCCAACGATCTATTCGCCTACACCCAGTGGGTCGAGATGATGGGGTCTTTCGCCGAGTCGGGCAGGTCTTCGACGGTCGTTCTTCCGTCCAATTTCGGGGGCAAGTCCTCGATCCTTCCCGACCTCCTTGCCGCTCAAGCCGCCCAGGGTGCGGAGGGCGGCGCTTCGACGCAAGAGTAGCGTTTCGCCTAGCTATCCAACGGAATATGCGAGCTTGCGGCCGGGGATCCAGGTTCGTTCGGGCGCAACCTCGACGAGGTCGGGGTTGCGCCTTTTTGCAGTTCCTGTAGTAGATCTCGCCTTGTGTTCCTTGTGTGCTAAAATCTATCGCTGTTTATTGCGCTATTGGAAGGAACCGCATGTCAGGTCATTCAAAGTGGGCTACCACCAAACACCGCAAGGCCGCTCAGGACGCTAAGCGTTCGGCTTTGTTCTCTAAGCTCGCCCGTAACATCACCGTTGCAGCCAAGGAGGGTGGCGACCCCAACCCTGACAACAACGCGTCTCTCGCCGCCGCAATCGAGAAGGCCAAGGGCTACTCGCTGCCCAAGGACAAGATCAAAACCGCTATCGACAAGGCGTTCGGCTCCGGTAAGGATGCTGCCAACTACGAAACCGTGACGTACGAGGGTTACGGTCCTGCTGGCGTCGCTATCTTCTGCGAGGCTCTTACCGACAACCGTAACCGTACCGCTGCCGATGTCCGCGCTGCCTTTGCCCATCATGGCGGCAACCTGGGCACCTCCGGCTCCGTTGCGTTCCAGTTCGACCGTAAGGGCCAGATCATGGTCCCGAAAGAGGTTGAGACCGGCGACAAGAAGAACCCTGTTGCCCCGAACGGCGCAGCTGCCGACGAGGACGAGTTCATGATGGCCGTTGCCGAGGCTGGCGGCGACGATTACGAGGACGCCGGCGACGAGTGGATCGTCTACACCGGCGCTACCGACCTCATGGCCGTTAAGAAGGCTATCGAGGCCCAGGACATCCAGACCAAGGGCGCCGAGCTCACCATGATCCCGAACACTCCGGCGACGGTTTCCGTTTCCGATGCTCAGAAGGTCATGCGCCTTATTGACAAGCTGGAAGAGCTTGAGGATCTCCAGAACGTTTACCACGCAATGGATATCACCGACGAGATCGCAGAGGCTCTCGACGCCGAGTAACCTCCCGCTTTCAAACAGGAATCCAACACCCGTCGCCTTTCTTTTGGGCGGCGGGTGTTTCTGTTTGAGAAACACAAACAGATGTTCTATAATTGCAAAAAACGACAACACAAGGGGAGGCATGACGGTCGAACGGGTCATACTGGGCATCGATCCCGGGCTTGCGAACACAGGCTGGGGAATCGTCAGGCAGTCGGGGTCAAGGCTTGCCTGCGAGGCTTACGGCTGCATTAGCACGCCTGCCTCATGGCCGCTTGTGCATCGTCTTGGCAAGATACACGAGCAAATGTCCGCCGTTATCGATCGCTTCAATCCGCAATGTTGCGGTATCGAAACGGTTTGGTTCGGTCAGAACATCACCGCCGCGTTCGCAACGGGCCAAGCTCGAGGTGCGGCCTTGGTCGCTTGCTCGCAGGGCGCTCTTGAGGTGGGCGAGTTTTCCCCTCGTCAGATCAAACTGGCGGTAGTGGGAACGGGTACGGCCGATAAAGACCAGGTCACCTACATGGTCAAACAGCTCCTCTCATTAGAGAAGGAGCCTCATCCCGACCATGCGGCCGATGCCCTTGCCGCAGCGATATGCTTCACCACGCATGATGGCTTAACCGCGCAGTTTGCGCGTCGATGAAAAAAGGGGAATGTGCCATGATCTCGTTCTTGAAGGGAACCGTCGAAGCTAAAACGCTTACTTGCGTCTATCTTGATGTGAACGGTGTCGGCTTCGAGATCGGCATGTCCCAAACAAGCTTGTCGAAGCTCCCCGAGATTGGCCAGCGTGCTCAGATTTTCACATACATGCAGGTGCGCGACGACGGCATGTCTCTTTACGGCTTCCTGTCTGCCGAGGAAAAGGCGCTGTTCGAGAAACTCATCAGCGTTTCCGGCGTAGGACCGAAGGTGGCGTTGGCGGCTTTGTCTACGTACAGTCCCGAAGCTCTGCTTGGCATTATCTCCGAGCAAGACATCGCGGCGGTTCAGCGCATTCCTGGCGTAGGGAAGAAAACTGCATCGCGTATCGTTCTCGAGTTAAAAGGCTCGTTCGATCAAGATGCTGTTAGTTTGTTCGCCCCCGCCAAACAAAGCGACCAGGCAAGCTCTACTATCGAGATCGCACGCGAGGCCCTTCTGTCTATGGGCTTCACCTCCGCCGAGGCCGATCTCGCATTGAAGGGAGCCCCTGAAGGGACTAACGATAGCGCGCTGCTACAATACGCGTTGAAGCGACTTGGAACGAATGCATAACAGGTGGTCATGAATACTAAAGTCGAAATAGAAGGTTTGGTGTTCGAATCGCCCGATGCGGGCGGCTTCGGTTCGTCGCGCCCTGGTGTGGGGGCTTCGCTGTCGCAGACCGCGCGCGGTTCGTTCGGCGATGCGCGTTCTCGTGCGGTGTCTGCCGATTTACAAGAGGACGACCTTGCGCTCGATCGCAGCCTGCGACCGAAGATGCTCTCCGATTACATCGGGCAGGAGAAGATCAAGGATTCTCTGGACATCATGATCCAAGCTGCGAAGGAACGCGGGGAGACAGTCGACCACATTTTGTTCTCGGGCCCTCCGGGTTTGGGAAAGACGACGCTTTCAACCGTTGTTGCGAACGAGCTTGGCTCTAATATCAAAACGACAAGCGGTCCTGCCATCGAACGCACGGGCGATCTTGCCGCCATCCTTACCAATCTCGAGGAGGGCGACGTTCTATTCATCGACGAGATCCATCGCCTCAATCGCATGGTTGAAGAGGTCTTGTACCCGGCTCTTGAAGACTACGTTCTCGATATCGTGGTAGGCAAAGGCCCCGCTGCTCGCTCCATCAGGATCGATCTGCCGCATTTCACGCTTATCGGGGCAACCACGCGTACGGGTTTGCTTACGGGTCCCTTGCGCGATCGCTTCGGAATTGCATTCCGTCTTCAGTACTATACCCCCGAAGAGCTTGCCCTTATCGTAAGCCGATCAGCCGACATCTTAGACGTGCCTATCACGCAAGACGGCGCTTTGGAAATCGCACGTCGCTCCCGCGGCACGCCGCGCTTGGCAAATCGCTTGCTTAAACGCGTTCGTGATTGGGCTCAGGTTCGTGGCGACGGGGCAATTAACGAAGACGTGGCTGCCGAGGCGCTTTCGTTCTACGACGTCGACCCGCTTGGTCTTGACGCCATGGACAATCGTATATTGCAGCTCCTCGCCGTGCAGTTCGGTGGCCGACCGGTTGGCGTGAACACCATCGCCTCGGCGCTTTCTGAGGACGTTGACACCATCGAGGACGTGTACGAGCCGTTTCTCATGCAGTGCGGTCTGATCGCTCGCACGCCGAAAGGCAGGCAGGCAACGCTGCGTGCTTTCGAGCATTTGGGCGTGAAGCCGCCGGAAGGTATGTAGGGGTCGCTTATGTTTCAGCGTGATTACCTCATGAAACAGCTTCTGGTGTTCTTTCAGGCATTGGCAAGAAGCTTGCAGCAGCGCCAAAAAGAAGACAATCCGCTTCTTGCCGCGCAGGCGCTTGAAAACGCCATTTCTTCCGCTACGGATCTTGACGGTGCGGCGCTCCTTTCGCTGTCTCCTGAGTCAATTGCCCAGGTGCTGCGCGTTTCGGGGGTCGACCCTCAGGTAGTGTCTTATATAGCCCATGGGCTGCTTCTTGAGTCCCAATATTTAACGGATGCTTGCGAGCGCGATTTGGCCGACGTTCGCAAACGTCAGGCGCTAGCCCTTGCGCAGTCATATGGTTTCGAGTTGCCAGATGATCTAGCCGATTTGTCGCAGCTTGAGGTAACGGACGAACCCGATGATCTCGATGCCTTCGAGTCGCTGCCCATCGGTAGTATTGACGACCTCGAAGATCTTTTAGGTTCGTGCTGATCTCGCCCGTTTTTTCGGTGACTGTTCATTCTCGGACGTTCTGCTCATAAAAAAGGACTATCGGCGGAATCTCTCGTGAGAAAACCAGTGCGGGTAGCGTATAGTTAACCCGTTGCCTTTGAGGTGAAGGCAAAGTGTTGTCGCCATACAGCACGCAGTTTTACCCTTCCGACGACATCGGGGGGAGAAAAGAGGATTTAAGATGGCGCAAGGTACTGTTAAGTGGTTCAACCCGGAAAAAGGCTATGGCTTCATTTCTCAGGAGGGCGGCGAAGATCTGTTCGTCCATTACTCTGAGATCAAGATGGACGGCTTCAAGACGCTCGACGAGGGCCAGGCTGTTTCCTTTGAAATCACCACGGGCCAGAACGGCAAGCTCCAGGCAAGCAATGTAACGAAGCTCTAAGTCTGGGAATCCCCAAGATTTTCTTCTAACAAAGCTTAACGGCCTCGCGAACGCGGGGCCGTTTTTCGTGCGTCCAAGAAAGGCTCGAACCGTCGGTTGGATCGGTTCGAGCCTTTTGTCAGCTATGCGGGATGACGGGCGCCGGACGTGAGGCGATTTAGCTGGCGGTAATTGGTTTTGGGCGGCGCCGATCGGTGTCGAGCGCTATTTCAAAAACATGGCATCGCCGAACGAAAGCATGCGATAGCGCTCTTCGATGGCGTGCTGGTACGCATTCATGATGTTGTCGCGCGACGAGAAAGCGCTGACCAGCATCATGAGGGTCGAGCGCGGCACGTGGAAGTTGGTGATCAGGCCGTCGATCACGTGGAATTCCTTGCCGGGGTACAGGAACAGGTTGGTGGTTGCACGGTTGCGCGCGACCAGTGCGCCCCTTCCGTCGTTCGCATTGGCATCCCAAGCGCTTTCAAGGCTTCGCGTGCTGGTGGTTCCCACGGCGATCACGCGACCGCCTGCTGCGTGCGTTTCGTTGATGGCATCGACCGTGCTTTGCGGCACCGTGTAGAACTCGGTGTGCATCTTATGCTGCAGGGGGTCGTCCTCGTCAACCACGCGGAACGTGTCCAGGCCAACTTCCAGATCGACGGTTTCCCAACGAACGCCCTTCTTCTCAAGGCGTTCGATAAGCTCGGGCGTGAAATGCAGACCCGCGGTTGGGGCTGCGGCGGATCCCTCATGGCGCGAGTACACCGTTTGGTAGAGCTCCTCGTCGCCTGCGTAGTTCTTGATGTAGGGCGGAAGCGGCGTGTGGCCCACGGCATGCAGAGCCTCGTCAAGCGAGGGGAGCGTGGTGGTCAGGCGCGCGATGCGCTCGCCTTTGGCAGCCTCTTCCGCAACTCCGTTTTTGTCGGACTCGGCCTCCTTCGCGGCGGCCCAGTCGACGATTTCAGCGGAGAGAGCCACCTGACCGTCGCGGCCGACGAAGTCGACGACGGCGCCACTGCCCGGTTTCAGGCGCTTGCCGGGGCGGACGAGAACTTCCCAAATCGCTTGCTGGTTCACAGATTCGGTCGGGGTGTCGTCAAGATAAGCCTGTGCGGCATCGCCCTTCACCTGGCGCAGAAGGAATACCTCCGCTTGGCCGCCTGTGTTGCGCTTCGCGCCAAGCAAGCGCGCAGGCAGAACGCGAGTCTCGTTGGCAACCAGCAGGTCGCCTGGGTTCAGGTACTCCTCGATGTCGCGGAAGATGCGGTCCTCAAGAGCGCCGGATTCGCGGTCCATCACCAGCATGCGGCAGCCGTCGCGAACTGCTGCAGGCTCTTGGGCGATCAATTCTTGAGGCAGGTCGTAATCGAAGTCACTGGTTTTCACGGTTGGTTTCCTTGTGGTTGGTTTATTCCTCGGATGACGCGTTGCGCTGTTCCCTGAGTGCTTTCAGGACGGCGCGTTTGCGCTCCTGTTTCTTATTGTAGGCGCTACGTTCAACAGCGCGCTCTTTGCGTTTTGCTTCGGCAGCGGCGATCTCGTCTGCATGCGCCGCTCGTTCTTGAGCCTTCTTCTGCGCATTGCGGTGCTTGATGAACTCGCGCGTGGCGCGTCCTTCGGCAATCGAGAAACGGCACCCGCAGTAATTCTGGCGGTACATGCCCATTTCGCGGCTACGGGCCGTGGCATTGTCGTAGAACGGGCGCCAGTCCTCGAAGTAGGGGATAAGGCCGTACTGTGCGCAAACGCGGTCAAGCTCTTCGCGAATCACTTCGGTGAACTGGTAGGGGCTTACCGCAAGCGTGGTGGACAGCGTGTCGAAGCCGCCATTCACTGCAGCTTTGGCGCTTTCTTCCAATCGCTGGCGATAACAGGCGCGGCAGCGTTCTTGGCGATGCTCATCGTCAAGAAGCTCGGCGACGGTTTCCACGTCGCGCGAGAAGTCGTTGATGTTGCATTCGGCCGCGAGCCTTTCGCCGATAACGCCTGCGGTATTTTCCCAGGCAGTAGGCTCGAATTCGCCTTCAACCAGGTGTAACCCGGCTTTATTGGCGAACGTGCGCAGCTCGGCGAGGCGTTTGTCATACTCTGCCTTAGGCGCGATGTTCGAATTGGAGAAGTAAACGGTGATGTCGGCGTCGCGCTCCAGCAAGATGCGCGTCGGCTCGAGAGAGCACGGGGCGCAGCACGCGTGCAACAGCATTTTCATCGTCTTTTCACCCCTTCCTTCGGCGTACCGTATACTATCACGATGGATTAACGACCCAGGAGGAAGCGAAGATGGCGCTTTTCGATTACACGATTGAAGCTACAAGCGGGCACGCGCGTGCGGGCAGCTACGAAACCGCTCATGGCAGCTTCAAGACCCCGATGTTCATGCCGGTGGGCACGCATGCCACGGTCAAGGGCATTACGGTCGACCAGCTTCACGAGCTGGGAAGCCAGGTTGTCCTTGCGAACACATATCATTTGTATATGCGTCCCGGCGCCGACCTTGTTGAAGAAGCGGGCGGCGTTCAGAAGTTCATGAGCTACGACGGCCCCATGCTTACCGACTCGGGCGGCTTCCAGCTGTTCAGCTTGGCGCATATGATGTCCGAGGACGATGAGGGCGTCAGCTTCCAGTCGCTTGACTACGACGGCAGCAAGCATCGTTGGACGCCGGAGTTGAACATGCTCATTCAGGAGAAGATCGGCGCCGACATCTGCATGCAGCTTGACCAGTGCATCGGTTATCCAGCTGAGAGGAAGGACGTCGCCGCATCTACGAAGCTTTCGTGGGAGTGGGCCGAGCGTTGCCTGCACGCTCATAAAAGGCACGATCAAACGCTGTTCGGCATCGTTCAGGGCGGCATGTTCGAGGATCTGCGCCTCGAGAGTGTCCAGCATCTTCTGCAAATCGAGCAGGAAAGCCTGGCAAACGGCGGCCGCCGTTTCGGCGGTTTCGGCATTGGCGGCTACTCGGTTGGCGAACCGCATGACGTCATGTTCGAGACGTTGGGCACGGTTGCGCGATCTCTTCCTGACGATCGCCCTCGCTATTTGATGGGCGTGGGCAATCCCACCACGCTCGTTCGCGCCGTTCGTGAAGGCGTCGACATGTTCGACTGCGTTCTGCCTACGCGCACCGGCCGCATGGGAACCGCGTTTTCCAGCCAAGGTCGCATGAACATGCGCAACGCGAAGTACGCGCACGACTTCGGGCCGCTCGACCCCGAGTGCACCTGCCCTGTGTGTCGCAACCATTCGCGTGCTTACATTCGTCATCTGGTGAAGCAGAAGGAGATGCTTGGCGGCATCTTGCTGTCGATGCATAACATTCATTTCTTGATCGACTTGATGGCTCGTGCGCGCGAGGCCATCTTGGCCGCTGCATACGAGGAATTCTATCAATCCTGGATGAGCTCTCCAGGTGCCAAGGATTACTGATAGAATCAAAGATTGACTGATTGGCGATTCCGGCCTTGGCGGGCATTCGCAAGGGCCGGCTGATCGCAGAACATCCGTGATAAAGATAAGGTCTGCCGAGTTTAGTGGACCGCGAAGATTGGTTGGCAACATGGCTCTACCCAAATTTGAGCGCAAGAAGAAAGCGACCGGCACCAACGATCGCCGCAATGTCTGGCTTTTGATCATCACCACGATCCTCCTTGTGGTCTCCGTGGCGCTTTTCATGCCCCCCGATAAGAAGATCAACCAGGGCCTCGACATTCAGGGTGGCCTTTCCGTCGTGCTCACAGCATCGACCACCGACGGCACCGACATCACCGATGCCGACATGGAAACGTCGCGCGCCATCATCGAGAACCGCGTGAATGCGCTGGGCGCTTCCGAGGCTGTCGTCCAGCTTCAGGGCCGCAACCAGATCTTGGTCCAGATCCCCGGCCTGTCCGACACCGAAACGGCTTTGGCCACTATCGGTAAAACCGGCAAGCTTGAGTTCGCCCGCCTTGATTCCTTTACCGACAGCGATGTCGTGTCGAAGATCAACAGCGGTCAGTACGGTCAGGAAAGCACCGTCACCGACGCCTTTGGCAACCAGTTCCCCAGCGGACAGAAGCAGACGCTGAAGGTTGCGGAGGGCACCTACACGCCGCTCATCACTGGTGAGAACATCAAGAACGTCACGGTTGATCGCGCAAGCGAAACCGCAACCACCTATGCTGTGAACCTGACGCTTGATTCTGCGGGAACGCAGGCGTTTGCCAATGCCACCAAGGAGCTTGCGTCTACCAAGGGCAAGATCGTCATCATCCTCGATGGCGAGGTGCAAAGCGCTCCCGCGGTTCAGTCCGAGATTCCCACCGGCAACGTTTCCATCACCGGCAACTATACTCAGGACGAGGCCAAGAACCTCAAGACCATCCTTGAGTCCGGCTCGCTCCCTGTAAGCTTCTCGTTTTCGCAGAGCCAGGTTGTCGGTCCGACGCTTGGCCAGGATGCCCTAGCGTCCGGCGTTGTCGTTGCGCTGCTGGGCTTGGCGCTGGTCATGATCTACCTGCTGTTCTTCTACCGTGGCTTGGGCACCATCACCGCCGCGGCCATGGTCGTGTTCGCGATTTTCTATTTGGGCATCTTGGCTGGCCTTTCGCACTTCGGTCTGTTCAGCCTTTCGCTCTCGGGCGTTGCCGGCATCGTCCTGACAATCGGCATGGCCGCCGACTCGTCGGTTCTCACGGTCGAGCGCTTCCGTGAGGAAATCCGCATGGGCCGCAGCGTTCGCGCTGCCTCCATCACGGGTGTCAGGCATGCCATTCAGACGTCTATCGACGCCGACCTCGTCACTCTGGTAAGCGCCCTGTGCTTGTTCTTCCTTGCATCCGCTTCGGTTAAGGGCTTCGGTCTTACCCTTGCCCTGGGCATCATGTGCGACATCGTCATGATGCTGCTGTTCAAGGCTCCGCTTATTCGCCTGCTTGCGCCGCGCACCATCGCCGCGCATCCTTCGTTCTGGGATGTCAAGGACGGACAGGTTGCCGCAAAGGTTTACGCCGACCTTGCCGCCGTCGAAGGTGTTAGCGCCGGCGAGGCCGAGATCGGCGAGGCTCTTGACCGCAACGAGACCGAGCGCGTGGTGAAGGAGCGTGGCGGCGACGCTGCACCGGCCCTGCTCGAGCGCGTTCGCAACGTGAAGGGCCGTTTCATCAAGCACGACATCAACTTCCTGGGCTACAGGAAGGTCTTGCTCTCCATCTCGGCCGTGCTCATCGCGCTGTCGTTCGTTGTGGTTGGCGTGCGCGGCTTGCAGTTCGGCATCGAGTTCGTCGGCGGCACGTCCGTTTCGTTCCACGACACCGGCAGCCTGACTCTCGACGATATGCGCACTGCGTTCAGCAATGCGGGCGAGCCCGATGCGGTTATCCAGACCACCTTCTCCGATGGCGAGGATGGCTTCCTGGTTCGTACCACCACCACCGATGCGCAGGCTGCTGCGGCTACTGCCAACACGGTTGCCAGCCAGGTTGGCCTGACTGCCGATAGCTTCGAGGTCACCACCATCGGTCCCGACTGGGGCTCGAGTGTCATCAACGCCTCGCTGATCGCGTTCTTGGTTTCAATTGCGCTCATCATCGTCTATATCGCTATCAGGTTCGAGTACAAGATGGGCTTCACCGCCGTCGCGTCGCTGCTCCACGACTTGATAATCGTGATGGGCATTTACGCGTTGGTCGGTCGCGAGGTCAACCCGAACACCATTGCAGCGCTGCTTACCATTTTGGGCTACTCGCTGTACGACACGGTGGTCGTGTTCCACCGCATTAACGACAACATGACCGACCTCTCCATCAAGTGTTCGTTCATGACGATGGCGAACCATTCGATCAATCAGGTCTTCATTCGCTCGTTGAACACCACGCTGACCTCGCTCATCCCGGTTGTCGGCATGCTCATCTTCGGCGGCGAGACCTTGAAGGATTTCGCATTCGCCATGGCAATCGGCTTGGTTGCGGGTGCGTATTCCTCCATTGCCGTCGCATCGCCTCTGTTCGCCATGTGGAAGACGCGCGAGCCGCGTTATGCCAAGCTTGCTAAGCGCTTCGGCGACACGGTTGGCGTGTTCGAGTTCGACCGTTCGCAGGGAACTACGGGCGTGTCGGTGGCCAATTCGCGTTCGGCTCGTTTGAAGAGCGCCCAGGCCCAAACCGCTAATGTCGAACGTCTTTCGGCGCCCATCAGCGTCGCCGATGACGAAACGATTGATCGGAACATCGCAGAGCTTAAGGCCCTTCAGGCTGAGGAAGCGAAGAACGCAGCGCAGGAGGCGCCCGTTCGCAACGATCGTGCTCGCGGTGGAAAACGTAAAGGAAAGAAAAGGAAGTAGGTACATCATGCGTGAGGGAAGTGCACCTAATTTCGCGCCGCCGACTGAAGAGGGCATGGTCATCGCCCTGGAAGACGAGAACGGCGACGTCGTCGAGATGGAGTTCCTGGGGCTTCTGATCCACAACGACCGTCGTTACGCGTTCTTCTTCCCGGTTACTGAAGACGAGCCCGCTACGTCTTCGGGCGAGGTTGTCATTCTTGAGGCGACCGAGCTTGACGAGGACGAGCAGCCCGTTGCCTTCGAGCTTGTTGACGACGACGCCATCTCAGAAGAGGTTTACCAGGCGTTTCAGGTGGCCGCGAAGGATCTTTACGATTTCGCCTAAGCCGCCGCGGCGGATCCAGGCTTAGCCTGCAGGAGATCTTTGCCTGGCCGCGATTAGACAAATCAATTGCTTTGTGAACGAGGATAAGAACATTTGTTCTTATCCTCGTTGCTTGTTACAATGTCGGACATGATAATCGATGTTGAACATACTTATCCCGCGTCGTTCGACGTGGTTCTTCTGCCCACCTTTGCGCAGGTTGATGCATATCGTCGCGCGCATGCCGGCTCCCAACTTTTCGGCGTGACGGTCACCACGTTTCAAGGGTGGGTTTCCTCACTGTGGGAACTTGCCGGAGACGGACGAGTCATCGTCAACGACGCGTTGCGCATGATGGCAATGCAAGCCGTTTTCAAGGATGTGCAAAACGAATTCCTTCTTGCTCCGGGCTACGTGCACCTTGCTGCGAAAATCGCGCAAGCGGGCGCGGGCTTGCCTGAGATGCAGGGTGCGATCGACGCTCTGCGCAATGGTGATTCCTCTGAAGGCGAATCGGGTTCAGGCTCGGCGGAAACTCTTTCTGAAAACGAGAAGGCTCTCCTTCGCGTTATCGCCGACTATTTCGATTACATAGCAGCGCGGGGCTTCGTCGAACCGGGCAGCGCCGTTGCTCTTCTATCTTCAAGCCAGGACGCATTTCCGCGTGACCTTGATGTGCTCGTTTGCAAGGCCGCTCCGCTTTCGTGGCATCAACAACTGCTTTTTCAGGAAAACGATCGCCTGCACGTGCATGTCGACGAGGCTCTGGGTGCAGAGGGCGTGATTCCCCTTCCCGAGGGCGTTTCTTGTCATTTCGGGTGCGCTTCGGGGCGTTATGCTCAGCCTGCGTTGATAGCTGACACCGTCCGTTCGCTTCTTGTCGAGGGCCCTGTTGCTATCACCTGCGTCAATCCTCTTGAAATGTACGACTCCCTTGCGCGAAGCCTTGCGGATGAAGGGGTGAACTGCGCGGTGCGCGCCCGAAAGCCGTTCGTTCAGACGGCATTCGGCAGCGCGTTCGTTTCCATGTTCGACTGCCTTTTCAGCGACCAGTGGGCTTCGGCTCTGGTGGACGTCATGCTGTCCCCGTTCTCTGGCGTCGATGCTTCCTCGGCTCAGAAGGCGGAGTCCCTTCTGCTGAACGATCGCATAGCGGAAAAAGAGCCGTACCTTTCTGCCCTTCGCGCTGATTTCGAAGAATTCTCGCAATTGGAGGAGCTTGCTTCCGATCCTGATGCCGATATTCTGCTGGGTGCCTTCATTGACAGGACGATGGCGCGGGTTGGCTGGAGCGAGGCATTCAGGGCGGAGCAAATCGAGGCGATGTCGGCACTTCGTGCCATGTACGCCGCAGCTCGGGCATTCGATCTGTCCGTGGAGGATTACATCAATCTGATAAAAGACTCGGCGATTTCCGTATCCAAGCAAGCGGTGCCAGGGCCTGTGGATGTGACCATCGGTACGCAGGACGATATTTCAACGTTGGATGCCGGGTCGGTTTCAACGCTGATCATGGCGGATATGAACAACGCCGATTATCCCGTTGCCGACAAGGACAACGCCGCCTCGGTTCTTTTCGCGAAGCTGGGTCTTTACCCTGTTGACTCATCGCTGTCTCAGGCCCGAAGGCGCTTTCGCGCGCTGCAGGGCTTGCCAACTACCCACTTTGTGTTCGAGCGCGCATTGCATGACTTCGATGCGAACGAGACGTACCCCTGCGTCGTGCTCGAGGAATTCCTTGACGCTTGCAATCGTCAAGACCTCGACCTTTCTTGCTGCGCAACCGAGCGGGGCGAGGAGGACCTCTTCGCAAATGCAGTCGCGGTGCCTTCGTCGACGATCCAATCTGTTAGCGAGGCGTTGCCCGGCAACGGCCAAGGATCGCTCTCTTCCGGTTATCGCGCTTTCTCGCTGCTGCCCCGTTTTTCGCAGACGGGTTCGTATTGCGCGCCTTCGCCTTCACAGATCGAGAACTATCTGGAATGCCCGCGCAAGTGGTTCGTGCTCAACCGTCTGAAAGCGCAGGGAAGCAAAGAGGAATGGGGCCCGCTGGAAAAGGGTGTGTTCGCCCATGCGGCGCTCGAGCGGTTTTACCGCGCCTTTCAATCTGAGGGTTATTCAAAGGTTGACGGAGGCAATCTCAAACAAGCCCGTCAGCTGATGGGGCATGTGCTCGATCAGCTTGAAGCCGAACAGTTTGAAATGGAGCCTGGGTCTAACAGGCTTGTTCCCTGTGGGCAGCTTGAGCAACGTGCTATGGACGCCTTCAAAAGCCAGATCATCGACTTCCTTGATTACGATGCTGCGTTGCTCCCGACGTTCCAGCCTCGTTATTTTGAATACGTTATCGGACTGCCTGGTGACGAAAGTACCGACTGTCAGGCGAAATACGCTGGCATCGATTTGGTGGGAAAAGTCGATCGCATCGATGTCGACGCTAACGGCAACGCGGTCATCATTGACTACAAGGGGTCGGTTACCGCAGGTCATCAGCTTGCGTCTTGCGATGCCCTTCATGCGGGCAAGGTTCAGACGCGCATTTATGCGCAGGCGGTTAAGCAGGCGCTGGGACTTAATGTCGTGGGGGCGTTTTATGTCAGCTACGGTAAAAGCCACGACATCGCTGGATCGTACGACCCGCGCGTCATCGATGCGGTCCACCTTCCGCATATCAGCCCCGACAAGTGCGCATGTTCCCTAAGCGATCCCGAAGGATGGTCGAGGGAGGCGTATGCTGCGGGGTTGGCGGGCGCTCAACTTAAGGAAGAAGATCAAATGAGTTTGTCCGCTTTGACGTTCTCGAGCATGCTTGATGCGACTGAGGAATTGGTCAAGGTGGCTGTTGAGGGCATGAAAAACGGCTGTGTTCAGGCGAGTCCGTCAACCAAGGACGCCTGTCGTTTTTGCCCCGATTTCTCTTGTGCGAAGCGGGGTGCATAGCTATGGCTCTCAAACCCGGTCAATTGAAATGCATCAACACGCTCGATGAGCCTTTGGTCGTAGCTGCCGGCGCAGGTTCGGGAAAGACCTTCACCCTTACTGAACGCATCGTGAACGCTCTGACCAGCGGCTATGTGGACGATATCGATCAGGTTCTTGCCATCACCTTCACCAAGAAGGCGGCTGGCGAGCTGAAGTCGCGCGTCAAGACATCGCTGCGCGATGCCGGCATGATTGATCAGGCCTTGAAAGTCGACGAGGCGTGGATCTCGACCATCCACGGAATGTGCTCGCGAATCCTTCGGTCGCATGCCGTTCAGCTGGGCATTGATCCGTCGTTTTCCGTCGCTGACGATGTCATGTTGCGGGAAATGCGCAGGTCTGCGGTTGAAGTCGCGCTCGAGGAAATGCGCGACTCGTCGGCGGACGAGTTCAAGGTGCTGTTCTCGGAATATCAGGCATCTTCTTTCGGCTCTGCGTTCGGCTCTGCGTCGGTAGAGGACATGGTGCTTCGGCTTGTCGAGAAGATCCCTGCGCAGGAAGACGGCATCATGCTTATGCAGTTGGGCAATCCTGTCTCTCCCGTGGCGGTTTTAGACAAAGTAGCTTCAGCTCTGAGTTTGATGATGAGCTTGGCGGAGGGTCAAAGCGATTCGGCCAGCAAGGCCAAGTTCGTTGCGCAAGCTCAGTTGGCTTCGGAAGAGATCGCGCGTTTGGTCAACGAGGGCAGGCTCGACGCTGCAGATGCCCTGAGCGTCATGGGGTTGCTACCGACAAGCTGCAATTTCGGCAAGGCCGATTTCAAAGAGACGGCGAAAAACCTTCTGGGCGAGATCACAGCTGAAGCGGTTTCACTGCGTCTTTCTGCGGCTCAGCCGCTTTTTGAAACCATCCTCAAGATATCCAATCGTGCAGCCGAGGTATTGGACAAGCTGAAGCATCGCGCAGGTGTTCTTAGCAACGACGACTTGCTGCTGCTTGCCTCCCAGGCGATCGCCAATCATCCCGATATCGCAGCTTCGCTCGAAGACAAGTTCAAGCTCATCATGATCGACGAGTTTCAGGATACCGATCAATCCCAGGTCGATATGATCAAGCGTCTGGCTGGTCCCGATGCCTTCCGTCTGTGCGTTGTGGGCGACGCGCAGCAGAGCATCTACCGCTTCCGCGGGGCGGACGTGTCCGTGTACCGCCGGCATCTTTCCAATGTGCAGGCGCGCAACGCCGACGACATTATCTATCTGCCCGACAACTTTCGAAGCCATCGCGATGTGCTGTCCTTCGTCGACCGCATTTTCGAGCGCGATGATATGTTCGGCAAGGAATTCATGTCTCTAGCACCTTCGCGTGACGAGAAAGAGGTTAAGAAGCCGTTTTTGGGTGACGGCGCGCGCATTGTCGTCCGTCATGTTTCGTATCCCTCGCGCGGCGGTACTGAACTCATGCGCCTCTCATCCGCGCGCGCGATAGCCGAGGAGTTCTCGAACTTGTCGAAAGCGGGCCATTCGGCGGGGGACATGGTCATTCTTCTTGGAACGATGTCGCATGCCGATGTCTACGCCGCAGCCGTTCGCGACGTGGGGCTTTCGTGCGTCATCGCGGGCGGATCGGTTTTGAAGAACGCCCCCGAAACGGCGCTCGTCGTCTCTTTGCTTAACTGGCTCGCGAACCCCGCATGCGAAGATGGGCTCTTCGGCGTTCTCTCAAGCCTCTTGTTCGGGTTGACTGCCGACGAGCTCATTGAAGTTGCCACAACTAGGCGTCAGAACGGTTCCGTAAGAAGACGCGACCTTCACGAAGGCGTTCGCGTCCTGGGTAAAGCGGTCGTTTCCGACTTCGGGGCTCAGGGCATAGACGGCGCGCCGTTGTCATCGCGCTTGGCTCAAGCGGTAACGGTGCTTCGACGTGCTCGTCAACGCGTTGGCGTCAGTTCTGCGCGCAGCATTGTTAACGACCTGCTTGTCGAATCAGGTTGGATTGCTCGCATGCAGCATCAAGGCGAGGAAGGTCGCGCAAGCGTTGCGAACATGTACAAGCTCGTGCGGCTGGTGGGCGAGGCCGAGGAAGCCTGCCCGCGGGGCTCGGCAACGCTTGCGGAGCAGTTTGCAAGCCAAGTTGCCGGCATGGTTCAGGCGCCGGGCGCCTTGTCTGTTTCGGGTGGCAACTTCGTGCGCATCATGACCATCCATGCCTCAAAGGGTTTGGAGTTCCCCATTGTCGCCGTGGCCGAGATGAAGTCGTCGGGGTCGGACTCGTCGGCGTTGCTGCTTGATTCCGTCGACGGACGCGTTTTCGTATCGCTTGATTTGGGCAAATCGGTGTCAGGCGTAAAGGGCCCCGTGGCAAATATCGGCAAGGCTCTTGATGACGCCTTGGATGAAGAGCTGCTGGAAGATGAAATCCCGTCAAAGATGGCCTCCTGCGGCGACATTTTGGAATTGCGAGCTCTTATGCGAAGGCGCGCGATGCTTGGCGAAACAGAAGAGGCCAAGCGTCTGCTCTATGTGGCTTTGACGCGCGCGAAAGAGGCCCTGATCGTGGCAACGTTCGGCAACCGTACGAAGGACAATGCCAACGGGGTGCCCAAGAATGCGTTTTCGTCGATCGGCCCCGCGCTTACTGGCGCCAATGACTGGTTCGCCCCGGGCGTGACCATGCATGAGTTCGGCGGCACGACGTTAGCGCGTGTCCAGCATGTGGCCCTGGAGAAAGATGATGTGGGTGATAGTGGATCATCTTCGCAGAGCTCCAGCGACGATAAGTTCGCTGTACCTGTCGACAAGTCTCTTTCGGGCTTAAACGATCGCGTGTTCCTTCACGATCGCGGGGGCATTTTCAGCTACTCGGCCGTTTCGGATGCGTCTCATTCGGGCAGTTTGTTGGCAGACCTTGCTTCCAAGCACGCCGTCGAGACCAGTCTTCCCGACGTGGGTGGCTTTGGGGTGCCGGTTGAGGGCGATCCGCTCCGCGACGATGCGTGGTTGGATGAAAAACAACCCGCAGACGATAGGGCGACCGACTTTGGAACGGCGTTTCACCTGCTGGCTCAATACGCAGTTATCGCACGAGGGCCCGGGGAGACGTTGTGCATGCCGCCCGAGTCGCGCATTGACGCCGTCTGTCGTCAGTGCGGGGTTGAATACGCGTCGCGTTTCCGTCTAACCCAGGCGCTCGCCGCTTGGTTCGAGAGCGATCTTGCACATGATGTCGCGGCCGATGATGCAAACTTGTCTGCCGAGGTGCCGTTCTTCGTGGACGTGCCAGACGGTCGTGGCGGCAGTGTTTACCTTGAGGGCGAGATCGACTTGCTTGCCACAAGCCCCTCAAACTCGAAAGGCCTCGCACATGTGGTTGACTACAAGACGGGCGGTAACCTGTCCGAGACCGATGGGGAAGTAAGGGAAAAGCACGTGCTTCAGGCGTCGTGCTACGCGTATGCCCTGTTACGCGCGGGCTTCGATACGGTGGATGCGACGTTCGTCAGGGTCGAGCAACGCTCGTTGGATGGCCAGCCTCAAATCGTGCGGTATCGTTTCGAGTCGCACGATCAAGACAGCCTCGCTCGGGCAATTGCTCATGCGCATGCCTTGGCATGCGCATGAGCTCGATTCGTTAGTTCAGAAAGCCGTCCAGATCGTCCTGTGCGTTGCCGGCGATCTTCAGGGCATATGCCTGCTTGAAGAAGTTGAGCGACTTCTCGGGAAGATATTCGGGAAGGACGGGGCCGAACGACACGTTCTTGATACCGATCCACAGAAGCGTGAGGAGGGCGGCAACGCCCTCTTCGCAGTGCTGCGACACCAAGAAGCTCATCGGCAGATCGTTGACGCTCTTGTTGAACTCGTTCGCAAGGGCGATGGACGTCTGGACGGCTGCGTAGATATCGGCACGCGAACCCAGGTTCACGAAACGGGGCTGGGCTCCCGCCGTTCCCAGATCGAGCTTCGCAAGACGGTCGCCGATGCTGCCATAGCCCACGAAAACGCTGTTCTTTGGTGCGCTCTGCGCGAACTCGGTGTAGTAATCGTAAGCTTCGTCGTCGGCATTGCCGCCGCCAACGAAGAACACGTGGCCGATGGTTTGGTCCCTCAAGCCCGCGATCAGGCCGTCTGCGACCTTTTTCACTTCGTCGTCGGCGTTCGTTGCCTGGCCAAGCGCCTCGCAGACGTACCAGTTCACCTCGCCCACCTTCGTCGAAAGTTCGATGAGCGACCCTGTGGCGGCTTCCTGGCCGCCGATCGTGTACAGAACGGCGCGGAAGAATGCGTTGACTTCGGGATTCGAGAGCTCTTTGTTGCGGGCGCGCAGGGTGGGGCTGGCGACGTCGCGAAGACCTGCAAGAATCATCCTCTTCAGCGCCTTGACGTTCTCGTCCTGCTCTTCAAGGTTTTCCATGTCGAAGTCGGCATTGGCGACTCCTTCGGATTCCTTTGCCAGGCGCAGGTTTTCTTCGTGGGCGCGTTCTGCGAAGGCGTTAAGCGCGGCGTAGTTGGGGGCGTCACCGCAGCAAGCGGCAACACCGCCGATCACGATGTCGTCGGTTTCGTCGGTGAGTTGCTGCGTGGCGCGTCCTGCCGTGGTCGAGAGGGCGATAAGGGCGCCGGTGAGCATGTCGCGTGAGTCCATATAGCTTCCAATCTGATTGGGTGGGCCGGTGCAAACGGTCTTACGATGCAAGCGGCCTTGTTGGCCGAAAGAATCAAAGCGAAGCCAATTGTAACAGTTGAAGGCGGATTGGCGCGATCTCGAACGCGGTGTCTGGCTTCTGCGTCGTTCCCGATTCGTTAGGCAATGGGCTGGGTGCCCCGCTGTGCCCCGTAATATAATGTTCGCTATGGAAAAGATCATCATCATAGGCGGCGGGGCTGCCGGGCTTGCGTGCGCGATCACGGCTGCGACGCGCCTTCGTGCGCAGGGACAGGTTGCATCAGTCGAAGTTTTCGAGCGGGATGACCGTGTGGGCCGCACGATCCTTGCCACGGGCAACGGGCGCTGCAACTTCTCGAATTCGCAGATCGATACGGGCCTTTACCATAACGGCGCGTTCGTTGAGGGCGTTTTGCGCCAAGTTGAGAAGGTGTGTCCGTTCGACGGGGTCAATCCGAACGACGATGCGGTGCACCGCTTCTTCGGCGACCTGGGCTTGGTATGGCGCGAGGAGCAGGACGGTCGCCAGTACCCATTGGCAAACAAGGCCAGCTCCGTTCTTGACGTCTTAAGGGCAGCTGCCGCGCGATTGGGCGTAGTCGAGCGTTGCGATAGCGCGGTTTCCCTAATCGACCCACCCCGGAAAGACAGTTCGCCTTACACGCTGCGTATGGCTGATGGGTCCTTCGAGCGCGCATCGGCTTTGGTCGTTGCGTGCGGGGGCGGCGTTGCCGTCGACTTCGATGCTGCCGGCTGGAGCCGCCCGCGAACCCGTCCTGTGCTTGGCCCCCTTGCCACCGAGACGGGCCTGGTCAAAGAGCTGAACAACATCCGCGTGCGCGCTGCAGTTTCGCTGGTGCGCCCCAGCGCTAAGGGGAATTCGAAGGTTGTCGCGGTCGAGCGCGGGGAAGTGATGTTCCGCAAGTACGGTGTATCGGGCATCGCCGTTTTCAATTTGTCCCGTTACACAGAACCCGGCGATGTGCTTTCGATCGACTTTCTGTCCGAGGTTTTCGGCAGCTTGATGCCAAACGAGTCTGCGCAGGAAGCATCGGCGGTTGCCGTGGCGGATCCGTCGATGTTCGATCTGAACGCGAATGCCGCGAAGGCGCGGGAGTTTTGCTTCGGGCGTGCACGCCGATTGCGCGAAGCGGGTGCCGATACCTACGGTGATTTCCTGAACGGGCTCGTTCTTCCCCAGGTGGGACATGTGCTTTTGCGTGCGTGCGACCTCCGCGGGGATGATCCCGTCACGAAGGCCGGTCTGCGATCCCTCGCCGACGTGCTTTCCGGGTTCACGCTTACCGTTTCGGGAATCGGCGACGAGTCGAACTGCCAAGTTCGCCGTGGCGGCTTCGATGTGTTGTCAGTCGACCCTCGAACCATGGAGTCAGGTCGTTTCCCGCAGTTGTATTTTGCGGGCGAGACATTGGACGTCGACGGCCCGTGCGGTGGCTACAACCTTCATTGGGCGTGGGCAAGCGGCATGCTTGCAGGCGTTTCCGCCGCCGATTCGCTTTTGCAACACCCATTCAATCCCGATCTCGGGCGACACTGAAATCCGTCGATTCCCTCGATCAAGAACAGGATCAGAACATGATAGAAGCATCGAACATCAGCATGGCTTTGGAGGAAGGCGCGCCTGATAACCACGATGGCTTGGTGGCCGCGGCGGCTCGCGCCCTAAGCGTCGAGCCCGATGACATCAGCGAGGTTGTGCTGCTCAAGCGCAGCGTTGACGCCCGCAAGCGCAAGGACATCCACTTCGTGGCGACCCTTGGCATTGCGCTTGCCGATGCGTCTCTCGAACAGAAGATTCTAACAGGTGAGGCTCATTATCCGTTCGGCACGAAGGTGAAGGAGCATGTGCCCACCGAGCCCCTTCAGGTCCCCGACCTTTCCGAGAACTACCCGGCATCGTATCGCCTGGCGAACACGCGCCCTGTGGTTGTTGGCTTTGGTCCCGCCGGCATGTTCGCTGCGCTGTATCTGGCCGAGGCTGGTCTTCGCCCGGTCGTGATCGAGCGTGGCGGCTCCATCGAAGAGCGCATGGAGGCTGTCGAGCGATTTGGCAATGGCGGCCCGCTTGACACGACAACCAACATCCAATTCGGCGAAGGCGGTGCGGGAACGTTTTCCGATGGAAAACTCACCACGGGCACGAAAAGCCCGCTTGTACGCCATGTTTTGCAGACGTTCGTCGATGCGGACGCTCCGTCCGAGATCCTGTGGGAGGCAAAGCCCCATATCGGCACCGACAAGCTCGTCGATGTCGTTCGCGCCATTCGCACGCGCATCGAGGAACTGGGCGGCGAGGTGCGTTTCCACACCAAACTGACCGGGCTTTCGGTGGAAGGCGGCGTCCTTTCGTCCGCTTTGGTTGAAACCACCAAGCCCAATCCGGTCCCCGCGCCCGAGATCCCCGAGGAGCATCGCGTTCCCGGCTATAACGGCTCGCGCGGCATGCGCATCCCCACGCGTTACCTGATCCTCGCGTGCGGCCATTCGGCGCGCGACACGTTCGCCATGCTGAAGGACACCGGCTTCAACCTCGAGCAAAAGCCCTTCTCGATGGGTGTGCGCATCGAGCATCTTCAGTCTGTCGTGAACAAGGCCCAATACGGCCCCGCGGCGAAGAACCCGGCGCTCCCGGTTGCCGACTATAAGCTGGTCGAGCATTTGAAGAACGGTCGCAGCGCCTACACGTTCTGCATGTGCCCGGGCGGCACAGTGGTGTGCGCAGCCAGCGAAGAGGACGGTGTCGTCGTGAACGGCATGAGCCGTTTCGCGCGTGACGGCAAGAACGCTAATTCCGCGCTGCTTGTCGGCGTTTCCCCTGACGATTTTCCCAGCGACGACCCTTTGGCCGGTGTCGAGCTCCAGCGTCGGGTCGAGCGCGCCGCGCAGCGCGTCGTTGCCAAGGCGGGCGGTTCCAAGTTTCAAGCCCCGGCCCAAACCGTCGGTGACTTCCTTGCGGGTACGTCGGGAAACCCCTCCGCCACTGTCGAGCCCTCGTATGCTCGCGGCGTTGCGTGGTGCGATTTACACGATTGCCTCCCCGAATTCGTTTCCAAGACGATCGAGCAGGCGCTTGCCCCGTTAGGGCGCAAGCTTCGCGGTTTCGACGACCCCGATGCGGTCATGACCGGCGTCGAGACGCGCAGCTCGTCCCCCGTGCGCATCGTGCGCGACGGCACAGACCTTACCGCTCATCTTTTCGAGACGGGTGAGGGCGAGTCATTTTCGACGAACGTTTACCCATGCGGTGAAGGCGCCGGTTATGCGGGCGGCATCATGAGCGCCGCAGTCGACGGCCTGCGCTGCGCTATGGCTCTCGTCGATCGCTTGGCCGAAGAACTCCCTGAAGAAGAAGGCGAGGAACCCGCCGACGTGTGGGATTCCTTCTGGACGAATTGCCCGGTGGATTAACATGGAAACCAATATGAACGAATTGAACGGCCGCGCCGACGACGTCAGGCGCGCGGCGCGTGCTCTTAGGCGTGGCGGCGTCGCATTGTTTCCGACTGACACGGTTGCCGGCGTGGGCGTCGCCGTCGGCTCCAGCGATTCGCCGAAGGTTTTGGCCGACCTGAAAGGCCGCCCCTCCGACAAGCCCATCGCTTGGCTGGTGGGAGGCCCCGTTGCCTTGGACGCCTACGGTGCCGCTGTTCCTGGGTACGCGCGTCGTATGACGCAGAAGTGGTGGCCGGGCGGCCTGACGCTCATCGTTCATGCGTCGCCTGCGGTGCCGCGCGCTTTCTGCTCGAAAGAGGGAACCATCGGCCTGCGCATGCCCGATTGCGAAAAAACGCTTGACTTGATCGTCAGGGCGGGATCCCCACTGGCAACCACGTCGGCGAACCTGTCCGGTGAGCCTTCCCCGCGTCGCGTCGCGGACGTTTCGACTGCTATCAGCGACAAGGTCGATGCCATCGTGGGCGACGACTTCGCTGCCGAAAGCGGCGTTGCCTCTACTGTCGTCGACTGCACGGGCGCTTACCCCGTCGTGGTAAGGGAAGGGGCCATCACGTCTGCCGATATCGAGCGGCTTCTTCTTACTGATGATTCGGTGTGCGAAACTGAGGACGTCTCCTTTGCTTCGGCGGACGGCCTTTCGACCATCTCCGCACGTTTGTGGTTCCCTCCAGCCTGTGCCCCCGATTCGGGGGTTGTGCCCAGGGGTATCGTTCATATCGTCCACGGTATGGCGGAACACGTTCGCCGTTATGATGATTTCGCTCGCTACCTCGTTGGACACGGGTTCGTTGTCTGCGGAAGCGACATGATCGGCCATGGCGAAAGCGCGGCTTCGAAAGAAGATCTGGGCCACATCCCGGTTCGTGCGGGGCGCAGTGCCCTGGTCGCCGACGTTCAGTCGCTGCGCGAGATCGTTTCGGCGCGTTATCCGGTCGACACCCCTTATCTTGTCTTCGGCCATTCCATGGGTAGCTTCATCACGCGCGCTTACATTGCCGAACACGGTGCCGGTCTTGCTGCTGCGGTTCTTTGCGGTACGGGAAGTCCGGCTCCCGTTGCCTCTGCGGCGGGAAATTTCCTTTCCCGCGCCATCGCCCGCGTACGCGGCGAGCGTTATCGCAGCTCTCTGGTTGACAACCTGGCGGCAGGCGGCTTCGGCAAGCAGATCTCCGATGCCCGCACGCCCCTTGATTGGCTCTCGGTGAACAGCGACAACGTGGACGCTTACCTAGCCGACGAGTACTGCGGCGCCATGTTCTCGGTGGGCGCGTACTCCACGCTCACCGATCTTACGCGTTGGGTTGTTTCTCAAGAATGCGCGTCGCGCGTCCCGAAAGACCTGCCTGTTTTGTTCATCGCAGGCGATCAAGACCCTGTCGGTGACTGCGGCCAGGGGGTTCACCAGGCAGCCGAGCTTTTGCGCAGCGCCGGTGTCGAGCGCGTTGACGAGCGCATTTTCGCGAACATGCGCCACGAGATCCTGAACGAGACCGATCGTATGAATGTGTTCACCTTCGTATCTCAATGGATGGAGGCGCTTCTGTGAAACGCAGCAAGTACATCGTCGCTCTTGACGAGGGCACTACTTCGGCACGCGCCGTTCTCATTGACTCGTCGGGCAAGATCGTGGGCATCGTGCAAAATCCGTTCCCGCAGTACTACCCGCGTCCGGGTTGGGTCGAACACAATCCTCGCGAGATCCTGTCCGCCCAGCTTGGCGCCCTGACCGAGCTTCTGATCACCTATAACCTGGAAACGCCCGATATCGATAGCATCGGCATCGCGAACCAACGTGAGACCACGGTTGTGTGGAACCGTGAGACGGGCGAGCCCGTTTACAACGCCATCGTGTGGCAATGCCGCCGCACGGCGCCCATCGTCGAGACGCTTGCGGCCGATCCCAAGATCGCCCAGGCGGTCAAACAGAAGACGGGCCTCGTTCTTGACCCGTACTTCTCGGCCAGCAAGGTGAAGTGGATCCTTGACAACGTCGAGGGCGCGCGCGAGCTTGCTGAGCAGGGGAAGCTCGCATTCGGCACCATCGACTCCTGGTTGATTTGGACGCTCACGGGCGGTCGCGTGCATGCAACCGACGTCACGAATGCCAGCCGCACCATGTTGTTCAACATCCACGATATGTGTTGGGACCCGTGGTTGTGCGAGCTGTTCGGCGTGCCCATGAATATGCTGCCCGAGGTTCGCCATTCGTCCGCCGATTTCGGCAGGACGTCCCATGCCGGCATTGTTTCTGGCGTGCCTATCTGCGGTGTTGCGGGCGATCAGCAGTCGGCTTTGTTCGGCCAGTGCTGCTTCGAGGCGGGTCAAGCCAAGAACACCTACGGAACGGGCTGCTTTCTTCTTATGCACACGGGCGAGGTCGCGCCTGTTTCTTCCCATGGCTTGGTCACCACCGTCGCCGCCAGCGCGCCTGCTACACGCCATCCTGAGTACGCGCTTGAGGGCAGCGTGTTCATGGGCGGCGCTATTCTTCAGTGGATGCGCGACGAGCTGGGGCTTATCTCCAACAGCGCCGAGTCCGAGTCGGTGGCGCAGTCCGTTCCCGACACGGCGGGCGTTTACCTGGTTCCCGCATTTACGGGTCTTGGCGCGCCGTACTGGGACGCCGAAGCGCGTGGCGCGATCTACGGTTTGACGCGCGGAACGACCCGCGCCCATATCGTGCGTGCTGGTTTGGAGTCGCTGGCTTACCAGATCTACGACCTCGCCGAGGCCATGAAGGCCGATGCCGGCGTGCCCCTGTCTGTGCTCAACGTTGACGGCGGTGCCGCGGCAAACGACTTCCTGATGCAGTTCCAAAGCGACATCTTGTCCACGTCGCTGCGCCGTCCGGTCAACCCCGAGACCACCGCGCTTGGCGCCGCGTATCTTGCTGGTTTGTACACAGGTTTCTGGCAGTCGCTTGACCAGTTACGCAGTCTGCGCACGGGCGACACGGTTTACGACCCGAACATGGATCAGGGTGCCCGCGCTCAGTTGGTTGCCGGATGGCACGACGCCGTCGGCCGCACTCGTTCTTCTCGTTAGCTTTTCTTGCGCCGTGCGCTTATCCCGTCAGGGGATGGCTACGGCGTTTTTTTCGCGAACGGGCGCTGTCGCTTAACTCTGATGCGGCTGGCTCGTCGGCCGCGATGTAGCGGGTGCGCGGGTTTTTCTCGCGCCTGCGGCAAAGCCGCCCGACGATGGGTTATTCTTTCGTTGTTCACGATCGTCAATGCACGCGTGCGTGCACTTCGCCAAAAAGGAGCATGACATGAAAGTCAGCATCGCAAGCGATCACGCTGGTTTCGACGAGAAGCAGCTGCTGATCCCGTACCTTCAGGAACTTGGCTATGAGGTTATCGACCGCGGCCCCGAATCCGCCGATCGCGTCGACTATCCCGATTACGCCGCTCTTGTGGCGAAGGACATCGAGGATGACGAAGCCGAGCGTGGCGTTCTCATCTGCGGCACCGGCATCGGCATGTCTCTTGCCGCCAACAAGTGCAAGGGCATCCGTGCCGCCAACGTCACCATGCCCGAGCTTGCCGCTCTGTGCCGTCAGCACAACGACGCGAACATCGTTTGCATTTCTGGGCGCTTCGTCTCCGACGAGGACAACAAGAAGATCGTGAAGACCTTTCTTGAGACCGAGTTCGAGGGCGGCCGTCACGAGGGCCGCGTGAACAAGATCTCCGCTCTCGAGGCGTAGGTCGCGCAGGTTTCCCATATCGATCATTCGTTGACAACGCGGCCACTGCGTTGGAAGTGGCAATCGTCAAAGGAGTCATTCGCATGGCATTGCAGTACGTACCTCAAACCGATCCCGAGGTGGCAGACGCTCTTCGCCAAGAGCTCGACCGCCAGCGTGGAACCATCGAGCTCATTGCTTCCGAGAACGTCGTTTCCCCGGCGGTGATGGAGGCTATGGGCAGCGTTCTTACCAATAAGTATGCCGAGGGCTATCCCGGCAAGCGCTATTACGGCGGTTGCGAGAAGGTTGACATCGTCGAGAACCTGGCTATCGAGCGCGCCAAGGAGCTGTTCGGCGCTAAGTTCGCCAACGTTCAGCCCCATTCCGGCGCGCAGGCCAATTACGCGGCTTATGCTGCGCTCATCAAGCCCGGTGACACCATTTTGGGCATGAGCCTGGATAACGGCGGCCACCTTACGCATGGTTCGCCCGCCAACTTCTCGGGCAAGCTGTACAACGTGGTTTCGTACGGCTTGGGTGAAGACGAGCGCATCGACTACGCCGACATCGAGGCCAAGTGCAAGGAATATCAGCCTAAGCTCGTCGTTGCGGGCGCATCTGCTTATCCTCGCGTCATCGATTTCGAGCGCATCGCCAAGATCGCGCATGACAACGGCGCTTATCTTGTCGTCGACATGGCGCATATCGCCGGTTTGGTTGCAACGCGTGCTCATCCCAGCCCCGTTCCTTACGCCGACATCACCACCACGACCACGCACAAAACCCTTCGCGGCCCGCGTGGCGGCTTGATCCTCACCAACGACGAGGCTTTGGCCAAGAAGGTGAACTCCGCGGTGTTCCCCGGTACGCAGGGCGGCCCGCTCATGCACGTCATCGCTGCTAAGGCCGTGGCTTTCGGCGAGGCTCTGAAACCCGAGTTCAAGACCTACATCGACAACGTCGTCGAGAACTGCGCGGCTATGGGCGCAGGCATGATCGACGGCGGCCTTCGCCTGGTCACCGGCGGCACCGACAATCACCTGTGCTTGGTCGACCTCACTCCCGCCGACGTTACGGGCAAGGATGCCGAGAAGCTTCTTGAAAGCGTTGGATTGACGGTGAACAAGAACACCATCCCCAACGAGCAGCGTTCCCCGTTCGTCACCAGCGGCATTCGCGTCGGCACCGCTGCCGGCACCACGCGCGGCCTTACCAAGGACGAGTTCTACACCGTTGGCCAGTGCATCGCTAAGACCGTGTTCTCGGTTGACGACGAAGCTGCTCTTGCCGAGGTCAAGGCGACGGTTCAGGCCATTATCGACGCGCATCCGCTGTATCCTGGCTACGATTACTAAGAAACGATCGCGACAGGGGGAGGGGCTATGACTGAGATCATCGACAGGCGCCCTTCGTGGGACGAGTACTTCATGACGCTGGCGGACGAGGTGTGCACGCGAACCACGTGCACACGTCGCGCCGTCGGCGCCGTTATCGTTAAGGACCACCGCATCCTATGCACGGGCTACAACGGCGTGCCCACGGGGATGCATCATTGCATCGAAGTGGGCTGCCTGCGCGAACAGCTCGGCGTCCCCTCGGGGCAGCGGCAAGAGATCTGCCGAGGCCTTCATGCCGAGCAAAACGCCATCATCCAGGCAGCCCGTTACGGCGTCGATATCCGCGGTGCGTCCATCTACATCACCACGCAGCCGTGTGTGACGTGCGCGAAGATGCTCATCAACGCGGGAATCGACGAGATCATCTTCAAAAACCCGTACCCCGACGAACTCTCGATGTCGATGCTTGACGAAGCGGGAATGAAATACCGCGTGTTCAACCCGGGCGAAGAAGAGTAGCCCCTGCTCAATCATTGGGTTGCGCTATAATTGAACTAATATCGCGAGCATTGTGCGATCAACCGTCGGGCGAATATGGGTACCGCTCGTGAAGAAATCGATTGCATTTGCTCTGTAAACGTTACGTGCCTGTTGTTTTTCGTTTATGATACGAAAGGCTTGTGATGAAACGTAACAAGGCAATACAGGTGGAAAGCAGGTTATGGTTGCAGCAGTGATCATCGGCGTGGTTGTCGGCTTCTTGGGCTTCATGCCTCTCATCGCCGGTCTCAACCTTGCCAGGAAGGCAACCGCAACCAGCAATCTCGGCGAAGCCGGCGGGTTGCTGCTGGGCGTGTTCGGATCGTTCGCGGTCATCACCGTCCCTGCCATCATCTGCATCGTCGTTGCTCGTGACATGACGGTACCTATGGTCTTGGCCGAGGCTGCAACCCTCGTCGTCACCGCTGCGGCGTACGGCGTCATGCGCCTCGTTAAAAGGTAAGTGGGAAGGATTAATTCGTGGAAACTGCTTTGGAAATGGTGAATGAGCTCGTCCCCGAGCTTCAGCATTCGCTCATGAACCCCGATTGGGTTTTCGAGTTCGGCGACACGGGCATTGGCCTGACGCAGTACATCTTCTGGATGCTCATTCTGTTCACCCTCACCCTTATTGTCGTGCTCTCTGCTTCCAAAAAGCTCACCGTCGTTCCGAACAACAAGTTCGTGAACATGGTCGAGTACGGCTACCAGTTCGTCCGTAAGGACATGGGTGAAAGCGTTATCGGCCATGGCTACAAGAAGCACATCCCCTTCTTGGCCACGCTGTTCTTCTTCATCCTTCTGTCCAACTTCGTTGGCCTGATCCCTGGCTGCAAGACGCCTACCGGCACCATCAGCGTTACCTGGTGCCTCGCACTTATCTCGTTCGTGTACTTCAACTACTGGGGCATCAAGGCCCACGGCGGTTGGGGCTACATCAAGAGCATCGCTCCTTCCGGACTTCCGAAGCCCATGGTGCCCGTCATCTGGTTCTTCGAGTTCATCTCGCTTCTTCTTCGCGCCCTCACGCTGGCCGTTCGTCTTTACGGCAACATGTTCGCCGGCCACATGGCACTTGGCATCTTCTCCATTCTTGCCTATGCATTCTTCTGGCAGTGCATCCAGGGCGCAGGCGCATGGCTCGGCGGTGTTTCGGTCGTTTGGATCCTGTTCCTGGTCTTCATGTACTGTCTCGAAACCCTGGTTGCTTTCATCCAGGCATACGTGTTCACCATCCTGTCGGCGTCCTACATCTCGCTGGCAACGTCCGAGCACTAAGATCAAACGCAGCCTGGTGAAAGCCCAGGCACTTGAATTTGGTTTATGCGGCTCAACCACGGCCGTTTGAACATAGTAAAACCGGTGTCTTCGGACGTGCGTTTTCCGAAGACGACAAAAGGAGGAAATCGTGGGAACCACCGTAATCACCCTTGCTGCCCTGAAACTCGTGGGCTACGGCCTCGCGGCAGTCGGCCCTGGCATCGGCATCGGCATTGCTTGCTATGGCGCTTGCGTCGGCACCGCCCGTCAGCCCGAGCTCGCAGGCCGTCTGTTCACCAACTTCATCATTGGTGCTGCTCTTGCTGAGGCACTTGCACTGCTGGGCTTCGTTCTTGCATTCATCCTGTAACCCCTGGGTCAATCGCATAACACATGCAATAAGGCCTGAAGGAGGTTACACAGTGAAAGTAAAAGCGAACAAGGCAACTGCTTGGTTGACTGCTGCTGGTGCATCTGCTGCCAGCATGGCGTTTGCTTTCCCCGTGTCCGCGTTTGCAGCAGAGGATAAGACGGGTATCGCAGTTATCCTGCCCGATCCCATCGAGTTCATCCCGATGCTCATCGCGTTCCTCATTCTTGCAATCGTCCTCGGCAAATTCGGCTGGCCCAAATTCGAGGGCATGCTGGAGAAGCGCGAGAAGACGATCGCCGATGCACTTGAGCAATCCGAGAAGGCCCGTCAGGAAAGCGAGCGCGTACTCGAAGAGTACAAGCAGCAGCTGGCCGACGCCAAGTCTCAGGCTGCTCAGATCATTGCTGAGGCAAAGCAGACCGGCGAAAACACGCGCGCACAGCTTGCCAAGCAGGCGCAGGACGAGTCCGCTGCCATGATCGAGAAGGCACGTGGCGCTATCGAGGCCGAGAAGAACGCAGCATTGGCTGAGCTTCAGGGCTCTATCGCCGACATCTCGACGCAGGTTTGCGCCCGTCTCATCGGTGAGGACCTTACCACCGACGAGCATCGCAAGGTCATCGAGCGCTACGTGAACGAGGCAGGTAGTTTCCATGCCGAATAATCGCCTTATCGTTAAAGAGCAAATCGCCACGTATGCAAACGTTTTGTTCGAGTCCGCACAACAGCTCGGCGGTCAGGATGCCGTGCTTGCAGTGCGCGAGCAACTGAAGCAGACCCTGCGCGCCATGCGTACCAGCGCCGATCTTCGTGAAGCGCTGAAGGATCCTGCTTACACGTCCGAACAGCGCGCGCAGATCGCACGCGGTATGTTCGGGGAGTGCAACGAGGCTTTGGTCGGCGTTCTGGCTGTTATGGCCGAGCGCGGCGAGGCCGACATGTTGTCTCGCGTAGCGGATGCTTACGAAGGGCTTTTGGCAGACAAGCTGAACTTGTGCGTAGTCGAAGTCGTCACTGCTGTAGAGCTTGACGACCACCTGCGCGAGGTAATTAAGAAGAAAGCCGATCAGGAACTGGGCAAGAACGTCGTACTCGAAGAGCGCGTCGACAAGTCCATCCTTGGCGGCATCATCATGAGCGCCAACGGTCAGCGCATCGATGCGAGTGTTCTCACTCAAATCGAGAACGCCCGTGAAACGCTCAAACAATCGTAAAGACGGAGGTGAATGTTAGTGACTGAAATCACCGCACAGTCCATCGACGAAGCGCTGCGCAAGCAGCTCGAGGCCTTGGAAGTTGGCGTTGATTCCCGCGAAGCCGGAACCGTCATCCAGGTTGGCGACGGTATCGCACGCGTGGACGGCCTGAAGAACGCCATGGCTGGCGAGCTTCTGGAGTTCATCAGTGAGAGCGGCAAGACCGTTTACGGCTTGGCTCAGAACCTCGAAGAGGACGAGATCGGCGCCGTACTTCTGGGTGACGTCACCGCAATCAAGGAGAACGACCAGGTCCGTACGACCGGTCGTATTATGGAGGTTCCGTCGGGCAAGGGTCTTCTGGGCCGCGTCGTCAACCCCCTGGGCATGCCTATCGACGGCAAGGGCGCTATCGAAGCTGAGGGCACCCGTCCTGTTGAGTTCAAGGCCCCGGGCGTTATCACGCGTACCCCGGTTAACGAGCCTATGCAGACGGGCATCCTGGCAATTGACTCGATGATCCCCGTTGGTCGTGGCCAGCGCGAGCTCATCATCGGTGACCGCCAGACCGGCAAGACCGCTATCGCGATCGACGCTATCATCAATCAAAAGGGTCAGGACATGATCTGCATCTACGTCGCAATCGGCCAGAAGGCTTCTACGGTTGCGAACGTTGCTGAGACCCTCGACAAGCACGGCGCGATGGATTACACCATCATCGTGTCCGCTACCGCTTCCGACTCTGCGCCGCTGCAGTACATCGCCCCTATGGCCGGTGCTGCAATGGGCGAGTACTTCGTCTACACCGGCGAAGACGGCAAGCCTGCTGGTCCCGAGAATCATGGCCGCCACGTACTGATCATCTACGATGACCTATCCAAGCAGGCCGTCGCTTACCGTCAGATGTCGCTTACCCTGCGTCGTCCGCCGGGACGCGAGGCTTACCCTGGCGACATCTTCTACCTGCATTCGCGCCTCTTGGAGCGCGCAGTCAAGATGAACGAGGAGTACGGTCTTGGTTCCATGACCGCACTGCCCATCATCGAGACGCAGGCAGGCGACGTTTCCGCTTACATCCCGACGAACGTCATTTCCATTACTGACGGTCAGATCTTCCTGTCCACCGACCTTTTCTTCCAGGGTCAGCGTCCTGCCGTTAACGTTGGTATTTCCGTTTCCCGCGTTGGTGGCTCCGCTCAGACCAAGGCAGTCAAGTCCGTTTCCGGTACTCTGCGTCTTGACCTCGCTGCTTATCGCGAGCTTCAGGCCTTCACGCAGTTCGGTTCCGACCTGGACAAAGCAACTCAGGATCAGCTGAACCGCGGCGCTCACATGACCGAGCTTCTGAAGCAGGGCCGTTACGTGCCGATGACGTTCATGGACGAGGCCATCGCGGTTTATGCCGGCGGCAACGGCTACTTGGATGACATCCCGGTTGCCGACACCGTTCGCTTCCGTGACGAGCTCCGTCAGTACATCAGCGCCAACAAGCCTGAGATCGTCGAGAGTCTCCAGAAGGAGAAGAAGTTCACCGATGAGACCAAGGCCAACCTTAACGCTGCTATTGAGGCGTTCAAGGGTCAGTTCGCGGCATCGGTGTAAGGTAGGTAAAGCATGCCTAACCTTCACGACATAGAAAGACGCATCAACTCCGTCTCCTCGACGAAGCAGATCACGCGCACCATGGAAATGGTTGCTGCGGCAAAGATCCGCCGCGCATCCGTTCGCGTAGAGAACTCTCTGCCGTGGTCCACGTCGTTGATGAACGCCATGCAGAGCACCGCTCTGTACGCAGTCACCGACGCCGTTCCTCTGCTCGTCGAGCACAGCGAAGTCAAGCGTAGCGTTGTTATGGTTGTCACATCCGACCGTGGTCTTGCCGGTGGCTTCAACAGCAATGTTTTGCGCCAAGCCGACAAGATCATCAAGGAGAAGGAGCGGCAGGGCATCGAGGTAGAGGTTATCTCGTGCGGCAAGAAGGGTTGCGGCTATTTCGAGTATCAGGGTATCAAGCCCATGCTCGAGTTCCGCGATCTTTCCGCCGACCCGACTTACGACCAGGCGGCTCGTATCGCCTCGTTCGTGAGCGATGGGTACGTTAACGGAAGGTATGACGAGGTCATCATGGTTTTCAACCATGCGAAGAACAACGCCGAGCAGACGTTGATCTCCGAGAACCTCCTCCCCATTCCGGAAAAGCGTCTCGATGAGATTCTGGGCTTGAAGACGAAGGAGCAGGATATCTACTTCGGCTTCCGCGAGCATATCGACGACCATTACGATGGTGACGTCGATATCGAGCCGAGCCCCGAGCGTACGCTGACTGACCTTATGAAGGCGTACCTCCAGTCCACCGTCTACCTCGCGCTCATCGATTCGGCTGCTGGCGAGCAGGGCGCACGCCGTACTGCTATGAAGGCGGCAACCGATAACGCAAACGAAATGGTCAAGACTTTGACCAGGTTGTACAACCGTGAACGTCAAGGCGCCATCACGACCGAGATCACCGAGATCGTCGGCGGCGCAGCGGCTTTGGAGGAATAAATGAGCCAGACACTGTTTTCTAGAGAGGAGCTGGAGGCCAGCAAGGGTGCTGTCGGACGCATCGTTCGTATCGTCGGCCCTGTCGTCGACGTCGAATTCCCGCCCGAGCAACTGCCTGCGATCTACAACGCACTTACCGTAGACGCAAAGACGCTCGCAGGCGACATTCACGTCGTCCTCGAGGTTGAAACCCACCTTCCTGGCAACCTGGTACGCTCCGTTGCAATGAGTTCGACCGACGGCATGGTCCGCGGCCTCGAGGCTCAGGATACGGGTCATCCTATTGTGATGCCCGTCGGCCCTGCTACGCTCGGCCGTATTTGGAACGTCATGGGCGAGCCCGTCGACGAGAAGCCGATTCCCGAGGATGTTGCAGGCTTCATGCCTATCCATCGTCCCGCACCGGATTACGACGAGTTGGCCACGAGCACCGAGATCTTCGAGACGGGCATCAAGTCCATCGACCTTCTCGAGCCCTACGTCCGCGGCGGCAAGACCGGCCTGTTCGGTGGCGCTGGCGTTGGCAAGACCGTTCTGATTCAGGAACTTATCAACAACCTCGCTCAGGAGCATGGCGGTACGTCTGTGTTCACCGGCGTAGGCGAACGTACTCGTGAGGGTACTGACTTGTTCCTTGAGATGAGCGAGTCCGGCGTTATCAACAAGACCTGCTTGGTTTACGGCCAGATGAACGAGCCGCCGGGAGCGCGTCTGCGCGTCGGTCTGGCTGGTCTGACCGAGGCTGAGTACTTCCGTGATCAGGGTCAGGACGTTCTGCTGTTCATCGACAACATCTTCCGCTTCACCCAGGCTGGTTCCGAGGTTTCCGCACTTCTCGGCCGTATGCCTTCCGCAGTAGGCTATCAGCCCACCCTCGCTACCGAGATGGGCGACCTCCAGGAGCGCATTACGTCCACGAAGACCGGTTCGATTACGTCCGTTCAGGCCGTTTACGTTCCTGCAGACGACCTTACCGACCCGGCTCCGGCGACTACCTTCACCCACTTGGATGCTCGTACGGTTCTTTCGCGTTCCATCTCCGAGCTTGGCATTTACCCGGCCGTCGACCCGCTGGAGTCCTCCTCCCGCGCACTCGACCCCGCTATCGTCGGCGAAGAGCATTACCGCGTTGCCGTTGGCGTTCAGGAGTTGCTGCAGAACTACAAGGACTTGCAGGACATCATCGCCATTCTTGGTATGGACGAGCTGACCGAGGACCAGAAACTCACGGTTAACCGTGCGCGTAAGGCGCAGCAGTTCCTGGGCCAGAACTTCCACGTTGCCACGCAGTTTACCGGTCTGCCTGGCGCGTACGTGAAGATGGAGGACACCGTCCGTTCCTTCGCTGCCATCATCGACGGCGAGTGCGACGAGATTCCCGAGCAGTGCTTCCGTATGACCGGCTCCATCGACGATGTGTACGCCGCATACGAGGCCATGAAGAAGGACGAAGCCAATGCCTAAGTATCGTTGCGTAGTGGCTATCCCAACGCGGGAGCTGTTTTCCGGCGAGATCGATTACGCCAACATTCCCGGTTCTATCGGCTACATGGGCGTTCTCAGCAATCATGAGAACTTCGTGGGCCTGAACCGCACGGGCAAGTTGACGCTTTGGCTCGACCCGGATGGAAATGAGCGCAAGGAATTCCTCATTTCCGGCGGCTTCACTCAGGTGCTCAACAACCACCTGTCCGTTCTTCCGCGTTTCGGTTGCACGTTGGATAGCATCGACGTCGACGAGGTTCAGGCCAAGATCGAGGCCCTCAAGGCCGACATCGCAGAGGCTGAAGCTAAGGAAAGCGGCGAGCTCGAGGACCCTTTCTTCGAGACCTCCCTGCAGACCATGAAGCTTTGCCTTGGTTGGTACGAGACTAAGGTCAAGGTCAAGACCGAGGGCGTTATCCAATAGCTTCTACGGGGATACCGCAATTCATTATGAGGCGCAGCGCAAGCTGTGCCTCGTTTTTTATGCTCTCGTTTAACTGGGTTCGGATTTGGAGATTCTGGAACGGGCCTCTAGGACAAACGGTACGTCCTAGACGGGGCGTCGGACTGATCACCGGTTGCGGGCGTTTCGGATTCAGCACGAGCCGCATCCTCTTCGGGAACTGATTCGTGCTTCGGGTCGAAAGCGTCAGGTGCGATCTCGGCGTCAGGGTTGGTGACGACATCGGCGTCGATGCCGGGGCAGTTGCGGAAGGCGCGCACGTCGACAAATTCGACGTTGTCGGTAAGATTAACCGCTTGAAGCGATTTGCAGCCCATGAAGGTTTCCTCTTCGATCGAACGAACAGCTTCGGGCAAGGTGATCTCGGAAAGTTTCGCGCAATCTTTGAATGCGCGCTGCCCGATCCACATCAGGTCATTCGTTAGCTTGATTCGCGTAAGTTCGGGACAGTTTCCGAAGGCATCGTTGCCGATCTCGGAAACGCTTTCGGGCAAATTCAGCGTGTCGATGCTCAAGCAATCTTGGAAGACGCCGTCTTCGATCGCCGTGATTCCTGCGGGTAACTGCACGTTCTTCAGATCGACGCAGTGCCTGAAGCACTGCATGCCGATGGACTGCAGCGTGCTTGGAAGATCGACATGCGCAAGGCGCCTGCACCGGATGAAAACGCGTTCGGGAAGCTCGGTCACGCCTTCGGGGATGATCGCTTCTTCAAGGCGCCAACAGCCGCGGAACACTTCTTTTTCGATGACGCGCACGGTGGAAGGGATGCTGACGCGAACCAGGTTCGTGCAGCCTGAAAACGCACGCGCGCGAATCTCGGTGACGCCTTCGGGAAGGATGACCTCCTTCAGTCGGCGTTTGTTCATGAATGCCTCTTCGCCAATAACGCTTATGCCTTCGGGCACCACAACGCATTCGTCTTCGTCGTCAACGCATTCGTCAAGTGAGATCCTGAACTCTGCCATGGTCGTCCTCTCTTTCGTTATAGGGAAGGCTACCACATGTTCAAAAACTCCACTTTATGTTCGTGTCGTAATCTGTTGGACGCTGGTAAGATTGATGGGTTCAATACGTTAAAGACAAGCAAGATTCGACTCGGTACTAAGGCGGAACAGCATGGCATTCGTTCATCTGCATAATCATACGGAGTACTCCCTGCTTGATGGCATGACGCACGTCAAAGACATGGTGAAACGAGCGGCTGAGCTGGGCATGCCCGCCGTTGCCATCACCGATCACGGCGTCATGTCGGGCGTGCCCGAGTTGTGTGAGGCGTGCGAACAGGTCGAGAAGGAAACGGGCAAGCATGTCAAGCCCATCTATGGCTGTGAGGTTTATTTCACCACCGACGACGAGCTTCGTCGCGACGGAAAACCAAAACTCTACCACTTGCTTCTTCTGGCGAAGACCAACGAGGGTTACCACAATCTTTTGAAGCTGGTCAGCGAATCGCACGTGGACAACTTCTACTACAAGCCCCGTACCACGTATGCAATGCTGCAGAAGTACGGCAAGGGCATCATCGGCTCGTCGGCTTGCATCGCGGGCATCATCCCGAAGTATCTGGACAACCGAGATTTCGACGGCGCAGTTGAATGGGCGCGCAAACTTGCGGCCTGCTTTGACGACGGCGACTTCTACATCGAGCTTCAGAACCAGAACATCATGACCGACGGCGGCCTTACGCAGACTCAGCTCAATCACGAGCTCAATCGTGTGGCCCAGACTATCGGTGCGAAAACCATCGCCACCAACGACTTCCATTACCTCGTTCGCGAAGATGCTCAAGCGCACGACGTCCTGCTGTGCATCGGCACCGGTTCGAAGGTGAACGAAGAGAAGCGCATGCGCTTCCCGAACGACGAGTTCTATATGAAGACCGAGGACGAGATGCGCGAGGCCTTCAGGGACTTCCCCGAGGCATGCGACAACACCGTCGAGTTGGCAGAGAAGTGCAACGTCGAGCTTGAACGCGACGAGATTTTGCCGCGATTCCCGTTACCCGAGGGCTACACCGAGGAGATGCTGTTCCGTGAGGAATGCGAGAAAGGCCTCGAGCATCGTTACGGCCCTGATTGGCGCAACGTCACCATCGCAGACAATACCGGCAAAGAGAAGTCGGTCAAAGAGCAGTACGAATACGAAGCCAACATCATCGTCCAGCAGGGATTCCCGGCATACTTCCTGATCGTTCAGGAATACATCCGCTGGGCGCGCGAGCATGGCATCGGTGTTGGCCCGGGCCGTGGTTCGGCTGCTGGTTCGTTGTGCACGTACGCCATGGGCATCACCGACCTCGACCCCATCAAGAACGGTCTAATGTTCGAACGCTTCTTGAACCCCGAACGCGTGGAGATGCCCGATATCGATGTCGACTTCGACGACCAACATCGTCAGGACGTCATCGAGCACATTCGCGAGTTCTATGGCGAAGACCATGTTGCAGGTGTTATCACCTTCGGCAAACTGCAGGCAAAGAACGCCATTCGTGACGCAGCGCGCGTGCTTGACTATCCCTACGGCGTGGGCGACCGTATCTGCAAGATGGTCGGCGACGAGTTGGGCATCACCATTGACAAGGCGCTCTCTGGGAACGCCGACCTGAAGAAGGCATACGACACCGAGGAAGACGTCAAGCGCGTCATCGACGCCGCATTGGGCATCGAGGGTCACCTTCGTGGCGAAGGCGTTCATGCATGCGCCACCATCATCTGTCGCGATCCGATGAGCGACCACGTTGCCATGAAGCGCGATACCAAGGGCGGTGGCATCATCACGCAGTACGACGGCCACTACACGCCTACGCTGGGCCTCCTGAAGATGGACTTCCTGGGTTTGCGCACGCTGGGCGTGCTTTCGCGCGCGTGCTTGAACATCGAGGAGACCACGGGTGCGCATATCGTGCCCGAGGAAATCCCCATTGAAGACGATCGCGCTTTCGCGCTGATGCGCGGCGAGCTTCGCAACCGCGGTCAGGTCATGAACATGGACGGCCTGTTCCAGGTTGAGGGCGGCCTATACGTCAGTCTGTTCGCTCAGATCCCACCGCAGCGATTCTCGGACGTCGTCGCTTCGATCGCGCTTAATCGCCCGGGCCCGTTGGAGTCCGGCATGGTTGAGGACTACGTCAAGGTTGTTCAAGGTAAAACGCCTGTTCACTATTACGACGAGCGTCTTCGCCCCGTTCTTGAGGAGACGTACGGCACCATGGTCTACCAAGAGCAGATCATGCAGGTGTCCATGGTCATGAGCGGCTTTTCGGCAGGTAAGGCAGATAAGCTGCGCAAGGCAATGGGTAAGAAGAAACTCGATATCATGCGCCTGCTTCAGGACGACTGGAACAACGGCGCGGTCGAGAACGGATACTCGCTTGAGATCGCCAAGGAAATTTGGAACGACGCCGAGAAATTCGCAAAGTACGCATTCAATAAGTCGCACTCGGCTGCGTATGCCCTGTTGGTCATGCGCACGGCGTACCTGAAAGCACATTACCCGGCGGAATACATGTCGGCGGTTCTTTCCAGCTACATGGGCGCAACCGACAAGCTGGTCCGCTATATCGCAAGCTGCACGAAGTCGGGCATCAAGGTTTTGCCGCCCGACGTCAATTCGTCGAAGGCCGAGTTCACGCCTATCAACGGTGACATCCGCTTCGGTCTGGTTGGCGTGCGCGGCGTTGGCCAGGCGGTTGCCGACGCCATCATCGCCGAGCGCGAGGCCAACGGCCCGTACACGTCGCTGCATGATTTCGTGAACCGCCTGGATGCCAAGTGTTATAACCGCAAGACGCTTGAAGCCCTTATCAAGGGCGGTGCGTTTGACTCGACGGGATACACGCGCAAGCAGCTGATGTATTTCGTGGACGAGACCCCGCTTCTCGAAGGAGCCGCGAAACGTCAGCGCGACCGCGACAAGGGCCAGGTCAGCATGTTCGACATGTTCGCTGACGATGACGATTCGGGTTTCGAGGAAGAGGTTCCGGCTCCTGATGGGGTCGAATGGCCCAAGCGCCAGCTTCTTGCCTTCGAGAAGGAGATCATGAAGATCTACGTTTCGGATCATCCGCTTCGTCCGTACGAAGGCTTCATCGCGGGCTTGACCAAGTACTCGATCGGCGACTTGGCCGACCGTGACCGCGACATCAAAAGCGCCACGTTCGTGGGCATGATCTCGGGCGTCGTCACCAAGCCCACCAAGCGCGGCACGCGCATGGCCACGTTCACGCTTGAGGACACGACGGGCTCGGTGGAGTGCATCACCTTCAAATACGACGACTTCAGCGAGTGCATCGCCGAGGACGAAGTGGTCAAGGTGAAGGGCAAGTTCGAACACGGCGAGCGCGGCAACCAGATCATCGCGTACGAAATCGAGCGCGTTGAGCTAACCGAAGAGGACGCACGCCCGTCGAACCTTGAGCTCCGCGTGCCTGCATGCGAGTTCAGCCAGACGCGCATTCAGCAACTGAACCGCATCCTTCAATCGTATCCCGGGCGCGATTGCGTGGTTCTGTTCGTGCAGCAAAGCGACGGACGCAAGTTCCGCGCCGAGCTGCCCGTGAGCGTCGACTCGCGCAATTCCATCATGCGCTCCGAGATTCAAGACCTGTTCGGGCATCCGGTGTGGTAGTCATGAACACGAAAGACAACACGATCGGCGTCGCCGCGCAGGGGAGCACCCCTGCCGTGGGCGATGTCCATGGAATAGCGCCCATGGCAGGTGATGAGCTTCGCACCCTGTCCCTTACAGTGGGATATCGCGGCGCGTCGTTTTCGGGATACGCCAAGCAGCCAGGGCAGCTTACCGTTCAGGGCGAGCTTGAACACGCCCTTGAGTTGGTGTTCCGTCAGCCGATCGAAACCACGTGCGCCGGTCGCACCGATGCCGGTGTTCATGCGCGAGGCCAGGTGGTCAGTTTCGCCGTTCCCGCGTCCGATCTTGAAGCTCGCGAGCTTCGGCGCGTGCGCCGTTCGCTGAACGCGCTCACGCACGATGACGTGGTGGTGTACGACGTTCAGGAACGATCGCAGGGCTTCTCCGCGCGTTTCGATGCCGTTTCCCGTGAGTACCGTTACTTCATCGCGCAGGGCGACATGCCGCCGGTGTTCTCGCGCGATTTCGCCTGGTACGTTCCCGGCGAGCTTGACGTGGATGCCATGAACGAGGCGGCGCAGCACCTTATCGGCGAGCATGATTTCAAAAGCTTCTGCAAGGCCGTTTCGGCCGAGGGGAAGCCGACGCATCGTTTCGTCAGCGAGATCTCGTTTTCAACCGACCGCGCATTCGGCGAAGATCTGCTGGTCATGTGCATTATCGGCAATGCCTTCCTGCATTCGATGGTTCGCTCGATCATGGGGTCGCTGGTCATGGTCGGCCGCGGGCAGCGTGATGCGATGTGGATCTCTTCGGTGCTTGCAGCCTGCGACAGGCGTGCGGCGGGGGAGTGCGCGCCGGCATGCGGCTTGGTGTTCTGGGACGTCGACTACGACGGCGAAAGGCTTTGGACCGGGAGCAACGATGAATCGCAGCGATAGGTATCGCGAGCGCCGTTGCCAGATATCTGCAGAAAGCGCTCGGCTGCGCGGCGAGATCGGCTATTCCGATCCGTTGCTGCAAGACAAAGAAGCATGCGACGATCGGCTTCAGCGTGCAACGGCGACGTTTTGCTTGCTCCATGAAAGCGAAGACGCGCGTTTCTGCTTGTTCGAAACCGAAGACGCCCATCTTAATGCTGTGAATGCTGCGCATTTGGCTTAGAGGGGCGCCGCCACGACGTGTCGTGGGATATCATTTTCAGAATCCGATCAATTATTCGACGTAATCGAAGAATCGAACCAAATCGTTCCAAGGAGAAGCGCATGTGCGGCATCTGCGGATTCACTCAGGCAACTGAACAGGACATGCCCACGCTGAAGGCCATGTGCGACATCATCGCGCACCGCGGCCCCGACGGCGAAGGCCAGTACATCGACGATGGCATCGCATTAGGTCACCGCCGTCTGTCCCTTATCGACCTTGAAGGCGGAAGCCAGCCGATGGTTCGCTCCACCGGCCAGCATGACGCTCAGATCACGTCCCCGTCGCGCGATGCTCAGGGCAACCCCTGCGGCTCGCCTGCCGAGATGGATGCGAAGGGCGACTTCGTTATCGTCTTCAACGGCGAGATTTACAACTACCGCGACCTTCGCGCTCAGCTCGAGGCTGAAGGCTGGACATTCAAGAAGAACTCCGACACTGAGGTTCTGCTTGTCGCGTACCTTGCATGGGGCGAGGACATGCTTGACAAGTTGCGCGGCATGTTCGCGTTCGCCATTTGGGATCGTGCCAAGCGCGAGCTGTTCTGCGCGCGCGACTTCTTCGGTATCAAGCCGTTCTACTACACGCAGATCGGCGGTCAGTTCATCTTCGCTTCCGAGATCAAGAGCATCCTCGAGCATCCCGCGTACCATCGCGAGCTGAACAGGGAGGCGCTTGCTCAGTACCTGTGCTTCCAGTTCTCGGCGCTTGAGGAAACGTTCTTCAAGGGCATCTTCAAGTTGCAGCAGGGCTTCTGCATGCGCGTCCACGCTGACGGCAGCATCGAGAAGCGCCGCTACTGGCAGCCCATCTATCACTTCAACGAGGAGCGCACCGAGAACGAGACCGCCGATGCCATCGACGCCGCCATGCGCGACTCGGTTCGCTATCACAACGTGGCCGACGTCGAGGTTGGTAGTTTCCTGTCCAGTGGCATCGACTCCAGCTACATGGCTGCTTGCCTTGCCCGCGAGAATCCCGACATCCACACGTTCACGGTTGGTTTCTCGCTGTACGAAGGCGAGCGCGATGAGATCTCGTGGGCGCGCGAACTTGCCGATCAGCTGGGCATTCAGAATGATTACAAGCATATTCAGGAAGACGAGTACTGGGAGAGCCTGAAGCGCGTCCAGTGGCATATGGACGAGCCCTCCGCCGACCCCAGCGCCGTTTCGTTGTACTTCGTCGATCAGATCGCCGCGAAGAAGGTCAAGGCCGTTCTTTCCGGTGAAGGCGCCGACGAATTTTTCGGCGGCTATAAGATCTACCAGACGTCGTTTGCCAATGCAAAGCTCGGTTGGGCACCGAAGGGCCTGTTGAAAGGCGCATCGAAAGTTGCCCGCAAACTGGGCGTGCGCGGCGCCAACTACCTGGAGCGTGCAAGCCAGCGCGTCGAGGACTGGTACTACACCAATGCCAATGGCGTGGCGTTCTCGCCGGCTGAGCGCGACCGCATCATGCGCGATGTTCCCCAGAACACGCCCACGCCGCAGGAGTTGTGCGCGCCGGTGTACGCCGAAGTCGCCGACCTGGACGAAACCACGCGCATGCAGTACGTCGACCTGTGGTTCTGGCTGGTGGGCGACATCCTGCTGAAAACCGACAAGATGTCGATGGCTCATTCGCTGGAAAGCCGCGTGCCGTTCTTGGATAAGAAGGTGTTCGAGCTTTCGGCCACCATCCCAACGTCGCAGAAAGTCAGCGAAGAGCAAACCAAGCTGACGCTTCGTCAAGCTTCCGAGCGCGCCATCCCGCGTGATTGGGCGCAGAAGGAGAAGCTGGGCTTCCCGACCCCGGTTGTGGCATGGCTTCGCGAGGACAAGTACTACACGCAGGTCAAGCGTGCCTTCACCAGCACCGAGGCAATGGAATTCTTCGACGTGAAAGAGCTGCTTGCGCTTCTTGACCAGCACAAATCGGGCGCGAAGGACAACAGTCGCAAGATCTGGATCATCTACATGTTCCTGATGTGGTACCGCATTTACTTCATCGACTGCGAGGTTCCCCAGAAACCCGTCGCCCGTTAACCAGTGCGCTTGCGTGTCATGTCCCACCTGCGTGAAGTGGTAGGATAGGGCGCGACTGAATTCTAGTGAAACAACGAAGAGGAGCATCATGGCCCTTTCGATAGGCATCGTCGGCCTTCCGAACGTCGGTAAGTCCACCCTGTTCAACGCGCTGACGAACAACAACGCCCTTGCCGCGAACTACCCGTTCGCCACCATCGAGCCCAATGTGGGCGTCGTTCCCGTTCCCGACAAGCGTCTTGACGAGCTTGCGAAGATCGATCACCCGCAGCAGATCGTGCCCGCCACGGTCGAGTTCGTCGACATTGCCGGCTTGGTTGCCGGTGCATCTAAGGGTGAAGGCCTGGGCAACCAGTTTTTGGCCAACATCCGCGAGACCAACGCCATCTGCGAGGTCGTCCGCTACTTCAACGACCCCGACGTCGTGCATGTTGATGGTCGCGTGAACCCCTCCAGCGACGTCGAGACCATCAAGACCGAGCTGATTCTTGCCGACATGGGCACCATTGAGAAGGCGCTGCCCCGCCTTGAGAAGGACGCCCGTCGCGACAAGGTTGCCGCAGCAAAGTTCGAGGCCGCTAAAAAGGCATACGACGGCCTGAACGAGGGCCATCGCGTTCGCACGCTCGGCCTTTCGCAGGACGAGCTGGATGCCCTGTACGATTTGCACCTGCTTACCGTGAAACCTATCCTGTACGTGGCCAACGTCGACGAAGACCAGGTGAACGCCGACTTCGCCGAGATCGACGGCTGCACCCCCGTGCCTATCAGCGCCAAGGTCGAGGCCGACCTGGCCGAGCTTGACGAGGAAGAAGCCCAAATGTTCCTCGAGGAGCTTGGCTTGAAGGAAAGCGGCTTGGCTCGCCTTGCGCGCGAGGCGTATCACCTGCTTGGCCTGCAGTCCTACTTCACGTCGGGCGAGAAGGAAACGAAGGCGTGGACCATCCCCATCGGCGCGAAGGCGCCGCAGGCTGCCGGCGTCATCCATTCTGACTTCGAGCGCGGCTTCATCAAAGCCGAGACGGCGTCGTTTGAGGATTACGTTTCTTTGGGTGGCGAGAAGGGTTGCCGCGATGCGGGCAAGCTTCGCCAGGAAGGCAAGGAGTACGTCGTGCAGGACGGCGATGTCATGCACTTCAAGTTCAATGTATAAATTCCCAGGTCAGAGGCCTAAAAGGGGTTCCGTTCTGCAAACGAGGCCCCTTTTTTTCGGTCGGCGAGGCGCCGAGCCGGTCTAAGGATGAAACCATAACTGCTTCACAGTTCCTGCACATTAACGCGCCCCATCTCCGCTTCCGAAAACCTGCCCGTCGAGCTTTGCCGCAGCGCTCCTGCGCGTCTCGTAGAGCAAATGCCCGTAGACGTCGGCCGTCGTGCGCACCGAGGCGTGGCCTAGCATGTCGCGGACGTAGGTCAACGGCTCGCCCTGCGCTATGAGCAGCGAAGCGTAGGTGTGCCTGAGGTCGTGGAACCTTATGTGCGGCAAATCCAGCGCGTCGAGCGTTTTATAGAGCGCATGCTCTCTCACCGTGCTCATGTTGAGTATCCCCCCGTAAATGTTGGGGAACACGAGCGACTCCCTGCTTTGTGGCCGCAACGGAGACGCGAGCCATGCCCTCAACATCTCCTCGAGGTGCGCGGGCATGTCCACGTCGCGGACGGAGTTCTCGGTTTTAACCGTCGTGATCTTTCCCTGAAAGACGTTTCTACGCACGTGCACGACGTGGTTGGCGAAGTCGATGTCCTTTTCCATCAACCCCGATATCTCTCCGGCGCGAAGCCCCGTGAGGCCTGCTGTGGCGAATATCGGGGCGTAGCGCCCCTCGGCGCCCTCTATGAGCTTTCTCAGCTGTTGGGCGTCGAGCACGGCCATGGCGTTGGATCTCCTTTTCGGCTTCTCTATCCCGCGCGCGGGGTTGTCGACGGCGTAACCCCATCGAACGGCGAAGTCCATGAATGCGATGAGCGTGCCGATCTCGTTCCTCACCGTCCCGGGGGCGCTCGACCCGTTGGTTACGCGATCGAAGGCATACGCGTCGCAATCCTTGCGCGTCACCGCTCCGACCGGCTTGTCGCCGAACCATGGCACCAGGCGGAGGCGCATGATGCGCTCGACGTTCGCGTACGTGGCGGGCTTGCGTTTGATGGCGACTTGCTCACAGTATTCCTCCGCGGCCTCGGAGAAGGGAACCGCCTTATAGCCGCCGACGACGCCGCCGCGGATCTCGCCCTCGACTCGGTGCAGGAATGCCTCGGCGTCGCGTTTCAAGGGCGACACCGACTTGCACCTTCGCTTGCCCTGCGCGTCCGTCCAGAAGGCGTACCACTTCTTGCCCTTTTTGCGCACCGTGCCCATCTCGGCTTCCTCTCTTGATAGCGAAAAGGCACCGCGCCTCATCGGCGTCGGTGCCTTTTCTCGTTTCCTGTTGTTTCGGACGCTCAGTGCTTGCGCCAATCCGGGTCGGCCGACATGGCGACCTGCTCGGCCCAGCGCGCGTTGATGGCCTGGCGCACTGCGTCAGTGATCGATTTCGCCTCGCCTTGGAAGGCCGCTATCTCAAGCGCCCTCTTCTCGGCGGGCGACACGCGCACGCACAGCGCCACGTTGCGCTTTTCGGCTGCGGTATCGGCCATCGTTGCACCTCCCGTTCTCGCTTTCATCGTAGACGATTATAACGGAGGGTCACCGTAACGGTACCGTTTCGGTACCTCATCAGGGGAAACAAGGCATAGAAAAACCCGTGGCGGTTGCCTACGGGCCTAGTTGCGGACGTATCGACATGTCAACATGTTTATTTATCCGCATATATACATATATGCAAGTCTACGGAAACGATCAGGCCTCCGCTTGCTTTCGTTCCGGCTGAGCTGCCCGCGCCTTCGGCGCCGACACCTGGAAAGGTATCGCCCCCTCTTCCACGACGGCCAAGAGGAACAGCCCTACTGCCGTGGAGAACGACAATCCCATCGACGACAGTATGGAGTCGGCGTCACGCTTGAGGTCTTCATCCAAGTGGACCTTGTACTGCTTTTTCATCGCTTCGCATTCCCTCCGTCTCTTTATTGCGTTATTGCATTCTAGCATTTCAGATTGCAATAACAGTACCACGGTACCCTGAGGGCATAGTCGCACGGTACCTGGTGACTATGCAGCTACGGTACCACGGGCATGTAACACCATGGGTGCACAGTGTTTGAGGCCCACAGGACTGTAGTACCGTAGTACTGTGCTGGAAGTTTGAGACGAGTCGAAAGGGAACGCCTCCCCGCCTCTTTATCGCGTTGTGGCACTCTGGCATTATTGATTGCACCGACAGTACCACGGTACCCTGAGGGCATAGTCGCCTGGTACCGTGGTACTGTGGATGAAAGATGGAATCGATAGATAAGATATCTAACAGATATCTTATCTATATCCAATGTCGCCAATCTATGTTATAGTGAAAACCATGGAAACGGTACTACGGTACCGTGCCGCTACGGTACCGTGGGCACCTAGTACTATGAGTGCATAGTATCTAGGATGCAGGGGACTGTAGTACTGTGGTACTGGGTGAGAAGTCTGAAACAAGTCGAAGGGGAGCAGCATGACGACGAACGTGATAGTGGTCAACCAGAAAGGCGGGGTCGGGAAGACGACCTTCGCGGACGAGATAGCCTGGGGTCTCGAACGCAGGGGCGTTGAGGTCGGTTTCGGCAACCTGGATAGGCAGGGAGGCGCTTGCCACGAGGTCGGCATGGTCGAGGGTGAGGGTGCCGTGAACATCATCGACACCCCCGGCTATCTCGGTGACGGGGTGGAGGAATGGGCGGCGAACGCCGACGTGGCCATCGTGCCCGTGCAGCCCGGCACTTTGGGTCTGAAGCCGATGAAGAGGACCCTTCGGGTGATCATGCAGGCCAACCCCGAGTTGTCCGTGGGCGTCATCGTGAACAACTTCTCCGACAGGAGGGTCATCGACAGGCAGTTCCTCGAGCTCTTGAAAGCCGACGAGCTGCCCGTCATCGGCACGGTGCCGACCGCCACGGCGTTCGCGCAGGGGTCGGCGCTCGGGAGGAGCGTGACCGAGATAAACCCCAACGGGGCGGCGGCGAAGGCCGTCGAGGGCATCGTCGATCAGTTGATGGAGGTGATCTTCGATGGCAAGTAGCTTCTTGAAAGGCGCCGCTTTCTTCGAGCAGGCCGGCGAAGAGGAGGAGAAGCGCCAAGAGCGCATCGTCGCCAAGGCGGCTGGAAAGTCGGCGTCCGCCGATCCGGAGACCGGCGGTGCGAAACCTGGTGCCGGGCAGCAGTATGTTCAGATCTCCGTTTACGTCACCCCAGAGCAGAAATCGATTCTTAGGCGTTTTGCTTTCGAGGATGGGAGGTCGGCGTCCGAGATCGTAAGGGCGGCGATAGAGGAGGAGTTCAAGAAAGCCGGATACCGGTAAATCGCAGTCAAGGTACTATGCAGTCATAGTACCTTGACTGCATAGTACTCAGATTGCTAGGGAACCGATAAGCGGCAGCCATGCGCCTGAAACTTATCGGTTCCCTTGTGTTTTGACGGGGGCATCGGAAGGCGTGATGTCGAAGCTCGCCAACTCCACTAGCGAATATCCGTAGTTCGAGCTTGAAGACCGAACCGCGAAGGGCATCCCTCCGCAACGGGCGAGCTCCCGCAGAAAGATGTTGCAAGCTGTGGAGGCGTCGAGGCCCATATCCTCCAGAACAGGCTTCGCCTCATCCAACGCCGACTTGTCGAGAGAGACGGCCTCTTTCTCCAAAGACGATTCCAGCATCGATGAGATGCCTTGCGAGAAACTGAGCCCTTTGGCCGCGTATTTCGCCGCGACTTTCTCTTTCAAGGCCGGATCGATGCTTATGAGCGTTTTGGTTTTCGCTGTCTGCCCGGTGGCCATATGCGCTCCTTCACTGAGGATATACTCTAGATATCCAAAGTATACACCTTCCCGCGCGGGAAAGGTGACGGAGAGAGGCATGCACGGTACTACAGTACTAAGGTACCATATTGCCTTAGTACTGTAGTACCCAGATTTGATACTCCCCATGCCTGAATGCAGGGGATTCTTCCTTTATCGCCGATGGCCTTCCGCCATGGGGGGAGTCAAATACCCTTTAAATCCCCAGCGATGCCCTCAACGCCTCGTCCACTTTGTCCATGTCGTTGCAGGACAGCTCGCCCAGCTTCTTCCCTAGAGACGACTTCCTCATCGTGACGATCTTGTCGGCCATGACGAAGCAAGGCTTCATCAGGCCGTTTTGCTCATCGGGAGAGACGGCGACGTGGGTATCGCATCGAATGGAGCCGTCGGTCGTCAGCAGGCACACGATCGTCGACTCGAAGGAGTCGGTCCCGTCGCTCTGGACGACCACAGCGGGCCTCGGCTTCGACGCGTAGCCGGGACCCGCGACGGTCCAGACCTCACCACGCACCGTCGATCACGTCCCTTGCTGCGGCATCGGCGAAATCGCAGGCCTCCGCCTCGGAAGCGAAGGGCTCGGGAGAGAGCCGCACGTCGAAGGGGAACCCCCCGACATCGTTGAACTTGCGTACGAAGACGTTGACGGCGGCCGACGGGCTGATGCCCAGCGCGCTTGCGGTGGCGGCGAATCGCTCCTTGTCCGCAACGTCGACCCTCGCGTTCAATGTTGCTGTAGCAGACATATTCAACCTCCGTTCTCGTTGTACTTGAATTGTAGCACAACGTTGGCAACTGTACTACGTCGCGATCGAAAAACACGCCGTAAAACGGGAAACGGCTTCCCTTATCACCATTTGCATATTTGCATCTAACCTGAGCCGTCGCTCAATCCGTTTCGTGCCCGCGTATGATTTTCAGCCGTCCAACGTAAGTTTCTTTACCAGGGACGACGGGAACGCCTTCGATATTGTGAAGCGCTTAGGTTCGCGTTAGATACCTGTGTATGTTTTGTGTCGCTTGCAATCAATCCACGAAGAAAAAGCAATACATTTCCGAAATGTATTGCCGTATCTCTGAAATATGGCCACCGAATCTCTCTGACCTGGGATTTTACGAAGAATGAGGCGATTTTGACATTTTGAGTATGTTCCCCCTAGAGTGCCGCCCTAATTAGGAGTTCGTATCAGCTGCACAACTACACGGGAGGCATATATGGGTGGAGAATACGACATCAACAGCCTTATTCGTAAGGTGTTTGGTCCGTCGATTCAGATCGGGCTTGACGATATTGAGGACGATTCTCGGTGGCCGATTCCGTCGGTCGGCCTTATTGAGGCCGAGAAGTGGGTCGCGGGGCCCTTTGCGAGCGCTCCGTTGGTCGTCAGGCGTCTTGGTGGCGGTAAATACGCACCGGTGTCGCCCGTACGGTCCTTCGCCGCGCACAAGGCGCTCATCGAGGTAGGCGAAGGGACGGCCCTCACGGTTCATGTCTGCGAGGGACTGCCGGCAGAAGATGCGGTCGCCGTGCACGACGCGGTTGAGTGGTATGTCGAGCCAGAGCACTCCGGCGACTGGATTCGCCGCTACTTGCCAGCAAGAACCGAGCTCGACCAGTTCAATGGTAATCGCTGGATGAAAGAAGGATGTTGTCGCTTCATGGCTGCCGCCTGCGGGACAAACACAAGTGAGCTCAACAAAGTAAAAAATGTTTGTCTCACGGGTGAGCCTGAGGTGGTCGCCTTAGTGGAGGAGGGCCTGCTTTCTATCCGCGCGGCGAACGATGCGGCCAACCTTTCTGCGGAGAAGCAGCGTGAAGCAGCCAGGGAGATCAGAGAAAAGGAGATAAAGGAACCTCGTGACGCCGCCAAGGTGATTCATCGTTTCGCGCCGCCTAAGCTCAGGTCAGTCGGCAAACTGGTTTCGGACGTCGACAACCTTGTCGACGCCGTTTTCGAGGGCAGGGTCTCGGTTGGCGTCCAGGAGGCGTTGCGCTTGCAGGCCGCTGTGGGCAACCTAGTCAGTGCCGCGTGCGAAAAGCATTAAGACTTCCATCTTATCGTCGAAAAACAAAAAAAGCCCCGCCTCGCGCGCCCGCGTCTATATATCGCGGGCGCGTTTTGTTTTGACGCGTGCGCGTCCGCGCGCGGTGGCACGCCGCGACGGCTCTGCCAAGTCTTTAACCTCGGATTCTCGATGTGTACCATGCGCCGCAACAGCCCGCAGACGGCGCGGGCCGACAGCCAGGAGGAGGTTGCCATGCGTTACGACGATGCCAGGGCCGCAAACGAGGTCAAGAGCGTCTTCGGAAAACGTACGAGTGCACGCCGGCGAGCGTCTGCGATCGGCGACACGGCGGGCGCGCGCTCTATTTCGAGGCGGTCGTCCCGAATGTCCCCGCGCCTGCCGAGTAACCTCTGCCACCTATATCCGAAAAATGGTATTTAGGTTCTGACCTGCGGAAGCGTCTGGAAATCCAGCCTGTTTGCGCAACGCCGAGAGAAACCCCAGGTCAGAACCGTATATGGGTTTTCCATATACGGTCACGACCTGGGGAAACGCAGCCAGGCCTTAACGAGCGCCGCAATGCTGTTCGACATGCTCTGTAGTCGCGTTGTGGGGTTGTGTGAGGCTGGCTAGTGTCCAGTTCTTTTTGACATAACCATCGACTAAGGCGAGTTGTGTTTAAAAAACTGGACACAACTGGATTCCGCTGATCGATGGCACATGGCGTGCGACTCGCCGTATATGGGATTCCCATATACGGTGGCGACCTATGAAAACGCAGCCCTTTCGCCGGATAGCCGTTCGTCGCGCGTCGGGTTCCTGTCGGGTTCGCGTGATGCACGCGAGAGGTTGACCGTGTACCGTCCTATTTGCCGTGCAAAACGACGACGAAAGGAGCGACAATGGTGGACATCGAGGCGACGGATAATCTGGAGGAGGCGGAGTCGCTGCTGCACGGAGCCTCGCAGATGTTGCAGGCGCTGGCGGCGGAGCCGGATTGTGTGGAGACGGGCGAGTGCCTCGACGTGCTCTCGGGCGTGGTCGAGGATGCGCTGCGATACGTCCAGGCGGCACGGGGGCGCATCGCCCAAGCAGAAGGAGGGGAGCCTGCGGCTTCCTGATGCGCCTGCTCGCAATCTCTTCTCAGGAAACCAGGGCAAAACAGCTAAGGACTCCCTTTGCGGGAGTCCTTTTTTAAGATCAAACGCGTCACCCGTTCCTTAGCGACCCCTGCCCGCTGCTCGCGGGGCCGCATACAGGAACGGGTGCAGGGAGACACGGCCTATCGCCGCCGTTTCCCCCTGCACCCCTTTGCAAGCTCCGAAGGGGCAGCCCCCCTTCGAACCCCCGATCGTTGAGCGGTGCCCGTCGCTTTCGCAGCCGGCATGCCGGAAGCGCCTCGTTATCCTTGAGCGTCCTCGGCATCTCGACAACGCGCTTTGCAGCTGCGGAAGCGACCCCGGCCGCCGCTCCCTGCTCAGGCTGCGGCCCTCGCAAGCCCCGCGCCGCCACGGCCCTCCACGACCCTCGGCGCTTCGTCGACGATGCTCCCGGCAGCGCCCGTGTCGCGCTCGCGCACGGCCTCTCGTCTGCGCGCATACCGGCGAAGCCTCTGCTTGGCGAAGCCTTCCATTCCTCCTTTTCGGCTCGCACCACGTGGCGCCTTCCACTTCGTGCATCTTTGCACCCTCCCTACGTGTCGCAAGGGTCGCGGAAAACCATCCGCTTCGCGGAAGCTCAAGCCCTTCGGGTTTCCGCTTTCCCCCTTGCGTCCCTTCGGTGCGGGTGCGTCGAGCACGGCGTAAGGCGCCCGACGGGGCGCGAACCTACAGAGAAGGAGAAAGGTCATGGAAGAACTTCACGCAAAGGCAACGTCGGTAGCAGCGAAGTTTCTCGAGCGCCGCGGTTACGAGGTTCTCGGAACCGAGATCGACACCGACGCCGGTATCGTCGACATCCTGGCGATCGACGACAACGAGGACATCGTGCTGGTGGACGTCACGGTTTCGGCCTCGCCTAGCGAGGGGCACCATGTAAGCAGCCTGAGCAGGGATCAGCGCGAGCGCCAGGCGGCCTACGTCTTGGCAGGCGGGCTGACGGAAGGACGCGCCGATTGCACGGTCCGCTTCGACGAGATCGCGCTGGTGGTCCTCAATGACAACCGCGGCTTCCTGAGGCATCACGTCAACGCTTGGGGTTCATGTGTCTAAGACGTTTGCCATTTGCGCAAACACGTGCT
>CALDCB010000006.1 GCA_937937585.1 uncultured Coriobacteriaceae bacterium
TCTTATTACTCCATAAGAGATTACGGTTTCCCTTGACTAAAGCCAAGGGAAACCAAAGGTTCACTCAAAAGCCTAAGGAGGTGAAACATGCCTGAGTTGAGGGAAGCATTCGCGGAAAGCCTGCGCGTGCGCCGTGCGAAAAAGCGTTGGTCGCAGCAGCAGCTTGCAGATGCCTCGAACGTGAGCGTTGACGCAATCGGAAAGTACGAGCGCGGCACATGCTCCCCGAATTTGGAGACCATCGCAAAGCTTTCGGTTGCACTCGAATGCACGCCTAACGACCTTTGCTCTTTCCCGGAGCTTTAGCAAAAGAAAGGAGATGTTCCCAATGTATGAGAAAAGGGCAGATACCGCCCGTGTTCATCGTGGTGTACGCCAAGGGGCCGCAGCCGCCCCAGCTGGATGCGTGCCAGTACCGTTTCTGCGCGGAGACTGCCGCCGAGATACGTGCATGGAAAAGAAAGAGGCTCGCGCAAGCCGAGGGGCAAGCGCGAGCAGCGTCAAAACCTTCCACAGAAATGACGTGACGATTCTAGCGCAAAAAACCCTTGCCGTGCGAGTTGCCGCCTACGCGCTTCTGGGGCTGACGCTCACGGGCGTGCTGCCGGCGTTCGCAGTGACCTTCATCTGCGATGCACTGAAGGCGCTCAACGCCCAATGGCTTGCGCTGCCGATGGTTATTGCCGCGTTCCTGCTGCTGGTTCGCACGGCAGGTGGGCGGCGCTGATGGACTTCGACGACATGAGCCAGCCGATTGAGGCGGTTGTGCGGCAGGAGCGCATGGCTGTCTACCCGCTGCCGCTTAAGGTGCGCGACCGCGAGGAGCTGTTCGCCAAGTGGTGCGAGCTTAACCCAGACGTTCTGCGCGCAATAGAGTTGGACGCGCTGGCCATCGACGCGCGCGGCCTTCGCGTTTCCGCCAAGTACCTGATTGAGAAGCAGCGCTACGAGGGGCGCTACCGCATAACGGGCGTTCCCTTCCACGACGGAAACGGGGTACAGCACCTCTACGCCGTGAACAACACGGATACGCCGCTTTTGAGCAGGTGGCTGCTCGGGCGGCACCCGGACTTGAACATCGAGATTAGAAAATCCATATACGACAAAGGAGAAAACGATGAAGCGTAAGGAAATCATCGGCCATCTTAACGATGTGGCGGAGCTCGCATGCAACGTGCGCGGCTCGATCACGCTCATCAACCCCGATACCAAGAAGAAGATCGAGATCGACCCCGTCATTGCCGGCCACCTCGTGGCTTCCGCCCTCACTGTAGCCTCGCTGATGCTGGAGGGCAAGTGGGAGCCAGTCAGTGTCCCTGAGGACTTCGAGACGATCGTGGTGGGCGCGTGCAAGGCGTACACGGAACGCGGTGAATAGCCATGGAGCCTATCGAAGAGCCTTTCGAGGGCACGCAGCACTGCGACGGCGCGGGCAACGTGTTTCCCGGCGAAGCGCCGCTCAGGTTCGGCAGCGCCGGCGCGGAGCCCAAAAGCTTCACGTGGTTCGAGAGCTTCACCGAGGCGATGCTCGACCTTGAGAGCCGCGAGGAGCAGGTGCGCTTCGTTATGGGCATCGTCGGCTACGGAGCCTACGGCATCGACCCGCTGTTCACCGAGCCTGCCCTGAAGCCCCTGTTCCGCGTTATCAAGCCGATCATCGACACCAACAACAAACGCAAGAACGGCGGCAGCAAGGGCGGCAGGCCCAACAAATCGCAAGCCGCCAGCTAGCAAGGAACCATAGGTTTAAACCTACCTGGAAACCATATCGGAAACCATAGGTTTAAACCTCATCCAACAACCGTTGGAAACCTAAGGTTACGAACAATTAGAAGAGAAGAGAAACGAATAGAAGAGAAGTTGTCCCGGCGTTTTTGTGGAAAACCCTGTGGATAACCCATCCGATATTTCGACCCTGGAAAGGGAGGTTTTGAAATGCGTCTGGACGAATACGTGAACAAGGTGCCGAAGCGGGAGTGCCCGCAGTGCGGCAAGCGCCGCCCGCATGACTGGTTCGTCCCGTTGAGCGCCGTTTGCTGGAAGTGCCGCCAGAGCAACGGGAAGGCGGCCCGCAAGTGAGCCGCAAGGGCCCGCTGGAGGTGCGCGAGCTGCTATGCGAGCTGTCCGAGCACCTGAACCGGCGCATAACCGTTGCCGAGCGCAAGGGCTACGAGTGCTCCAAGGTGCCGGTGGGCGAGCTGGAGGAATGGTTCGACCTGGTGCTGGACGCCATCGAGGTGGCCGATGCGGCAGTGAAGGCGGCGCGCGATGGGTGCTGAGGTCAAGCTCGATGCGCGTGGCGTTTGGTATGCGCAGCCCTACCTGGGAACAGCCCCGGACGGGCGGCAGATTCGCCCGCGCCGCAGCTTCCCCGCCGCCGGCAGCAGGGCCGAGGCGCAGGAGCTGGCCGATGCGTGGTACGCGCAGCTTTCCGCCGACGGGCGGGTTAAGAGCGCCCTCATGGTCGACCTGCTGTGGGCGTACATCGAGGATCGCAAGGCGAAGGGCGCAAGCCCCAACACCGTGAAGCGATGGAGCCTATTCACCCGAACGTACGTGGGGCGCTACCTGAGGGGCCGCGTGGCTCGAGAGCTCACCGTGATGGAGCTGAACGACTTTGAGCGAAGGCTATTGGCGCCCAAAGAGCGCGGCGGGCAGGGGCTCTCCCGCAACAGCGTGGTTTCTGTGCACCACTTCCTGCGCGGCGCGTACGGCTGGTGGGTGAGGGCGGGAATCTGCGATTCCAACCCGATGCTGGACGTCGAGAAGCCCGCCGAGCACCGCCACGAGGCGGTTGCCGTGGACGAGTGGGACTACGCGCGGCTGTCGGATTCCATCATGGACCTGTTCCTGGTGCGTGACCTCTCCGCCCGGAGCGTGCGCCGCGCCGCCTACGCCTTCGCCGCGTGGCTTGCCCTGCACACGGGCATGCGCGTTGGTGAGGTGTGCGCCCTGCGAAGGCGCGACGTGAACCGCCGCATGGGCTACGTGCACGTGTGCGGCAAGGTGGTGGAGCTGCCGGGCGGCGGAACCGAGCGCGTTGACATCCCCAAGAGCCGCAAGAGCCGCAACGTGGCCATGGCGGCAAGCGAGTTCGAGATGGTGCGGGCGTGGGTTGAGCTGCAAGACGAGCTCTCGGCCACGTTCGGGCCAGAGAGCCCCCTGGTTTCCGCGGACGGCGGGCTGATGCGCCCAACCACGGTCAGCAAGGCGTTCGCGAGGATGCGGGACGCGGCGGGGCTTCCCAAAAGCTGCACGTTCCACAGCCTGCGGCACACGCACGCCACATGGTGCCTTGCCAACGGCGTTGACCTGAAAACGCTCTCCGAGCGGTTGGGCCATGCCAATGAGGCAACCACCCTGAGGCTCTACGCGCACTGCCTGCCGGGGCGCGACGCTGCTGCGGCGGAGACGTTCGCGGCGTTCGCCGAAGAGCTGGGGCGGGGTATGTAAACGGCGTGTAAACGGCAAGGCGGCAAGAGCCTTGTCGAAAGCGACATAAACGAAGGTCAGCCTGCTTGAACGCTGGGCTGGCAGATGAAAAGAAGCGTATCCGAAGTAAGAATCAGGAGATAGAGGAAATGGAAGAGGAAAACGAGGGCGGGAAGCCACGGCTGAAGCCACTCCAGACGGTTGGAACGGCGGCGGTCATGGCCGCTATGGCGGTTGCCTTCTTCGCAGTGGTTTTATGCATTTTCGCCGGGCTGGAATGGCTGGTGCTGTGGTTCGCGGGCGGCGAGTTCACCTTGCTGTTCCCGCTTGCCGCAACGGCTCTGTTTGCGCTTGGGCTATTAGCGCTGCTGCTTTCCGTTGGGGGTGATATCGATGGCTGAGAGCTTGAACGTCTGCACGGTGAGCGGGAACCTTGGC
>CALDCB010000007.1 GCA_937937585.1 uncultured Coriobacteriaceae bacterium
TATGAATCAGAAAGATAAGGTGAACGTCATGAACAAAACAACCTACAGATATCACATCAACTGCCTGCAAAAGATGGACTAACCTCATAAGTGCCTGCGCCGTAAGGCGCAGGCACTTACTCTTCCCGAACCTGCCCGCTTTCAGACCGCCCTGCCCGCATCTCGCGGGCGGCCTTCATCGCGTGCACGGCAGGGAACCGGCTCGCGCCGCGGTTCCCTGCACCCTCCCAGGCGGCAAGTGGCGTGCCGCCCCTTGCGACCCCGCCTTCCCACGCAGCCAGCCCACCGCCCGACGCTCAGAGCGCCGTGCGGCACGCGGGTGGACTGCCTGCGCTCGCGCTTACCACCGCGCAGCGCCTCGCTACGGGTTGTTGAGGCCCTCCGCATCGGCGGCCGCGGTGGAAAGCGACCCCTTTCGGCACCGTCCCGGCACGTTCGAGCCACGTGCGCCAGGGACTTCCAACACCCCCGCCTCATTGCGCGTCAAGGTCCGCCCGGAACTTCCGGGAAACTTTCCGCTGCGCGGAAACTTGTCCCGAAACTTCCGTTCTTTCCCCCTTGACCCGCTTCGGCGAGGGGGTGCGGCGCGGGCAAGCCGTGCGAAGGCGCGCAGGGCACGGCGCAAGTGCGGCGCGTGTGCCCGAGCGGCGTTCGCACGGGTGAAGAACGAAGAGCAGGCGGAAGGTTTTCCGATTCGATTGGGTTTATTGCAGTCGAGGAGAAAGCGTTTTAAGCTTCGTTTTCATCGAAACGTCTAGGGGAGTCAAGGAATGAAGAATCAAGCTAAAAAGGGAGTGGCCATGCGACGTGCGAGCCTTTCGTTTCGCAAGATGGCGTCCATCATCGTTGCCGTCGCGGTGGTTTTCGCCGTTTCCGTTGCCCAGCGCCATGAAGGAGCCGAACAGCGCAGCGCCGAAGATCGAGCAGCCGTCGAAGCGGTTGTCGAGAAAATCGTCGACGGCGACACCCTCGACGTGAAGCCTGCCGCAGGCGGTGAGACCATGCGCATCAGGCTGATCGGCATCGACGCGCCCGAATCGGTCAATCCCGATGACTCCAAGAACACCGAGGACGGGCGCGAAGCAAGCGCTTGGTTGAAGGACAGCCTGCCGAAGGGAACTCGCGTTTGGCTCGTTAAGGACGTTTCCGACACCGACAAATACGGGCGCTACCTCCGTTACGTTTGGATCAGCGACCCGAGCGAGGCCGACGCTGATCCGGCGAAGGACATGCTCAACGCCCTTATAGTCGCCAACGGCCATGCCGTGGCGAAGGACTTCCCACCCGACACGGCGTATTCGCAGCTCTTTCATTCGCTGGAAAGCTAAGACAACTCCCGCTTCCCAGCGAATCTCCATGGTTTGTTCGGTACCCGATTTCGACCATTTGTTCGATAATCGAACGCATGGAAGACTGGATGAAAGACAGCAAGGGCAGGATGAGGCGCGTCCGCAAGCGGTACGTGGACGTCGTCGCCCGCATACGCGAGGACGGCTCTTTCGAGCCGCTGAGCGTCGCTTGGCGCGACGGCCGCTCCTTCAAAGTGACTGAGATCGTCGAGGCGGGGGAGTTCCGCCCCGGCTCCGGCGGCTATTTCACCGCCAGGTACCGCATCCGCATCGGAGACAGAAGGACGAGACTCTATTTGGAGCAGCGTCTGAACCGTCCCGAGACAGGCCTGCCGCCGACCGTCCGTTGGTGGGTTCACGAGTTCGAGTAGCTGCAAGCGTTATAAGAACATGAAAGAGGCCGAGGGCATCCGCCCCCGGCCTCTTCTCGTGTCGGATCCGTTCTTGAATCCGACGCCCGCTAGTCCCTCCACATGAACTCGGGGTGCTCAATCCCGTTGCCTACGGATGAAACGGAGGGCTTGCGCGGCGGTTCAGGTCATCCAAGCTCACCTCGGCGCACGAGGTCTCGTCCCAGGGCAGCGCCTCGTAGGCTTCCGCCGCAGGGAACCATTTGTTCACCACCTTGCCTCCCGATTTGGTTTCCAAATGGTAGAACGCGGAGCACGTCTCGCAGAAGCCGAGCACCGACCCTTCCTCGAACAGCGAGGCTATGCGGGCCATGCCCCGCATGTCCATGGGCCCGACGTCCCCGCACGGCCACCTCTCGCCGTCCGCCTCCAGGCGGCCCGCCACGAGGCCTCCCTTGCGCTCGTTCTCGCGCAATTCGATGCTCCGGTTGCCGGTGATCCTTCTGATCTCGGTCTCGATTCCGTTTTTGTCCTCCTCGCGGTAGAGGAGCCACGACTCGAGTTCGTCCACATCCCAGCTTGCCATTTCCGCATCCCCGCTTTGCTCGTCGATCTTTACTTCATGAGGGTATGACGATAATCCCGTCATACCCTCATTATACTCTAACGAGGATAATAACAGCAGGTCAGAGCCATGGTCGCTTCTTATATCCATGACCAGGCATGTGAAATCGCTGGCGGATCTTGTTAAGTGGCTGGTTGGAACTCGCCAAGCTCCCGGCCGTTGTAGCGTGTCGGGCGCGCGAAGTCGCTGTGCTGAATTTGGTGCGGATTTGGCGGCAAGTTGGTGAAAGCTGCTGTGGTCAGCCGTCTGTAGCACATGATGGTGATAAAGCGATGGGCTTATGTGGGCTTAACGCCACGCCCCTCGTCCCGCGCGTCGCTCGGCAACCGCCCCGCCCGTCCTCACGGGCGGCTGCCTCGTTGGCCGCGTCTGCGGAACCATGGGCGGCGCCCATGGTTCCGCGCCTCCTTTCCCGCTCAAGAGGCTCGAAAGCCCCTTGGGAATCCCCGTCATTGGAAAAGCCCGTCGCCCCAGTCCCTAGGCCAGGGGCGGCGGGTATGTCCGCGCCTCAGGCGCCTTCGCACGGGGCGTCGAGCGCCCCGTCCTTTTGCAGTGCGACCAGAACCGCCCGTGCAACGGCGTCCAGCCCGCACGCGTTCGCGATCCTCGCCGCCTCGGCCGCGTCGAGCGTCACGTCATGCTCCCGTGGCGGCTCTTCGCCGCACGTCGGCGCCGACCCGCCCCATTCGCCCGAGTCAACGTCGAGCCAGAGCGAGCAGCTGCCGCTCGGCCTCATAGGGCGGGGGACGGCGTCGGTCGCAAGCGACAGCACGTGCCTCCCGCCGTCCTCGAGGTAGCAGACGTTCAGGCACTCTTCCGTAGCGGGGTTGTCACAGCAGACGATCCACTTCAGCTCGGGCACATCCATGTTCCGCACTGCCGTGACCTCGAGGACGGTTGGTTCCTTCTCCTTCATTGCCTTCTCCTTCCGTTCGGTTTGCAGCCGCTTCTCGCGGCCTCGCTCCCGACTCTAGGGGATGGCTGCACGCCCGATTCTCGGGAGCGCCCGTTTCGGGCTCTCTCGGGTTTTCTGGGTGCAGGCTTTTCTCGTGGCGCGGCGTTTTGACGGGGCCGACCCGCGCTTTTCAGCCGTCGCTTGCGCCCAGTCCCGCACCCTGCGCGGTTCCCTGCCGTTCCCTTGCGATGCTCGCTGTGCCTGCCGGTTCGAGCCGGTGCAGGCGGGTTCCGGGCGGGCTTTCCGTTCGCCTGCCGTTGCGGCATCGTTCATCCGCCACGCTTTCCAACGCCTTCTTGCGCGTCGGTTTGCCGCACGGCGCAAGGCGCTGTCGGTTTCCGGCGGCGTAGATGTTGATCTCTTCGGTAATGTATACTTTCCTCGTAGGGTTTCAGCGCACGCCAGGCTTCCTCTGCGCATCCTCCCTCGCGTTCTGCGTCGCTTCACGCGGCCTCGGTCGACCGCACGAAACCCGCGCAAAGGCGCATCGCGCCTTTGACGCAGGTTGAGCCCGAAGGCTCTGGTCGTGCAGCCGATTCGGCCGCGCTCCGCTCCTTGTCCGCGCGGACGTCAACGCGGCGTCAGCCGACGGGCTGAAACCAAAACGACGAGGAAAGGAACACCATTATGTCCATCAACACCTGCACCATCTCCGGAAACCTCACCCGCGACCCCGAGCTTCGCGCAACCGCAAACGGCACCGAAATTCTCGGCTTCAGCGTGGCGGTGAACGATCGCCGCCGCAACCCTCAGACCGGCGAATGGGAAGACCACCCGAACTACATCGACTGCACCATGTTCGGCTCCCGCGCATCGGCGCTTGCGAACATCCTGCACAAGGGATCCGGCGTGACCGTTCAGGGCAAGCTCCGTTGGAGCCAATGGGAGCGCGACGGCCAGAAGCGCAGCAAGATCGAGGTCGTCGTCGACGAGATCGCGCTTCACGACAAGAAGGGCGCCGCGCCCGCCGACCAAGCGGCAGCGCCCGAACCCGAGGCCGAGTACCTTCCGTACGACATCCCGTTCTAGCCAACGCGCCCAAAGCCCCGCTTCGGCGGGGCTTTTCTTTTGCTCGCGCCCGGCAGGGAACCGGCTCGCGCCGCGGTTCCCTGCCGCGCATGAGCGCCCGCGAACGCGCTGCGACCATACAGCCGCTCGATGGTCAGCGTGCGGCGGGCTACGCCGGCGCTGCCAGACCGAGGAGCCGCGTGTTGATAGCGAAACGCCTGTCTCGGTCTGCCGGCTGCGTTTCGCCTTCGCACTGGCTTCTGCCGCCTTCGCGCCGAAACCGCACCAAATCCTTCCTATTGACCTGCTGCCTCTCGATTGCTACGGGCGCCGCAGGTCACTACTCATGCGCCGCGCTTCTTCGCTTGCGCCTGCCCCCATTCAACCCTTCCGGTTGCACGCCCTCGTGGCTTGCTTGGGCGTTGCGAATCTCGCTCGCCCACTGTGCAGGCGCAAGGGCCGCGTAAAACCTTCCGCTTCGCGGAAGCTCTAGCCCTCCGGGTTTTCGCTTTCCCCCTTGCGCCGTGCTCGCGTGCGCGCGTCCGGCAACGCCGTCAAGCCGCCCGACGGGGCGGGACCGAGAAAGGAGCAACGAATGGAAGCAATCGAACTCAAGCTGGCGCGCATGGCTCAGACCGAGACCTACGGCGACCTCACGAGCACCTTCACAGGCGACTTCAACATCGCCGAGGATTTGGGCGGCGTTCCCGCAATCGAAGACACCTTCAAAAGGGCGTTCGCGATTGGGAAGCACGACGTCCGCTACCTTGCCAACCTTGCCATGGTCACCAACCACAAGAGCTGGCAGCACGCCGCGGGCAACCCCGAGCTTTCGCGCCTCTACGCCGAGTGCTACTACGCCGTGCGCGATTTCGTCTATGACGACGATTCTCCGCTTAGCGAAGCCGACATCCGCTACTTCTTCGAAGTGACGGACTAGCCCGCAAGCCCTCGGCGGGTTACCGCCGAGGGCTTTCCTTCCACCGAATCGCTCATTCTCGGCGCAGCCTAAAGCCCGTCCCTCGATCTGCGCGCCGCAGGGAACCGGCTCGCGCCGCGGTTCCCTGCACCCTCCACGGCGGCAAGGGGCATTCCGCCCCTTGCGACCCCACATTTCACAGCTGCCTGCGGCTTTTCCAGCACGTGCAAGACCCTCCTCCTCGCAACTTCGATGCACCCTCAGCAGCTCAGCGCGTCAAGGTCCGCCCGGAACTTCCGGGAAACTTCCCGCTGCGCGGAAACTTATCCCGCAAGTTCCGTTCTTTTCTCCTTGACCCGCGCTGCCGAGGGGGTGCGCGCATGGCAGGCCAAGCGACGGCGCACGGGGGCGGGCGCAAGAACGGCGCCCATCCCCCAAGCGAGTCGCTTGGGCGAAGCGAGAAAGAAAGGAAGATACGTCATGAAAGAGCAGCATGAATATCCCGCCAGCGTGCGGTCTAAGAAATGGACACACGTGGAGCGATTCTCAGAACGCGCCATGACGGAGGAAGAGTACGACCGCATGGTCGAGCATCTTGAGAGTGCCTGCTCGACATGTGTGTACGGATTCCCCGAGGCGATCGGACACTCGTGCGGGGTTACCAAGAAGATCGCGTCTGACGGGATCGTCAAGTGCGGGGCGTACAGGAAACGATGCGGCGAATGAGGAAGCAACCTCGAAACCGTGAACTGAAAGGAAGATGAACCATGAACGAGACGTATCTGAAAACCTGCGCAGACGTAGAGACTTACAGCATCGAGATGGTGGGCGGCGTGAAGCACGCCCATTACAACGGGTACGTGTACGGATGCGAGGACGGCAAGGGATGGAGAGCGCAGGAGATGACCTGGTGCTACGCGCCCGTCACTGCCGACGAAGGGGACGGAAGGAGCCTTTTCGAGCGGCTTTGCGAGGAAGCCGAGACGAAGAACCAATACGTCTGCGACCTCGATGAAGCCGAGGCGTTCGCTTACCGTGACGGATTCACGCACCTCCCCATGGCGAACGTCAACGCCGACACTCCCTGCGGATCGTACTGGTGCACGCCCGCCGAAGCCGAGTAGCCGACCCGCCAGCCTCCTCCATATGCCCTTGATCGTTGCGAGTCATTGGGCATTCGGAGGAGGCTTCTTCATATCACCGCGCCGACGCGGCAGGGAACCGGCTCGCGCCGCGGTTCCCTGCACCCTCCCAGGCGGCAAGTGGCGTGCCGCCCCTTGCGACCCCGCCTTCCCACGCAGCCAGCCCACCGCCCGACGCTCAGAGCGCCGTGCGGCACGCGGGTGGACTGCCTGCGCTCGCGCTTACCACCGCGCAGCGCCTCGCTACGGGTTGTTGAGGCCCTCCGCATCGGCGGCCGCGGTGGAAAGCGACCCCTTTCGGCACCGTCCCGGCACGTTCGAGCCACGTGCGCCAGGGACTTCCAACACCCCCGCCTCATTGCGCGTCAAGGTCCGCCCGGAACTTCCGGGAAACTTTCCGCTGCGCGGAAACTTGTCCCGAAACTTCCGTTCTTTCCCCCTTGACCCGCTTCGGCGAGGGGGTGCGGCGCGGGCAAGCCGTGCGAAGGCGCGCAGGGCACGGCGCAAGTGCGGCGCCTGTGCCCGAGCGGCGTTCGCACGGTAGAAGGACAAGAGAAAGGTACTGAAATGAAGGAATACGAAGTCTATTCGGATGCAGGCGGAATCTTGGTCGGCACAAGGGAATGCAGGGTTCATATCCCAAATGCGTACGGCGACGGGATAACGAAGGTTCGCGTCTTCGACTCGGAAGAGGAGTACGAACCCTATAAGGGCACGAAGAGCAACTTGGAGTTCGTCACGACGGTATGCGGCAACCGCATCGAGATACCGGATTACGACTGCCCATCGAAAGAGCCTTGGTTCGACGGGTCGGTGCATGACTGGACTCCGATCGTGACCCTAGACGGTTGCTATGCGGTCTACGCACACGATGGCGAGATCGACTTTAAGCGCTTGGGGGACGCGCGCGAGCTTTAACCGGCTTTCCCATCAGTGGGCCCAATGGCACGTTCGATGAGCCTTTGCTCATCGAACGTGTAAGGTGCGAAACACGAAAGAACGAAAGGAACAACGATGGTCGAGAACTTCCTGCTCGAATACGATAAGGCATCCAGCTACGCTTTGGTGAAGCTGATCGATGCGGAACATATGCCGTACGTCGTAGCGTTCGGCTACGACACCGAGGACCGTGATTGGTCGCAAGGTCATTATTACTCGAAGATCGAGGAAGCTGTCGCTGCATACCGTAAAGCAATCGAAGTAAAGAAGATAGACATAGCGCTTAGAGCCTACGAAGTGTCGTCGGCTTTCACGTATTCGACCGACTTCAGCGTTTACGTCAAAGCAGAGAGCTCGCTCGACGCTGTCGCCAAATTCGATGCGCTCAAATACGACATGTGCGATTGGATAGACACACTGGATGTGGACCGCACGGATTTCGGAAACCCGCGCGTGGTCGATGTCCGAGAGATTTCTGACGACATCGATTTCGAATCAAATGAATGGTGCCCGGCAGACTAACACGATTCGGACGGCTATCAACACACGCCCTGAAAGCCCATCATAGCTTTCAGTGCGACTCGCGCGTTCCGCGCGAACAACATCGCGTTAACGTGATCCATACCGTTCGCCGTGAGGCGAATCGCCAACGCGCAACTTGGCTCCACACGCCAAGTTGCGCGTACCACTAGCGAGCGCATGCGAGCGATTCGATATGGCTGCTTCCTAGCAGGATCGCGTCTTCTTATATCGATTGCGCCCAACGCCGCCGAAAACCTCGCAAAGTTTTCGGCGGCACTTGCGAGCGCAGCGAGCAATCCGACCATTGTTCTTACCGCGCGGCTTCTTTTCGATCGCAGTGCCGGCTTTTCCTCGCTCAGAGGTGCGCAAAAATCGCCATGAACCTGGCTGGGTGCCGCCCAGACCCGCCCCTCCCCTTAGCCGCTTTCGCGCCACGGGGAGGGTGAGGACTACACGCGCACCTTCGGTGCGGGTTGTAGTCACAAGAGCCGTACTTTGTGTATACACCCAAAGTACCGCCGCAAAGCGGCGTCTTGGCTCCTTCGGAGCATGACCCTCCGTTCCCACTTCGGGACTTGCCCGGCTCTCGCCGGCAAGTGCGCGCTGAAGCGCGCCGTTCGCTCACTCTCGTTCGCGAACAAAACGCAACCCTTCGCTCTCGCGCGGGTTATAATCATTCGCGTCGACTACCAATCGACGCGAATGCAGGAGACTGAAAAGGTCTCGCATCGGCTACCAACCGCATGCGAGAAATCTGGTGAGCTATGCCATCAAGCAAACACATTCGCGTGCGAATCACCGATGAGCAATCGATGATTCTTCGCGCGAATGCCGTACAACTTAACGTCACTCGAAGCGATCTTGCGCGCTTAGCCGCGCGCTTCGACGTGTCGACCAATGTGGCGATGCGTGAAGAGGCCGACGCAGTCATGACGGCCGTCGACACGCTCGGTTTCTTTCGCGTTAAAGTGCAGTTCGCTCGGTGGATGAACCACCGCGATCAGTACTTCCGAGCCATTGACGCTCTCGTGCACAAGCACTTCACCAACGTCGCGCACGCCGAGAGCGTCGCGACGTCCGCTCACGACAAACTCCTGCACCTTGATGCGCTGGCAAGTCTCGGCATAAAAACGTGTGAAGCGATTCTTGAAGTTAACTCACACACGCTTGACGCCTTCCGCAAAGACAAACCGAACATGTTCATCTTTCGCTCCGACAGTGAAACTGTTGACCGACTTTCGAGCAACTGCACGAAGCTCGGCGTGTCGAAATCCGACTACGTGCGCGGCTTCTGTATGCCCGGGATCGACGACGCGGCAATGCTAGAGAAGTACTTCAACGCGCGTCTAGTGTACGTCGATCGCGATTCGCTTCCCGAACTCGTGGAGCTCGTTCGTTCGACCGGTTACCTCTTCGACGACGCACTGCACGACATGAACATCATCCGCGCTGCGGAGAACATGAGCTACTACCGAGCGGTCGAGCTGTGCGATCATGCCGACAGGAAGCTCGGTCAAGCCGCTTCACGTTATATGGACATTTGGAAGAAGCTCGACGGACTCGGCGCAGACATGTTCGATGGGTTCATTGTGCTGCCCGAATCAAAGAATACTAAGAAGGGGGCGTAGCGATGGCGATGGTGAAGTCGATTGCAAGTCACCTGAAATGCGTCTATCACATCCAAGATTATCTAGAGAAGAACAACCGCGCCATTGCGCGCGACTTCCTGAACTTTCCAACCGATCGAGACCACACACGCAACTGGTCGTACTTTTTTGACAAGACGCGCGAGAAGAATGGCAAAAACAGGTTGTACGGCGGAAGATCCCCGGTGACCTATCAACAGTTCATCGTCAGCCCCGATCCACGCGATGAGGTCGATATCGACACGTTGCGAGCGTTCGTTACCGAATGGGCGAACGATTTGTTCGGCAGCGGGGAAGGCTCGCTCGGCACATTCGAGGTCGCTATCGTGTACCACGACGACAACAAGCGCGGCATCCCGCATGCTCACGTTGTGGTGAACAACACGGATCTCGAGACTGGCAATAAACTTCAGATCAAAAACAGCCAGAACAAGTTCCTCGCGACTCACTTGCAGGATCTCGCATTGAAGCACGGGCTGACCGCCTTCGAGAACGACGGGCCCGCGAAGCTCGAACCGACGCTCAAGGTCAAGCGCACGGCCGCCGAGAACGCTATACGCAAGGAGCGCAAGTTCAGCTGGAAGCAAGAGCTTCGCAACGTGGCCGACATCGCAGTGCGCACGAGCGACGGCATACCGCAGTTCCTCGACGCGTGCGCAGCGTACGGCGTGGAGGTGTCCGTATCGCGAAGCGACAAGGACTTCGTTTACGCGCATCCTGCGAACCCGACGCGTTGGCGCTGCTCCGGCAAGCAGCTCGGCGAGAGCTACGTTCCGAGGGCTATACGCGAACGTATCGAGCAGGTGCGTCCGCGTATAGCCGCGCTGCGCGAGAAGATGCGACCGAACGTGCTCGCCGCCGCTCCCGAGGCGAAGCTCGCGGAGGTCCGTACGGTGGCCGACTCTTCGAAGACCGAGCGGCGCCATGCCACGCCGGAAGAGAAGGCGGCTGCCCTCAAGGCCATTCGCGACGCGTGCCGCAACGCGGAGCGCGTCGCCGTCGTCGACCGTTCCGTGAGCGTCGCTCAAGTGGCGTCGACGCTTCGCACGGTGGAGCGTTTCGGCATCAGGTGCCAGGCCGACTTCCTGCGCGAGATGCAGGGCATCCAGAAGAGCTTGGCGGTCGCCAGGAAGCAGAACCGCTTGGATCCCGAGACCGAGCAGTCGCTCAACGAGCAGTACGCACGCCTCGCAGCCGCTAAGCGCGTCGCCGAGAAATCGATGATGTTCAAGGGCATCGAAGATCCGGGCATGGCGGGGGCGAAGGCGGCAGGCGCAAGCGTGCGCCCCCGCAACGTCCCCGGTTCGAAAACGGGCAAGGCGTCGTCGCCGCAGCAACGCTCGCGCAACCAGCGGCATGCGACGGGCAAGAACCCGTCCTCATCGCCCAGTCGCCGTGGCGGCGGGCGCGACGAAAACGGAAGAAGCAATCGTTCGCGTTAGGCGACAGATAGGAGAGAGCGAATGGACACGTTCATCGAGGTCGAGTTCGACGACGGCTTGGTTCGGCATTGGGAGTTTCCCAGAGCTTCGACAAAGGAAGAGGCGACGGTCGAGGTCGACGCATGTTTCGGCGATCTAACGGAAGGGATCATGGTCACGGTGCGCCATCACTCCGCGCCGAATGATGACAGCGACGTGTGCCGTGTGGTGAAGGATTACCGCCTTTCGCTTGTGCCGCCTGAGGACATGCCGAAACTGATGGTCTGCCGGTACTGCGGCGAGGAACGGCTTGTCCGGTACAAAGACGGCATCGTCAACCTGACCAAGCTGAAGCAGCTTTCGCGGATTTATTGCGGGGACGAAGGCACGGTAGGGTTGCTGTCCGATATCTACGCGACATCCAAGGCGCTTGAGCAAGCGCATCAAGGGATAACGAACCAAGAGATGGCTGATCTGCTGGGCGTGCCGGTGGGAATGCTCGAAGAAGCGCAAGCAGCCGGTTTCAACGAAGAAGACGAAGCGAATCAAGAACATTACGACGACGGCAACGGCGATGGCGAAGTTCCCCAGGAACAGGACTTCGTTTCGACTTACGGCGATAAAGGCGGCGCTGGTTTAGCGGCACGGGCTTTCGCCGATGCGGAGGATTATGACTAGTCATAGCTTTCGGTATTACGTTTTACTATAGCCGTAAAAGCAAGCTGACCTGCGGAAACGATGCACTCTATATTATAATATAGAGTGCAAGGAGGGCCAGAACCCTTCCTTGCCCTTTCTCGATTGCGCCCGGCAGGGATGGGGACGACGGTTCCCATCGTAAATACCTGACCGGGCGCCCTTCCTTATTGAAAAGGAAACGACGAAGGAAAGACTATGAATGCGTTTCAACTGTTCATGATCGTGGTGCAACTCACGTTCTATTTGACGGTCCTCTTTTTCAAAGCGATCTACTATCTGCTTTATTACATCTGGCGAGGCGCCGTTTGGCTGCTCAAGCTCCTTTGGCGTGGTTTACGCGCGCTTTTCGGCTTGGTCGGCGACAAGAGCCGCGAGAAGGCGGCGCGCAAAGCCGAGGAGGAAAGGCAAGCCGAAGAGGAACGCCGCCTCGCGCAGGAAAAGGAAGAGCAAGTCGAAAAAGTCCGCGAGGTTGCGAAGAAGATGACCGAAGCCGGAATCCCCCCTGAAACCGGGGCGGAAATCTTGAAGGACGTCGCCCATAAACTGCGCGAAGCGGAGGCGAACGGAACCAAGATCGGCAGCGTGCGAATCGTCTGCAAACAAAAGAAAGACGAGGCGGCAGATGTCGGAACAGACGAAGAATAACGTGTTATGCGGCGCGAAGCTTCGCGCCAAGCGCGAGCTTTGCGGCCTCACGATAGAGGAGCTTGCGAACGAATGCGGGTGCGATTGGCGCGACGTGCGCTCCCTCGAAGAGCCTTGGCGCGGGGTTGCGGTTTCCGACGACGTCGCCGTTGCAGTCGGCGTGTGCCTTGACGCGTTGCAGGAGCGCTTGAGCAGAGCGCTCGATTACGTCCTGGACGTTTACGAGGAGTTCGCCGGTTTCGCTCAAGAAGGCCCGCAGGTCATCGTAATGCCCTACTACCGCGACCAGGCCGAGTACGACGAGTACGGGAGCGGGGAAGGCTGCTTCTCGTTCGTGAACGCCGTGATTCGCGCCTGCCTCGCCGCGTTCGACGATATCGGCGTGCCGACGAGTCTCTATTACCCTGCCGAGGACGAAGGGCTGCACGCGATGAGGACGAAGTTGCGAACGATGGGCGATATCGAATGACGGCTAAGCTCCCTAAATCGGTGACGCCTGCGCTCATGCGCAAGCTCAACAACGCCCATATGTCACGAATGAAGACATGCGACGCCGAGTGCGCCGGCGTGGGCTACTGCGCCGCCGTGTGGCAATCGGCGTATCGACAAGAAGAACGAACCGAAGAACGAAAGGAAGTGCGGTAATGGCCGCGAGGAAAACGAAAACAGTAGAGGACTACGAGAAGGAGCTTGTCGAGGAGCGCGCGAAGTGGGACGAGAAGCGCAAATCCATCGAAAACAAAATAGCCGAGGTCAAGAAAGTGCAGCAGAAGAAGGAGGGCGCGGCCAAAGCGAAAGCCGCGCAGGCCATCGGCGAAGAGGTGCTGGCTCTGCTCGGCGATTGGAAGCGCATCGACTTCGACGCGCTCTCGCTGGCGCTTGCCGAGATCCCCGGCCTCGTTCCCGACAACGACGAGTTGGACGCCTCGGCCGATGCGGCCATCGCCCGCGTCGACGCGTACTCCGTGCGCGTTCATTCCAAAAAATAGCGCGTTCAGTCCCGTGGACGCGAGGAGGGGATGGTTCCGGTGACAGGCAAGGTTCAAGTCGGCCTCGCGGCCGTTGCCGCCATGTTCGCCGTATGCGAGGTGGCGTCGCTGTGGTTCGGCGCGTTCATCGCCGTGGAGGCGTTCGCGGTGCTGTTCTTCCTGGCTTTGGCGGCTTCGGTCGCAGTGGGCATCTGGCGCTTGCGCAGGGAGGATGGCGAATGAGACCCAAAGGCATATGCATCGAAGGCCTAGAACCGGCTGTGCACGGCATCGAGCCGAAACGCAGTGCATTCACGCATCGCAAAAAGAAGAAGGGGATAGCGCATGAGCGTTCTGATCATCGCGGAAAAACCGAGCGTCGCGAGGGGGATAGCGGAAGCCGTCGGCGCCCATGAGCGCAAGGACGGCTTCATTGCCGGCACCGGCTACCTTCTGAGCTGGTGCCACGGCCATCTCGTCGGCCTCGATCTTCCACGCGAGTACCCCGAGTTCGCCCGTGTGGGCATGGATGATCTGCCCATGGTGCCGACCGAATGGCGTTGGCACGTGGCGGATGACGGGAAGGATCAGTTCAAAGTCTTGAAGAAACTCATGGCGTCGCCCGACGTCGAGTACATCGTCAACGCCTGCGACGCCGACCGCGAGGGCGAGGACATCTTCCGCCGCGTTTACGAGCTCACCGGTTGCTCGAAGCCCGTCAAGCGCTTCTGGTCGACCTCCCTTGTGCCCGAGCAGGTGCGCGCGGACCTCGCCGCGGCCAAGCCCCAATCGGCTTATGACGGCCTTGCCGACTCTGCGCGGGGACGCGCCAAGGCCGACTGGCTCGTCGGAATGAACGCGTCCACCGCGTTGAACGCGCTCTACAAGGCGCGGCTTTCGTGCGGACGCGTGCAAACCCCCACGCTCGCCCTCATCGTCGAGCGCACGCGCAAGTCGCGCGCGTTCGAACCCGAGCCTTTCTATCAAGTGCGCATTTCCGCCCACGGCATGTCACTTCTTGGCGAGAAGCTATCCGACAAGGACAAGGCCGCAAGTCGAGCCGACGATGCGCGAGCGCGAGGTAGCTCGATCAAGGTGACGTCCGTCGAGCGCAAGCGCGAGAAGGACAAGGCGCCCAAGCTCTACGACCTCACCTCGTTGCAGCGCGACGCGTCCGATCTGGTGGGGCTCACCGCCGATGAAACCCTGAACGCGCTCCAAGCGCTTTACGAAGCGAAGCTCATGACGTACCCGCGCACCGAGTCGCGATACGTCATGGAAAGCGACCTGCCCGAAGTCGAGGCCGTCTTGTCGAAGCTCGTCCGCGAAGGCCTGCCCGGCAAGGCAGCCGTCGAAGCCGTCAAAGCCTCGCAACCTGATACCGCCAAGGTGGCCGACGATTCGAAGGTGCATGGCCACGGCGCTGTGCTGCCCACGCGCCTCGTGACGGCGAAGGGCGTGGCTGATCTGCCCAACGATCAGCGAACCGTGGCGCTTCTCGTGAGCGCACGGCTCGTCGAGGCGGTCATGCCCGACGCCGTGAAGCTCAAGTCGAAGGTTGCCGCCGAATGCAACGGCCACGCCTACGAAGCCTCTTCAACCGAGATAGTCGAGCCTTCTTGGCTTGCCGTCTACGACGAGCTGAAAACCTCGGTCAAGCAGAAATCAGACGGAAACGAACCCGTATCGGCGGCCCTTGTCCCCGCCGATGTCAGCCAGGGCGCGGCCTACCCAGTCGAGGAAGCCGACGTTAAGAAGAGCAAGACCACGCCTCCCAAGCCCTACACCGATTCGACTCTGCTTGCCGCCATGGAGCACGCAGGGCGCACCATCGACGACGCAGAGCTCAAAGCCGCCATCGACGACGACACGATGCACTCGGCGGGCCTCGGCACGCCGGCCACCCGCGCATCCGTCATAGAGGGCTTGCTGAAACGCGGCTACATCGTCCGTAAGGGCAAGTCCCTGCTCTCCACCGAGCGCGGCGAGGCCCTTGTCGACGTGGCGTGCCCGAGCCTGAAAACGCCCCTGCTCACCGCGCAATGGGAGCTTGAGCTTTCCAAAGTCGAGCGCGGCGAGGCCGCGCTGTCGGACTTCCTCGGCGGAATCGAGCAGTACACCCGCGACGTCGTGGAGGAGGCGAAGCGGGACTACGATCCCGACAAGGCTATGGCCGTTTCGGGCCGCAAAGTGCTTTGTTCATGCCCCGACTGCGGTTCGCCGGTGGTGCTTTCCCGCAGCGGCGGGCAATGGCGGTGCTCCGCTTCGAAATGGGATCACGACCACAATTTCAAGCTCTTGTCGGGGGACGGCTTCAAGCTCAACGTCAAGCAGTTCGGCAAGAAGCTCACCGAGAACCAGGCGCGCAGCATCGCGACCGGCAAGCCGACCGCCGTCAAGGGCCTCAAAAAGAAGGACGGCTCCACGTTCGACGCGAAGCTCGTCCTCGGACCGAAACCTTACACAGGCTGGGTCGAGCTGGCTCCGCGTGAAGGCAAACCGGCTGCGAAGAGGCCCACAGGCAGGAAAAGCAGCGGCAAGCCTTTCGTCAAGCGAGGGCGGTGACGGGGTTGAGCGACGCTTTCAACGAGGTGCTGCTCAACCTTGGCGCCAATTGCAAGCAGAAACGCCAAAGGCAAGGCCTGAGCGTTGCGAGGTTGGAGCAGGTTTCGGGCGTGAAGGCCGCGACCATATGGCGCGTCGAGGGCGGCACAGGCGCGAACCCGACCTTGCGGACGCTCTGCAAGCTGGCCGACGCCCTCGATTGCCCGCTATCCGATTTACTCGAACCGTGAAACGAAAGGAATCGCATTGGGAAACAACGATTGGGCCGAGGTCTGCACCTACATCGACGGCGAGCACGCCGAGTACGAGTTGTCGCGAAGCGAATGGGTCTTCATCGACAAGCTGCTCGGCCTCACGGCCGACCGCCGCGACCCGGAATACCTAGAGAACCATCTTGTGCCGGCGTTGTTGCAAGCCTTGCGCTCGGCAGCCCTTTAACTCGAACCCTTTTCGTTCGACTTTCCCGTTAAAGCCCCGCTCAGGGCTATAATCATCACGCAAGGCCGCCCGTGTCCGAATAATCAAGCGTTAACCGGCGGCCTTTTCTTTTGCCGAAGCGGACATTCTTCCGAACCTTCGTTAACACCCAACATAACGAATCGCTATACCGGGTTCGCCGCTTCACCTCGGCCTACGGGCTAGAATCGAGGGAAAGGCAAAACCCGGCGGAAAGGCTTGCGTCATGGCTTCCGAAGAGACTAGGAAAGAAGAGTCCCAGAAGGCGGTTCTCGCCGCCTACCTGTCCTTATCCATGCGGGGCAAGGACATCACGCCCGAGAACCTTGTGCGGGAGTCCTTGCAGGTTTCCTCGATGGTGTCCGAGCGCGGTTTGGCGATGAGGGTCATGAACTCTGTTCGCATCCGCGCGGTCGTTGAATCTATCACCTTCGAGCAGACCTCGCAGCGATTCGTCGTTGCTTATCGACCTGTTGATAAACCGGGCGAGCGCGAGGAAATCCGTTCTGAGCGCGCCGACGGCAATCGCGGCCAGCTCGTCCGCGTGCTCTGGAACCAAAGCCTTGTCGGCGAGGAAGTGGTCATCTTCAAGAACAACGAGCCTGACAAGACCGGCAAGGTTGCCGCCGGCTTTCGCGTGGCGGTCTGGGTTCTCGACAACGGCAAGCCGCGCAAATGATGCTTCCTCCCGAAGATCTCGCTTGAACGTTCCGAGGTACGAGCTGCAAGGGCTGTGCGGTTAAGCGCGCAGCCCTTTTTCTTCTCTGAGTGCTGCTTGGCCTTCTTGCGTGCCGCATACATTCCCTAAGCTCGCTCCGTATATATCACAGCAGCTATACGTGACATAGCGGATTGCTATTACCCGCATATGCTACCGACGGGGTAACATATGTCCTGCGAGCTAAAGCAAGCTGTACTGTCGTTGGGACAGGAATTAACGCCTGCGGAGATCCGTATCGGACGGGGAACCCCGTCCTGGGTCGCTGAAACAGGAATACCGACGTTTTATCATCCGGTTCAGACGTCCGATCCGGCATCTGGTCTGTGGGTTCGCCCGCATCGGTTCGACGACCGACTGATTCGACACGGTGGTCAAACCTGAAAACTGGTGAGCGGATAGTGCGTCGGGGTTGACGACCGACTGCGGCAGTTTGACGACCGGCTGATTTGACACGGTTGCCGAACCGGCCGTTGTAACACTTCACGCATTGGACGGTTGGAGAACCAGCTGATTTGACACGGTTGCCAAACATCGAGCATATTCACGCATTTCGAATCAAGTTGGAAAACCGGCTGATTTGACACGGCTGCCAAACCGGTCACGCTGTCTATTGCCCTGTTGGGTTGTTTGACGAAAGGACTGTATGCCGAGAAAACAGATGAACGTTTCGATCGACGAGGCCGACAAAAAGGCCTTCATCGAGCTTTGCGCGGCGTACAACCTAAGCATGGCCGCCGCGATCGGGATGATCGTGCGGGCGTGCGTCGAGTCCGGGAAGCTCCCCTTCGACTTCATCACGGAATCGAAGGGGAGCTCCAAATGAGCGCCGACATGCGCGGTACCCGCCGTCTGAGTTATAAGTTCCGTATATACCCCACGGAGGCGCAGAAAGAGGCTATCCAGGCGAACATCGACGCGTGCCGATACGTCTACAACCGCCTACTGCGCATGCGAATCGACTCCTACCAGGCAACGAAGCCGACTCTCAGGGAGCACGTGCTCGCGCCCGGCGCGGACCCCGAGTCCGAGCGCCCGGAGTGGCTGCGCGGCGAGGACGGCGAATGGGCCTACGAAGAGATCCCGAACCCTGACTACGACCCCGAGGCGAAAGCCCTCACCAAGTTCGATTGCTCCAAGCTCGCTAAAACCATCAAGAATCAGGCGGTGTCGGAAGACGGCAGCTTCTTCCTGAAGGAAGCGGACTCTACCGCCCTGATATTCGCGAACAACAACTTAGACGCCGCTTATCAGGCTTTCTTTCGCCGTGCGAAGCAAGGCGGCAAGCCCGGCTTCCCGCGCTTCAAATCGCGCAAGAACCCGATGAGGGCGTACAAGACCTCGGGAGCCGTCATCTCCCGTCGCGACGGTGAGAAGTGGGAGAAGCTGAAGTCCTTCGACGGCGCGGAGGGCAAGTGGACGCATGTGTACCTGCCCAAGGTCGGATTCGTCCGCGCCAGGATCCACCGTATGCCGCAAGGCGAGCAGGTCTCCTGCGCGGTGCGCGCCGTGGCCGACGGCACGTTCTTCGCCGTGGTAAACGTCAAGAACGCGCCCATGCCCGAGGCCGCCGCGCCCGTGGCAGGCCCCGTAGGCGTCACTTTCGGCGTGTCCCACTGGGCCGTCGACTCCGACGGCGAGGTGCGCGACCTGCCCGACACGACCGACCTCGAGCGCCGCCTACGGGGCCTGCCATGTACGGAAAGGCAGGGCCTATGATCTACGCCGGGATAGACATCGCCAAAAACGACCACGTCGTAGGGGCGACCGACGAACGCGGGCGCGACGCGTCGAAGCCCATGAAGTTCGCAAACTCCGCTGGCGGGTTCGACCGCTGCGTCGCCTACTTGGAAGGGCTCGCCGAGTCGAAGTCCGACCTGCTCGTGGGCATGGAGGCGACCGGCCACTACTGGCTGCCGCTCTTCTGCCGGCTGCAGGACGCGGGCTACGCCGTCGTCGTGATAAACCCCATGCGGACCGATGCGATGCGGCGCTTCAAGGGAAGCTCGCGCGTGAAGACCGACATCGTCGACTGCGTGCTCGTGGCGGAGACGCTTCGCTGCGGCGGCTTCCAGCCGAGCAGGCTGGGGGACGAGGCGGTGATCGAGCTGCGGCAGCTCACGCGCCTGCACCAGGCGCTCAAGGAGAGCGTGGCCGACTTGAAGCGCCAGGTCATCGTGGCGCTCGACCAGGTGTTCCCCGAGTACGACTCCGTCTTCTCCGACACCTTCGGCGAGAGCTCGAAGGCGTTCCTCAAGAGGTGCCCGACCCCCGAGGAGTGCCTGGCCGTCAGGGCCGACTCTTTGGCCAAGACCCTCGAGCGGGCAAGCCATGGCAAGCTCGGCCGCCCGAAGGCCGACGAGATAAAGGGCATCGCCAAGGCCTCGTGCGGCATCGGCCTCGCGACGTCGGCCTTCTCCTTCCAGATCAAGCTGCTCATAGACCAGATCGACTTCATAGAGGGCCAGGCATCCGAGGTCGAGGCCAGGATACGGGCGGGCATCGAGAAGGTCGAGCCGCTCATCCTCACCATACCGGGCATCGGGTACACGCTCGGCGCGCAGATCGTGTCCGAGATCGGCGACGTGCGCCGCTTCCGCAACGCCTCCTCCATCGTGAAGTACGCGGGGATCAACCCCTCGATCAGCCAGTCGGGCAAGTTCTCCTCCGGGGAAAACCACATCACCAAGCAGGGCTCCCCCTACCTGCGCCGCGCCCTGTACCTGGCGGCGATGGCCCAGCTGAAGCTGAAGTCGCCGTTCCACGACTACTACGCGAAAAAGCGCGCCGACGGCAAATCCCACCGCGAGGCGCTCGTCGCGGTCGCCCGCAAGCTCGTCCACGTGATCTACGCTGTGCTGTCCAAGCAGGAACCCTACGACCCGAATGCCGCGAAGAGCCCCGAGCTCGCATCGCGTTCCGAATGATTCGATATGAAGCTGTCAAAGTGCGAAATCCAACAATTAAATACTCTCTAGAAAACTTGCCTTACAGGTCTTGACTACTCATAGCTGGTCTCTTTTCTAGATTCGTGTGACGCCATTAGGCGCATTTGGCCCCGTTGCGGTATCATATGGGCTGCGAGCTAAAGCAAACTGTACCGTCGTTGGGACGGGAATTTACGCCTGCGGAGATCCGCATCGGATGGGAAACCCCGTCTTGGGTCGTTGAAGCAGGAATGCCATCGTTGTTCATCCGGTTCCGGCCGCAACGGTTTGGCGACCGGCTGATTCGACACGGTTGCCAAACAGGGACCATTCGTGACCTGATCCGCACTGGCAGCCAAACCTGATCTCGCTTGTCGCTGTTAGCTTCACGGTTTCGCAACCGGGCGCGAGGTCCCGGCACTCGAAACGGAATCCGAACCGCTGCCGCGGCGTCTCACGCCGCGCGAAGCATGTGATCTTCCCTTTCCGTATTGAACCACTTCGCATAATCCCAGTTCAGGGAGTCGGAAGCCACAGAATCGATTCTAAGGCCCCGTTTCGTCTTCCAAGGGCAACTATGCCCTGGTTTTCACGTCTTTCAGGATGATTTCATCTTGCTTGCCCACAAGAAAGCGGCCCGCGTCATAATGCGGACCGCTTCCAAGCCGAGTTTCGGCATGCAGCGACAGGGATTATGGAGGTGTATGCCGTACATGAAATGATACCGACGCGGCCGCAATTAGTAAAGCCGTCCAAAGCATCGGAAGCACCGCGCGGCAGAAAGCGGGCCGCGGCGCTTCCCACATGTCGTTCTCGTTGCTTTGTAATCGATATACCCATGTCTGAATGGGGGGATTGCGCGGCGGGGAGGGCCGGTGTAGAATGCGAAGCGAGGACGCCCCAGTGCGCTGGGCAGCGTTTTCGGTTATTCTAAAGCCAGGTAACTTCCTAGGGTCTCCTGGCTTTCTTTATGTCCAAAATCGCGGTTCGCCGTTGTCATTCCTTCCTCACCAGCAAAAGCCCGATGATTCCGATTGCCACCAGGAAAACGTTGCATACAGCGTTTACGGTGTTTGTATCCATGGTCAGCCCTCCTAAACGGTAGGTGCTGCCCAGGCGGCGAAGCGTCCCCGTGTTTGATTGTACCGCAAGACCGTTGACGGCAATGCGCGGCGGTTCAAGCGATCATCACGACGCTTAGCCCTCTTCGACCGCGCCGCATACCGTGCAGGTCTTGACCGTCACCGTTTTCGTGGTGGCGGGGGAGTCGACCACGGTTTTCGTCTCGGTCTTCCCCGGCTTCTGCCCGGTCACCACCGGCACGCCTATGGTGTACCCGTTCTTAGCATGGGATGGGTAATTGCGGTAGTGCGATTCAAGCGCTGCTTGCGAATCGAGGTACGCCCCGCAGTCGTCGCATACGGTGTGGTACTCGACTATGTCCTCACCCGGCGTGGTCACGGTCTCGGTATGTGTCACCGCCGGCACGTCCACCGTTTTCTCTTCCGTGCGCCACATGTGCGTGTGCGCCGAACCCGAAGACGAAGAAGCCTGCTGCGCATTCGAGGTTGCCTGGCCGGAAGCGCTCGATGTGCCGGGCATGTCGGAAGAGCTAGCAGACGCCGAGGAGCCGGGCGTTTCTTCCTTGCTCGCGGCAGAAGCCGCGCTATCGCCGGCGCCGCCCGTCGCGCCCGAGAACCCGAAAACGTAAAGGCCGCATGCCGCTGCGACGAGCACGGCCACGGCTATCGCGACGTAGAGAGCCTTCCTGAACTTTTCCAAGCTCGATCCTTCTTTGCTTTGCCGTTTCCCTTGCTGGTTTTTGACGCTCCCGATTGTTAAGGCCAGGGGATTCTTGCTTTTACAATCATGCGCGAACTGTACATTTCCCGCGCGTCGGTGTAGAATGCGAAGCGAGGACGCCCCAGTGCGCTGGGCAGCGTTCTACATCGTCAAAGCCGGGCTACTTTCCAGGGTGTCCCGGCTTCTTCTTTGCCAAATCGCGGTTCGCCGTTGTCATTCCTTCCTCACCAGCAAAAGGCCGATGATTCCGATTACCACCAGTAAAACGTTGCACGTCGCGTTGATGGTGTTTGCATCCATGGCCAGTACCTCCTAAACGGTAAGTGCTGCCCAGGCGGCGAAGCGTCCCCGTGCGTGATTGTACCGCAAGGGTTCTGGCGATGGAGGGTCGACGTCAACCAACGCTGCTTTTCCTCACCAGCTTGCAGTGGACGACCGTTCGCTCGTTCTCGGGCGTGAGCAGGTAGCTGCACGTCGAGAACGTCCACATCTGCGAGCTTGGCGCGCCGCCTATCCTCACGGCGGAAGCGGCGACCCGCTCTGCGACGTAGCGCTGGAAATCGGCATCCGAATCGAACGAGGTTCGCAGCGAATCGTCCGAACCGGCGTTCGGGACGACTTCCACCGCGAAAGCGGCAAGCTCCATCTTCGCGGTAGGCGTCTGCAACAGCACCTTCTCGTGTTCCTTTGCGAAGCCTTCGTCGGCGAACTCGCTGAAGTCGGCGAACATCCCGCTCCCGGCGCCGCTCACGTTGTGCCCCTGCACGACCGCGTTGGCCGAGCCTTCCAGCCCGCCTGTGCAATCCGCGTCCAGGAACGGGCAGCCCATGAGATTGTACTCGCCGTAGACGTCGTGCGAGTTCCAGTAGTCGGGCGCGTCCGCGCCCGCCTTGCATATCGGCTGCGATATGCCGGTGCCCGGCACGTTCACCCATCCAACGACGTCCGGGTTGATTTGCCGCCAAGAGTCCCAATCGACCATCGCGAAGCCCTCCGCATCGTATTGCGCAGCGCTTTCCTCCGCGTCATCGGCGGCGGGGGAGGGCTGAACCCCCGAAGCGCGCGAGTCCATCGAGCCGACCCATGCCCACACCCCGAACGCGGACGCCGCCAGCAAGAACGCGAGCGCGTACAGGATGAGGTATCCTTTTTTCTTGGCTTTCGGTTTGGACATGGCTCCGTTCCTTGCCGGTACGTACAGATTATACCTTCTCAAGAACAAAGCACGGGAGCCCCGAAAAGGGCTCCCGTGTTGCATCTGAGCCTTAAAGCTCGACGATTTCGTAGACGTACATTCTCGGCTCCTGTCTCGTTGTCGAACACAACCGATTTTGCGGCGCTACTTAGTCGCGCCGCACCCGCTGCATACGTACCCGGTCGTGACGGTCTCGTAATGGCCTGTTGCATCGTGGTGGATGGTGCCCGTTTGAACTTGTACTACCTCGGTGTGGTAGCCGGAGCATCCATTTCTGCCGCTTGCCACAAGATGGGCTGTAGCATTTCCTGAGATGTCGGCTCCGCAGGTATTGCAAATGGTCCTTGCTTCTTGGCTATATATAGGTTCATCCCATGCCGCGGAGTCCTGCACCCACCGCTGCTCGGTCTGCGCTACCCAGTTATGCACGTGTTCCGGCTGGCTGGTGCCACCTTGGCTGCCGCCGTTGCCGGAGGGCTGACTTGCCGAGGGGGTGCTGGCAGGCTGGCTTGCAGGCGCCTTGTCCGCACCGCCCGCGTTCGACCCGTTGTCGCTGTTCGATCCCGTGGGCGCGGCAGGCTGGCCGGCGTTGGTTCCAGCAGAAGGCTCGCTCGCCTTGGTTTCGGCGTCCTTCTTCGCTTCCTCGACCTTGGATTCGTCCACCTTGCCGGTTGCCTTCACCGCCTCGGCGACCTTGTCGACCACGTCTTTGCCGGCGTCGCCTTTAAGCGTGTCGTCGCCCTTCTCGACCGCCTTCTTAACGGCATCGAGCACGTTGTTCAGATCATCCTGTGTGACGTCTTCAGCCGCCTTCTCGTTGGTTTTGGAGGTGGAGGCGAGGGCTCCGTCCTTGACGACCGCGCTCACCGCGCCGTCCTTGGCGGTGACGAGGGAGCCGCCGGCTTTCAGCACCGGAAGGTACTCGATGGAGTAGCCGCCGGGCACGAGCTCGACGTCCTACTGCGCCCCGGAGACGGCATGGTAGTAGTCCACGCTGCGGTTGCCGTCGGTGGTGCCGGTGATGTGGGCTATCACGGGGGTGTCGCCTTCGGCCGGCTCGTAGCCCTCGTAGCCGACCTTGACCTTCTGGCTCGCGCCCTCTTCCGTCTCGGCGACGAGCGCCTTCTCCACGGGTTCGTCAGCGGGCAGGGTGGCGGGCTGGTTCGCCCACACGCATACGCCCACGACGGCCGCGGCGACGACCGCCACGGCTCCGGCGCCGATGCCGATCTTGGCGTTCTTCGAGAGCGCCTTTTTGGGAGCCGTTCCCTGTTCGGCGACGGCATCGGGCGCTGATGCGCTTCCCTCAGGCGCATCGTCGATCAGTTTTTTCGTTTCATCGTCCATTGATCACGACCTCTTTTGCGGTTCCCCACGCATCGGCGAGTGCCTAGACCTGCTCGAGGCCTACCATCAACAACCGATCTGTCGGAAGCTCTTTAAAACTCGACGAGCGCGTAAACGTACATGCCCGGCTCCTATCTCGTTGTCCATTCTATGTACGATGCTGATACCCTTGAATCGGCTGCGCGCGTAGGTTCTCTTTCAACAACTTTCCCTTCCTACATGCGCGGCCTTTACTTGGTTGCTCCACATCCCGAGCATTTGTATCCCACGGTCACATTTCCGTAAATCGGCTCTTGATGAGTAACTGCGGGATGATAAGTACCCGGATGTTCAACTAGCGAATAGTTATGACCATCAGGTGTGCCACCGGAAGCTACAACAGAGTGAAGGTGTGCAGAGATATCTGTTCCACTCCATCCGCATTTGCATTGATAGGAATCATATCCTGGATCCGTATATGCTTCCTGGTCAACAACTGTTTGATAGCCGGTCACCTGCTGCTCAGTCTGCGCTACCCAGTTATGCACGTGTTCCGGCTGGCTGCTACCACTTTGGATGCTTCCGCCGTTATTGTTGCTGGCAGGCTGGCTTGCAGGCGCCTTGTCCGCACCGCCCGCGTTCGACCCGTTGTCGCTGTTCGATCCCGTGGGCGCGGCAGGCTGGCCGGCGTTGGTTCCAGCAGAAGGCTCGCTCGCCTTGGTTTCGGCGTCCTTCTTCGCTTCCTCGACCTTGGATTCGTCCACCTTGCCGGTTGCCTTCACCGCCTCGGCGACCTTGTCGACCACGTCTTTGCCGGCGTCGCCCTTGAGCGTGTCGTCGCCCTTCTCGACCGCCTTCTTGACGGCGTCGAGCACGTTGTTCAGGTCGTCCTGCGTGACGTCCTCGGCGGCCTTCTCGTTCGTCGGCGCAGTGGACGCGATCGCGCCGTCCTCCACGACGGAGCTCACCGCCCCGCCCTTGGCGGTGACGAGGGCGCCGCCGGCTTTCAGAACCGGGAGGTACTCGACGGAGTAGCCGCCGGGCACGAGCTCGACGTCCTCCTGGGCGCCGGAGACGGCATGGTAGTAGTCCACGCTGCGGTTGCCGTCGGTGGTGCCGGTGATGTGGGCTATCACGGGGGTGTCGCCTTCAGCCGGCTCGTACCCCTCGTATCCGACCTTCACCTTCTGGCTCGCGCCCTCTTCCGTCTCGGCGACGAGCGCCTTTTCCACGGGCTCGTCCGCGGGCAGGGTGGCGGGCTGGTTCGACCACAGGCACACGCCCACGACGGCCGCGGCCAAGGCCGCGGCACAGCCGACGCCTATGCCGATCTTGGCGTTCCTCGAGAGCGCCTTCCGGCCCTTCTCGGTCGTGGGCGCTTCCGCCTGCGCCTCGGCTCCCTCGAGCACTTCGGCGTTGCCTATGACCTGGGTCTCTTCCAACCCGATGTCTTTGCTTTCTTCGCTCATCTTGTCTCCCTTTCCGATATGCGGCTTTCCGTTTCGGCCGTGTCGGTCACGCGCTTGGCGGTTCCGAAACCATAGGCGATCAGAATGATCCCGGCAATGCCGGCAGCGAGGTAAACGATGCTCAACGCCGTCGACCATCCCTCGCCGACCTCCACGAAGAGCGTTGCGGCCATCGTCGCCAACATGATGGCACCGGCGCAAGCGATCAGCGCGAAGCCGGCTTTAAGCGACTTGGATCCCTTGTTCGTGAACACCAGTTCCGATTCGTTTTCCATTGTCTTTCATCTTCTCATTGACGAAGGCATCGGGTCTTCCGTTATCGCCGGGCGGCGATCATGCAGGGTTCCTCCATATGCCTTTCTTCTATGCTCGGAACATGAAAACAAACGTTCGATGCGCAACGTATTGTACACCGACCCGAGGAACTGCGATGTTTCGCACATCGTAGTTCCATCGGTATATACCTCGTATATCTACACTATATCCTTGGTATATACCTTTGTTCTCCGAATGTCAAACGGCGCCGCTAGTTCTTGGCGGCCGCCGCATCATTGCCGGCCTGGTATTCATCCGCTTCGGAGTACACGCCGGCCTCCTTGGCTTCATCGAGCGTGAGCATTTTGCCGCACTCGCAAGAGTAGCCTGCCAAGCGGTATTCGTCGTGCGCTTCCCGATCGGTCACCTCTACGTCTTGCGCGGGCGCGTCGAGGACGTCTTCGAGCACCGGCACGCCTCGCGTGAAGCCGGAATGCCCCGTTTTCTCGATGTGCTCCTGCGCCTTGCCCGTGATCACGGCTTTGCAGTCGTTGCACACGGTTTCGCTCACAGTTTCCTGTTTGTACGTTGCGTCCCTGTGCTCCACGTGGGTTTGCTTGTCAACGTGCACCACGCTGTACATCGGCTTCCACACGTGCTCTTCCGCCTGGGCATCGGACGGGCTTGCCGCCGACTGCGAAGCCTGCTGGCTCTCGGCGGGCTTCGCCTGCTGATCGGCTTCTTGCCCAATGAAGTCTTGCCCGACGATGGCGCCGACGGCGCACGCGGCGACGAGCGCCGCCGCAGCCACTCCGCCCGTCAGCGCCCTCCGCGTCCGTTCCTTCGTCTGCTCGTTCGTTGCTTCTTGCGCATCGTCTTTTTCGATTCGTCCCTTTTCGTTTTCTTCGGTCATTGCGGTTCCTTTCTAACGTGGTGCGTTCAGGTCATGCGTCGGCTTGTCCGATGCGTGTCAGATGGCGTTACCGAGCGTGAAGTCATAGGGGATCCCGCCTTGAATCGCCTCCTTGACGAGGGCTGTACACCTCGGCGCGGCCTTGTCCCCGCCGCGCACGCCCATGAGGACGTCGCGGCACATGCTCGCGAACATCTCGTACTCGTCCGTGGCGCCGTACTCGTAGAACGACGCGTAGCTGTCCCGCTCCGCCGCGAACGCCTCCTTGAACTCGGGCGACTGCGACGGCCAGCCGAGCCTGCTGTCCATGTAGTGGCCCATCTCGTGCAGGGCCGACCTTGCGAGCTGCGCCGGGTCGGCCTGAAGGTACACGGTCCTCTCCGTATGCGACGTGAGGCCCGCGAGCTCCTGCCCGAAGTCGATCCCGGAATGCTCCGCGTTTATGTCGTGCGTCGTGAGGACGATCTTCCAGCCCTGCTCCTCGAAGTCGTCGAGGACGCCTTGCGGCAGCAGCGCGAGCGCCGCGTCGAGCTCCTTGAACATCGCCGCGCGCACGTCGCCCTCCGCCGACTCGAGCCCGTTCCAAGCCTCGCCGTCCTCCACCGCGTCGGGCCCGGGCTCCACTACCGCGGCGGCCTCGGCCGCGTAGTAGCCGAGCCACACCCGGGACATCTGGGAGAAGGCGTTCCAATAGTTGAGGAACAGGATCGCGGCCGCCGCGAGGCACGCCACAATGAACGCGAGCAGGCCCTTCTCGAGCCTCGTGTAAGGCCTTCTCTCCTTCTTCGCGCGCGTCTCCCGCACCTTCATCGCTCCTCTTCCTCCATGCTTCCCCGAGCGCCGTCAGCGCCCGTCGTGTCTTCCATGCCGCTGAGCGCATCGTCAGGCGCCTCGTCCACCGTCCCTGCCGCCGGCGGCAGGGCGGTGTAGGTCTCCTCGACTCCCGCCGGCACGTCCGCGGGCAGGTACGCCTTCCCGCTCGAGAGCGCGTGCCACTTGCCGTCGGTGCTGGGCACGCCCGACGCGCTCGGCAGCGGCAGGTACGCGCCGCCGACCCACGAGAAGGCGGCCCCGAGCCTCACGGACGACAGCGCCGACATCCCCGAGAACATCCCGTAGCCGTTCGCCGCGCCCGCCGTCGAGATCTCCGTAAGATCGAGGTCTTTCAGCGACTTGCACCCGTAGAGGAAGTAGCTGAAGTCGGTCACGTTCTCCGTATGCAACCCCGAAAGGTCGAGCTCGACGAGAGACGCGCAGCCCGACAGGAAGTGGTTCAGGTCGCGCGCCGACGAGGCGTCCCATCCCGAGAGATCCAACCGCTCGAGCTTTCCGCAGTTCGAGAAGCAGTACGCGAAGTTGGTGACGGACGCCACGTCGAGCGCCGACACGTCCACCGACCGCAGCGACGAGCACCCGCCGAACGCCCCGTAGAGCGTCGTGACCTTGGACATGCCCGTCGTCGCCAGGTCGGCCTCGACGAGCGACTTGCAGTTGAAGAAGAACATCGAGAGGTCTTTCGCGGACGAGAGGTCGAATCCGGTCACGTCGACCCTCTCGAGAGACGAGCACCCGTTGAGCATGGACGCGAAGGTCGTCGCCTTGCTGGTCTTGAAGCCCGACAAGTCGATCTCCTTGAGCGACGAGCACCCGTAGAGCATCTGCCTGAACGACACGGCGCTCGACGTGTCGAGAGGGGAGAGGTCCACGTGCCCGACCGACTTGCAGTTGAAGAGCATCTGCGCGAACGTCGTGCCCTTCGACGTGTCCCATCCCGTCATGTCGATCTCTTTCAGCGACGTGCAGTCTTGGAACACGTCCGAGAAGTCCGTGCAGGACGACGTGTCGAGCATGCTCAGGTCGAGCGATTCGAGAGCCGACGCCCTCGAGAACATGAAGGCCATCGTCGTCGTCCCCGACGTGTCGAGGCCGTGCAGGTCCACGCCCGTCAGCGACGAGCAGCCGAAGAACCACGCGTAGAGCGACTTGGGCGCCACCCCCGCGTCCGCCACGGACACGCTCGCGATCCTCTCTGCGACATCGTTCCACGGCTGGGTGGACCTCGAGTTCTCTATGCCCGTGTAGACCCGCGTCGCCTCCTTGCCGAGGAAATCCGTCCCCTCCACGGGGGCGTCCGCCCTTTTGTAGAGCGTGAGCGAGGCGTCGTCGGCCGAAAAGACCGCGAACGCCGACTCGACCGACGGCTCGGGATCGTCTTCCGCTGCGGCGAACATGAAGGAGAGCGTTAGCAGCGACATCGGCCCCAGAAGGGCGCCCGACAGCGCCTCCGACTTCTCGACATCGTCCGTCACGGCGACGGACCACGCCACGTCGGCCGACTCGCCCGCGGCGAGCTCGAAGCCCTGATTGAACGAGGCCGACCCGGGCGACACGTCGAGCAGCGCCGTCCCGCCCTTCGTCGCGGCGGACGCCTCGACGCTTTGCGCATGGCGCTCCGCATGGACGTTGGCGAGCCTCGCGGCGCTGCCCGACTTGTTCTCTATCGACCACGTCGCGGGCCCGATGACCGACCCGTCGCCGAGCATGACGCACGGCACCTCGGTCGGCACGGTCACGGTGACCTGATCGTCGTCCGCGCTCACGGCGGGCAGGGCGGCCGGGTCGTCCGCCACCGCAGCGCCCACCTCGCCGCCCCCTCCGAACTCGGATTCCGTTTGGGTCCCTACGGCTTCCGTCCCCACCTCGTCGGCAAGGGCCGTCGGTGCGGCCGTTGCGACCATAGCCGCTACGGCGACGCCGAGGACGCAGGCCGCAAGGCCCGTCACGACAGGCAAGCCCCTGCGCCTCTTCGCCTTCCTTCTCAACGCGCCCTTCCCAAGGCATCCCGAACGCCCGGTGTGAAGCTTCATTCCCCGCTCTTCACCGCGCCGGTCTTCTCAGAGCCTTCGGTGACGATTGCCGAAGCGTTTTCTTTCGTCGCCTCGCTCACGACCTCAAGCTTGTTTATGCCGGTTTCCCCAGTACCTTCATGCTCGGTACTCACATTGCTTTTCTCCGACACTTTTTCCTCGGGTGTCGGTACTCCCTCCACGGCCTTTTGGGTTGCATCCGCAACCTCGGTGGATGTCTTGGCACCGTTCCCTGCCTCAAGTTTGTCGCTCTCGTTTGGGATGCTCAACGCATTCCCGTTTCCCTGCTCATCGCAAAGCGGTGCGATCGCGGGGTCATCAACGCCTTCGTCGCTTGAGGTTCGCCATGCTAGAGGGACGGTTACCCCAGGTGCGTTTTTGTTGAAATTGCTATGATTGGTAACTTTGGAGACGTTCCAGTTCGAGCAGTCTACTGAGAGCTTGGAACAGAGGCGGAACATATAGCTCATGTCGGCGACGTTAGAGGTGTTCCAACTTGAGAGGTCGAGGGTCGTTAGTGCCTTGCAGTCGGAGAACATGTAGCCCATGCTCGTGACGTTGCCCGTGTCGAAGGACGAGAGGTCCAAAGACGTCAGAGATTCGCAGCCTAAGAACATGTTGCTCATGCTCGTGACATTTGCCGTGTCGAAGTGCGAGACGTCCAAGGACGTCAGGGCTTTGCAGCTGTCGAACATGCTGACCATGCTTGCGACGTTGTGCGTGTCGAACGATGAGAGGTCCAAAGACGTCAGGGATCCGCAGCCGCCGAATGCGTAGGCCATATCCTTCACGTTGTGCGTGTCGAACGATGAGAGGTCCAAAGACGTCAAGACCGAGCAGTTCATGAACATGCAGCGCATGCTCGTGACGTTGTGCGTGTCGAACGACGAAAGGTTTAGGGTAGTCAGGGCTTTGCAGTTGCAGAACATGTTCCGCATGTTCGTGACGTTTCCCGTTTCGAATGACGATACGTCCAAGGACGTTAGGGATCCGCAGTTCCAGAACACGCCGTACATGTCCGTGACATTTGCCGTGTCGAAGTGTGAGACATCCAAGGACGTTAGGGATCCGCAGCCGTCGAACATGCTGACCATGCTCGTGACGTTGTGTGTGTCGAACGACGATACGTCCAAGGTGGTCAGGGCTTTGCAGCCGTTGAACATGCCGTCCATGCAGGTTGTCTGCGAGGTGTCGAGGCCGGCGATGTCCACGCTCCTCAGTTTTGAGGCGCCCTTGAACCAGTACGCGGTCGAGGTGGGCGAGATTCCCGCGTCCGCCACCGTCACCGTCTTGACGTTGCTCCAATAAGCCGCCCAAGGCACGCTTGAGGGACTGTACGTTCCAGTTTCGAAGCCAGTGAAGACCTTGCTCGCGGTTTTCCCAAGGAATTGCGACCCTTTCGCCGGCACCACCGGCCTCTTGTAGAACGTGAGGCTCTGGTCGTCGGCAGAGTACACCGCGAACGCGGTCTTAGTCCTGGTGTACTTGTCCGTCTTGTTTGCAGGGATTTGGTTCTCGGCGTATTTAGTGCCGGTGGATCCCTGCTTCCAGTCGCCCGTGGGCGGGTAGCAGTCGTTCCCGATCCATGCGAACTCGGAGCCGAGCGAAAGCTCTGCCAGCGAGTCGCACCCGCCGAGGAACGCCGTCATCGAGGTGACGCGGCGCGTGCTCATGGCCGAGAGGTCGAGCGATTCGAGGGACGAGCAGCCGTCGAACATGCCGTCCATGCTGGTCGTCTGCGAGGTGTCGAGGCCGGCGAGGCTCACGCTGCCGAGCTTTGAGGCGCCCTTGAACCAGTAGGCGGTCGAGACGGGCGCGACGCCCGCGTCCGCCACGGTCACGGACGCGATGTCGGCGGCATGGCCCGACCACGGCGCACCGTCGGCCGCGGTGTAGGAGGCCTTTTCCACGCCCTCGTAGACCTCCGTGGCCGTCTTGCCCTCGAACGTATCACCGGCAGAAGGCACGCTTACTCGCTTGTAGAAGCTCAGGCTGTTGTCGTCTGCGCTGTACACGGCGAACGCCTTTTTAGGCGCCACCGCCGTATAGGTCATGGCTTTGTTGGACGGGATATCGGCGGGGGCGTAGCCTTTTCCAACGGTGTCGTACCACTTGCCGTCGGCGCCTGCGATGTAGGCGTTGTTAGGAGTCGGCAGGTATCCGTCAATCCCGACGAATTTGAACTTGCTTCCCAATGAAATCTCCTTCAGGGAGTCCATTTGGAGGAAGGCATCCTTCATGGAGGTTGCGGCCGAGTTGTCCCAAGTCGACAGGTCAAGAGAGCCTAGCGTCTTGTCCTCGGCGAAGGCGAGTTGCATGTTCGTCACCTTTGAGACGTCCCACCCGGAGACGTTCAGCTTGGTGAGCGACGCACAGTGCTGGAAAGCCTGGCTCATGTTCGTGAGGCTGCTCGTGTCCCAACCTGAAAGGTCTAGCGTTTCAAGGGAGATGCAATCGGTGAACATGCACTCTATCGTCTTGCATCTCGACATGTCGAGCTTCGAGACGTCTGCCGTCTTCAGGTTGCGCACTCCCGCGAACCAGAACGCCGTTCCGGTCGGTGCGATGCCCTCGTCGCAAACCGTGACCGTCTTGATGTCGTTGAAGTGGTTTTGCGTCCATCCGGGGATCGAGGTCATGGTCTCAAGGCCGGTGTACACCTCGGTTGCCGTCTTGCCCTCGAACGTCTGGCCCGCAACGGGCATGTTCGCGCGCTTGTAGAACGTGAGGCTCCCGTCGTCGGCGGAGTACACCGCGAATGCGTCGGGTTCGACTTTCGCGAACGTGAAGGTGACCGAGCCGAGCACGGCCGTGCCGCTCGTGGCCTTCGCGATGATGTCGCTGTTCTTATCTGCGTCGAGTTTGGAGAACGCCCATTCGAAGCCCGCGCTTTGCGCGAGCTTTGCGGCGGCCGGGTCGCTCGGTCCCGTGACCGACGCGGCGTCGCCCGTGCCCGAGACCCGCACAGACCCCGCCTGGGCCGCGGCGAGGTCCGTCGTCTTCGCCGACCATTCCACGTTGGCGGGGAACCCGCTCGCGGACGCGGACGCGATGTAGGCGTCTCCCGACGTCGTTATGTTCCATTCGGACGGGCTCACCACAGTGCCGTCCGCCATGAGCGCGCATGGCACTGTGGTGGGCACGTCTATCACGAGGTTCTCGTCGGAGGTTCCCGCCGCGTCCGCGCGGACAGGGGAGAGCGCGGCGAGCGCGCACGCGAGCAACGCCGCCAGGGCGAAGCCGAGGGCGGCTGCGAGCCTCTTCTTGTTTTCGGTTCGGATGCCGTTCGATGCGGTCATTTCTTCCTCCGATTCGGCCCGACGGGGCTTGTTCCTCGCCGGGCCAGGGAACGTTTATTCCTCTTCGTGCTTTTTGGAGCCGGCGGCGAGCGCCAGCGCCGACGCCGATGCGGCGAGGGCGACGAGGGCGGGCAGAGCCGCCCCGTCGCCGGTATGGGCGAGCGAGTCCCAGAACCCGCCCGTCCCGACGTCCACCGTCTCGGTCTTCTGCCCGTCGCCCGAGGGGATCCGGTACACCGTCACGTCTGCGCTGCCGGTGTTGCCGTCCTCGGACGCGAGCGCGGTGCACGGGGCGGCGCCCGCGCACGTCAAGGCCGCAGCCAGGGCCGCGGCCGCCAGTCCCCGCGCCTTCACGTCATCGCCCCTTAGGCGTTGGCATGGGAGCCGGCGGCAACGGTCCAGCTCACGGTTGCGGCCTTCTGGGCGGTGGAGAGGTCCACCGTGGTGCGGGCGATCTTGCCCTGCGTGGCGTTCACGTCGAAGGTCAGGTTGTCGTTGGCGGCGCCCGCGTAGCCCATGTCGAAGTTCTCGAGGGCGGCGGTGTTCATGCCGGTTGCGGCGGCGATGTCGGTGGCGCCGTTCTTGAGGTTGAACTGGATGGCGTTCTGGTCAGCGCCCGCGGTCACGTCGGCGACCAGCTTGAAGGGGGACTGCTCGGCGGCGGTCACGTTGGTGACGTGGATCGGGAAGACCGACTTGTTGACGATCTTGACCGCGTCTGCGGACGGGCCGGTCAGGTTGCCGGCTGCGTCGGCAGCGAACGGGATGACGGTCGGGGCCTCCCATGAGCACTGCGTGGAGGCGGGGTCGGTCTGGACGGTGACGTCCGTGGTGCCGTTGTTGCCGGTGACCGCTGCGAAGGCGCAGGGGACGGCCATCGTCATGGACATGACGGCTGCGCAGGCGACGACGCCCGCCTTCTTCTTGAGGTCGATCTTCTTCATTCTCTTCCTTCCTTTCGTGAAGGTTTCTCTATAGGCCCGCGCGGCCTTCCCGCGCGCGATCCTCGTTAAATGGATGGGCGCCCGCGTCCTTTACTTGGACTCGACGAGCGTCACTTGTGCGGCCTGCGGGTTGCCCGTGGCCTTGCCGTCGTCGGCGTTGTGCGCCTGGACGGTGATGACCGCGTCGCCCGGCTCGGCGCCCGGCGCCTTGCACCACTCGACGGTCTCGCCCGGCTTTATCGTCCCGGACTCGTAGAGCGTCTTCCCGTTCTGCTCGAGCGTGAAGGACTGCGAGAAGCGGTTCGACGCGTCGTTGATGACGTTCACCCTCACGTTCTCGCCGTCGATCTTGCACACGGCGGCCACCGAGATCGTCATGCGCGACTCGTTCGCCTTGCGGTTGAGGTCCGCCTGGATCTCCTCCTTGGTCATGCCCTCGTAGCTCGTGACGGTCGCCCCGGCGTCCCCCTTGGCGGAGTTCGCTTTCCAAACCGACCAAGCCCCGATCCCGGCGGCCAAGAGCGCGATCGCGACCAGGACGGCTATGAGCGCCGTCCTCTTCTTGCCGCCCTTCCTCGCGCCCTCTTCGGGCGCTGCTGTATCGTTCACTGCTTACTCTTCCTTCCTGCCCGTTTCGCTTTCCTACCTGCGACGTGCCCCGCCTCGCGTGCTGTTGTACGAATCCGTCGCGTGGAACGCGTCTATGAGCCGCCTTTCAAGGTCGTTCATTTGGGTCTCTTCGCATCTTTCCAAATGGACGAACACGGGCTTTCCCTCACGGACGTCCGCGTAGACGTCGCCGTTGCCCTTGCCGTTCAGGTGGTTTCTGACGCGGTTGCAGATGTGGAGCGACTGCCCGACGTAGACCTCGTGCGGATGCTCGAAGTCCGGGTTCTCTGTGCCGATTGGGAAGGACTCGATGACGTAGCACCCCGGCCCGTCCTCGTACTTGTAGCCGGCGGCGCCCTTCCTGCCGTTCGACTTCATCGAGATCCAGTCACGCTGGAACTCCTCAGCGCTGAGGAACCCGCCTTTGTAGACGTTGCCGCGGATCCTCCCGCGCTCCTTCTCGAGCCTTTTCGCCCAGACCATCAAGAAAACGATGGTCATGACGACGATCCCCGTCATGACCGCCGCGTAGGTGAGCATCCAATCGCTCATCCCTCATCGCCCCCGATCCTCTCGGGCGAGAGCCATTCGGCCTTGAACGCGTCGAGCGCGTCCTTCTTCAGCGCCCTCGAGAGCGCCGAGAGCATGTTCGAGAGGTCCGCGTCCTCGGCGGCCATGCCGAAGGCGGCCATGTCCACCTCTTCCGCGAGCCTGTCCTCGTTCGCCTTGAAGTCCAGGTTGTGCGAGAAGGCGCCCGACGCCGAAGCGGCGACGTAGGCGGTGAGGCCCGCCATGTCCACCGCCTCGACGTCGTAGAGAGCGGTCGCGTAGCCGAGCGCGAAGTCCTCGGAGATCCCGCACGACCCCGCCCATAGGGCGGCGTGGAAGTCCTCGGGCTTCTTCACGGCCCTTTCTTGCCAAATCCCGCTCATGCCACTCTCCTTGCCGCTTCCTGGCCTATTCGGCGTCGTTGGCGCCGGCTCCCGCGCGCTTCAGCTCGCGCCTATGGGCGGCCTCGCCGGCGCAGAACGTGCCGATTGCCGCGATGACGAGCATCCAGCCCAGCCACGCGTAATGGGAGAGCGAGACGCCGGTCTTGCTGTAGGCCTTGCCCTTCGCGCCGTTGAGCTTGTCGACGGAGACGGTCTGGTTATGGTCGTTGATGTCCTCGTGAACCGCCACCTCGACGTCGTCTTTCGACAGCTTCTCGAAGGCGACGATCTCCTTGCCGTCGAGGGCCGTGCTATCGAACTCGAAGCGAAGCTCGACCGTGCCCGAAGGCTGGTTGGGCGTGAACGTCTTCTCGGCGGTCACCGCCTTGTCGCCGACGTAAAGCGGCTTGCCGGTGTCTTTGAGCATCAGCTTGCCGGAGACCTTGTACTCCTTGCCAGGGATCAGGTTCTCGTACGCCACCGTGTCGATGAGCGAGGTGGTGGTGGAGGGGAGGATCACATGGTCGCCGTCGGTCTCGTCGGTGAGCGTGGTCGCGATGGACGAGGGCGTGATCTTGAAGCTCTGGCCCTTGTCGTCGAGGTCCGCATGGGCGGCGACCAGCTTGCCGTCGTGGATCAGGAACTCGTACACGACGCAATCGGCGGGCGCATCGGCTTTGAGCCATTTGGTAGCGTCGAAGTCGAGCGTGACCGGCTGAATGCCGTCGGCCGCGTCGGCGGTGAAGTCGGCTTGCTTCATCACGAGCTGGCTTGCCAGCTTCGTGCGGTCGGCGAGCGCCTTCTGCAGCGCTTCGTAATCGACGGTGCCGACTTTCAGAACGGGCAGAGGTTCGCCGTCCTTGTGAGCGGCCATCGCCTTCGCGTAGGCGTCGAGCGAGTCGGCATCGGTGCCCATCGCCTTGAGGACATCCGCGTAGAAAGACTCGATCTGCCCGTTCACGGTGTCGGTCACGACGCCGTTCGCCTCGCCGCCGGTGTAGAGCGGCAGCGCGGTCTCCTTATCCATTACCATGGCCACGAGCGTGTACTTGCTGCCCTTGGCGAGGTTCTTGTAGGTGACGTCGTCGACGATCGACGCGTCGGCGTCGGCGACCACGGTGGAGTCGCCGTCAAGGCCGTCATGGGCCAGGGTGCCGATGAGCGGGTTGCTTACGAGGACGGTTTGCGCGGCGTCGTCGATCTCAGCGTGGGCCGCAAGCTCGACGCCCTTGCGGTCGAGGCTTTCGAAGGCCACGACCTCGTCCCCGTGCGCAAGCTCGGAGCCGTCGAACTCGAAGGCCACGTCAACGGTGCCGTTCGCCTTCTCGGGCGTGAACGTGGTCTTCGCGGTTACCGCGTTGCCCTCGGCGTCCTTCACCGCGACGGCTTCGGTTGCGCCGTCATCGGTCTCGACCTTCTTGTACAGCGTGCCCGTGACGGTGTACTCGCGCCCGGGCACGAGTCCTGCGTAGCTCACGGTGTCCGTGAGCTTCACGGGGTTGTTGGAGACGATGTCCTTGTCGCCGTCGGCGGCGTCGGTGAGCGTGGTGCCGATCTTCGGCAGCGCCGTCACGACGGTCTGGCCCTCATCGGACGCGTCCTCATGGCTTGCGAGGACGGATCCGTTGCGGCTCACCTTCTCGAAGCACACGAGCTTCTGGCCGTCCTCGAGCTTGAGGCCGTCGAACTTGAAGGTCACGTCGACGAAGCCGTGCGGCGTGTCAGGGACGAACGCGGCCTTCGCGGTCACGGGGTTGCCGTCGGAATCCGTAAGCGCCTCGGCGGTCGCGTTGCCGTTTTCGTCGATGGTGACGAGCTGCAACGCGCCCTCGACCGTGTACTCGCGGCCGTCTGCGAAGAGGTTGCGGTACTCCACCTTGTCCACGATCGTCATCTCATCGTCGGGCACGATGGTCTGCGTGGCGCTGGCGCCGTCCTTGGCGGAAGTGCCGATAGAGGCCTTGACCGTGCTCAAAGTTTGGTTCTCATCGCCGAGGTTCTTGTGCTCGGCGGCCGTCTTGCCGGTCGAGACCTTGGTCAAGGTCTCGAAGCATACGAGTTTCTTGCCGTCCGCGAGCTGGCTGGCGTCGAACACGGCATCGACCGAAACCGTCATGTCGGCGGCGTCGGCAACGAAGTTCTTAGTGCCCTTGACGGCGTTGCCCGAGGCGTCGAGCACGGGCGTGCCGTCATCGGCGTAGACGAGCTCCATGTCAAGGCGGTACTCGGCGCCTTGACGCAGGTTCTTCGCCGCGACGGAGTCGGTGAACCTCGCTTCGGGGTCGAGCTTCAAGAGCTTCGTCCCGTCGCTTGCCGTGGCGGTGGTGGCGACGGAGGGCTTATGGAACGTGACCGTTTGTTCAAGGTCGGACTTGTCTGCATGCTTCGCGATTTCCTGGCCGTTCAAAGTCACGAACTCGTAGACGACGGCTTTCTGCCCGTTCGCCAGGGCGCTGGCGTCGAACGCGAGCCTCACGTCGACGTGCCCGTTCTTCTTGTCGGGCGTGAACTCGGCGCTGCCGGTCACCTCGTTGCCCGAGGCGTCGGTGAGCATCGCGCCGGTGTCGGCGTCATGCGCCTCCGCGCGAACCGTGTACGTGCGGCCGGGGATGAAGTCCTCGTAGCTCACGCGGTCCACGATCACGGCCTCGTCATCGGCGACGATGTCCTTGTCAACGGTGGAGTTAGTCGCGCCGTCCCATGCGTTGGTGTGGATCGAGGGCTCGACGTCGTCCATGGTGCCCAGGTCGATGACGGTGTTGTCATCGGAGCGCACGACCGTGAACTCCGTTTCGATCATCTGCCTGCCCTCGTTCGCGGCGCAGGACAGCTCCGTCACCTTGTAGGTGTCGTACGGCAAGGCGCCGAGGGCGGCGCTGGCCGCTGCGGTGGAGCCCTTCTCGTTCATGCCGAACCAGACGGTCGGCTGTTTCTCCGAAGAGTTCTTATCGGCGAAGCGCTTCACCAGCTCGACGAGCTTGTCGTTGTCGATGGTGCCGTCGTCTTTCAGCGCCGCGTCGAACGCGTTGGAGTTCGCGCGCGTCGCGGAGGTGTCGATGACGCCGTTCTTGTCCGTGACTGCCACATGCTTCTCACCCGTGGCCGCGCTCTCGATCAGGAAGGGAACGCCGGCCATCTTGGCGCCGGTGGTGTCGTCCTTCTTCTGGAATTTCACGTCGGCGCGCACTACCTGGTTGGCGAACGTCGCGCCGGCGGGATCGCTCAGGGTCGAGAGGTCCTTGACCAAACCGAAGTCGTCGGCGTCGATGGTGAAGGCCACTTCCTGCGTGGACTTCTCGTAACCTTCGCCGGGATCCGTCTCAACGAGCTTGTAGCTGCCGCAGGGCAGGAGGTCTTTCGGGGTCTCGAATTTCCAACCGCTCGCGGTGGCGGAAGCCTTGCCGGCGTAGACGACCTCGCCCGGCTGGTAGACGGTGCCCGCTACTTTTGCCGCGTGGGCCGAGGCGTTCTCGATCTGGAACTTGGCGGCAAGGTCGCCTGCTCCCAAGGGGTAGGGCTGGTTCGTCTCCCTGTCGAGCTTATGGAAGCTCACGCCTGCGCGGCCGACCTGGTTGGCGAACTGGTCGGCGCTCAGATCGGCTATCTTGCCGTTCTCCTTGACGTCGAAGGCCTTCTTCTCGGAGGACATCTTCATGCCGTCGATGGTCACGGCCTCGCCGCCGAGCAGGTACCCGCCGTTCGCGAGCGCGGAGCCGTCGCCCGCGGCGCCGGACACGACCTCATGAACGGAGTAGCTGCCGTACGGCAGGCAGTCGGCTGCGGTGGCAGCTGCGCCCGATGCGTCGGTCTCGATGACCTTCACGACCTGGCCGTTGGCGTACGTGCCGCCGTCGACCGAAACGGGGTTGGCGCTCTCGTTGACGATGGCGAACCTGATCCCCGCAAGCGACGCGTCGCCCTGCGGCGTGTTGCCGGTCTCGGCATCGACCTTGGAGATCTTCACCCCGCCCTTGATCACCTGCTCGCGGTCGTACATATCCTCGCCGGGGATGTTGAAGTCAACGGCGTTTTCGCCGATATAGCCGGTGCTCGTTACCTGACCCCAATGGACGGGGTGCTCCTCATGGACGTAACCATCTGGCTCCTTGGTCTCTTGAATCGAGTACCAACCAAGTAGTCCGATAGGGTTGCCGTTATTGGACAGGTAGAAGTCGTCGCCGCCAACTTTGTATTCTTTTTCGAGCAGCGCCATACCGACGGAGTCGGTTTTCAGCACCCAAGTCCTTGTTGCTTGCGCGCCATCGGCGGGCTTGCTCTCGGTGGCGTAGTACTTAACGGTGTACTCGGCGCCGGCAAGCTGTGCCTGGCCTTGCGGGTATGCTTGACCCGTATCCTTGTCGACCTTGTGAATCAGCATGAATGTAGGGTCGTTCTGCGGCGCGTCGTAAACCGTCCCGCCGTTCACGTGCGCGCACTCGGCGGGCTCGACCTGAACGGGGTAGACGGCGCCCGCCAGCGAATAGCAGGCGTTGCCGTCCGAGACCGCGGGGTTGCTGGACTTCTTCAGGAGGTCCATGTCGCCGAGCGGGTTGAACAGCGTGTCCAAGCCGCCCACGCGCTGGCACGGGCCCGAGGTGAACACGCACTCGGGGTGCGGCGTGGCGCCACGCGAATCGATCAGGATGTCGTATCCCGACCCGGTCCAAGTGCCGGTGAACGGGTACCACCCATCCGCAGGGTAAGGCAGCCCGTGATCCTGGCAGTAGCCCGTGTAGCCGCTGAACGAGTGGCCGCTGTAGGAGATCGTGACATCGAACACGTTGCCGTCGCCGTTCGTCTGCCCGGGGTTCGTGCAATGGATGTACGCTTGCCCGCTGATCGTCGCGGGGGCGGCAAGCGCCTCTTTCGGCGCTGCCGCGCCGATGGTCAGCGCCAAGCCCAATGCAGCCGCAGCCGCGGCAAGGAGCCGTGCGGCGCGGGCGAACCTTGTTATAGCTCTATCCATCTCTTCCTTCCTTTTTCTTATCCGTCATTTCCTCTATTTCCAATGCGGCGGGAGCTTGACCTGGTCTACAGATCCTTCTCCGCCGCTCTTGTAGGGCGTTTTCCGTCATCGCCTCGCGCCTGCGAATGAGCGCGCGACTCGTCCTGGCGCGCCGTCTGCTTGTCGCGGTTGAAGAGGCCGGATACCTTCTCGCCGAGGGTCTTCTTCTCAGCCGTAAGCAGCTTCTTTTCTTCCAGGTGCGCGGTCTTTTCCGTTGAAAGATCCTGCTCAGGTTGCGTTGCCGAAAGGTCGATTCGCTCTTCGACCCGTTCTTTCCATTCAGCCAGCTCATCGTGGGATTCGGGCATAGATTCCCAATCATTCACTCGTTTAAGCGCGGACAAAGGACGGCCGTCGTAATCCGGCGCGCCGAGAGCCTGCGCGACGAGGGCGGGAGACGCTTCTCCGGCAAGCGCGGCTGACAGCCGCTCGGCATCGACGCCTTGCCATGTCTGAGGTTCCTTTTCACCGGTCGGGTCGGCGTAAAATGCGATTCGCTCGCCCGGAGACCACCAAAGGCCTTTGTAGCTTTCCGGGGCGCGGGCGCTTTCCTTCGATGTGGTAACGGAATCGAACTGTTCTTGAGATTCGATTCGTTCCAAGGTATATTCGTTGATGATGGAGCTGGCTTCTAACGCGGGGAATTGGACCCCGGTCCGCACAAGCCAGCTCCTCGTTCTTTCGTTCACATAGATATTGAGGCCGGCACTAGCCGTGTTCTTCAAGAAGAACGAAAGATTGTTTTTGCCGTAGACTGATGTTATTTCGTCAACGAAGATTTCATGGGCACGCTGGCCGCGCTCTTTTTCGACATGCAGCGCTATGACGATATCTTTTCCGTTTACATCCTTGGCGTCGGCAACGATCACAAGCGCGCCAGCGATGGACATAGAGTCGACGGCGAGGGGATGAAGTTTCAACCATTGCGGCAAATCAAGAAGTTGCTTAAGTGGGATATCGTGGTCGTCGACGATTTTCTTTGCATTTCTTATTGTCAACACCAGAGGATAGTCGCCGGTTAGCGGCAAAGAGAATTGCGCGGAAGACGGCGAAACGACGAAGACCTCGCTTTCAGGCATGCTCCCGAACGCGTAATCCGCTAACTGCTCTGCGAACGGCCTTACCTGGCCATCTTCCGAAACCGAAGATTTCGCCAACCTTCTCAGGTTCTCTATCTGCTTTTCATCCATGTCAAACCCCTGTCCCACCGGCACTAAGGGGCATGCCGTCCCTTAGTAACCGACAAGTTAGCCAACGCTAACGCATGCCTCTTGAAAACGAGGCATACGCGCGTCGGCGCTTGTCCGAGCCGTGCGGGATATTCGCTTTTCGGTTTGCCTTTTCTTGCGCGACGTGCGCAATTGGAAACCGCGTAGAATATAGGCACGAGCCCTGCATTCCATCGGTCGGCGAGGCGTTGGTAGCGCCTTTGCCCACCTTCGCGTGATTATACCACTTCCCGCGCGTTCATCAGGCGATACCGCGTTGCATCCAACGCTTCACCGCGACCTTCCGCGCGACTGGTCCGCATCCCTGGATGACGGCCCCCGACGGCTCGGCCCGGTGGAGGCCTCTTGCCGTCGCTTCCTCTCTGCGGAGCGCTTCAACCGCTCGGCTCTCTCTGATCTCGCGCCCTCCTTCTGCTTCTCGCGGGCGGTCTTCTTGTCGCCCGATCGCTCTTTCTCGGCCCTGTCCGCCTCGTAGGCGGCTCGCGCCTCTCGGGCTTCGGCCCTCCCCGGCGCCTGCTTGCCGGTCGTCTCCTCCCAGCGGTCGACCGTGTAGGTGGCCGCCCTGCCCGCAGCGCCTGCCGCACGGAACAGCGCGTCGGGGTCTTCACGTATTCCTTGGACCCAATTTGCAAGGTACTTCACGTGCTGCTCGTAGTGCTCGCCCTTCGTCTCGGGGTCGACCGGCACGCCCAGCTCGCCCGACGCAAAAAGCGACGCCAGCTCGGCGGTGAACTCTTCGCGAGCGTAGGCCTCGGAGCCGAAGCGGTTCGCGACGGCGCGACCCAGCTCGGGCGCCGTCGCGTGCGCCATCTCGTGCAGCAGCGTGCCGCAGAACGCGGCGTTGCTCTTGAACTGCTCGCGCTTCGGCACGGCCACCTTGTCGAAGGCGGGGGAGTAGAAGGCGTCGGGCGAGGTAGTCTCCTCGACGAGGCAGCGGCAGGACGCTTTCAGCTCATCGGCCAGAATGCCGAAGTCCGCGTCGTCGTTAGGCTCGAAGGGGGGAAGCTCCGGCGCGCCCTCGAAGCACGACAGGTTGAACACATTCCAATATCCGTCCAGAACGAGCCTTGTCCCGCGTTCCGGCTCGCCGTCCGCACCGACGACCACGTTGCCATGGGCGTCCTTCTTGTCGAAGGGGACGCTTCGCCAGTGTTCGACGGACACCGCCTTGGATCCGGCTTTGACCTTCCAACCCCTTTCCTTGCCCTGGGCGTAGGTGGCCCAGCGGTAGTCGTCGTAGCCGCGGATGAATGCGTACGCCTTCAGGTAGAGCGCGTTTCCGCCCCGGTATTCGGTGCCGGTGACGGGGTTCATCGGCGCGCCCGCCTGCGCCCAGGGCTGCTTCCACCCGATTCCTAGCTCCTCCATGTCTTGCGCAACCCTCTCAGCTACCTCGCGCCTCTGCGCGGCGAGCTTGTCCGGCAGGTGATCCGCGCTCTTGGGCTCTTTTGCCGCTGCGGGAGGGTTGGGCGCCCGCCGCTTCTCGGTCTTGATGCCGGAAAGCCTTCGGGCCAACCCGCCGTACACAGGGTCGGAAACCTTCGATGCGGCCCACTCGCCGAAATCCGCCTTCTCTCCGCGGTCCTTGGCTTCGAGCCGGTGGTCTTCCCAGTCCAGGGACATGGCCTGCGCGGCGGGGTCGGCGTAGCCCTCGCCGAGCGCCGACGTGTTCCCGCCGCCTCCGCGGTAGGATAGCGTCCTTCCGGCCACGGTGAAGTTGCGTTGGTCGATGAACCATTCGCGCCTTATCGCGAGGACGTCGAAATCGCCGTACTCCGGGTCGTGCCCGGTGGACATGGGTGCCGCGCCGAGCCTCGTGTAGTCGAGTTCCCCGAACCTGTGCGACACCCTTATCATCTCCTGCGGCGTGGACAGGTCCGTCCACGCCGCGTGGCCTGCCCGCTGGCCTTTCGCCTTTCCCTTCCAGCAAGGCTCGAGCGGCTCGTCGCCGAGCTGCCACGCGCACGAGTTGATGCGCGTGCCCCAGTGGTCGGACAGCCTGGTAACCCCTTCGTCGGTGTACCAGTAGGCCGAATCGGCCGAGCGGAAGTCAGGCTCCCGTTCCGGCACGGCGCACGGAACGAACCGTCCTTGCGTGAAGGTCGAGAAGTTCTCCCTCCCGATAACGTCTTCGGTTGCGCCCATGATGTGCGCTCCTTCCTTTTTCCCATCGCAAGCGCGTAGGCTTGCCGCCGCTTGCCGAGATTCCGTCCAGGGCTACACGCCCACGAACTCGCGCGCCCACGCGCCCGATTTGAACAGGCAGAACGCATAGGCCATGTAAGGCACAAGGCCCATGAACATCTGCAAGCAGTAGGTGAGCACGCCGTCGGCGTCCCCGAAGTTCGGCTGCGTCGCCGCGCCGCCCGTGGCGGCGATGGCGGACATCATCATGAAGAGCAGCGCCATGATGGCGCCCGAGAAGAGCACCGCTATGTAGCGCTTGAGGAACCCCGTCGCCACAGAGCGGCCCGACTCGCTCACGAAGAAGGCCAAGGGCAGCGAGGCGAAGGCGGTGTAGACGTAGATCTGGATGGACCTCACGACGAGCACGAGCGAGGCCACCGCCTTCACGACGAGCGAGATCAGCAGGTACAGCACTGATATGATCAAGCACACGATCAGAAGCGCGCTGTTGCCGACGGAGTCGGGCAGGTAGTTCACTGGGTTGTCGGGCATCGAGCCTGCGCCGACCGCCACGACGTTCGAGATGAGCATGCGCGAGATGTCGAAGCCCAGTATCATGAGCGAATAGCTCGAGTCTATCCCCGCCTTCAGGAAGGCGTAGACGATGAACACCGACATGAGCGCCACGGTGTCGACGCCCATCTCGGTGCGGCCCATGTGCGACACCACTTTCACGAGGCCCACTATCAGGAATATCGCGAGCACGATGTTCGCTATGGGCACGGCCGCCAAGTGGTGCACGTTGTACATCATCGGCGACAGGCCGGAGAACATCTGGTCGTAGCCCACGGTCAGGGTGTCGGGCGACGTGAGGCTGGTGATGCAGGCGTTCGCCATGCCGAGCATGCCGTTCACGGCGCCGCGAAGCATGTCCTCCAGGCCGTTGGTCACGGCGTCGACCGCCATGCTCCCGAGCGCGGTCGCCCCCGTCACGGCGAGGACGCCGAGTATCGGGAGCAGCGCCTCCGCCTGATGGCGCGGCGTCAGGAACACGGCAAGCAGCGCCACGGCGGCGAATGCCGCCGCGAGCCTCTCGCCCGTTCTGATCGGGTCGCGCATGAGCCTTATCCACGCCCATGCCGCGCCGCGCGAGACCGTTTCCGTTACCGCCATGTCGAGGTCACCGCCTGGTCGAGCGCGTTGGAGCAGGTGGTCAGCACGAGCGAGAGGCCCGCCGAGGCCACGATGGCCGCCAGGAACAGCACCGCGACCGCCTTCGGCAGGTCCTGCTTCGAGACCTTCCCCGATCCCTCGTGCTTCTTCGAGAGCAGCTTGTCGAATATCACTTCGCCCTCCTTCTATTTCGATTTCTTCACGTTCACGTTGCCGGTTTTCGTCGAGAAGGTGGCCACCACCGAGATCTGCTTCACGTCGTCGAGCGCGAACGACGTGCTCACCTCGCCCGCGCCCCAGTCGACCGTGGCTTGGCGCCCCCACGCCGCCTTCGCGGCGGTGGGGCAGTTCGACTGAGCCCATGCCTCCACGGCGGCGGTCGTCTTCGCCCACGCCTCCTCGCCGAAGAGCGCCTTGCAGGCCTCGGCGTCTGCGCCTTCGGGCATCGTCGCCTTGCACGCGCCGGTCTTCTTGGCGGGCTTGTAGCCCTCCGAGAAGGCGAAGTCCGAGCTGTGCACCGTCCAGCTCGAAGGGTCTTGCGAGCTGGCCGACGCGAGCGTCACCACGATGGTCGATCCGTCTTCGAGGAGCATCACCGCCGTGATCGAGCTGCCCGCGTTGCCCACCGACGCCTTGTCGACCTTGGACAGCGCGTAGATGTGCTCCTTCTTCTCGCCGTTAGACGTCTCGGTGAAGGTGCGGCCCGTGAAGGACAGGGTGTCCTTGCCGTCGGAGGACGCCCAATCGGTCGACGAGAGCTGGCCCGTCACCGACTCTTCCGTGGCGCCGTACTTGCCGATCAAGGCGCGCTGGGCGTCGGTCATGTCGTCTTCCGCCCGCTCGTCGGGCGTCTCCTCCTCGCGCGCCTGCTGGCTCGCCATCGCGGCGGCGTTTTGCTGCTGCTGCTCGTGCGCGTCGAGCGCGGAGCGCACCGCCACGGCGGCCACCGCCACCGCGACCACCGCCGCCAGCAGGGCGATTATCGTTTTCTTGCCGGTGCCCATGGGCACCTCCTTCCTATGGCAGCCTGCCGAACGCGAGGCCGTTGTCGTCGAGCCACGAGCCGTGCAGCGGCTCGACGGTGACGCCCGTGCCCACGGACGCCGTGTGGATGACCTTCCCGTCGCCGAAGTACATGCCGACGTGCCCCCATTCGTGGCCGTTGCTGTAATGGTTCATGAACACCAGGTCGCCCGGTTCCAGGTCGTCTTCCGAGATCTCCGCGCACATCGCCCATAGGCTGTCGGTGTTGCGCGCCGAGCCGAAGTCGTACCCTTGCGCCGAGTAGCACCAAACGACCAGTCCCGAGCAGTCGAACGAGTCGGGGCCGGAGGCCCCGAACACGTAGGGCGCCCCGAGGAGCCCGTACGCCTCGTCAACCGCGGCCTGGCCCATCGCGCCGTCGTTCTTCGAGCCTTTCTTGTGCATCTTCGCGTAGTACTCCTGCGCCTTCCCGCAGCGGTCCTCCACGCGCTCCTCGTACGGGCGGCCGCGCTCGAACGCGGCGTACCAGTACCGGCAGGCCGTTTTCACGTCCTTCACCTCGAGGAACTCCTCCCAGCTGTTCGTCGCGCCGTAGCCGTGCTCGTTGCGGAAGGCCTGCGAGTCGGCGTTCCAATAGCCCCATTGCGTCGACGCGTAGGACATCTCCACGCCCGTGGCCTCCTCGCCCGTGGCCTCGGCCCAGAGGTAGTCGAGCTGAGGCGCGACGGCCAGCGAGTTCCTTCCCGTCGCCGCCGCGTACAAGGTCAGCCCGTCCTTGCGCCCTCCGAGCCATTGGCAAAGGCCCGTCGCGCCCGACTCGGCGTTCACGGCCGACGGGTTCATGCCCGATTCCGCGAACATGTTGCCCATGATCGCCGCCGTCTGCTTCAAGGGCACGCCCTTTCCGAGCAGGTAGCTCGCCACTGCGCGCTCGTTCGGCGTGAGCTTCGAGAGGTCGTAGTCCCCGTCGTCCATCGCCGCCCCCACCGTGATCGCGAGGACGAGGCTCAAGACGATGACCGCCGGCACCGCGACGATCGGCGCGGCCGCGGCCATCGGGGCGGATATCGCCGCCCCCACCGCCTTGAACGCGGCTGCTGCGCGGGAAAGGGCGCCCGTGGCGGCCTGCGCGGCCTTCGTCTCGCGAAGCCTCCGCTGTGCGGCGACGGCGAGCCTCCTGCGCGACGTCGCGCGGCGGTAAGCCGACTTGCGGAGCCTTGCGTCGCGCACGCGCGAAGCACTGCGGACGCCCGCTTGCAGCCCGCGCGACGACAGGTCCTTCACGTCGTCCTCGGAGTCGGCCCCTCCGCCGGCGCACGCCATCATGCCGCTTGCGGCTCCCGCGGCGTGCCCGGCTCCCTTCCAGGTTCGGGAGCGGACGTCGCGCCCGTGGGCGCGCCGGGCAAGCTCCTCGCGGGAGATCCCGGAGAAGGCCTCGCCGCGGTTGAGCCTCACGCTCTTCGATCCGCCCTTGCGGGCGCGCCTTTTGGCGAACCACGACGCGTAGCGCAGCGTGCGGCCGTCCTCCTCGTAAGCCGCCCCCTCGACCTCGGCGACGGCCGAGGCCGCCGTGCCGTACGCGGCGCCCGCGCGCTTGAGCGCGTTCTTGAGCGCGGCCCTCTCTCGGGGGCGCATCGCCCTGGCGGCGGGCGTCTCCGGCGTGTCGGTCGCCCTCTCGCGCGAGAGGGACGCGGCGCCGCTCTTCACGCCGTCGGCGGAAGGCGCCGGCTTGCGCAGGGAAACGCGGGAGTCGCCCTCTTTGCGCAGGAGCGAGGCCGACTCTCCCTCCTTCCTGCGCACGAGCATGTCGGAATCGCGCGCCACGCTACACCGCCCGGGCGGCCTTGAGCTTCGCGGCGTACTTGTCCGGGTCGGTGTTCCAAACCTCGTAGAGCGGGTTCTTCGGGTCGATCCGGTTGTTCATCGCGATCTTGAGGCCGTCGACCACGACGAGGCCGGTGCCCTTCGGCGCGCCGGCCGACAAGCGGTCGTATTGGGAATCGGACAGCTTGAACATCCTGGCCAAGGTGTCCTGGTTCTGTGCCTGCTGCGGCAGGAACACGAATATGCCCGAGTTCTCGAAGAGCTTCGACGCATCCGGATGGGAGAGGACGGCGTTGGGAAGCTGCGTCACGCAGATCATCTTCAGGCCGAACTTGCGCATCTCCGAGAAGAAGGTCATGAGGACGTCCATCGCGGGCGCGTTGTTGAATACGATCTGGCACTCCTCGAACACCAGGTAGGTCTGCTTGCCGTGGCGGTAGTTCTCGTAGGCGCGCTGGCGCACGTGCTGAAGCACCGCCAGCACCGCGAGCGTGCGCATGTTCTTGCCCACCTCGCTCATGCGGTAGACGTTCATGAGGGGGTTGACCTCGATGTTCGTCTGGCCGGCGAACGAGTTGAACGAGCCGTTTACGTACACGCCAAGCGCGTCGGCAAGATCGACCGCCGAGCGGTTGCCTGCCTCGCCGGAGCGCCTGAGCTCGCGGTACAGGTCGGTCAGGTCGGGGCGCGTGGGACGGCCGATGTGCGGCTCGTAGGCGGCTCGCACCGCCTCGTCCAGCGCGGTGAGCTGCGCGTTGGTGAGCGAGTCGCCCTTCATGCAGCTTTCCATGATGGCGATGAACACGTCGGCGTTGGCCTGCACGTCGCGGCGCGCCAAGTCCCCCATGGTGCCCGACATGTCCATCACGTTGATGCACGAGTCGTGGCCGGGGCCGAACTGCGGCTCCGACGCGTCGAACAGGTCGCCCAGCTCCCAGTACTCGTCGTGCCAGTCCATGAAGTGCCACTCCGGCGCGTTCGGGTCGTCGCACACGTAGCGGCCCGTCTCCTTGTCGAGGACCGTTCGCGGGTGCTGGAGGAGCGAGTAGGTCACGAGCGAGTTCATCTCCATGCCCTTGCCCGATCCGGTCATGCCGAAGACCCACATGTGCGGCGACTTCGTCTTGTCGGGGTCGACGAGGATCTGCTCGCCCGACACCTCGTTCACGCCCAGGCGGTAGGACTTCGCCGGGTCGTCGCACACGTTCTGAGATGAGAACGGCACGAGCGCGGCGGCCTCCGCATTGGTGAGCGAGCGGTACTTCTTCGACAGGCGCGGGGTCGCCAAGGGCAGCGCGCCCATGAGCGCCTGCTCCTGCTGCAACGGCAGCTCGGTGACCTCAAGCGTCCAAGTGGAGCACTCGTCCATCACGAGGTTGGCGTTGCGCTCGACGTCGGCGAGCGACTTGCCGTAAACCGTGATGAACCCTTGGAACCACGCTATCTGCTGGTCTTTGTTGCGGATGAAGTCCAGAAGCTCTCGGCCCTCCATCTCCCTGTCCTCCATCGCAGGAGGTAGGAGCGTCGGGTCGCCGCCCGACTTGCCGACCGCCTGCGCGTAGTCCTGCATCTCGGCCTGCGTCACGTCGATGTTCTGGCGCACGGTCTGCACCATCTTCGACTTCTTCTGCGGCTGGAAGAGCAGGCTTATGTTCATCGGCACGGGCAGGCGGCGTATCTGGCGAAGCGCCGAGTCCTGCAAGTCGCTGCCGAAGTCCTTGATGTGCAACGTCTTCGCAAAGATCCCGGGCATCTGCAACGTGCGGCGCAGGGTGCGCTCTTCAGGCGGGTAGACCGCCCATGCCGGCGCCACGTAATCGCGCACGTGGGTCTTCTTGGTCTTCGCGAGCTTCTCGTAGTCGAGCGTGAAGAGCTTGCCGGGCCCCACGAGCAGGTCGTGTATGAGCGACGCGCGCTCGAGGCCGTCCAAGGGGGTCGCCTTGGATTCCATGTGCGCGAGCTGGGCCGTCGCGCCCTCGCGCAGCGCGCGCAGGCGCACGGCGGCCTGCTCGGCCGACGCGGCGGGCACCGAGAAGGTGAGGAAGTTCCGTCGCTCGAACTCGACGCGCCCCTCCCTCTGCTTCTGCTCGATCAGGTCGTTGTAGGACACGGCCATGTCCTTGTTCGCGCCCGTTTCCGGCAGGTACCGCTCGACGCGGCGCGTGGTGCGCGGCACGTTGACGAGGTTCAGCTGATAGCACTCCGGCGACTGGAAGAAGTGGTGCAGCGAGCACAGCTTGTCGAAGATGGCGTCCTGCTGGTCCTCGCGCTCGTTCTCGTAGCTCACGTCCGTGAACTCCAAGGTTCGCGAGAACGTGCCCTCGACCGATTCGGCCAAGCCGTCCTCGTACATCAGCTCGAAGCCCGCGAGGTCGTTGGTGCAGAGCACCGCCTGCTCTCCCGCGATGCGCTTCAGCTCCTTGTCCACCTTCTTCTTGCGTTTCGGCGCTGCTGCGCGCTCGGCCTGCTTCTTCGCGACGGCCACGTTGCAGCCGCACGCAGGGCAGAAGGGAGCGCCCTCGTCGATGAACGCGCCGCACTTCGGGCAGCGCTCGGCGTCCTCCGGCTCCTCTTTCGGCGCTTCGGGCTTCGGCATCACCGCCCCGCAGGCGGGGCAGTAGACGGCCGACGGGTCGGCGACCTCTTCCCCGCAGAAGACGCAGGTGCGCGCCTCATTCGCGGCCTTGCGTCCCTTCTTCGAAGCTTTCGAGCTCGATGCCTTTCCTTTTCGTTTCCCGAACATACTCTTTGGTCCTTTCCCCTCTCTCGAACTCGATTTCCTCGCCCTCCCATGTGATCGCGTTGCCGCGCGCGGCGGCGTTCGCCAATCGGTCGACGAACTCCTCGGCGGGCATTCCCTCAATGGGGAAGAAGCCGACCATGAGGCCGGGAAGCGAGGCCACCGTGGCTATCGTTATCGATGTGGTCACGTCGAGCTGAAGCGCGTACCAGAAGACCGCCATGGCCGACACCGCGAGCACCGCCGCTATGCCGAAGCCGGTTATCTGACGGTTCGTGAAGCCCTTGCGCCTGCGCTCGAAGCCGAAGACGTCCTGATGGATCTTTATCGAAGCCATGGTTTACGCCGAGATGGTGAGGTCCTGGGTGCCGATGAAGACCGCGGCGGCGTAGAACGCCACGGCGGCCAGGGCGCAGCCGATCATCATGCCCTCGCCGCGCGCGCCCGCGCTGTCGGTGAGCTTGCCTTGGGCGAAGAGCACCAAGGTCGCGAAGGTGCAGAGAATGCCTCCGATGTTCGCTAGGCCTTGAAGCAGTCCTCCGAGATTCATAATGCTTCCTTTCGTTAACTTGTTTTTACACGTTCCCGCGCAGGTGGAATCGCATGCGCGGGTACCGATGTGGTACCATGTCTGGCAGACCGGTCTTTTCAGGCGGGTCCTGCATTCCGGGGCGTGCCCGGCGGGGTAAATAGGTTTGGTAGGCCTCCCGCACGGGTGCGCCCCCTCTTCATCGCTTCGCTGCGGCCACTGCCTTCTTCCTTTCCTCTTCCTCTACCGCCTTCCGCCGCAAGAACCCCTTCAGGTCGAACGGCTCCTCGCACACCGCCTCCGGCATCCCCTCCGAGCATTCGTGGCCGGGGCAGATGTAGGGGTAGTAAGGGTCGCGCGACGTCTGCACCTTTCGGTCGAGCACCGCGCCCGGAAGGCCCGTCATGAAGACCAGCAGGTAGCCGCGCTCGAGCGCCCTCACCTGGCCGACCGACATGACCTTTCGGCTCGTGAGGCCGATGTTCTCCGAGGTCGACCCGTTCATCGAGCCGGCTTGGAACGAGCGCTGGAACGTGCGCGAGGCCACCGTCTCGTCGCCCACGCGCTCGGAGATCATCTTCAGGGTGTCCGAGTCCTGCGCGCCGAGGTAGACCATCGTCGAGCAGTTGTCGAACACGATCGAGCACTCCTTGTCGCCGTACACCTTCGCGATCTGCGCCTTCGACTGGAAGAACAGCGATATCGAGATGTTGCGGCTGCGCACGACGGCGAGCGCGCGCACGAGGATGGGTATCTTGCCGACGTTGGCCACCTCGTCGAGCACGAAGCGCACGTGGCGCGGCAGCTTGCCGCCGAAGCGCATGTACGCCTTGTCCTGAGCGAGGTCGATGGCCTGCTGCACCATGACCGCCGTGACGAACTGCAACGGGTTGTCGGTGTCCTTGATGATGCAGAACACCGCCGACTTCTGGCCGGGGTTCCCGAGCTCGTCGAGCCTCATGTCGTCGCGCAGGAGCTTCTGCTGCACCTCCAGCGTGACGAGGTTCTTCAGCGCCGACTGGCAGCTGATGAGGACGCTTCGGAAGGTGTCCTCCGCGCCCGCCTCGATGGCGTAGTAGCAGTGCAGCGCGAGGCTGCGGCTGCGCGAGTGCGGCCCCATTGCGGTCCGCACCTTGCGCTTCGTGCGCGCGGCGCCGCGCTCGCCCGAGGGGTCGTCCGCCCACTCGTCGCGCAGGCCCGTCTCCCACTCCTCCATCAGTATTCCGAGCGGCGTGTTGTGGGGGTCGCCGCCGCGCGGCGGCACCGCCAAGTCGAGCAGGCGCATCATCTCGGGTATCGTGCGGCTCTCCTCCTCGTACTTCTCGAAGAGGAAGGCCGCTATTCCCATGAAGAACAGCCGCTTGCAGGACTCCCAGAAGTCGCCGTCGGCGCCTGCGGGCGCGTCGGTTCCCGCGAGGTTCGCGCACATCGTGTCGACGATCTTCGTGAGCGCCACGCCGTCTGCGACGCGCATCGGCTCGATGTAGACGTCGAGCGTCAGGTGGGCTTGGCTCTCCCGCCCAGGCTCGACCTCCCCGGTCTCCCAGACGACGGTGAAGCCGCCGTCCTCCCGGCGCTCGGCGTCGACGTTGACGCCCGTGCCCGAGCAGGCCGCCGGGACGAGGCCGGGCGAAAGCTCCAAGGACACGCGCCCCACGGCGTTCTCGTGCCCGCAGTTGCGCACGTGCGCCTCGACCTTGCCGATCGTGCGCTGGTAGCGCACGGCCTGCATGACGTCGCCGAACGCGCCCATCGCGCCTTCCATCAGCTTCCTGTCGCGCCTGGCGCGCAGCTCTTCAGCTGCCTCGCCCTGCGCTCCCTTCAGTTCGGCTTCGATTTTCTCGAGCGACTCGGAGCCGCTCATGTCGACGCCGTCTATCGAGGTCATCTCGGTTTCGAGGCTCAGGTCGATCTGCGCGATGAAGCCCTTGCCCGACCGCGCCAGGATCGTCTTCGGGCGGTAAAGGTCGGCGTCTTGCGCGAAGCCCTCGGAATGCTCCTCGTGAGTCGCGGCGTCGCGCCAATCGACCCTGCCGCCGACCGACATCTGCTCGGGGTCGTACTTGTCGACGAGGTGGGTTTTCACGTACCGGCTCGCGAACGGGTTGTAGCTCTGGCCGTCGAGGAGCGAGATGGTGTTGAACACGCGCAGGTCGAATTTCGCTTTTTCCAACATCTCCCCGCAGTCGCGCAGCGTGTCGCCCTTCGTGTCGGTGGCGAACACGTCGAACCCCATCTGCGCCTCGGTCTTCCCCGCGGGGAGCGGGAGCGCGACTTCCTTGTCGGGCTTCCCGCGCTTGGCGCAGGGGATGGCGGGAAGCGCCGTGCCGCATGCGCGCATCATATCGGGGTAGACCAGGTTGTAGGTCTTGCCCAAGCCCGAAATGCCGAGCGTCACGCAGTTCAGGTTCTTCTCCGCCTGCTGGTCCCTCGTCTTCGCGTCATGAGGGTTGAGGACGATCCCCGCATGCTCGGACACCATCAGGTTGTTGTAGGGGTGCGCCTTGTCGACGAACATGCCCGCCTCGCGCTCGGTTGCGAGGCGGTCCTTGCCGTGCGCGTTCTCGGTGTCCTCGTTCTTGAGCTTCATGCCGCGCGACAGGTAGACGAGCGCCAGCGCCAGCGTGCCGAGCACCACGGCGCCCACGGCGCCCCTGACGAACGGCTCGCCCATGGCCACGTCGAACGGGTCGAGCGCGATGTCGGTCACGAGCGTGGGCGAGGCCGTCGCCAAGCCCGACATCGGGTTGATCGGGTTCGCGCGGAACACCAGCGTGGCCACGCGCCCGGCCAGAAGGCCCAAAACGGCCTCGCAGCATGCGAGCACCGCGACGCCTTTCCATGCCCTCTTGGCCGCGTCGGCCAGCCTGTCGGTAATCCGCTGCCTCATGGCTACCTCGCCCTCGTCTCGCTGCGCTCGGGGCGCGCGGCGCGGTCGCGCGACTCGCGCGCGAGCTGTTGCGCCCGCGCTTGGTCTTGCCGGGCGTGCTCGCGCGCCTGCTCGCGGCCGAGGTCTTCGGCTGCATGCAGCTTGAACTGGCGCTCCTTCATCGGCTTCGAAGCGGAACGCGACGTCGCCGCTTTCTGCCCCTTCTTCACCGCTGCGGCCGCCTGGTTCACGCTGGTTACGACGTTCTCGCACTGGAACAGGGCGTCGACCCGGTCGTCGTCCATCGAAAGCAGGGTGCCCCTCGCGTTGCCGTCCATGACGAAGGTGTCGACGTTGAGCTCGGAGTCGAAGGTCACGTCGTAGTCTATCCCCGCCTCGTTGAGAGCTTCCATGGTGGCGACGTTCTCCAGCTCGTTCCCGCGCTTCATGTCGATTTTGCTCACCTCGCGCAAATTCGCGCGGTCGGCGGAGGGCTCCAGCGCTTTTTCAAACGCAGCGTCGACGGAAACGCGCTTGTCTTCCCTCTTGTTGCCCGTTATACCCTCCAGGTCGTCAAGCATCGCCTTCACGTCGCGGGCCGACTCGGGCGCGATCTCGTATCGCACCGCGCCGTCCATGACGGTCTTCGCGAAGGGAATGCCGCGCTCGGCGAGATGTTCGTCCCAGAACGCCGCTTGCGGGTCGAAGCTCAGCGTCTTGACTGCGAAAGTCGGGTTCGCCCACGCTCCCTTGACGAGCTCAGGCTTCGACGGGGGTTTCGGCAATTCGCGTTCCGCCTTGCGAAGCGCCATGTCCGCCGCCAGCGCTTTCGCGCTGTGCGACGAGGCGACGTCGCGTGCGAGCGCCTGGTCGGCCCATTCGCCCATCGGCTGGGCGGTCCAGATGCGGTAAGCGCCGCTTCCCCGCTCGGGAAGCAAACCGCGCGCGGATTCCCCGAGCTTCACTTTCTGGATCCTCGAATCGGCGTCGGCCGGGTCGGCGAACGTCTCGATCCCCGCCTCGCGCAGCCGTTGATCGAGCGCGTTGCGTTCGGCCAGCGTGGCGCAGTACAGCGTCCGGCCGGCAAGGACCTCCGTGGCCGTCTTCGGGCTCGTGGCGTCCTTCGGTTGGCGCTCGTACTTAGGGGTCAGCCTAATCTCTGCGGCTTCGTTTGCCATGAGGCGCGACAGAATGCCATCGGCCTCGGAGTCGACCTTGTCCCTATTGACTTTCATGCCGCCCATCCATGCGCGGCGGCGTATCTCCTGCACGAGCGCCCTCAGGAACCCCTGCGCCTGTTTGATCGCCTCGTTGGCTGCGTCGTCTCCGGTGTCCATCGGTTACCCCCTTATTTTTCCCTCGGCGACGAGTGCCGAGTAAGTCGTCTCGTTATATTGTCGAAGGTGCTCGCGGCTATGCACCAGACGCACCAGAACGGGGTATGACGGGCGCCTGCTCAGTCTGTCGTCTATGTAGCCGTTGGAGTACTGAACGGGCTCCTCACGGCGAATCTGCGCGGCAACATCGTGTAAGTGCTGGTCATCGCTCGAATCCGCATAAGCGAAAAGATATGCGCACTCCGCATCAGAATCGGGCAGCGCGCTCTTCACCGCAGCCGAGCGCCTGTGGTAATCGAGATCGGCCTGCTTGCTGACCTCCTGGGTACGCTTGCGGTACTCGGCTGCGCGCTTATTCTTCACATCGTCGTAGTTACGCTTGAAGCCTTTCTCATCCTCCACTAGCCAAGTCCGCAGGACCTTCTTGTTCACAACCGCTTCGGACTCTACCCATTGAACGTAGTTGTCGTAAGCGGAGTCGATGTCCTCGGGCGAGTACCCTTCGGCGACAAGCTTGCGGTAAGAGGCGAGAGCTTCGTTATTGCTCCAGGGCGAAGTGGTTCTTCTTATCGCTCGGGATTCGAGTGCCCAGAAAGCCGCGTCTATCGAATCGCGCACGAGCGGCGCTTCTTCATTTTTCTCTTCAGAAATGAAATCAACATCACTACTCGGCGCCGTAGGCGACGATACTACCGGCCCGGCGATAGCCGTGCCGCCCTGTTCCAACCGGGAATCACTCTCGGTAGAAGTAGTAGTACTGTTCTTTTCTTTTATTCCTTTATTTATATTCTGGGCAGTAATTTTTACCGTATGGGTACCGGTAGTTTTTACCGTATGGCTTGGTTTTCCACCGTTGGTTTTCCACATCTCGGCATCGTCGGAAGGTATATCGGAAGCCATACGGTAAAAATTACTGTATGGCTCTGAGCTGGGGTTTGTGGAAAACTTCTCCTCGAACTCCTCGGACTCTAGCATGCTAACCGATGGGTACTCGACGATCTGCTCGATCACGTAGACGGTTCGACGACCATAACGCGTCTGCCTGGTCTCAATGGAGATGTAGCCTGCGTCGGAAAGCTCGGCTCGGTACTTGTAGAAAGTTTTTTCGCTGCAAGCTAGCGTAGCGATGATCCTTTTAACGCTCGGCCATGCTTCATGCTGCGAGCCGGCATGTGCGGCGAGGAGCGCGTAAAGGCATCGTGCGCCCATCGACAGGCGCACGTCGTCCATGACGCGCGTGGGGATGCTGCCGAATCCGCGCTCGTTGATCGAGTTAGTAGGGAACCCGGCGATGATGGGGCATTCCAAAGGTTCGGGATCTCGTGTTGCTGCACGGTACCGCTCCGGTACCGTATCGGTTTCGTGAAGGGGGGTGGATTTAGCCCCGTATACGCATTGAGCGGGGGGTTCGCCAGTGATAGAATAACCCATAGGGCATTCCTCCTAGGTCAGCATTCAGCATAGGTGGTTTGCTTCACTCGTCCTGCGAGGGCCTAATCTCGCTCGACGGGGAAAGGCCTTTCTTCGCTGTTTTTGCGAGAAGGCTGGGCTTACTATAAAGCCTGCGGAGAGAAGCGAAGACGCAGCTATCGGCTGCGTCTTCGCCTTTTACCAGGCCAGATTCTTAATCACTGACTTCAAGTTCAACGTCTAGGTCGCATTTAAGCCGTTCGCTTCGAGTGTGCAGAAGCGGGCTTGAAGGAATAGAGAACAATGGAGCCGCTGCGCTATATCGCGCAACGGCTCCATTTCGTTCGGGCGTTCTTCGTCGGTTAACGTCTGATGACGATCGGGTCGCGGGATTTAATCGCGTCTTGATCTTCGTTTGCTGGTTAGGCGTTCGTGCACAGCCCTACGGCAAATCGGGTGACATTCGATCGATTGATGATGCCCACCATGCGTTCTCCGTCCATGACGGGCGCTTTCTTAAGGTGATGTTTTGCGAGCGTGTTGCAAATGCTGCGCATGTCATCGGCGATGTCCACAGTGATCACGTCTTGAGTGGCGATCCTGGCGACGTTGATGTTTTGAAGCTCGGCGGCTTTTTGGGCGAAGGTCGATTCATCATCGAGGGCGAATGCGTAGAAGCTGTTGTAGGACGGGTTCTGCTTGGCTAAAGTACCCAAGATGTCGCCATCGCTGACGAATCCCGTCAGATTCCCTTTGTTGTCGACGACGGGTGCGCCGGAGATCCCCTTCTCGACGAACAGTTTCAAGGCATCGAGAGCGCTGTCGTCTTCGCTAAGCGTGTAGACGTCCTGCTTCATCAGGGAAGCGACGCTCTCGAGCTTGGCGTCGGCTTGGCGGTCGCTTGCCTTCTCGTGCGCGGTGAGCGCGGTTTCCTGTTCGCGCGCGGGCTGTTTCTTGAAGCCGAGCGCAAGGAAGAACGAGGCGACCGCAAGCGCAAGCGCGAAGGCGAAGCCCCAGTGAGCGCCTTGCGAGAACATCACCGAAGCTTGAGTAGCGCCGTTTTCGGCAGCGGTGCTTGAGCCGGTTGCGACCAAAAACGTTGCCAGCGCGGTGGCAATCGCGCCCATAACCTGCTGAAGCGTGTTGATCATGGTGCTGCCATCGGTGGAAAGCTGCGGAGGCAGTGAAGAGAGCGCATGGGTCTGGCACGGCGACATTGCCAAGGGCACGCCGATCATCAGCACGATATGACAGCAGACAACGTACGCAAGCGGTGAAGACGGGCTGGTAAACAGCAGCAAGGCGCAGGCAATGATGGACAGCGTGAAGCCGATCAGTGCGGGAACGCGTGCGCCGATGTGGTCATAGATGCGGCCGGACATCATGCTGACGATGGCGTTCACGACGCCGCCGGGAAGCATGACCAGGCCTGCGACGCTTACGGCGAGTAGCATGCTGTTTTGATAGAACTGGGGAAGGACGAACATGGCGGAAAGCGTGACGCCGAAGTTCAACATGACGCAAAGTGCTCCCGTGCGGAATCCAGGAATGCTGAAAACACGCAGGTCGATGATAGGATCGTCCATGTTCAACTGTCGTTTCGCGTAGACGAACAGCGCGATCAAGCCCACCGCAAGCGAGCCGATGACAAGGGCGGAAGCCCAGCCGTACAGGCTGGCCATGCCAACGCCAAGAACGATGCCGCCGAATCCAAGGCACGAGGTGACCACGGAAACGGGGTCGATGTGCGGGCGGGTGAGCTCGTAGGGGTTGACCAGGAACTTAGCCGCGAAAAAGATGCCGACGACCAGAACGACGGCGAAGCTGAAGAAAATGGCATTCCACGAGAAAGCACCGATCAGGATGCCGGCGAGCGTGGGGCCAATGGCCGAAGCAGACATGATGACCAGGGCATTCACGCCCATGGCAGCGCCGATCTTATGCGGCGGTATGACTTCCATCACCATTGCGAACATAAGCGGCAAGATAAGGCCAGTGCCTGCGCCCTGAATGATGCGTCCTGTCAAAGCAATGGGGAAGACGTTGGCAAATCCGCCGATCAGCGAGCCGGCAAGGAAAGCGCCCAGTGCGAATAGCGTGATCTTGCGCGCCGAGAACCATTTAGTGAGCAGGCTGGAGAAAGGCAAGACGACGCCGATGGCCAGCATATAGCCGACAACCATCCATTGAACGATGGAGAGTTCGACGCCGAATGCCACGGAGAGCTGGGGCAGGGCGATGTTCAGTGCGGTTTCGCTGTACATGCCGGTGAAACCGCCAAGGTAGAGGCCCATAAGGCAGAGGTAGGGATGCGCGACCTTCACGCGCGCTTGGGGCATGCCCCCGTTTTGATGAGAAGATGACACGAAAGCTGTTCCTTTCTTGGATAGGCACCCGGCTTTCACGGGCTGACGGCGTCCGACGGTTCCCTTTGCCGTTTCGGCGCGGCGTTCATTTCAGTTGCAGTCCAACAAAAAAGCGCCCGCGGCGTTTAGCTACGAGCGCTTCATATGGGCGAAACTACTTCACTGAATTCAACAGCTGATGATTGAAGCATAAAAGGCCGCCTCTTCGTAAGTGTTTGTTTTGTGACGTGGCGCCGTTGGCGCGAGATCGATTTCTTTCACCAAGAAGAGGCTCGCGCGAACTTTGGAGGCGGGTAGAATGGATCGGTACGATCATCCCACCGATCCAACAGGACAAAGGAGCCAGACGTGCTGACTGATATCGAGATCGCCCAAGCGGCAACCCCGAAGCGAATCGACGAGATCGCCGAGAAGATCGGTATCCCCGATTCCTACCTCGAGATGTACGGCAAGTACAAGGCAAAGGTCGACTACAACTACCTTCGCGAGCATGAATCCAAGCCCGGTAAGCTGGTTTTGGTCACGGCCATCAACCCCACTGCCGCAGGCGAGGGTAAGACCACGACCACCGTCGGTTTGGGCGACGCTCTTGCCAAGCAGGGCAAGAAGGCCGTCATCGCTTTGCGCGAGCCTTCGCTCGGTCCTGTTTTCGGTATCAAGGGCGGTGCCGCTGGCGGCGGATATGCTCAGGTCGTCCCCATGGAGGACATCAACCTTCATTTCACGGGCGACTTCCATGCCATCAGCGCAGCGAACAACCTGCTGGCCGCCATGCTTGATGCCCATATTCACAACGGCAACGAGCTGAACATCGACGTCCGCCGCGTCACGTGGAAGCGCGTCGTCGACATGAACGACCGCGCTCTGCGCGAGATCGTCATCGGCTTGGGCGGCAAGGCGAATGGCGTTCCCCGTGAGGACGGCTTCGACATCACCGTTGCCAGCGAAGTCATGGCCGTTTTCTGCCTTGCTTCCGACATCAACGACCTTAAGGCTCGTTTGGCCCGCATGGTTGTCGCATACACCCGCGACGACAAGCCCGTTACCGCCGGCGACTTGCATGCTGAAGGCGCTATGGCCGCGCTTCTGAAGGATGCGCTGAAGCCGAACCTGGTTCAGACCCTCGAGGGCACGCCTGCGTTCATTCACGGCGGCCCCTTCGCCAACATCGCCCATGGCTGCAACTCGGTTACCGCAACGCGTATGGCTATGGCTCTGGGCGACTACGCCATCACTGAGGCCGGCTTCGGCGCCGATCTGGGTGCCGAGAAATTCTTGGACATCAAGTGCCGCTACGCCGGCATCAAGCCGGACGCCGTTGTCGTAGTTGCAACCGTTCGCGCCCTTAAGAACCATGGCGGCGTTGCCAAGGAAGATCTCAACGCCGAGAATCTTGAGGCTCTTGAAGCCGGTCTTCCCAACCTTCTGCAGCATGTTCAGAACATCACGCAGGTTTACAAGCTTCCCTGCGTCGTCGCTATCAACCGTTTCCCCACCGACACGCAGGCTGAGCTCGACTTGGTCGAGGCCAAGTGCAAGGAGCTCGGCGTGAACGTCGCGCTTTCCGAGGTGTGGGCACGCGGTGGCGAGGGCGGCCAGGAGCTTGCCGACGAGGTCGTTCGTCTGTGCGAGCAGCCCAACGATTTCGAGTTCGCCTATGATGTCGACCAGCCCATCGCCAAAAAGATTGAGGACATCGCCACGCGCATCTACCATGCCGACGGCGTCGACTTCGACCCGAAGGTCGCAAAGGAAATGAAGCACCTCGAGGATCTTGGTTTCGGCAATCTTCCCGTGTGTATGGCGAAGACCCAGTACAGCTTCTCGGATGATGGCACCAAGTTGGGCGCGCCGAAGAACTTCCGCATCACCGTGCGTGACATCAAGGTAAGCGCCGGCGCGGGCTTCATCGTTGCCCTGACCGGCTCCATCATGACTATGCCGGGCTTGGGCAAGTCGCCCGCCGCCATGCGCATCGACGTTGACGAAACGGGAAAGATTTCGGGGTTGTTCTAAGAAAAATGGACAAACAGTTCATAGAAGAGCTTGCAAGCGCCGCGCCCACTCCGGGCGGCGGCGCTGCTTGCGCATATGTGGGGGTTCTTGCAACGTGCCTCACTTCAATGGTGGGAAACCTCACCGTGGGCAAAGAGCGCTACAGGAACGTTGAAGAAGAAGCACGTCAGAAGCTTGTGCAGCTTGAGGGAATCCGCGAGCGCCTTGCTAACCTGGTGCGCGCCGATGAAGAGGCGTTCGCGCCTTTGGCGGCGGCTTATCGCATGCCGCGCGGCACCGACGAGGAGCGCGCCTTGCGCGAGGCGGCCGTCCAAGAGGCGCTTTACGGCGCCAGCGAGGTTCCCCTGGAGGTCATGGAGACCATCCTCGAAGCACTTGGGGTTGCCAAGTTCTTCGCCTACAATGGCAACCGCAGTGCGCTTTCCGATATCGGCGCTGCGGCCACGTTCGCGCGTGCGGCCGCCCATGGCGTTCGCATGACCGTCGTTGCCAACATCTCGTCTATGAAGGACGAGCAGCGTGCGCGCATCTACAAGCAGCGCATGGACTTGCTGCTTGCCGATATCGATCAGCAATCTGAATTCGTTGAGAGTTACGTGCTTGACTATCTAAGCTGATCAAGCCAATAAAACAGGAGGGTCCCGTGGCAGATCTTTTGCTGGGAAAGCCGGTTGCCGATGCGATGGCTGCAGACATCACTGCGCGCGCCAAGGCTCTAACCGCATCGGGCAAGCAGCCGACGTTGGCTATCGTTCGCGTAGGCGAGCGTCCCGACGACCTTACGTACGAGCGCTCGGCCATGAAGCGCGCCGATGCGTGTGGAATCGCCGTCAAGCAGTTCCTGCTTCCCGAAACCGCTACGACTGAAGATGTGCTTGCCGCTGTGGCGGAAGTGAACACCGACAGCTCCATTCACGGCTGCTTGCTGTTCCGCCCTCTCCCTGAAGGTATCGATGAACAGGTTGTTTGCAATGCGCTCGATCCTTCCAAAGATATCGACGGCATCACGCGCGGATCTCTTGCAACCTTGCTCGCGGGCTCTGGCGAGGGCTTCGCGCCCTGCACGGCTGCGGCATGCATGGACATCCTTGACCATTACGGCATCGATCTTGAGGGCAAGAAGGCCGTTGTTCTAGGCCGCAGCTTGGTTATCGGCAAGCCGGTTTCGCTCATGCTGCTTGCGCGCAACGCGACGGTCACGGTCTGCCATTCGCGTACGCAGGATTTGCCCGGCGCCGTGAGCGACGCCGACATCGTTGTGTGCGCCACGGGTCGTGCCCGCGCATACGGCGCCGACCTGTTCGCTCCTGGCCAGACCGTCCTTGACGTGGGAATCAATTTCGACGAACAGGGCAACCTATGCGGCGATGCCGATTTCGATGCGGTTGAGCCTATCGTTTCCGCAATCACCCCTGTTCCGCGCGGCGTTGGATCGGTTACAACCGTTGCCATGCTGCGCAACGTCGTTATCGCGGCCGAGCGACGTTAGCTTCAAACGCGAAAGGGCATCATGAGGTTCGAGTCGAATTCCGTGGAAGATACCAAGCGCATCGCGGCTGCTTTGGCGCAGTGCGTGCAGTCGGGCGACGTCATCACGCTCACCGGCGACCTTGGTGCGGGGAAGACCCATTTCGCTCAGGGTTTCGGTGAGGCTTTGGGCATCGACGAGCCAATCGTCAGCCCGACGTTCAACATCGTGCTGACGTACCCTCAGGGCCGCGTGCCTTTGTATCATTTCGACCTGTATCGCCTCGACACCGAAGACCAGCTTGATGACATCGCGTTCTATGACCTTATCGAAGGCGATGGCGTGTCTCTTGTCGAATGGGGCGAGCGATTCCCTGATGCTTTCCCCGACGACTGCCTGCATGTTTTCATCATCGCTCCTGAAGAGGGGAAACGTATTGTTTCGGTGGAGTCAACGGGTCCTCATTCGGCCGACGTGGCCCGATGCTGGGGTAAAGCGTTTTCGGCTGGCGAATAGCCTTCTTGCGCAAAGGCCGGTTTGCGGGCCAAGGCGCGTTATAATCATCGGCGCAAACAACGTTCACGGCGATCCTGTTGGGTCGCCGTCGTGCAATCACACATAAACAGAAAGAGCTTTCGATGGATTCTAGCGTCGATGTGTCGAACAATCGATCAGCCGATCGCGATCTGGTTCTTGCCTTCGACACCGCGAATGAAGTGGTGGCAATCGGCGTGGGCCGTCTTGTTCCCGACGGCCGCTCGGTCGAAACCGTGGCCACGTTCGAGGTGCAGGCGCGTCGCGCGTCCAACACGCGCTTGCTTCCCGAGATCGATGCTCTTCTTAAGGAGCATGGCATCACGCGCGATCGCATCGCATGCGTGGCTGTTGGTCGCGGACCTGGCTCCTTTACGGGCGTGCGTATCGCCATGGCCACGGCAAAGGGCGTGGCTTCCGCTTTGAAAGTGGGCCTTGTCGGCGTTTCCACACTGGACGCCATTGCCTGGAATGCCTGGGATTCGGGCATTCGTGGTCGTGTGCTGGTTGTGGCCGACGCTATGCGCCATGAGGTGTATCCCGTGCGCTATCTCGTTGACGATGCGGGCGCCCATCGAACCGAGCCCGACTCGGTGGTGAAGGCCGCTGCGGCTGCGGAGTCGCTTTCGGGTGATGTTGCCAAAACCGCTGACGGCGCGCAGCTTCAGATCATGGGCGACGCCCTTTCGAAGTACGCTGACGTCTTCCAGGCGTGCGGTGCCGTTCTTGATGAGACGCTTTGGTCGGTTACGGGCCGCGGCCTGCTCCTTGCGCTGCAGGAATCGTGGCGCGCGGGCGAGTGCGATCCGTTCGACGCCAAAAGGCACGACCCGGCGTTCGCGCTGCCGGTGTACACGCGTCTTTCTGACGCAGAGGAAAACGAGCGCGTCCGCCTTTCGAAGGACGACCCGCGCAATCTTGTGACTGGCGTTCAGGATATCGAGTCTGACCAGGTGCTGTATCGTCCGCTTGACGCGGCCCATGTCGCCGATGTCGCGAAGCTCGAGGCTCGGGTCATGGAGGGTGCTCCGTGGACCGAGAAAACCATTTCCGATGAGCTTTCGGCGGCAGGCTACCTGTGGTGGGCGGCTTTCTCGCGCGACGAAGAGGGCTCCGCCAAGCTTGTCGCATACGTTGGCGGTTTGGTTGCCGGCGACGTGCTTGAGGTGCTTCGTGTGGGCACCGATCCCGAATGGCGTCGACGCGGCATCGCCCGCGAGCTTATCGCTCACCTGGCGTCCGACGCGCGCGATTTAGGCGCGCAGTCGTGCATGCTCGAGGTTCGCGCAGACAACAAGCCCGCACAGGCGCTTTACGAGTCCATCGGGCTTGAGCGCGTGGGTGTGCGTGCGAAGTACTACGATAACGCCGTCGATGCCGTCATCATGAACGGCCCGCTCCCTGTGGCTTCCCACGACGTTGGCGGTATGGAGATGCAAGATCATAGGGAAAACGAGGCGGCGCCATTGAAGGTCACGCGCCCGCTGATCATTGCCATCGAAAGTTCGTGCGATGAGACGGCGGCGTCTATCGTTGACGGCGACGGCAACCTTCTTGCCGATATCGTCGCGTCGCAGATCGACTTCCATTCGCGTTTCGGCGGCGTCGTTCCCGAGATCGCCAGCCGCAAGCACATTGAGGCCATTTGCGGGGTATGCGACGAGTGCTTCGACGTTGCTGCTGCGCATCTGGGCGTTGATTCGCTTACGTGGACTGATCTCGACGCGGTTTCCGTCACTTTCGCTCCTGGCTTGGTTGGCGCGTTGGTTGTTGGCGTTGCGTTCGCCAAGGGCGCCGCATGGGCTGCCGACAAGCCTTTTATCGGGGTCAACCATCTTGAAGGCCATCTGTACGCAAACAAGATCGGCGCGCCCGACCTTGAACCGCCTATGGTTGCGTCCCTTGTCTCGGGTGGCAACACCATGCTTGTCCATGTGAAGGATTGGGGCGACTACGAAACGCTTGGCACCACCATCGACGACGCGGTGGGCGAGGCGTTTGACAAGGTTGCCAAAGCATTGGGGCTGGGGTATCCCGGCGGTCCTGTCATCTCGAAGTATGCCGCCATGGGCAATCCCAAGGCCATTGCCTTCCCGCGTGCGATGATGCATTCGGGCGATCTTCGTTTCTCGCTGTCGGGCTTGAAGACCGCTGTCATCACGCATATCAACAACGAGAAGCAGGCGGGTCGTCCTTTGAACATCCCCGACATCGCCGCCAGCTTCCAGCAGGCGGTTGTGGATGTCCAGGTGTCGAAGGCCCGTCATGCGCTTGAGGAAACAGATGCGGAGGTCTTCTGCTTGGGAGGCGGCGTTGCTGCCAACCCGGCACTGCGCAACGCCTATCAGGAAATGTGCCGCAAACAGGGGGTACGCTTGATCATGCCGCCGCTGCGCTCGTGCGGCGACAACGCGGGCATGATCGCCCTTGTCGCGCTTGACCGTTATCGCCAGGGTAAGTTCTTCGGGCTTGACGCCGATGCGTTCGCCCGTGCCGACCTGGACAAGCCGTATTAACAGGAAAACGCCGCATCAAGCGGCGTTTTCTTTTGGGTAGTGTATCTTTTCGCGTTCAGCATGGGCGACCAAGGGCATGTCTTATCGACCCGGTCGGTAGCGCTTGTAAACGCTGATCACGGTGACGGATGCGAAAACCGCCATAGCGAACAGGATGAGGTACGTGCTCACGTAGGTGCCGGTTGCAACCCGAAGCGGACCGGGGATGGCGTTGATGAGGAAGCCGCCAAACGAGTAGGCCACCTGGGCGTTCTTGATGGACTTCTCACGGTTCGCCGGATCGGCGAGTTGAAGCGACCAAACCGAAAGCCCTACGGTTCCAAGGGCGGTTCCCCAGCCAATCAAGAGGGCGGCGAACAGGCCAAGCGCAGACGAGCCGCAAGGGGTGAAGCAGCTGCAAGCGAATCCGATGATCAGCGTAAGGAATACCAAGCTGCTGCTGCGCTCGACGCCGAATCGGTCGAACATCTTGCCCGTGATCATCTTCGAGGCCGTAAGGGCAAGACCGAGGAGCGAAAGGGTGAATGCGGCGAAGTGGGGGTCGAAGCCGTTCGTGGTCAGCAAGACGGAGTAGTACGTGTCGCCGCCGACGCTCATGCATCCCACGCACATCATGGCGGCAAGAAGGATCTTCCTATGCCTCGGTGGGATCTCGGGGTCGCCTGCGCGCTCGCTTTCTCGATTGTTCTTGTTGGCGGGTTCGCCTTTCGCAGCGTTCTTTTGCTTCGCTTCGGCGTTGACGTCTGAGGGACGGTTCCTGAGAAGCGCGAACACTAGCAGCCCCAAAGCCAAGGCAAGCAGCGCCTCTAGACGGAAGGAAAGCTGAAGGGATTGCCCTTCGATGATGCGCACTGCGGCCAAGGGCACAAGGATGGAGGCGAAGCCGCTGCCAAGGGTGGCGAAGCCCACTGCTCCGCCCAGTCCGTGGTCGAACCAGCGGCTGATCAGAAGTGTCATTCCCACCATGCCGCCAAGGCCATAGCCTGCGCCTGCGAAAACCGCTCCTGCAACGAATCCGCCAAGATTGCCGGCGAAACTGTAAATGACGAAGCCTGCGGTGGTCATGAGGCTTGCGAGGAACACGCCAAGGCGAACATCGAGCGCGTGATAATAGCGGTCGACGAAGATGATGGTCAAAAGCGATGTGAGCGTGCGGATGGAAAGGATAAGCGAGCCGCCCACGTCGCCCACGCCGTCTGTTGCGATGATGTAGGGCTGGTAGACGTTGAACGACGTGCTGGTCAGGCCCACGTTAGTGAAGAGAAAGAGAAAGCAGCACAGGGTGATGACTTTCTCGTAATGCTTTTTCATGATGTCCGTCCGAACTGGTTTCTCGAGGTGTTCGAACGGACATGCTAGACGATCGTTGTTTCGATTAGATGGACGCTATTTGTGCGCAACGTGAACAGCAGCGATGCCGCCCGTGTGGTTGGTCCACGAGACGTCGTGGAAGCCTGCATTTTCGAACATTTTCGCGAATGCGCGCTGATCGGGGAAGGCCTTGATGGAGCTTTGCAGGTATACGAAGCCGTCGCGGTCGCCCGTGATAAGGCCGCCCCAGAAGGGGATCATGTGCGTGAGGTAGAAGTCGTACATCGCGTGCCAGGCGGGGTTCGCGGGTTGCGAGAACTCCAGGCACACAAGGGTGCCGCCCGGCTTCAGAACGCGGTACATCTCGGAAAGGGCCTTCTCGCGTTGGGGCATGTTGCGCAGGCCGTATGCGACGGTGATCACGTCGTAACTGTTGTCGGCATAGGGGATGTTCTGCGCGTCGACGACTTCGAAGTCGACGGGAACGCCGTCGGCAGCGCCTTCGGCGTAATGCGCGCGTGCTACGTCGAGCATATCGTTCACCAGGTCGGTGCACTGGATGTGCTTCGGGTGCTTGCCGCGGGCGATGGCGAAGGTGACGTCGCCCGTTCCGCCAGCGATGTCAAGGACATCGCTTTCTGGGGTGATGGGGGCCTTCTTCACGACGTCGGCCAGCCACAGCTTGTAGGCGCCGAAGCTTGAGACGGCGTTGAAGCGTTCGTATTTCTTCGAGATGGTCGAGAAGATCTCCTTCACGCGCTCAGAGGAAAGCTCGGGTTCGGCTTCCTCGCCGGTGGCGGTGTCGATGGAGGTCGGTGGCTTTTGGCCGCTGTCGAGCACTTCCGGAATCTTGTCGCTGTCGACGACTTCCTCGGAAGCATCTGGATTATTGCTGCTGTCGAGCACTTCCGAGGAAGCATCTGAATTTCGGCCGCTGTCGGCGACTTCCGCGGAAGCCGCCTCGGCGGCGGCAGCCTCGGTAGTTTTTTGGCCGAGGGCATCGTAATCAATGTATTCGCGGTCGTGTTTAAGCATGATCGTTCCTTACAGTCGTTTTTCCCAATGTACTACGAACGCCGCCGCTCACAAACGTCTCGGACGGATACCGTATGAACTTTCTATTTCATAAGGGGCGCAATGGTATCATTCAAGCTTGCGTGAATAGCGTAAAAGAAAGCAGGTCAACCATGCTCCTATGTGCGCATTACATCCTCCCGGTAACCTCAGATCCCATCCTTGATGGTGCGATTTTGGTGCGCGACGGGCAGATCGTCGAGATAGGTCAGGCGTCCCTGCTCAAGCGCATTTACCCCGACGAAGAAGTCATGGACTTCAAGGAGTCCGCCCTCATGCCGGGCATGGTGAACCTCCACATGCATCTCGAGGACACCGTCATGCGCGGAATCGTCCCCGACGAACCCTACGCCGATTGGCGCCGCAGCCTTGCCATCACCGGCGAGAAGCTTGACGCGCGCGATTGGCGCTCTTCCGCTATTCTGGGCGGCCTCGAGGCTCTCACTTGCGGAATCACCTTCGTTGCCGATAAGTCCACCACGGGCGCTGCCGTCACCGCGCTTCAAAAGCTCGGCATGCGCGGCATCGTCTACCGCGAGGTTGGCGCTGTTGACAAGCCTCGCGTCGAGTACGCCATGCGCAGTGCGCACAACGACATTCTCACTTGGGCCGAAGGCGCAGACGAATCGCGTATTTCCATTGGTATCGCGCCTCGCCCCACGTACGAGTGCCATCCTCTGGTCTTCACCCGCGCGGCAGAACTTGCCCGCAGCGAGAACATCCCTCTGTCGGTAAGTGTTGCTTCCAGCAGCGAGGAATGCGACTTCCTGGCATTCGGCGGTTCGCGCCTGTCCGTCGAGGCAATGCGCGAGAAACGTGGATTCATCGAGATCCCGCCATGGCTTCCTGCTGGCGTTTCGCCGGTCAGCTACGTTGCCGAATGGGGCGGTTTCGAGGCTGACAATGTTTTGGCTGTCCACTGCGTCCATGTCAGCAAGGACGACGTGAACATGCTGAAGAACCAGGGCGTTTCCGTTGCCGTGTGCCCGCGCACCAACGCTCAGCTGTCCATGGGTGTGGCACCTATCTTCGATCTTATGCGCGCCGGCCTGACTGTCGGTTTGGGTACGGGTTACTCGGTGGCAATCGACTCCACCGACCTTATTTCAGAGATGCGTTTCGGCATGTTGCTGCAGCGTGCCGTTAATCCCGGCAAGTTCCTGGACGCCCACACCATGCTTCGTATGGCTACCATCGACGCTGCTCGCGCCATTAAGATGGACGACCAGATCGGCTCACTGGAAATCGGAAAGCGCGCCGACATCGTCGCCGTCGATCTTTCCGGCTCGTATCAAAGCCCCACTGACGACCCAGCCTCCGCCGTTGTCAATACGACTTCCGGCTCCGACGTGCTCATGACCATGATTGACGGCAAGATCCGTTACGAGAAGGGCAAGTGGCATTTGGGCGCCGATGTGGCGAAGGACATCGCCCGCGTGATCGAGATCCGCGGCAAGCTCAAGAAATAACAAAGTAGGTAAACCAAGATGGCAAACAACAAAATGACCGCCAAGCAGAAGGCCTCAAAGGTCCAGGCTGCTGAAGAGCGTGCGCGTCGCGCGCAGGAGGCAAAGGAGCGCAAGGCCCGTACGAAGAAGATCTTCACGGTCGTGGTCTGCGTCATCCTTGTTCTGGCGCTGTGCATCCCCACCATGGCCTTGGCTCTTCTTGGTGGACGCTAGGCCGTCCGTCGTTTGGTCGCTGTAGAAGTTGTTTTCGGGGGCTAGCGCCCTCATTTCGAAAGGTAATCACGTGTTTGGAATTGGCGGATTCGAGTTTGTACTCATCTTGCTGTTCGCGTTCTTGATCTTCGGTCCCGACAAGCTGCCGGAAATCGCCCGTACGGTTGGCAAGGGCATTGCGAAGTTCCGTGCAGCTCAGGAAGACATGAACGAGGTTCTGAAAGAAAGCAAAGCTTTCGATCCCAATGCCGAGGATCCGTTCGGCGATCCTACCGAGACTATCGATAAGCTTGCGTCGACGGCTGAGAAGCACATGCGCTCTGCCGCTTCCGAGGCATCGTCTGCGGTGAAAAGCAAGACCCACGAGGGTATCGACGGTCCTTCGCCTGCGAAGCCTGCTGCGCCTAAGCCCGCAGCCCCGGCTTCCGCTTCTGTGAAGAACGAGAGTTTTACCGAGCGCAAGGCGCGCTACGAGCGCGAACGCGCCGCGAAAATGGCCGCAGCCGCCGAGGCTGCCGAGAGCGCTTCCTCGGAAGTGCTCGACAGCAGCAATAATGCAACGGCTTCCGCGGAAGCGCAGCGACAGCGTCAATCTTCTAATGAGGTCACCATCACTGAAGAGAAACCCGTGGAAGGGGGTGAGCAGTAATGCCTATCGGTCCTGCCCGTATGCCTCTTATGGAGCATCTTGGCGAGCTTCGCATGCGCCTGGTTCGCATCGTCGTCGTTTTGCTCGTTGCTGTCTGCGTGTTCTACATGGCGACGCCCACCGTAGGTCAGTTCCTGCTTTTGCCTATCGCAGAGTTCCTTCCTCAGGGTGTCGATGGGTTCTCGAACCTCACGTTCCTCGACCCGTTCGAGGCGTTCACTGTTCGCTTCAAGGTTGCGTTCTGGGTGTCGATTGTTGCCACGTCGCCCGTGATCCTGTGGCAGCTCATCGCGTTTTTCCTGCCCGCGCTTAAGCCGAACGAGCGCAAGTGGTTCGTGCCTACGTTCTCGGCCATGGTCGCGCTGTTCATTTTGGGCACGGTTTTCTGCTACGCCATCATTTTGAACCCGGCGTTCCAGTGGCTCACTGATCAGGCCATGGGCCTTGGCGTGGTCACCCCGCGCGCCGATAGCTACATCGACATCATCATCAAATTCGAGCTGGGCTTCGGCATCGCCTTCCAGCTGCCCATCGTCATCTTCTACTTGGTTATCTTCGACGTTGTGCCGTACAAGAAGCTGCGTGGCAGCTGGCGTGGTATCTACGTTGGCCTGCTGGTGTTCGCTGCTATGGTCACCCCCGATGCCAGCCCGGTCACCATGGGTCTGATGTTCGCGGCTTTGGTTGCCTTGTATGAGGCAAGCTTGCTTCTTTCGCGTATTGTGCTCGCGAAGCGCATTAAGCGGCAGAGCGAGGAGATCGCCGAGGACGACGATTAAACCGTCAGTCGATTTCGACTGGCGTTCTCTAAAGAACAATCGTAATCTCTCGATTGAGCAATCGGGAAGGGCTGCTTCGGGCGGCCCTTTGTTTTAAGGAGGCCGTCGTGCACGAGATGGGAATCATGTCGGGCGTTCTCGATTCCGTCAACACCGCTGCCCAGAACGCGCAGGCAGAGCGCGTGACCAAGATCATCTTGAACATCGGCGAGATGACCGAGATCATCCAAGATTCGCTGGAGTTCGCTTTTCAGGTTATGAGCGAAGGAACCCTGTCGGAAGGGGCCGAGCTTGTCATCAAGACGGTGACCCCGCACAGCATTTGCCTTGACTGCGGACATGAGTTCGACCACGATCGGTTCCACCGCACGTGCCCTGAATGCGGAAGTTACTCAACCAGCATGACCCGCGGCCGCGAGCTTGACATCGAATCGATTGAGGTCGATTTGCCGGACGCCGAGGACGCTTCCTCGGAAGCGTCCGAGAGCGTCCAAGATTAAAGGGCCGAGCCGGCTCTGGGGACGCCGAGTGCGCTTCCTCGGAAGCGCAGCGACAGCGTCGTTCTTTAACGAAGCCGAGCGACAGCGTCCAGGGTCAAAAGGACGCTTCCTTGGAAACGTCCGACAGCGTCCAGAACTAAAGCTATCAGCGTTGAAACGCTTAGAGAAGGAGCATCCATGGAAATCGAAATGAAGCAGAAGATCCTTGGCAAGAATGACTCTCTTGCCGCCGAACTGCGTCGTCGTTTCGCAGAGAATCACGTTTTCGTGGTCGATCTGCTTGCAAGCCCGGGTTCGGGCAAGACCTCGACGATCCTCGCGACCATCGAGGCTCTGCGCGACGAGTTCAACATCGCCGTCATCGAGGGCGACATCGCAAGCAGCGTCGATGCCGAGAAGATCAAGGCGCAGGGCATCCCCGCTGTCCAGATCAACACCGGTGGCGCTTGCCATCTGGAGTCCAGCATGGTCAAGCGCGCCGTCGACGTGCTCGATCTCGAGCGCTTGGACCTCATTATTATGGAAAACGTCGGCAACTTGGTGTGCCCGACCGACTTCGACCTGGGCGAGAACATTAAGGTCATGATTCTGTCTGTTCCCGAAGGCGACGACAAGCCTCTGAAATACCCGGGCGTTTTCCAGGTTGCCCAGGCAGTCATCCTGAACAAGGTCGATACCATGCCGGTGTTCAACTTCAACCGCGAGGCTTTTGACGAGTCGGTTCGCCAGCTTAATCCGCAAGCTCCCATCTTCCCGATCTCGGCCACCAACGGCGAGGGCGTGGACGAATGGGCATCGTGGCTGTCCGATCGCATCCACGAGGTTCAGTAGGGCTTCGCTTCGTTGCCGGGAATCGTTTTGCGTAGCAAGCGAATGGCGTTGCGCTCCGACATGACGAGGGATGTTGCTGGCAAGTGATTTTGCCGACAAGCTTCGCAATGCCCCCGTTATCTGTTCGCAACGCATTCGAAACGTAACTAGCCTAACCTTATATGAACAACGCGCGGGGTTGTGCAGCGCACAACCCCGCTTTTATTTGCAATGAACCGAAAGGCGTGGTGAAAAGAAGATGCTTGCCCGCGAAAAGTACCGCATTTGCGTCAAGGCGCTTGCCGATTACGCGAACAACGCTGGATTCACTGATGTTGTCATCGGTCTTTCGGGTGGAATGGACTCGAGCATCGTTGCGGCGATGTGCGTTGACGCTTTCGGTGCCGAGCATGTTCACGGCGTGCTTCTTCCTGGCCCGTATTCTTCTGTCAGCTCGGTGGACGACGCCTTGGAGCTTGCCGAGAATCTTGGCGTCGAGACTCAGACCGTCTCTATTTGCCAGCCGTACGAGGCCTTCGAGAAAACGATGGCACGTGCGTGCGGCGGTTCGCTTTCCGGATTGGCGGCCGAGAACACCCAGGTCAGGTGCCGTATGGTGGTGCTCATGGGTTTGTCCAACGCCTTCAATTGGATGCTGGTGAACACCGGCAACAAGAGCGAGGCGCAGATGGGTTACTCCACGCTGTATGGTGACACGGCTGGCGCCTTCGCTCCGATCGGCGGCTTGTACAAGTCGGACGTTTATAAGGTTGCTCGCGCATGCAACGAGGTCTTCGAGGCTGCAGGCAAACCTGCGCCTATTCCCGAGGGCGTTTTCGTGAAGCCGCCTTCTGCCGAACTTTCCGCAGGTCAGCAGGATGAGAAGAGCCTTGGTTTCAGCTATGCGGTGCTCGATGCCGCCCTTATCGCCCTGTTCGAGCAGGGGAAAAGCATCGAGGAAGCTGCCTCGATCAGCGGTCTTTCCATCGAAGAGGTTAAATCCATCAAGAAACGCGCCGAGGGCTATGCGTTCAAGCGCGCAGTCGAGCCCCCGTTCCCGCAAGCAAAGTTCTACGAATAGCAAAGGCAGTGAATTGCGGCGACGGGCGTTTGATTTCCGCTGTCGCTTCGATCGCGCATGACGCTCCTGCGCGCCATCAACTGATTCCGCGTTCCTTTGAAGACTCGCCAACGGCGGGTCTTCTTTTTCTTACGGAAAATCAACGATTCGACGAAGGCTCGCTGTCGATATCGCGCCATACGCCGAACTGGCTTGCATTGGCTTGCGAGGGTGGTATATTACCAATCTGTTGGCACTCGCAAGGTTCGAGTGCTAGCACACACCAAGCGTGAATGATAACTCGGTCGGCGCGCCGCTTCGGCACCCGGAACCCCGCTTGGCAAATCTACTTAGGTATCAAAGTGCTGAGACATCGAAAGGAAGGCACCTATCATGAGTTTGAAACCGTTGGGCGATCGCGTGATCGTCAAGGCCGACGAGGCCGAGACCACCACTGCTTCCGGCCTTTACCTGGCAAGCGATGCCAAAGAGAAGCCGCAGACCGGTGTCGTTGTTTCCGTCGGCGAGGGCAAGCTCGATAAGGACGGTAACCTGGTCGCTGTTCCCGTAAAAGAGGGCGACCGCGTCATCTTCGGCAAGTACGGTGGAACCGAGGTTCACTACAAGGGCCAGGACGTTCTGATCCTTCGTGCCGACGACATCTACGCTATCTGCGAAGACTAATCCCATAGTTCCATCATCAGGAGGAATTTCAAATGGCTAAGAACATTCAATTCGGCACCGAGGCCAGCGGCGATCTTGCTGCCGGCGTCAAGAAACTTGCCGACGCTGTCAAGGTTACCCTTGGCCCCAAAGGCCGCTATGTCGCCATCGAGAAGAGCTACGGCGCTCCGACCGTCACCAACGACGGCGTGACCGTTGCTCGCGAGATCGAGCTTGAGGATCCGGTAGAGAACATGGGCGCTCAGCTCATCCGTGAAGCCGCTGTCAAGACCAACGACGTCGCTGGCGACGGCACCACCACCGCAACCCTGCTTGCCGACATCATCGCTCGTGAGGGCCTGAAGAACGTCACCGCCGGTGCTGACGCGCTGGGCATCCGTCGCGGCATCCAGAAGGCAACCGCTGCCGTTGTCGAGCAGATCAAGGCTGACGCCACCCAGGTTTCCACTCAGGACCAGATCGCAGCAGTCGGCACCATCTCCGCTGGCGATGCCGAGATCGGCACCAAGATCGCCGAGGCTATGGAGAAGGTCGGTCATGATGGCGCCATTTCCGTCGAGGACGGCCAGACGTTCGGCATGGAAATGGACATCGTCGAGGGCATGCAGTACGACCGTGGCTACATCTCCCCGTACATGGCCACCGATACCGAGCGCATGGAAGCCGATCTGCAGAACCCCTACATCCTGCTGACCGATCAGAAGATCTCGAACATCCAGGATATGGTCCCGCTGCTCGAGGCCGTCATGAAGTCCGGCCGTTCGCTGCTGGTCGTTGCCGAGGACGTCGAGGGCGAGGCTCTGGCCACCCTGCTTCTGAACCGTCTGCGCGGCACCCTGAACGTCGTCGCCATCAAGGCTCCTGGCTTCGGCGACCGTCGTAAGCGCATCCTCGAGGACATCGCCGTCGTTACCGGTGCTCAGGTCATCGAGAAGGACTTCGGCATGACTTTGGCCGATGCCACCATCGATATGTGCGGCACCGCCCGTACCGTCAAGGTCGACAAGGAGAACACCCTCATCGTCGACGGCGCTGGCGACAAGAAGGCAATCGAGGATCGCGTTGCCCAGATCCGTGCTGAAATGGATCGCACCGAGTCCGATTTCGACCGCGAGAAGCTCCAGGAGCGTCTGTCCAAGCTTTCCGGCGGCGTTGCAGTCCTGAAGGTCGGCGCTGCTACCGAGCCCGAGCTCAAGGAGAAGAAGTCCCGCATCGAGGATGCCCTGCAGGCAACCCGCGCTGCAGTTGAAGAGGGCATTGTCGCCGGCGGCGGCGTCGCTCTGGTCGATGCTGTTCACGTGCTTGACGACATCAAGACCGACGATAAGGACGAGCAGGTCGGCATCGACATCATCCGCAAGGCCTGCGAGGCTCCGCTTCGTGCTATCGCCGAGAACGCCGGCTTCGAGGGCAGCGTTGTTTGCGACCGCGTCAAGAACATGGCTAAGGGCGAGGGCCTGAACTGCGCTACCGGCGAGTATGGCAACATGATCGACATGGGCGTCAACGACCCGGTCAAGGTCACCCGCACCGCTCTCGAGTCCGCTGCTTCCGTGGCGGCCCTCATCCTCATCACCGAGGCAACCGTTAACGAGATCCCCAAGGATCCCGATCCGGCAGCTGCCGCTGCAGCCGCTGCAGCCGGCATGGGCGGTATGATGTAATTCGAGCCTGAAAGGTTCGCTTTGTGAAACTTTAGCGGTTGGAGCATGGCAAGATTGACTTGCCGGTAATCATCCGTCAAAGTAATTGCATCCTGAAATGGGACGGTCGAAAGACCGTCCCATTTTGTGCTTTAAGAGGGTTTGAACGATTGTTCATATGTTTGAACGCTTGTGAGAACGGTCCTGCGGAAGAGGTTCTGTAATTGGAAATGCTTCTTGACATAGTGCTCGATGCGGCGCTTGACACGCTGTACCTTATCCCGTTCCTGCTGGTAACCTACATCGCCATGGAATGGCTTGAGCATGGTGCCTCGCGCAAGTTTCAGGAAGCCATCGAGAAGGGCGGCGCCGTCGGGCCCGCGATCGGTGCGGTTCTCGGAGTCGTTCCCCAGTGCGGTTTTTCTGCTGCTGCATCGACGTTCTATGCGGCTCGCGTGATCACACTTGGCACGCTCATCGCCGTGTTCCTCTCCACTTCCGACGAGATGCTGCCCATTTTCATTGCTGAGGCGGTCCCCTTCGAAACCATTGTGGCCATTCTTGGGGTGAAGATCCTTATCGGCATCGTCGCGGGCTTCGCTATCGATGCCGTTTTGCGTATCACGCGTCCTGTGCGTGAAAGCTGGCGCATCCACGAGCTGTGCGAGCGCGCCGGTTGCCACTGCGACGACGATGACGTTCCTTGCATTAAAAACGCTGCCGCCATCGTTGCCGCGCAGGAAGACTCTGCCAGCGCAGAAGCCAACGAAGAGGGCGTGACCGTCGCTGATACGGCTCATGACCACGATCACGATGGGCATGCTCACGAACACAGGCACGCCAAGTGGGACACCATCGTGCGAAGCGCCGTCAAGCATACGGTCGAGGTGTCGTGTTTCGTTTTCCTGGTCGTGCTGGCCATGAACACCGTGTTCGCGCTGTTCGGCGAAGACGCGCTCGCAACCGTTCTCAGTGCGAATTCGCAGATCGCGGTTGTCGTGTCGGGGCTGGTGGGCCTTATCCCGAATTGCGCCGCCAGCGTCGCCATCGCGCAGCTGTACGTCGACGGTGTTCTGGGGGTCGGCGCCATGATGTCAGGTTTGCTGTGCGCTGCGGGCGTGGGTTTGCTGGTTTTGTTCCGCACCAACGCTTCGGCGAAGCAGAACATCACGATTCTGGCCGTGCTTCTTGTCATCTCCTGTGCAAGCGGTTTGCTTATTGACGCTCTCGGAATCGTTTTTTAGCCCGAAAGGCTTGATACTCGTCCTGTTCTCATGAATAATCCACTCCATTAGGTGGCTATTCGATTGACCGCAGCCGCGCGTCCCGTTAAAATCGGATATCGCGCATGGAAATGGACCGTTAGCTCAGCCGGTAGAGCAGAGGACTTTTAATCCTAAGGTCGTGGGTTCGAGTCCCACACGGTCCACCATTTCGCGTCAACCGGACTGGGCCATCGTCCAATGGTAGGACTCTGGTTTTTGGTGCCAGTTATGTAGGTTCGAATCCTGCTGGCCCAGCCAAAGGAATTCAAGCTCCCGTAAGGGGGCTTTTTTCTTGCCCGAGTGCCAATCTCGTAGCAAACTACTGATAACAATGCGAATCAGTCGGGTTTTGGAATCAAAGGGCGAGGTGCTAATCGGTGTCGGCGAAGAAGGATAAATCGGGTGGCGTTCGCCATATGAACCCGCAACAGGTTTTTGCGGTGCTGGTGTGCATGCTCACGGGCTTCATGTCGCCGTTCATGTCTTCATCGCTGAATCTGTGCATTCCGGCTATGAGCGCCGAATTCAACTGCGGTGCCACCGCCGTCACGTGGGTTATCACGTCGTATACGCTGGCCACGGCCATGTTCTCCATTCCCTTGGGGCACGTTGCCGACGTCAAGGGTCGCCGTCTTATGCTTATTATCGGCACGGTGTTCTTCACTATCAGCTCAGCTGCGTGCGCGCTTGCGCCCAGCATCGAGCTCCTGATCGGTGCTCGTTTTGCCATGGCCGTGTCGGGCGACGCCATCTTGGCAGCCAATGTCGCGCTGATGCTTCTAGCGTTCCCGCCCGAGCATAAGGGTCGCATGCTTGGCTTGTACGGCACGTTCGTGGGCGTGGGCCTTACCATGGGTCCGGTCATCGGCGGCGTCTTGTGTGATTTGCTTAGTTGGCGCTACGTATTCGTGACGGGCGTCGTGGTTGGCGCGTTCTGCTCGTATCTCAGCATCTTCCGCATCGAGAAGGATGTTCCCGGCGAGCAAATGCAGCCGTTCGATCATGTGGGCAGCGCGCTGTTCATGGTGTCGCTCTTCGTTTTGATGTTCGGCCTGTCCGAGTGGACCGCCGTCTCGTGGGCACCCATCTGCTTCGGCGTCGGCGTGCTTTTGGTTGGCGTGTTCGTTTCGCACGAGTGGCGCTGCGAGGCGCCTGTCATGCAGGTGCGCCTTTTCGTTGAAAGCGCGTTGTACGGTCGTGCGAACTTCGCATCGCTTTTGAAAACCGCGGCGTTCTTCGCGGTTGGGTACACCATGGCCATCTACCTCGAGGTCGTGCAAGGCCTCGATGCGGCAACTGCCAGCCTGGTCATGCTGGCTCAGCCCGCTATCCAGGGTTTGCTTTCGCCGTTTGCGGGCAGTCTGGCCGACCGCATGCGCCCCGCCGTGGTTTCCGCTTTCGGCGTGATCATCGTGACGGCGTCGCTGTTTGGTCTGAGCTTCGTGGAGCAGGGCCTGACGCTTTGGCAGGTGGTTGCACTGTTGTTCGCCATCGGTTTTGGCAACGCGTTCTTCGTCGCGCCCAACCAAAGCGTCGTGATGTCGTGCGTGGGGCCTGAAAGCTATTCCGAAGCCAATGCCACCATCACGGCGATGCGCGGCATCGGTCAGTCTCTTTCCATCGTGATCGTCGGCCTGGTGCTGTCCATCACCGTGGGCAACACGGTTCTGGCGCAGATTCCCGCCGCCGACTTGACTCACGCCATCAGCGTCATCATGCTTATCGGCGGCTTTATCGGAATCGCCGCCGTGCTGTGCACCATCGAGCTGCCTAAGCGCGCGCATGCAAAGGAAGAAAGGTAACGCATGCCGATCGTTCGCATTTCAGAGCTTCCCGAAGGAACCCGCGATAAGCGATTGGCCCCGTATTCAGGCATGACCGACGGTCAGCTGAAACGTGGTGAGGGGTTTAGGCGCGACAATCCCAACGGCATGTTCATCGGCGAATCGCAGCGTGTCGTCGAGCGCGCCCTTGATGCGGGGGTCAGGCCATTGTCGTTGTTCGTCGAGGAAACCTGGCAGGCGCATGACGCCGCGATCATCGATCGCATTTCGCGCGAATGGCCCGATGCCATGATCTTTCTTGCTACCACCCAGGAGTTTCACGACCTTACCGGCTATCAGGTGACCAGGGGGTCGCTTGCGTGCTTCGAGCGCCCGGTTCTTCCTACGCTTGATGAAGTGCTTTGCAATGCCAAGCGCGTGGCCGTGTTGGAAGACGTCACCAACTACGCCAATGTCGGGGCCATTTTCCGCTCGGCGGCGGCGCTTGGAATCGACGCCGTGTTGGTCACACCTTCGTGCCACGATCCGTTTTACCGCCGCGCCGCGCGCGTTAGCATGGGCGCGGTGTTCCAGGTTCCGTGGACGCGCATCGGCTCGACCCGCGAGTGGGCAGGCGAGGGTGTGCCCGAGCTTCGCCGTCGTGGCTTCACCACCGTTGCCATGGCGTTGCGCGAGGACTCTATAGCGCTTGACGGCCCTGAGATCGCAGCGGCCGACAAACTTGCCATCGTGCTGGGAACCGAGGGCGACGGCCTGTTCCAAAGCACCATCGATTCCTGTGACCACACGGTGATGATTCCCATGGCGCACAACGTGGACTCATTGAACGTTGCTGCAGCAAGCGCCATCGCTTTCTGGGAGATCCGCACGCGATAGGGCGGGATTACTAGGTGTTTGCACGTGTGCGCCTGCCTAGTTTGGGGGTAAGTGCAAACTCTATTCGTGAAGTTCATATGGACGAGCGAACCATGTGCTAATATGCTCATCATATGAAAGCCGACAAGGCGGCTTTAGGCGTGTTCTTATACGGGTTCCCGTTGCGCCGCAAAGAATACCTGGCGGTCCCATGCCGTTCGAATACGAAACGCGCCCAGCACGGAAGGCATTGAGGACTGCGCGATCTTTTGAGTCGCGCGCCTGACATGCAGGCACCTCGAACCGTGTTCGCGAAAAGCGAAGAAGGACGGTTTGGGGATTTTGTGCGCTCACTTCCATTTTTCAAAATCTCGATTCCTTCTCTGGTAATATTCACTATTGCTGCTTAATGACGATTTTCTTGAAGGAGCACTTTTGACGAAACAAGATGTCATCGAACTCGAGGGTACGGTCCTTGAGGCATTGCCCAACGCGATGTTCAAAGTCGAACTCGAGAACGGCCACGAAATCTTGGCGCACATTTCCGGGAAGATGCGCATGCATTACATCAAGATCCTTCCTGGCGACAAGGTAACCGTGGAGCTTTCCGTTTACGACCTCAACCGCGGTCGTATCACGTATCGCTTCAAGTAGGCTCCCAAGCGCGGCATCGATGGCCGCGCAAGGGCCTGGTTCGTTCTGGCAGGGTTGCAGCTGGAAGCGAATAGCCTCTCATCTTGAGTCGAGTGCTGCGTTCAGGAAGTCGGATCGCAGCAGCGCCTAAGCTCGAAATCATCGGCAGCGGCTGGCCGTGTGATATATACGGCAAGTATTGGAACACCGAAAGGAAGCAATTATGAAGGTACGTCCTTCGGTCAAGAAGATGTGCGACAAGTGCAAGATCATTCGTCGCCATGGCACGGTTTACGTGATTTGCGAGAACCCGCGCCACAAACAGCGTCAAGGCTAGAAAGAGGAGATTGTATATGGCACGTCTTGTTGGTGTCGACCTTCCTCGCGACAAGCGCGTTGAGATCGGTTTGACCTACATTTACGGCATCGGTCTGACGACCTCCAAGAAGATCCTTGCAGAGACCGGCGTCGATCCTGACGTTCGTTGCAACGATCTCACGGAAGACGATCTGACCAAGCTCCGCGATTACATCCAGAACAACCTCACCGTCGAGGGCGACCTGCATCGCGAAGTTTCTCAGAACATCAAGCGCCTCATGGAGATCGGTTGCTACCGTGGCCTGCGTCATCGTCGTGGCCTGCCCGTCCGTGGCCAGCGCACTCATACGAATGCACGCACTCGCAAGGGCCCGCGCAAGCAAATCGGCGGCAAGAAGAAGTAGGGGTTAGCTGACAATGGCACAGAAAAAGAATGCAAAGCAGCGCATCCGTCGCGCTGACCGCAAGAACATCACCGTTGGTGCTGCTCACATCAAGTCCACGTTCAACAACACGATCGTGAGCATCACCGATCCTCAGGGCAACGTCATTTCTTGGCAGTCCGCTGGCACTGTCGGCTTCAAGGGCTCTCGTAAGTCCACGCCGTTCGCTGCTCAGATGGCCGCCGAGGCCGCTGCCAAGACCGCTATGGAGCATGGCCTTCACAAGGTTGCTGTTTTCGTCAAGGGCCCGGGTTCGGGTCGCGAGACCGCTGTCCGCTCTTTGCAGGCAGCAGGCCTTGAGGTTTCCAGCATCCAGGACTGCACGCCCATTCCTCATAATGGCTGCCGTCCCAAGAAGCGTCGTCGCGTGTAGTTGAAAGGATAAGATTATGGCAATTGACAGGACTCCGGTTCTGAAACGTTGCAGGCAGCTGGGCATCGATCCTGTGGTTATGGGTTACACCACCAAGGAATCCAAGCGTCAGCCGTCTCGCCGTCGTAAGGAAAGCGAATACGGACTTCAGCTGCGCGAGAAGCAGAAGGCTAAGTTCATCTACGGCGTTCTCGAGAAGCAGTTCCGTAGCTACTTCAAGCGCGCTAAGGCCCTCGAGGGCGTTACCGGTGAGAACTTGCTCACCATTCTCGAGACCCGCCTGGACAACGTCGTCTTCCGTCTGGGCTTTGCTCGCACCCGCAAGGAAGCTCGCCAGACCGTTACCCACGGCCACATCACCGTCAACGGCCGTCGCGTGGACGTTCCGTCCTATCGCGTCCGTCCCGGCGACCTGGTAGCCGTTGCTCCTAAGGCCAAGGACCTGCTCGTCATCAAGAGCGCCCTTGTCTCCAACGAGCGCGTCTCCGTGCCTGCTTGGCTGGAAGTCGACATCGAGAAACTTCAGGGCAGCGTTCTTGCTCTCCCGAAACGCGATCAGATCGATCTGGACATCAACGAACAGCTCATCGTCGAACTTTACTCGAAGTAATCGCGCTACCGCTTAAGGAGGCTTGCAAAGCATGACAGAGTTCATGAGGCCTACAGTTACAACAGAGGAAGTAAGCGACACCGTTGCTCGCTTCATCGTCGAGCCGCTTGAGCGCGGCTATGGCAACACGCTTGGCAACTCTTTGCGTCGCGTCCTGCTCTCGTCCCTGGACGGTGCTAAGGCAACCGCTATTCAGATCGAGGGCGTGCAGCACGAGTTCACCACCGCCGAGGGCGTTATCGAGGACATCACCGACATCGTTCTGAACGTGAAGGGTCTTGTCTTCTCCGCTCTCAACGGCGATGTCGAGGAAGCCATCGCGCATGTGTCCGTCGAGGGCCCCTGCGTGGTGACCGGCGCCGATCTCGATGTTCCCACCGAGTTCACGCTGATCAACCCCGAGCACGTCATCGCTACTGTTGCCGATGGCGGTCAGTTCGATATGTCCATCCGCATTGGTGTCGGCCGCGGTTACGTCCCGGCCGATCACAACAAGCGTTCCGAGGATCCCATCGGCATCATCCATGTCGACTCGCTGTTCTCCCCGGTTCGCCGTTGCACGATGAACGTCACCAACACTCGTGTCGGTCAGCGCACCGACTACGACAAGCTTGTGCTTGAGGTCGAGACGGACGGTTCCGTCGACCCGACCGACGCTGTTCTGCGTGCCGTCAACATCGTCAACCAGTACATGGGCGCGTTCTTGGCTCTCGGCGAGGCCGAAGGTGAAGAGGAAGTCGAGGTTCCCTCTATCTTCGCTCCCGAGGATCAGGAGACGAACGCTGAGCTTGACAAGCAGATCGAGGATCTGGACCTTTCGGTTCGCTCCTACAACTGCTTGAAGCGTGCCGGTATCCATTCCGTGCGCCAGCTGGTCGAATTCTCCGAGAACGACCTGCTGAACATCAGGAACTTCGGTGCGAAGTCCATTGAGGAAGTCAAGGACAAGCTCATTTCGATGGGTTTGAATCTGAAGCTTTAATCTGGCTTTAGGTATAGGAGAAAAAGACAATGAGGCACAATTACAAGGGCCGTAAGCTGGGTACCGACTCCAGCCATACGCGTGCTATGAAGCGTAGCCTGGTCAGCGCGCTTCTTTACAACGACCGTATCAAGACGACCGAGCCGCGCGCTAAGGAAATCCGCGCCGACGTCGATCGCATCATCACCTGGGCTAAGAAGGGCGACCTTCATTCCCGTCGTCTTGCCATCGCTTGGCTTGGCAACGACAAGGAACTGGTCCGCGAGGTCTTCGAGAAGGTCGAGCAGGGCATGTTCGCCGATCGTCAGGGCGGCTACACCCGCATCATGAAGCTCGGCAACCGCAAGGGCGACAACGCCCCCATGGTCATCATGGAGCTCTGCACCGAGCCCGTCGCCAAGAAGGCTGAGAAGACTGCTCCTAAGAAGGTTCAGCCCAAGAAGGTCGAGGCTGAAGAGGTCAAGGCTGAGGCTGAGACCGAGGAAGTCGCCGAGGCTGTCGAGGAGCTCGCCGCTGAGGTTGAGGCCGAGGCTACCGAGGAGAAGAAGGCCGAGTAATCGGACTTATCTTCAAAGCTTGTTTCGAAAGGGAACCGTAAGGTTCCCTTTCTTTTTATGTTCGACCGATCATTTTCCTTTGCGGGCATGGCATATGGGATACTCGCTTTATGAATTCATCCGCTTCGTTATATATCGCCCGAAACACACCGGTTCACGCATGCGATGCGCGCGTGAAGATTCTTTTGCTGCTTTCGTACGCAGTTGCGATATTCTTCGCCGATACGCTTGTGGGCGTGTCGCTCTTTGCGATATGTGCTGTGGTGGCCGCTGGGGTTGGTAGGATTCCGGTCCGCACGCTTACGGTTCTTCTTATTCCCGTCGCGTTCCTGTCCTTGTTCGCGGTTTTTTTCAATGCTATCAATGCCGACGCCGCTTCGGAAGGTCTCCTTATTGGTGGGATCAGCGCGGTGCGTATGATGTCGCTTGCCATTGCGAGCTTTGTGGTGTGCTTTACCACTACGTCGACCGATTTGGTGCAGGCGTTTTCTTGGTTGTTGTTCCCGTTGGCGCGTGTGGGTGTCCCGGTGGGGGATATCGCTTTGGTTTTGTCGCTCGCGCTTCGCTTCATCCCCATGGTGTTCGAGGAGCTTGACCGCATACGCGATGCGCAGACATCTCGCGGGGCGCCCCTTTCTTCGGGGCCTGTGATTTGCCGTATTAGGGCGTGGGGAGCGGTTTTCGTGCCTCTGTTCGTTGGTTTGTTCAGGCGAGCCGATCGAATCGCCATCGCCATGGATTCGCGCTGTTATGGCGCTGCTGGAATGACCGTCAAGCGCACTTCGCTTTCGGTTTGTGCCTTCTCGGCGTTGTCTTTTGCGCTGCTATCGGCAGGAATCGTCCTGTTCGTTGTAGTGGCTCTGCTGCTTTAGATGCTAAGGTGCCTTGCCGTCCACTCCTTAGACCCCCGTCAACCGCGCTGGCGTGATATCATTGAAGCGTTGTGCATCTTTGTTATGCGCTTCAAATTGAAACTAGTTTGTCTGAGGAGGCAACAATGAGCATCATCCTTGATGTTTATGGTCGCGAGGTTCTCGATTCGCGCGGCAACCCCACGGTTGAGGTCGAGGTTATCCTTGACGACGGCGCTATGGGTCGTGCAATCGTTCCTTCCGGCGCATCGACGGGCGCCTTCGAAGCTGTCGAGCTTCGTGACGGCGACAAGGATCGCTATCTTGGCAAGGGCGTGCTGAACGCTGTCGATTTCGTTAACACCGAGATCGCCGACGTTCTGTACGATATGGACGCAACCGACCAGCGCGCTATCGACGAGGCCATGATTGAGGCCGACGGCACCGAGAACAAGGGCAAGTTCGGCGCTAACGCCATTTTGGGCGCCTCCCTGGCAGTTGCTCGTGCCGCCTCTCAGTCGTCCGAGCTCCCTCTGTACAAGTACGTGGGCGGCCCGAACGCTCATCTTCTGCCCACTCCGATGATGAACATCCTCAACGGTGGTGCTCATGCCGACAACAACGTTGACTTCCAGGAGTTCATGATCATGCCCGTTGGCGCCGAGTCCTTCGCCGAGGCTCTTCGCTGGTGCGCAGAGATCTACCACACCCTGAAGAAGGTTCTTCACGACGCTGGCCTTGGCGGCGGCGTTGGTGACGAGGGTGGCTTCGCTCCTAACTTCACCAAGAACTCCGAGCCGCTTGAGTACATCGTGAAGGCTTGCGAGGCTGCCGGTTATGTTCCCGGCAAGGACATCATGTTCGCCATGGACCCTGCTTCCACTGAGTTCTACAACGTCGAAACCGGCAAGTACGAGCTGAAGGGCGAGGGCCGCGAGCTCACCAGCGCCGAAATGGTCGATTACTGGGAGGCCCTGGTCAACGAGTTCCCGATCATCTCCATCGAGGACGGCATGGCCGAGGAAGACTGGGATGGCTGGAAGATGCTCACCGATCGCATCGGCGACCGCGTGCAGCTGGTTGGCGACGATCTGTTCGTCACCAATTCCAAGCGCCTGAAGAAGGGCATCGAGCTTGGTTGCGCTAACGCAATCCTGATTAAGGTCAATCAGATCGGCTCTCTTACCGAAACCCTTGAGGCTATGGAAATGGCAAAGCAGGCCGGTTACGCCTGCATCGTCAGCCATCGTTCCGGCGAGACCGAGGACACCACCATTGCCGACCTGTCCGTTGCCACCAACGCAGGTCAGATCAAGACCGGTGCTCCGTGCCGTTCCGACCGCGTTGCCAAGTACAACCAGCTTCTCCGCATCGAGGAGGATCTGGGCAGCCAGGCTCGTTACGCTGGCCGCGACGCGTTCTACAACCTGCGCTAAAGGTTGCGTCGCGTATCCGCTGATCAACTGATTTGTGCGCCGTCGTCCTTCGGGACGGCGGCGTTTATTTATGACCGGAATCGGCGAAGGCATGAGAGGTACGCCTCGAAGTGGTGGGGCTGGGGGATTAGGTTTTTTGTCGGCATGTAGGATGTACGTTGGGATAGTTGAGCTTGAGGAGAGCGTTCGTCGTTGACACGTGCAGTGGATGTTGAGGTGCGGGCATTTCCGCAGGGTGTTTTGCGTTGTTGCGTAAAGCGCGCCCCTAAGAACGTCGCAGACCGAATTTTCTTTAACCTTGGCTAAAGGGCGCGAAGTTTAAAGGCAGTCCTTAGGTATGATCATTCGGCAGACTAATCAAGAGAGGGGAAGACATGCGAGTCGAGCTTTTGTACCACACTCCCAATCCCGAGCGAGCCATCGCCACGGCCGCGCGTTTGTGTTATGCGCCCATCGGCGCCTCCGAGCTGATGGAGGATATGCCCACGAAGCGCATGTACAGCGTGCTTTCTACGGTTCTTACCGGCGGCCATTTCTCGACCCTCGAGCATGCTTCCTTCACGTTCGCCCTTGAGGGTGTTTCGCGCACGCTTACGCATCAGCTCGTTCGTCACCGTCTGGCAAGCTACGAGCAGCAGAGCCAGCGCTATGTTAAGTACAAGGACGGCATCGAGGTTATCAAACCGTCCACGATCGCCGCTAACGAAGAGGCCTCTGCTCGCTTCGATGCGCTTATCGCCGACATTCAGAAGGCCTACGAGGACTTCATGGAGGCGGGCATCCCTGCTGAGGACGCGCGTTATGTTCTGCCGAACGCAACCGAAACTAAGCTCATCATGACCATGAACGCCCGCGAACTGCGTCATTTCTTCGATATCCGCTGCTGCAATCGTGCGCAGTGGGAGATTCGCGAGATGGCATGGAAGATGCTCGAGCTGGTTCGCCCCATCGCGCCGTACGTATTTTGCGATGCTGGTCCCGGATGCGTCCGTGGTGGCTGCCCCGAAGGTAAAATGTGCTGCGGCAATCCTTATCCGAAGATTCAGTTGCCTTCGGCTGAGGAGATGACGGCACGCGTCGAGGCTGACGAATAATCCCAAAGCCAGACGCGGCATTTCCCGAATTCGAAACAGGAAGCAGTTCCGTGTCTGAAAAGAAAAATGATCTTTCACGGGCGTTTTCGGAAGATGGCGCCCTGAAAACACACATCGGCGGTCAGGCGCTCCTTGAGGGCGTTATGATGCGCGGCAAATTCAACTGGGCTGTCGCTGTGCGGCAGCCCGACGACGTCATTTATACGGAAGAGCACGATCTTGCCAGCGGCAAGAAAAAGAACGGCTGGCTGTACTGGCCGGTTGTTCGCGGCTGCCGTGCGTTCGTTGAATCTTTGGTACTGGGCTATAAGGCCCTGAGCGTTGCCGTCGAGCATGCGTTTATGGAGGACGTAGACGCCGAGGACATTTCCTCGGAAGTGTCCGACAGCGTCCAATCGCCAAACTCCGAGCCGGCCCTCAGCAGTATGGAGATGGCGCTTTCGATGGGTCTCGGTCTTCTGCTGGGCGTCGTGCTGTTCGTGGTCGCGCCCGCGTTCATCACGAACCTCATCGTTGGCGAGTACGACTCGAACACGCTCGCGTGGAACGTCGTCGACGGCATTTTGCGCATTGCGGTCTTCGTCTTCCACATCTGGCTCATCGGCCGCATGGAAGACATCAAGCGCATGTTCGCCTATCACGGTGCCGAACATAAAACCATTCACTGCTATGAGCACGGTTTGCCTTTGACCCCTGAAAACGCTCGGCAGTTCCCGTGCCTGCATGTTCGTTGCGGTACGGCGTTCCTGATCATGGTTATGATCATCGCGATTTTCGTCTATACGGTCACGCCCTTGAACGCGCTCATCGCTGCGTGGGGCGTTCCCGATGGCGCTCCTAAGCTGGCGCTGGTCATCTTGGTCCGCATTCTGCTGATGCCCGTCATTGCCGGTTTGGCGTACGAGGTCACGGTGCGCTGGGCGGGAACTCACCCCGAGATGCCGCTTGTTAAAGTTATCCTTTGGCCCGGTCTGCAAATGCAGCGCCTGACCACGCGCGAACCTGGCGACGCCGAGCTTGAGTGCGCCATTGCCGCCATGAAGCTTGTTCTTGAAAGGGAAGAGGCCGAGGCGCGGGTGACTGCCGAGGTGACTGAATGACACGTACGGCCCGTTCTCGCAAACATAAAGGCTTCGACCTTGAGAAACGCCTTTCACGTGTGGAGTCGTGCATCGAACGGCGTCCTGCTATTTGGCGTGGATGCTGGAACAAGTGGCGCCCCGCGGTGGCCCCATCCATAGACGATGTCCTTGCAGGTCAGATGTCCGAACCAATCGATCCTACAGCCAAGCGGTGGAGCGAGGTGCGCATCGATCTGGGGTGCGGCAAGGGCGCCTTCACGGTTGCCTGCGCCCAAGCCCAGCCCGAGGTTCTGTTCGTGGGCATCGACATCGAACCGGTATGTGCGATGCACGGCGCCGAAGTGGCAAAGGACGCGGGCGTTCAAAATGCCGTGTTCACCATTGATGAGAACCCGCATGTCGATGCGTTGTTCGCACCCAACGAGGTGTCTGCTATCTATATGAACTTCCCGGCGCCTTTCCCGAAGAAGAAATATGCCGATCGTCGTTTGACGCACGTAAGCCGCCTGCTTGCGTATCGGTCGGTGCTCAAACAGGACGGCGAGCTTTGGCTTAAAACCGACAGCGAGCCCCTGTTCATTTACTCACTCGCCCAGCTTGAGCTCGCCGGTTTCGATGTTGTCTGGAAGACGGACGACTGCCGCGCGGCGCGCCCTGACGATCCGTACACGCTGTATGAAGAGAAGCTCTCGGCGCAGGGCGCCTGCGTTTACGCGCTGTGCGCGAAGCAGCGCGCGGGCGCTGTTCCGAGGTTGGAGGACATCGTGCAAACGGATCCGCAAAGCTTGTACGACTATCTTCCCGACGATCTCGAGGGCATGACGTACATTCCTCATGGTATGGCGAACGGGGTTGAGAGCATGATCAACCAGCGTCGAAATCAGCATGACCGAACGTCTGTCCAACGGGAATCAAACGGCAATTAGCCGCAGCTCCAGCAACGCTCTAACAGCAGTCCAACGCATTATGTCGCCTGGGAAACGAATCGTTCCGCGGGCGACAATCTCATTGTCGGCTACCCGAAATCGTGTATGCTAAAGCCTGCTTAGTCGAGTTTTGCCTGCGTAACCTTAACTCGGGCGGTTGTTATCAGCCGCGTGCAGGCAAGCCGACATGAAGAACCGTATGAAGCCCCACACGTTAATAATCGAATTGGGCGCCGTGTGAACAAGAACGATCGTGGAAACCGATCGACGAACAGGAGAGATCGCATGAAGCTAGTGGTCACCGAGAAAAACGATGCAGCCGAGAAAATCGCTGCGTTGCTGGGCACCTCGAAGCCCAAGAAGGACAAGGTGTACTCAACCCCGGTGTACCGATTCGAGGTTGCCGGCGAGGAATGGGTGACCATCGGTTTGCGCGGTCACATCCTCGAACCCGACTTCACGCCCCAGCTTGTTTATAAGCAGCGTGGCGGCTGGCGCGGCGTCACCGTCGATGGCGAGGCCGTTCCCGCAAACATCCCCGCGAATCTTGCGCGTCCTCCTTATAAATCCAAGCGCAAGCCGTTCTTGGCTGATGGCATCGAGCTGAAGTCATGGAAGATGGAGGCGCTTCCGTATTTGGTGTACGCACCTATCGAGAAGCTGCCGAAGGAAAAGGAAATCATCCGCTCGCTTAAGAACTTGGCGAAGAAGGCCGATTCCATCGTCATTGCAACCGACTTCGACCGCGAAGGCGAGCTCATCGGTTCCGATGCGCTTTCGTGCATCAAGGAAGTGAACGACTCGGCGCCGGTTTCCCGTGCGCGTTACTCCGCGTTCACTAAAGAAGAAATCACTCACGCGTTCAATAACCTGGTCGAACTTGACGTCAATCTGGCTCAGGCCGGTGCATCGCGTCAGGACATTGACCTTATTTGGGGCGCTGCGCTTACTCGTTACCTCACGTTGGTGAAGTTCGCCGGTTACGGAAACGTTCGCTCGTCCGGCCGCGTCCAAACCCCGACCCTTGCGCTGGTCGTTGCTAAGGAACGCGAGCGTATGGCTTTCGTTCCCGAGGATTACTGGGTCATTCGAGGAAAGTTCGGCCAGGGTGACGACGCTTTCGAAGCGCCGCATGCCACAGCTCGCTTCAAAACCCAGGCCGAGGCAGACGCCGTCATGGCGCACGTCGATGGCGCGAAAACCGCAACCGTAAGCGAGATCGCCAAGCGCAAGCGCACCGTCAAGCCGCCGGCTCCTTTCAACACCACGTCGCTCATGGCTGCCGCCGCAGCCGAAGGCATCAGCCCTGCGCGCACCATGCGTCTGGCCGAAAGCCTGTACATGGACGGCTACATCAGTTACCCGCGTGTCGACAACACGGTGTATCCGCCGTCCTTGAACCTGGCGGAAACCGTCAAAACCATCGCCGGCAACCCGGCGTATGCCGAGCACTGCCGCAAGATCCTTTCGAAGGGCAAGATCACGGCAACGCGCGGCAAGCAGCAAGACACCGACCATCCGCCCATCTATCCCACGGCGAAGGCAACGCCCGACGACATGGACGCCTCGAAGTACAAGCTGTACAACCTCATCGCGCGTCGCTTCTTGGCAACGCTTTCCGATGAGGCTATCGTCGAGGGCACCAAGGTCACCCTCGATGTCGCTGGCGAATCGTTCGCAGCGCGCGGCGATGTGCTTGTCTCCCCAGGTTTCCGCGCCATCTATCCGTACGGCCTGAAGAAAGACGAGCAGCTTCCGCAGCTGGCCGAGGGCGACGTCATCGCGTTCAACGGCGCCACCTGCACGAAGAAGCAGACCGAGCCCCCTGTGCGTTACAGCCAGGGCAAGCTCATTCAGGAAATGGAGAAGCTCGGGCTTGGCACCAAGTCCACCCGCCACTCCATCATCCAGCGCTTGTACGACGTCAAATACGTTCAGAACGACCCGCTTGAGCCTTCTCAGCTGGGTATGGCAGTGTGCGATGCTCTTGACAAGTACGCTCCGCACATCACGCATCCCGAGATGACCGCCGAGCTCGAGCAAGAGATGAACAATATCGCTGCCGGCAAAACCACCAAAGACGACGTCGTTGCCGACTCTCGTGCGCTTTTGGCAGGTCAGCTCGATCAGCTCATTCCCCATGCGGAAGAGGTCAAGGACGCCCTTGCCGACGCGGTTGCGGCTGACGCCTATGTCGGCAAGTGTCCTAAGTGCGGCAAAGACCTGCAAATCAGGGCCTCGAACAAAACCAAGTCGATGTTCATCGGCTGCTCGGGGTGGCCCGATTGCGACGTCACCTACCCGCTGCCGAAGGGCAAGATCGAATCGGTCCCCGAGGTTTGCCCTACGTGCGGCATGCCCCAGGTTAAGGTCACGGCATTCCGCTCGAAGCCGCGTGTCATGTGCATCGACCCCAATTGCGAGTCCAACAAAGAGCCCGATGTAGTGGTGGGCACATGCCCCACATGCGCCGCAATGGGCAAGGAGAGCAAGCTCATCGCGCAGAAGAACCCGCGCACGCTGAAGCGCTTCATCCGCTGTGAGAACTACGAGGAATGCGATACCAGCTATCCGCTTCCTCAGTACGGCAAGCTTACGGCCACCGAGGAAACCTGCGAGGCATGCGGTGCTCCCATGGTCATCGTCACCACTGCGCGTGGTCCGTGGAAGCTCTGCCCGAACTTCGATTGCCCAAGCAAAGAGAAGGACGAGTCCAAGACAGAAAAGGGCAAGACGGCTGCCAAGGGCAAAACGAAGAAGGCTTCGATCACGAAGGCCAAAACGTCAACCGCCAAGTCGAAGACAACGAAGGCTGCAGCTTCGAAGAAAGACGACGAATAATAGATTGCCCGGGCTTGGCAGCAAGTCTGGGCAATCCTAGATCTGCGGCCGCGGCTTCAAGCCCGTGGCCGCCGTTTCGCTTACAAACAGGAAAGGAATCCGATGCGCACTTACGATGTGGTCATCGTCGGCGCCGGCGGTGCGGGGATGTCGGCGGCTTTGGCCGCCAGCAAGCAGGGCGACCTGTCGGTCGCGGTGCTCACGAAGGTGTTCCCCACGCGCAGCCACACCGGCGCGGCCCAGGGCGGCATGAACGCGGCCTTGGGCTACCGCGACGAGACCGACACCATCGAGAGCCACTTCTACGACACGGTCAAGGGAAGCGACTTCCTTGCCGACCAGGACGCAGTGGAGTTCTTCGTGTCGGGCATGCCCGATCTGGTGCTCGAGCTCGAGGGCATGGGCGTGCCGTACTCGCGCGACGAGAAGGGCCGCATCGCGCAGCGTCCTTTCGGCGGTGCGAGCCATCCGCGCTGCTGCTACTCGGCTGACAAGACCGGTCACGTGGTGCTGCACGCGCTCTATGAGAACTGCCTGAAGAACGGCGTCGAGTTCCTGGATGAGATGAATTTGCTGGACATCGCCCGTGATCAGGACGGCGTTCAGGGCGTCGTGGCCATTGACCTGCGCCGCGGCGAGATCGAGGCCTTTCGAGCCAAGGCGGTCGTCATCGCCGCCGGCGGCTTCGGCCGCGTGTACTGGAGTCGCACCACCAATGCCACTAACATGACCGGCGACGGCGTGGCGGCGTGCCTGCGTGCGGGTGTGCCTGTCAAAGACCCCGAATTCGTGCAGTTCCATCCCACGGGCTTGGCTTCCACGGGCGTGCTGCTCTCTGAGGCGTGCCGCGGCGAAGGTGGCTACCTCATCAACAATCAGGGCGAGCGCTTCATGGCGCGCTACGCCCCCGAGAAAATGGAGCTCGGCCCTCGCGACCTGGTGGCCCGCTCCATCGAGACCGAGATCAGGGAAGGCCGCGGTTTCGGCGAGGGTATGGGGTCCTACGTCCTCATGGACCTTCGCCATCTTGGCGCCGAGCGCATCATGGAGCGCCTGCCGCAGGTGCGCGAGCTGGCGCTTTCCTTCGAGGGTGTGGACATGGCCACCGACCCGGTGCCTATCCGCCCCTCCAACCACTACATGATGGGTGGCATCGACGTCGTCGACTTCCGCACGTGCGCAACGGCTGTCGACGGCCTGCACGCCGCGGGCGAGTGCAGCTGCATCAGCGTCCATGGAGCCAACCGCTTGGGCGGCAACTCCGTGTCCGAGGTGGTCTTCTTCGGTAGGCAGGCCGGTATTGGCGCCGCCGACACGGCGCGCCGCCGCGAGCTTCCGGCTGCAGACCGCCTCGACGAGCTAAACCGGCAATGGACCGAGCGCTTCGATGCCATGCGCGGCAAGAAAGACGGCGAGTCCGTTTTCGCCATCCGCGACCGCATGGCCGAGGCCATGTGGAACGGCGTGGGAATCTTCCGCGACGAGGCGGGGATGGCGGCCGCTGAGGCCGTCGTCGACGAGTGCATAGCCGCCTATGCTGATGCCTCGATCGGCGACCCCTCCAAGATCTACAACCAGGCGTTCATGAACTACGTGGAGCTGGGTAACATCCTGCAGATCGCCAAGGCCGTCTGCATGGGTGCCCGCGCCCGCAAGGAGAGCCGCGGTTCGCATTCGCGCGAGGACTTCCCCCAGCGCGATGACGAGCGCTTCTTGGCCCATACCCTTGTATCGCTTGCAAAGGACGGGTCTTATTCGATCGACTACCGCCCCGTTTCGGTGACGAAGTTCCCGCCAGAGAAAAGGACGTACTGATGGCCGCCGAAAGAACCATCGTCTTCAATGTGCGCCGCTTCGACGGCGAACGCTCGTTCAGACAGCGTTACGAGCTGCCCTACGCCAAGGACACCCTGCTCGGGTGCCTCACTAGGATCCGCGAGCAGCAAGATCCGACGCTCTGCTTCACCAGCGCATGTCGCCACGCCATCTGCGGTAGCTGCGCGGTGCAGGTCAACGGCAGCGCGTTCCTTGCCTGCGAGACCCAACTCGATTCGCTGTTGGACACGTTCGGCACCGACGAGCTTTCCCTCGAGCCATTGAACAATCTGCCCGTTGTGCGCGATCTGGTCGTTGATTTCGACGGGGTAGGCGACAAGATGAAAAAGGTGCAGGGTTGGATGTGCCCGCATGAGGGTCGCCATGACCACCTGCAGTCGCCCGAGGACTTCCACCTCATCGCCAAGCCTGCCGATTGCATTCTTTGCGGCAGCTGCGTCTCGGAGTGTCGTGAGCTGGCTTACGACGATGGCACGTACCTACCTCCCGCGGCTATGAACAAAGCCTACCGCTTCGAGCGCGACAGCCGCGATGGCAATCGTGGCGCGCGCGTGCTGGCTGCCCTTCAGAACAACCTGTGGAAGTGCATTCACTGCCAGCAATGCACGTCGAAGTGCCCGAAGGGCATCCCCGTGGCCGAGGAGATCAGCTACCTGCGTCGCCGCGCCATCGAGATGGGGCAGACGAACTCCGAGGGCGCGCGTCATGCTCTGTCCTTCTACGGGGACGTCAAAAGGACAGGCCTGCTCAACGAGACCATGCTGGCGCTTCGCACCGAGGGCCTGGTCAAGACCGTTCTTACTCGCACGCCGTTCGCGATGCGCATGGTGCTGGCCGGCAAGATGAACCCGCTGCACATGCCGCGCCCAGTGAAGGGCATCGAGGACGTGCGCCGTTTGTACGAGTTCTCCCAGAACCTTTCCAAGGGCCAGGACGACGAGGTGAACCATGGCTAAGCATCGTTACGCGTTCTTCCCGGGCTGCACGCTGGAGTCCGCGGCAAGCGAGCTTAAGATCGCCACGTTGAAAACCTGCGAGCGTCTGGGCATAGAGATTCAGGAGATCGAGGGTTGGACGTGCTGCGGTGCGGCCCAGATCCAGGACATCGACGACTTTCTGGGCGTAGCCGTCAACGCCCGCAATATCGCGCTGGCCGAGGCCGCCGGCTTCGACCGCATTCTCACCGTGTGCAACACGTGCACGCTCATGCTGCGCACCGCGAAGAAGCGCCTCTATGAGGATGCCGCCCTGCGCGCGAAGGTGAACGAGGCCCTTGCTGAAATCGGGCTTGAATATAAGGGCACGGCCGAGGTCACGCACTACCTGTGGGTGCTCGTCGACGAGCGCGAGTACGGACTTGACGAGCTTCGCCGCCACGTGGTGCGCCCGCTTGAGAACCTGTCGGTCGCCAACTTCTACGGCTGCCACATCCTCATGCCGCCCGATGTCATGGGTTTCGAGGACCCGCGTAACCCGCATTCCATGGAGGCCCTTGCCGAGGCGCTTGGAGCCAATAACACCGAGTTCAGCCAGCGTTTGGCCTGCTGCGGTTTCCACAGCATCTATCCGGCCGAGCGCGAGGCGCTGCTCTCTAACGGCGCCAGCTGCTTGGCCGCTAAGGACGCGGGTGCCGACTGCTTGGTCACGCCGTGCCCGCTTTGCCATATGGCGCTCGATATGTGGCAGCACGACGCCCAGAAGAAGCAGGACCGCGACATCACCATGCCGACGCTTCATCTTCCGCAGCTCGTGGGCCTGGCCCTTGGTTTCAGCCCGAAAGAGATGGCGGTGGGAAAGCACATAGTCGATCCCCGGAAGCTGCTTGATCGCAAAATGGGCGAGCTGTAAAAACTTCAGGCGAAAATCGTCTTGCGGATGCGCCGGCGAAAAGCCGCGCATCTGGTTAAATCGTGGCTGACCATACGACGCTTCTGCCTTGCTTTGTCGTGCGGGTTATAATGAAGAATCGCTGATCGTCGCGCACTATGTTGACTCGCGCGATCAAGGCGGCAACCACCAACCCATCACGGTGAAGCGAGACCATGGCTTTCAAAGGCGAAAATGAAAACGAGGCTTCGAAGACGGCCGCTTCGGGCGTGTTCATCACGTTCGAGGGCGGTGACGGTGCGGGCAAAACCACGCATATGGGCTTCGTCGTCCAGCAGCTGAAGGCCCAAGGTTTCGACGTGGTTCAGCTTCGCGAACCGGGCGGCACGTCCGTTGGCGAAAGCTTGCGCAGGTTGGTGCTCGACCCGGCGCACGACGAGATCTCCGATGTTTGCGAGCTGCTCATTTACGAGGCTGCCCGCGCTCAGCTTGTCGCCCAGGTTGTGAAGCCCGCTTTGGAACGCGGAGCCGTCGTCATCTGCGATCGATTCATCGACTCCACCGTCGCTTATCAGGGATTCGGCCGCGGCATCGACCGTGCATCGGTTGATTTCGTCAATGAGCTTGCTTGCCAGGGCACGGTTCCCGCACGTACGCTGTTCATGACCACGGGCCTTGATGCCTCGGTGGGCCTCGCACGCGCAACAAGCAGAAGGAAAGCCGACCGCCTTGAGCTTGCGGGTGTCGATTTCCATACCCGCGTGGCCCAGGGTTACGCCGACTCGGCGCAGCGTTTTCCCGAGCGCTTCCGTACAGTTGTCACTTCGCGAAAGAAGTCCGACACGGCTCGCGCGGTGTTCGCGCAGATCATCGATCTGTTCCCGACGTTCGATCTGTCGCTTGTCCCGTTTGGCTCTCTTGATGGGAAGGGCGGCGACGCTTAAATGGCGGACGTATTCGATAGGGTTGTCGGGCAGCCGCAGGTTCGCGATTTCCTGCGCACCAGTGTGGCTTCCGGCCGCGTGTCGCAGGCGTATCTGTTCTGCGGGCCGGCAGGTTCGGGCAAATCGCAGGCGGCTTTCGCGCTTGCAAAGGCGCTTCTGTGCGCCAAGGGCGGCGACGACACCTGCGACGTTTGCCATCGCATCGAACGCCGCAAGCACCCCGACGTGCATTTCTATCAGCCCGAAAGCGCGAACGGTCAGTATCTGGTCGAGCAGGTGCGCGATGTCGTCTCTGACGTGACGCTTGCGCCCATTCAGGCTAACAAGAAGATCTACATTCTCAGTCGCATCGACCGCATGTCCGATTCTGCGGCCAATGCGTTCCTGAAAACGCTCGAGGAGCCGCCCGAAGACGCGGTGCTCATCCTGCTCGCCTCGTCGCGTGAAAGTGTGCTTCCCACCATCGTCTCGCGTTGCCAGGTCGTGCCGTTCCGCATCATCCCGGCCAATGAGGCCGCGAAAATGGTGGCTCAGAACACCGGCGTCGAGCTTGAGGTTGCCAAGATGGCGCTTGAAGCCTGCGACGGATCCATCGAGCGCGCCGTCGCTTTCTCGCGTTCGAACGAGCGCATGGAGTTTCGCCGCAACGTCCTTGCGGCGGCGTGCTCGCTGCGCAACGCCGATTCGTGGGACATCATCCAATCGGCTCGCGACCTGGTTGTTCAGGTGAAAGCCCCGCTTGACACGGTTCGTGCGCAGCAAGAGGCCGAGCTTGCCGAGAATGCCGACTTCCTGGCGAAGTCCGCCATCCGTCAGATCGAGGCGCGCAACAAGCGTGCCCTTTCCGCCGAGACGCGCGAGTCGCTTCGCCAGCTTACTTCCATTGCCGGTTCGTTCCTTCGCGACGTGCTCATCACATGCGCGGGAACGCCTGATCTCATTATCAACGTGGACGTCCGCGATCAAATCGTGGACGCCGCTGTCCATACGGACGAAGCGCGTTTGACCCGCGCTTTCGCCGCAATCGAGCGCTGCAATTCGGCCCTCGACTATAATGTATCCTCCGAAACGTGCATCGATGCGCTGTTCTTCGAAATGAAAGAGGCACTGTATGGTTCGCATAGCGCCTGTTAGACTTGCTTGCAATCCCAAAACCCTGTGGTTCGACGCCCGCGATCTCGATCTTGTCACCGATGACGCCGTCGTCGTGCTTACTGCTCGCGGCCTTGAGTTCGGTCATGTCGACGAGCCGGTGTTCGAGGCCACCCACGATCAGGTGTCCAAGCTGAAATCCCCGCTCAAGCCCGTACGTCGTCTGGCAACGGATGAAGACATCGCCCGTGCTGAAGAGCTTGAGGTGAAAAGCCGCGAGGCACTGCCGATCTTCCGCCAGCTCGCCGCAGAAAAAGCCCCTGACATGAACCCCGTTGCCGTCGAGTTCCTGTTCGATGGTGACAAGGCCGTGTTCTTCTTCGAGTCCGAAGATCGCATCGACTTCCGCGATCTGGTGCGCGATCTGGCTTCGCGCTTCCGCGTGCGCGTGGACATGAAGCAAATCGGCGTGCGCGACGAGGCTCGCATGGTCGGCGGCATCGGCCACTGCGGTCAGGAACTGTGCTGCCGCAGGCTTGGCGGCGAGTTCAACCCCGTCTCCATCCGTATGGCAAAAGAGCAGGGGCTTTCCCTTAACCCTCAGAAGATCTCGGGCTTGTGCGGCCGTCTTATGTGCTGCCTGCGTTACGAATTCGACGCCTACAAAGACTTCCATGGCCGCGCTCCCAAGAAGAATGCCAAGGTGAAAACGCCGGTGGGCGAGGGCAAGGTCGTCGATTTGGACGTTCCTCGCGAAACCGTCTCGATCTTGGTCGAGGACGAGAAGCCTGTCAGCGTCCCGCTGGCCGACATGGACACCATCGGCGATTCCTCGCGTCCGAATGCCGTAGGCGAAGAGGCCTGGGAAGCAGCACATGCCGCCAAGGAAGAGGATCGCCTGGGCGCCGCATCGCTGCTTACCTCGCAGCTTACCGAGAAGGACACCCTTGCCGACCCCACCGAGGTGCGTCGCGTCGGTTCGGGCAAACCCGGGAAGAAGCAGTCGGGTCAAAGCCGCTCCGGCGGTCGCTCGCGCAAACAACAGCAGGCAAGCGAACCCGCGCCTATTCAGCACAAGCAGCGTCGCCGCCGCTCCACCAAGGTCGGCGTCGACGGAACCACCAGCACGGTGGAGGCACCTGCTACCGAGACCGAGGCGAAGCGCCCGTCCGTGAAGCAGGGTCAGTGCCCCAACCGTCGTCAGCGCCCCGCAGCCGAGAAGCAGCAGGAAACCGCAGCACCTAAGCAGGGCGCGTCCAAGCAGAACGGCTCCAAGGCTGAGGGCTCCGCTCCTTCAAACGGCGGCCGCACCCGTCGTCGTCGCAGCAGCGGTTCGGGATCGAAGGGCGCTCAGGCTCAAAGGAGCCCCGAGACACATGCGCAAAACGAGGGTCAAAGGCCCGCAGGCGGCGCACAGGGATCGGTGGCGCCGGGCCGCAAGTCGTCCGCGCTTCGTTCTCGCGAGGGTTCTTCGCAGGGTCAGCAGCATGCGCAGCAGTCGGGTAAGGGCGCAGCGCAGCATGCACGTCCGCAGGCATCCGATTCTGCCGAGGGCGCCGGCAAGCCCGCATCCGCGCAGCCGGGCAGGCGTCCCCGCCGCCGTCGCAGCAGTTCCAGCGGCAACGGCCAAGGCGGCCAGGGCAAGAAACCTGATCAGGGTCATGCGCCGGCGAATGACCAGTAACCCCGCTCGTTCGTATCGTTCGTCATGCATGCGATCGGCTGCTGGCGTAGGGTCGCGTTTGATTCGTTTAGCTAGGTAAAGGAGAGCCATGGCTTTGCTGTCCATCGATATCGAGGAAGCCCAGAATAACATCAAGGCAATCATGTCCGAGGTGTACCATAACGGCGAAGAAGCGGTCATCACCCGCAAGGGCAAGCCCTGGGTCGTGATCTTGCCTGCCGACGAAGACGACCCCAAGTATTCGGGCATGGCCGAATAGCCGTCCGTCTGCTTGCTGGAATAGCTTGATGGAAGAGACGCCGTCGGGAAACCGCGACGGAAAAGGAAGAGATCTTATGACCATCGATTACGCATTGTTCACCGACCTGTACCAGATCACCATGGCGCAGGGCTACTGGGAGCACGGCATGGCCGACACCGAGGCGTGCTTCCATATGTATTTTCGCGACTACCCGTTCAAGGGCGGCTATGCGGTTGCCTGCGGTATGGATCAGTTGGCCGAGCTCGTGCAAACTTGCACGTTCAGCGAGCAGGACATCGAGTATCTTGCAGGCCTTTCCGCTCCTGGCGGTGGAAAGCTTTTCAAGCAGGGATTCCTTGATTATCTGGCCGACTTCAAGCTGACGGTCGACATCGACGCCGTTCGCGAGGGAACCATCGTGTTCCCCAACGAGCCGCTCGTTCGCGTGAAGGGCAGCATCCTTGAGTGCCAGCTTATTGAAACACCGCTTCTGAACTGCGTGAACTTCGAAACGCTCATTGCCACCAAGGCTGCGCGCATCTGCCAGGCGGCCGAGTCCCCCGTGGCTGAGTTCGGCCTTCGCCGTGCTCAGGGCATTGGCGGCCTTTGGGCCTCGCGCGCTGCCGTCGTCGGCGGTTGCGCCTCCACGTCGAACGTCCTTGCGGGCAAGGAGTATGGCATCCCCGTTTCGGGCACGCATGCGCATTCGTGGGTGATGTCGTTCCCCGACGAGCTTTCCGCCTTCCGCGCCTACGCGAAGTCGTTCCCCACCAACTGCGTGTTGCTGGTTGACACCTACGACGTCGAGCAGGGCATCAAGAACGCCATCACCGTTGGTCTTGAGATGCGTGAGCGCGGCGAGCGCCTTTCGGGCATCCGCATCGACTCGGGCGACCTTGCATGGGAATGCAAGATGGCACGCCGCATGCTTGACGAGGCCGGCCTCACTGATTGCGGCGTCGTTCTTTCGAACGACCTTGACGAGTACCTTATTCGCTCGATCCGCGACGAAGGCGCGGTCGTCGCTTCGTGGGGCGTTGGCACCAAGCTTGCTTCCGCATACGATCAGCCCACGCTGGGCGGCGTTTACAAGCTGTCCGCCACGCGCAAGCCGGGCGAGGACTGGGTTGACCACCTGAAGATCACCGGCTCGGCCACGAAGCTCACCACGCCCGGCGTCCTTGACGTGCGCCGTTACTTCTACGAAGACGGCAAGATCGCGGGCGATATGGTATTCGACGTCAACCATGGCATCGAGAAGGGCGAAACCATCGTTGATCCCTTTGACGAGCTTCGTCAGAAGAACCTGGCGGGAAAGACCTACAAGAGCCTGCTTGAGCCGCTTGCCCGCGCTGGCCAGGTTGTCCTTGCCCCTGAAACGCGCGACGCCATGGCAGCGCGCGGCTTTGTCAAAGAGGGCTTGGCCACCCTTGACGAAACCCAGAAGCGCATCATGAACCCCCATACGTACCCGGTGGGACTCGAGCGCGGCTTGTACGAGCGTCGTCGCGACCTTGCCAAGCGTTTGCGCGGCATCGATTAACCATCTGAAGGGGGAATCATGCCTACGGATATCAAATGCAACCTCATCGTCGACACCACGTGCGATCTTCCGTTCGAGCTGATCGACGTTCCAGGTGTCGAGCTTTTGCAGTTCCCCTACATCATGGGTAACCGCGAGCAGCTTGACGACCTGTATCAAACCATCACCCCGAAGGAATTCTACGGGCGCATGCGCAAGGGTGAGATGCCCACCACGGCGCAGATCCCCATCACGACCTTCCACGAGACGTTCTCACGTGCAATCGAAAGCGGCGTCCCCACCGTGTTCCTGTGCTTCTCAAGCCAGCTTTCGGGAACGTACAACACCGCGGTCCTCGTGCGCGATCAGCTGATCGCCGAGCACCCCGACGCCGAGCTGTACATCGTCGATACGCGCTTGGCATCCATCGCCGAGGCGCTGTTGGTGTATGAGGCCATCAATCAGCGAAACCACGGTCTTACCGCCGTTGAGCTGGTTGAATGGGCGGAAGAGGCGCGCTTCTACGTGAACGAGATGTTCACGCTTGACTCGCTTGATGCGCTGAAACGCGGCGGGCGCATTCCGTCTTCGGTTGCGTTCGCGGGCAGCAAGCTTGATGTGAAGCCCATGCTTGATATTTCTCTTGACGGCAAGCTGGGGCTTACAGGTGTTGCGCGCGGCCGTAAGAAGGCCATTCGCCAGATGGTCGAGTTCTATTTGAAGAACGCCATCGACGACGGCTCCAGCAAGATGGTCGTTATCGGCCAGGCCGACTGCCCCAAGGATGCCGAACGTCTGAAGGACGAGCTGCGCAAGGTCGACGACAGCATCTACTTCCTTGATGCGAATGTGGGTCCGGTTATCGGCTCGCATGTGGGTCCGGGCATGTTGGCAATGGTTTTCTGGGGCCATGACTCGCGTGAGAACACCACGGTTTCCGACCGTATCGCGCGCAGGGTTCGCAAGCAGTAGGCTGCTCGATCGCGGCGCGGCGGTTGGCAGCGCTTGATGGCGGGGCAGTCGCCAGCGCATAGTCAAGACCGCTTCCGCTTCGCATTGTTTTGTTATCTCTTTCACGTTGGGATGTGATTTCGCATGGCCGCTTATTTCTACGCAGGCAATGACACCGTTGGCGCGCACGTTCGCCGCATTTTGGATGCTGCTGGTTGGTTCGCCGAGGACATCGTCGAGGATGCTGAAGTAGTCATCACGTATTTCACCAGCACCACGGCTCTTGAGGATGCGTATTTCGGAACCGACGGCATCGTCAAGCGCGCGGCAAGCAGGGCTTTGCTCATCGACTTGTCGCCGACCACGCCCACGTTTGCACGTGAGCTTTCCGCGGTTGCCATGGTGAACGATCTTCGTCCCGTCGAGGCTCCTATCGTTGTTTTGGACACGGCGGTTCAGGACGCATTCGCCGACATCGAGAACATCGCATGCTTCGTTGCAGGCGAGAAGGCCGACATCGATGACGCAACTGCCGTGCTCGAGCTTCTTGCCGGCAATGCTCAGATCACCGGCGCTGCAGGCAGCGCTCAGATGGCCCGCGCCGCGCTTTCCGTTCAGGTTGCCGCCCAGATCGTCGCCGCTATCGAGGCCGATGCGCTGTTCCGCGCCGTTCAGAACGACCCCGCATCCGAGGTCGAGCTTGAGGGTCGCGCCGGTGCGGCTTCCCCTCACGCCGATCAGGTTCTTTCCGCGGTTGCCGAGAAGCGCTTCAGCGGCACGTACACCGTCGAGATGTTCATTGGCGAGCTTGCCGCCGCAATGAGCACGGCTGACGATATCGACCTGGTTCTTCCGCAGCTTGAAGCTTGCATGCGCGTTCTCGAGCTGCTGGCCGTCATCGGCGGCGTTGACATGGCTCCTTCTGCGCTTGCGCTGCTGTATCGCGAAGAGGGAGAGGTGCGCGAGGCTGGTCTTGACTGGTCGCGTGCGGCCGATTACTACAGTACCGACGCCCATCTGGATGACGAGGACGACGAGTTCTACGAGGATAACTACGATGCCCCGTACGACTTCGACGATTACGACGATTACGCAGGCCACGACCACGAGTGCGGCTGCGGTCACGATCGTGAGTGCGGCTGCGGCCATGACCACAGCCATCAACATGGCTGCTGCTGATTTCCCAGCGCAGGTTGGAAGCCTGTGCTTTTCACCCTGCAACCTTTGCCCGCGCCTGTGCGCCGCCGATCGTGCGGCGGGCAGGCGCGGTGTTTGCGGGGCCGACGACACAATCCGTGTAGCGCGCGCTGCCCTTCATTATTGGGAAGAGCCGCCGCTGTCGGGCGAGTCGGGTTCGGGTACGGTGTTCTTCGCGAACTGCCCGCTTCATTGCGTGTACTGCCAAAACGCGACGATCGCCGAAGGCGAGTTCGGTATCGACGTGACCATCGATCGCTTGGCTGATATCTTCCTTGAGCTGCAAACCCAGGGCGCGCTCAACATCAATTGCGTCACGCCGACGCACTATGCGTTGCAGATCCGCGAGGCGGTGCGGGTGTCTCGTGGGCGCGGGTTGGCGCTTCCGGTTGCTTGGAATACGTCGGGCTACGAACGTTTTCAGGCCATCAACGCGCTGAAAGGCACGGTTGATATTTACCTTACCGACTTCAAGTACGCCAGCGGCCAGGTGGCTCAGGCATATTCACATGCGTCCGACTACCCTGAAGTGGCCGTCTGCGCGCTTGATGCCATGGTCGAAACCATCGGCGCTCCCAAGTTCGACGAATATCGCGACCAAGTGCGGATGACGCGTGGCGTTGTTGTGCGTCATTTGCTGCTGCCCGGCGGCCTGGAGGATTCGAAGCGCACTTTGAGATTACTCCACGAGCGTTACGGCGATGACGTGCTGGTATCTGTCATGAACCAGTACACGCCTGTTCTTGCATCGCGTGCGGAAGAAGGCGATGTTCGTGCGCAGCGCGTTCTTGCGAGGTATCCACGTTTGGGCGAAACCGTGCCCAACGAGGAATATGAGCGCCTGCTGGATTACGCAGATTCGATTGGCATGGAAGACTATTTCTGGCAGGAGGGTCCCGCCGCAAAAGAGAGTTTCATTCCCGAGTGGGATGGCAGCGGCTGCATCTCTGTCGCCGAGCGCGGTCTGCTAGACCGCAGCGACAGCGAACAAGCCGGAGCGAACCATGTCTCATAACCTCGATGCGCGCCGTCGCTTCATAGCCGGGTTCATTTCAGGGGTTGTCGGCGCGGGGCTTTGGGGCGTATCGGGAACGTGCGCTCAATTTCTGTTCGCAACGTACGGCATCACGCCGCTGTTCTCTACGGTGGTGCGTTCGTTCTTCGCAGGCGTCGCGTTCTTCGCCGCGATTTTCGTCGCGCGTCGTGCAGTGCTCAACCGAATGGCCACGTGTACGAAGGTCACTAAGATCGCGCTGCTTGTTTTCGGATTGTGCCTGTTCGTCGATCAGTTCGCCTGCATGACGGCTGTCGCGCTCACCAACGCGGGAACCGCGACTGTTCTGCAAATGCTGGGAACCGTGTTCGTGATGCTGTACACGTGTCTTGTTGGCCGCAGGCTCCCACGCGCGATCGAGGCGGCGGGCCTTGTCCTTGCTTTGGTGGCAACGTTCCTCATCGCAACCCAGGGCGATCCCACCACACTGGTTTTGCCTGCCGCGGGCCTGTTCTGGGGTATCCTCAATGCGTTCTCGGTTGCCGTTTACGTGCTGGTGCCGCGCCATGCGCATCTGTTCGAGAAGTTCGGCAGCTTCCCGGTTACGGCGGTGGGCATGCTAATCACGTTCGTGCTGTCGACCGTTGTTTATCTCACCGCGATGGGCCCGCAGACGTTCGTTGCCGAGGCTGCTTTGCTTGATGCGCGGGGTTGGTTGGCGTTGATCGGCGGTCTGACGTTTTTGGGCACCTTCCTGTCGTTTTGGCTCTACTTGCGCGGCGTGTCGCTGGTCGGTTCGATCACCGGCAGCCTGCTTGGCGCAGTGGAGCCTGCCAGCGCGATGATGTTCTCGGCATTGCTTTTGGGGACGGTCTTCACCGGTGCCGATTGGATCGGCCTGATTTTGATGGTGGGGATGTTGGTGTTGGTAACCTTCAGCGACGGCGATGACGGCGCAAAGTCACAGGCCGATTAGCGACCGTACTAAAGCCGCAGCTCAGCGAGTCGCGGCTTTAGTGAAATCGGTTGGTGAACAAGATTGCCTGATTTACATGCGGCCACGATTCAAGCGTCAGCCGCTCGTAGGCCATCCCAACCTTTACGAGCGGCTGGGAATCTCAAGCGTGGTCTTGGCAAGCACGTGCCCGTCGATGGCGCGGCGGAACTCGTTCAGGTAGTAGCCTTCGGGCAGGTCGAGCTTCGTATCGAGCGCATATACGGCAAGGGTGTAGAAATGCGTCTTGTCGGGCGGTTGCGGTCCGCAGTAGCGGTTGAATACGGCGGGGTTGCTTGAGCCGTGGGACATGGGCGACCAGTTGGAGTTCGCGCCTTGCGTGCAAGCAACTTCGCCGCTTGCGCTGGCATTCTCGGGAATGAGCGTGGTGTCGGGCGCGAAATCGCAGGCTAGCCAATGAATCCAGCAGAATCCGCCCACGGGAATGGCGTCGAAGTCGACGAATGCAAGCGCGATGGATTTCGTGTTCGCAGGAACGTCCTCAACAGAAATAGGGAACGAGCGAGTGGGGAAGTTCTCGGTACGGTACTCGCTGGCGGCATGCTTGCCGAAACGGTCGGGTAAAAGCCCATTTTCAAGCGGGACGTTGATCTTCATGGCTGCTCCTTTGTTCGAAGGCCGGCGCTCATGTCGGCATCGGCTGCTATCAAACCTACAACTGTCGAACTTTCGTGAAAGCCCTATCACGGCGTGCTCGTCGTTACGCCTTCGGTTTACGGCTGCACGTGGCGGTCATCTTCGCCACCTTCGTGCCCAGGTTGTCCACCACGTTGATGGTGTAGAACCCAAGCGTGCGGCCGGATCGGTCGGTCGAAGCCGTTGCGATCAGTTTATCGCCCTTCGCGCCCTTTATGAACTGGATTGAGCAAACGACGCAGGCAGAAGGCTCTTCGCCGATGTTGCTGGCAATGGCAACGGCGAAGTCGGCCAGCGTGAAGATGGCGCCGCCCATGACGCCACCGAAACCGTTGAGGTGCTTCTCTTCGATATCGAACTCGCAAACGGCATGACCGGGACCGGCCTCGACGACGCGGCAGCCGCAGGCTTCGGTTGCGAAGTGGTCGTTCTTGAAGAATTCGCGGGCCTCTTCAAGTGAGATGTTCGGATCCATCATGATAGTGTCCTTTCAACAGAAAGGGCGCCGCAGAAGCGGCGCCCGTCATTCATTACGCGAAGATGTTCGCAAGGATCCCATCGATGCGGGCAAGCACGTCCGCGCGGTCCATAAGCACGATGCTCTCGAACAGCGGCGGCGAGACCATGTTGCCGCAAACGGCAACGCGCAGGGGCTGGAACAGGTTCTTCGCCTTCATGTCCAGCGGTTCGCACAAAGTGCGGCATTTCTCTTGCAGCGACTCGGCTTCCCACTCGTTGGCCTCGTCGGCAAGGATGTCGCGGCAAGCGCGCAGCGCCTCGTCAGCGCGGGCACCGTCCTTCAGCAGCACCTTCTTGGAGCTTTTCTCATCCAGGCGGACGTTGGGACCCCAGAACATGAACGCGATCTTCTCGGGGATCTCGTCCAAGCGGTTGAGGCGCTCGGCAAGCAGAGGGTAGATCTGCTCGAACCAAGCCAGGTTCTGCTGAACATGCGCAGCGGCGGCCTCGCGGGCTTCGTCGGAAACGACCAGCGGTTCGGGCTGAGGCGCGTTCGGGTCGGAGGGGTTCGGTGTGGGGATGACGTTCACGCCGGGTTGGACGCTTTTGCCCAGGGCAACTGCCTCGGCAAGCCAGGGCTTTGCGATCTCGGTCCAGCGGGCGGGCTTGAGTTCGCGCATGTACACGCCGTCCATCCAGTCCAGCTTCGTCTCGTCGAAAACGGCGTCCTTTTTGGTGATGCGGTCAAGATCGAATGCACGGCACAGCTCGTCGCGGCTGATGATGGTGGTTTCGCCGTCAAGCGACCAGCCCAGCAGTGCCAGGAAGTTGACCATGGCATCGGGCAGGTAGCCGCGATCGCGGTACTCCTCGACGCTGGTTGCGCCGTGGCGCTTCGAGAGCTTCTTGCCGTCGGCGCCCAAAATCATGGACAGATGCGCGAACTGCGGAACCGGGCGACCCAGCGCCTCGTAGATAAGGATCTGGCGCGGGGTGTTGGACAGGTGGTCATCGCCGCGGATGACGTGCGTGATCTGCATGTTGGTGTCGTCGCAGACAACGGCGAAGTTGTAGGTGGGGCTGCCGTCGGTGCGAACCAGGATCATGTCGTCCATGACGTCGGCGGGGAAGGACACGTGGCCGTACACGGCGTCCTCGAATTCGATGGGGCCGTGGTTCTCGGGTACCTTCAGGCGCCAAACATGGGGCTCGCCTGCGTCGATGCGTGCCTGAGCCTCTTCCTTGGAAAGAACGCGGCAGGTGCGGTCGTAGCCGGCATAGCCGCCCTCGTTCTTCTCGGCTTCGGCGCGCTTGGCGTCAAGCGTTTCCTTCGTGCAGAAGCAGGGGTACACGGCGTCGCGCTCTTTCAGGATCTCAAGGGCTTCCTTATAAGTGTCCATGCGCTGCATCTGGAAGTAGGGGCCGTACTGGCCGCCAACCTCGGGGCCCTCGTCCCAGTCAAGGCCGAGCCATTTCATGGCGTCGACGATGATGCGCACGTTCTCTTCGGTGGAACGCTCGGGGTCGGTGTCCTCGATGCGCAGGATGAAGTCGCCACCCTTAGCGCGGGCGAAAGCCCAGTTGAAGATCGCGGTGCGGGCGCCGCCGATGTGGAGGCGGCCGGTAGGCGACGGCGCGAAGCGGACGCGCACTTTCTGCTGATCGGTCATGAAGACTCTCTTTCCGTCGTGCTTAGCCGCAGGCTGAAACATGCTGCGGCGTTGTTTCATCGGTTGGTGGAAGCTTGACGTGCGCCACGGGGCTTCGTCAGCGATTTTCCGACCAAGATTGACAGTATAGAAGCGATGGTGCTGGTTGTGAGCCAGACAGCTCCCATTCCCACCCAAAATTCAGTTGGCAAGGCGCAGATCAAAAGCGAATCGCTGGCGAAGGTCCAGTTGCCTTGCGAGAAAAGCAGTTCGTGGAAGACGGTGAACAGCCCGTCGAAGTCGATGGCCGCCCAGATCCCCGCTACCGCGAACAATGCGACGATGCCGGTCCCGGCGCGGGTGAGGGCTCGTGCGGCGCCAACGCGCGAGCGCATGGTGGCAAGCGAGGCGACGGTAAGGATCAGCGCGACGGCAACAAGCGCGTAGGCGCTCACCGCCACGGAATAGCAGTCGTCAAGATGGCTGATGGCATCGTCGCTGTAAACGCAGCGCTCGGTTGCGTGCGCGAATGCGGCTTCCACCTGCTGCTGATCGTTGGTGTCAACACCGTCAAGGTTCGGGGCGCCAATCTGCGCTTTCCCGGTGGCTTTCCCGCGTTCTTGGGCGTTGTGGTTCGCAACCGCGATGGCATGAACCAGGGACGCGCGGTCATGCGAGCCGAAGGAATAGTCGCGCGTGGCATCGGCTACGTTGGCCAGGTCGTTAACGGTGAATGCCGTGCGTGCGTCTGGTTGGGCGGTTTGCAGCGCGAGCGTTTTTGCGGTGGGCGGAAGAACGCATGCCAGAAAGCCGCTTGCCAGCAGCAGAAGCGCCACGCACAAGGTTCCAACCGCTTGAAGGACGGCTTGAAAGCCGCCCCTTCGCGCCAAAGGCTGTTCCATCGTTTCGGCTCGCGATTATTCGGCCGCTGCCGGCATGTCGATGTCAACCCATACGGTTGCCGAGGTCACGCCACCCTTGCGACCCATGATGATGGCGCCGGGCCCCAGGCGGTTGAACACGCCCGAGAAACGGCCGCCCATCAGGTACAGGCCAGTGAGATTGTTGAACATGACGGGCTGGGCCGTGAAATCCTCGTCCTTGCCGTACAGCGGTACGGTGGCCGTTTTGTACAGCTCGCAGCATTCCTGAACCAGGAAGCGCTGCGAGGTTCCCATGGTTTGGGCAAGGCTCTCGTCAATGATCTTCGCCCAGGTTTCGGCGTCGCAGTCGTGGCCAACTGTCACGTTCTTGCTGCAGTATCCGTCGCTGGGCTTCAACACCCAGCGCGCGGGGTTCGCCTTCACTTCGTCGATGTCGATCTCGGCAGGGTCAAGGAAGGCGGTGAAGGGGATGCAGTCCTTGACCAACGCTGCTTCCTTCTCGGTGAGGAGTGCCGTGGTCTCGGGACGGTGCAGAACGCGGAACACCTGCTTGTCGTGGACGATATTGGTGGCGAAACCGCCGATCAGGCAAACCTTATGGGCGAGGTACGCCTGAACCAGGGGCTGGCTTTCGTCCCAATGCTCCAGAAGGTCGCTTGCCACGGTGCGGCGCCAGATAACGTCGATATCGACATCGCTATCGCCCCATGCGGCGTTCTTGCCATGCAAGTGCTCGCCGTCAAATGACAGTTCGCGCACGTCGAAGATGGAGATGTCGAATCCACGTTCCTTGAAGATGCCCGCGTACACCTTGAACTCCTCGAATGCGGCGTTCTCAAGGAAGTCGACGATGGCGATGCGCGGCTTCTCGACTTTTGCGTCGTAGTGGCTGTAGATGGAGAGGAACGTGTCAACCCAGCCCGGGAACAGGTCGGCATCGCAGTTCGAAAGCGCATGATCCTGCGCAAGAAGACGATACGGCTCACTCTGCGCGATGCAGGCGAACGCTTCGCGGTTCTCGTTCATGCCCGAGGTGCCGTCGGTGTTGAACTCGCAAAAGCGCAGCTTGCCTGTGTCCTCGTTAAGGAAGCAGTCAACGCGCGTGATGGGCAGCGGGTCGGTGTAGCCGGTTGGGGCAAGCATCAGCTGCTCAAGGCGCTCATCGAATTTGAAGAGCGCGCGATATTCAGGGTTTGACTGATATTCCCTGATGACTTTGCCCAGAATACCGTACAGGGTTTCGGAGGTCGTTTTGAACAGGTTGTACGCATCTTGGCCGAACAGGCGCGGCACATATCCCATGTAAACCGGGTTGCCATCCCACACGGCGGTGGAGTTCACGATGTAGTTCCACGCGGCGCGGCGATCGGCCTCGTCGGTTTCGCTTTCAGCAAGATAAGAGAGGTACTCGTTCGTCAAGACCTCGTTGGCGTTGCAAGCGTTTGCGTCCTGCATGGGTTCGATGCGCCTTTCTATCGTCGGGGCGGCGTTGGACTTCGGGCCTCGTCGCCTTCTCCCGTTGCGAACCGGCGTCAAGTGTGAAGCACGCCGCGCCGGGTTGCGTGATGGTTTCAGTGAAGATAGTTTCGCGCTGATCGGGGCGAACGTTACTCCCGATGGCGTTTTTCCATGCGGTTTCTGCAAGCGTCGCCGAACGCTTTGGCAAGCGGGGCGCCGAACGGCGATTCGGGTGCGAACTCGGGGTGCCACTGCACACCCACGAAGAAGGAGCAGTCGGGATGCGACACGGCTTCGATCAGACCGTCCTCGGACAGTGCGTCAACGGTAAGCGAAGGGGCCATGTCCTCGATGGTTTGGTGGTGGATGGTGTTCGTGCCGAACGGTTCGGTTCCGAAGATGCGCGCGGTGGGCGTGCCTTCGACGGGCACGACTTCATGAACGGCATCGAACGGATCCTCGATGCGCCAATGCTCCTCGTGGTCGAATGGGAGCTTGTTGATGTCCTGACACAGCGTTCCCCCGCACACCACGTTGATCATCTGAAAGCCGCGGCAGATTCCCAAGAAGGGAAGGTCGTGCTCGATGCAATAGCGAACGATCACCGGCTCGATGCCATCACGCGCGACGACGGGGCTGTCGCTTGCGGCAGCGCGCTCGCAGCCGTACAGCATGGGGTCGATGTCGTCGCCGCCTGGGATAAGAACGCCGTCAACCCGTCCAAGGATGGCTTCCACGTCGGCCGGGTTCTCCTGCGGAAGAAGGATGATGGGCGACACGCCTGCGAGCTTCAGGAAATCAAGGTAGTTTGCGCGAATCGAGAACGCGGGGATTTCGTCTTCGAACTGAAACGAAACTGCCACCAGGGGTTTCGGTGCCGGGGCCTCTTCGGTGGTGCAACCTGCATTCTGAGCGCCTTCGACGCTCTTTGCGTCTGCGGCCTCGCCCGCGCTCTGGGCGTTGTCGTTTGCGAGCGACGTTTCTTCGCGGGGGTCCTGGTTCTCGCTCATGTTCTAGTTCTCGCTATTCGACTTGAGGTTCAGGGCAGGGAACGAATCGGTGTCGAGGGTTTCCTCAAGCAGCTCCGAGATTCGCTCGATGGGCGTGGAATGGTCGGACAGAACCCAACTGCGGTACAGCATCAGGGCACCCGACAAGTAGAAGCTCATGCGCATGCGGAATTCCACGTCGTCCATCAGGTGCGTGTCGACTCCGGTTGCGGCGAACGCGGGCTTGGCCGAGCGACCCATCAGATCGATCATGGCGTTGACGGGCAGCGAATGAGCCGTGTGCTCGTAAAAGCCCAGGTTTTCGACGATTGATTTGTTGATGTCGGCAAGGATTCCGTGGATGCGCTGCTTGCGGGTTTCTTCAGTATGCTCGCGGATGATGTCGATGACGTGCTCGATGATTTCTTCCGCGCGATGCGTCAGCAGACTGTCGATCGAGGGGTAGTGAAGATAGAAGGTCTTGCGGTCGATGTCGGCCTCGCGGGCGATGGCGCTGACGGTGATCTTCGAGACGTCGTTCTCGCTAAGCAGCTTGTCAAGTGCGGTGTTGATTGCCTTGCGCGTGCGGACGATGCGTCGATCAATTTTCGGCTGAGCGGGGCGTTTGGCATCGTTCTCAGTCATTTTCGAACACTTCCTTTTGCGTTTCGATAAATACTCGGCCGTTGAAAAATGCGCAAACGGCTAAGAAATGAGCATTTCGGGTTGGTAACGAATTCTAATCGGTCATCCGTTTCTTGTTGTGTTATCCACACAACAAGTATAGTCTACAGATGTGGAACAAACAATATCTGGTGAATAGACATTGCTTGTGGACTAACGATAACGTCGCGGGTTCGCCAAAAAGCGAACGGGAGAGCGACCAGCGCCGCGGGCGTTGTGAACAGGAAGGAACGGCAATGACCGAAGAGATCCACGAGACCGTTGCGACAGCACCCTCGTTCGAGCTGAGCCCCGAAGACAAGGCCAAGCTTGCCAAGATCGGCCCGTCCGAGAAGATCAAGCATGCTGCCATGTACAAGCTCATCGACTACGTCATGGAAGATCCCGAGGCCAACATCCACAAGGTCATGAACATGCTGGACAAGCTTGCGCCCAAGAATCTGTTCCCCACGCAACGCGAAACCATGCGCCAAGCCATCGAGGCGAAAAGCAACTGGTATCAGCTGATCATGAAGATCCTCGAGCTGAACCCCGAGGTTATCCCGCAGCTGCTGAAGACGTTCGTGGTTGATAGCAACCTTATTGCTTGGGGCATGCAGGAGCACAACCGCAAGGCGCTGAAGTGCAACATCCCGTGGGCTATCCTGCTTGACCCCACCAGCGCGTGCAACCTTCATTGCACTGGCTGCTGGGCCGCCGAGTACGGTAACAAGCTGAACCTTACCTACGAAGAGATCGACTCCATCATCAACCAGGGCGTCGAGCTTGGTGTTCATATGTACATCTACACCGGCGGCGAGCCTTTGGTCCGCAAGCACGACCTTATCAAGCTGTGCGAGGCGCATCCCGACTGCACGTTCCTGTCGTTCACGAACGCAACGCTCATCGACGAGACGTTCGTTCAGGACATGATTTGCGTGAAGAACTTCGTGCCCGCCATCTCGGTCGAGGGCATTGGCGAGGCAACCGACGTCCGCCGCGGCGAAGGCACCTTCAACAAGATCGATCATGCCATGAAACTGCTGCGCGAGGCCGGCCTTCCGTTTGGCGTGTCGCTTTGCCACACGTCGCAGAATTCCGACGCCTTGGTGTCCGACGAGTTCTTCGATTGGCTTATTGACCAGGGCGTTCTGTTCGCATGGATCTTCACCTTCATGCCGGTTGGCTATTCCACGAAGGATTGCGAGCTTATGGCCACGCCCGAGCAGCGCGAGCAGCTCTATCGCTTCGTCAAGCGCGCTCGCGAGGAGAAACCGCTGTTCACTCTTGACTTCCAGAACGACGGCGAGTTCGTTGGCGGCTGCATCGCCGGTGGCCGCAGGTACTTGCACATCAACGCCAAGGGCGACGTCGAGCCCTGCGTGTTCGCGCATTATTCCAACGCCAACATCCGCGAGGTGTCGCTGCTTGACGCGTTGCGCTCGCCCCTGTTCATGCAGTACTACGAGAACCAGCCTTTCGACGGCGAGAACCTGCTTCGTCCGTGCCCGATTTACGAGAACACCGGCAGATTGGCCGACATGGTCGAGGCGGCAGGAGCCCACTCCACCGATCTCGAGCATCCCGAGGACGCCCGCGACCTGACCGAGAAGATGCGTCCGCGTGCCGAGGCATGGGCCGAGGTTGCCGACCGTATTTGGAACGACCCCGACGACCCGCGCCGTCCCTACCGCGATCGCGTGTACGTCGGCATGGCCGAGTCGGACGTCAAGAAGTACGAGGAGACGGGCTTCGTCGGTAACACCCCGCTCGAGAAGCTGAAGGCCGAGCATTCGCGCTAAGGCAGGACGGCAATCGGGCTGAAAGGTTCCACAGTGGCGCTTGCTGCACCCCGGTTTGCGATTGCGGAATGCGCGTGAAGATGCTTCGCATGTCGCAAGTCGGGGTGCTGATGCGATAAAACTGGTAAGACTGCTTTTTGGCGCCTTAGCAGGGAATAGTAACGAACCTGCGTAGAGGCGCCGCAAGACAACGAGAAAATAGGAGAGTCAAAATGGCAGATACTCGTTCTTATCTGTTCACGTCCGAATCGGTGACCGAAGGCCACCCCGACAAGATCTGCGACCAAATCTCGGATGCAATCCTCGACGCAATCCTCACGCGCGAGGCCGAGCTTGCAGAGCAGGGCTACGTTGGCCCTGACGGGGCAGCTGCTGACGTATCCAACGTCCGCGCGGCCGTCGAGACGTTCACCACCACCGGCATCATCACCGTCATGGGCGAGGTTCGCACTCAGGCTTACGTCGACGTCGACAGCATCGTCCGCGGCGTGGTCGAGAGCATCGGCTACACCAGCGACGACTTCGGCTTCAACGCCAGCACCTGCGCTGTTGCGAACTACATCCATTCCCAGTCGCCCGATATCGCCATGGGCGTCGACGAGTCCTACGAGGTCCAGACCGGCCAGGCTTCTGCCGATGATGCGTACGACCGCATCGGTGCAGGTGATCAGGGCGTCATGTTCGGCTACGCCACGAATGAGACCTCCACGCTCATGCCCATGCCCGTTTTCCTGGCACATCGCCTGTCCGAACGTCTGACCGAGGTGCGCAAGACCGGCGTGCTGCCGTATCTGCGTCCCGACGGAAAGACCCAGGTCACCGTCCGTTACGAGGGTGACAAGCCCGTTGCCGTCGAGAAGGTGCTCATCTCCACGCAGCATGCGCCTGAGGTGGCAACCGCCCAGATCAAGACCGACCTTATCGCCAACGTCATCGCCCCTGTCTTCAACGCTGAGGGCGTTGCGTGGGAAGGCGCCGAAGTCTTTGTGAACCCCACCGGTCGTTTCGTGGTTGGCGGCCCCATGGGCGACACCGGCCTTACCGGTCGCAAGATCATCGTCGACACGTACGGCGGCATGGGTCGCCACGGTGGCGGCGCGTTCTCGGGCAAGGATTGCACTAAGGTCGACCGTTCCGCTGCATACGCTGCTCGCTGGGTTGCTAAGAACATCGTTGCCGCCGGCCTGGCTGACAAGTGCGAGATCGAGCTTGCCTACGCTATCGGCGTTGCGCGCCCGCTGTCCATTTACGTGAACGCCTTCGGCACCAACAAAGTTGCCGAGGCCGACATCGAGGCTGCTGTTTCCAAGGTTTTCGACCTGCGTCCGGCCGCCATCATCGACACGCTCGACCTTCGCCGTCCGATTTACCGTAAAACCTCGAATTACGGTCACTTCGGCCGCGAGCTTGACGAGTTTACGTGGGAGAAGACGAACCGTGTCGACGAGCTTCGCGCTGCCTGCGGTCTGTAGTTGTTTCCGCGTTGAATTTACCGGCGCGTCTCGCGTCGCGTGCAAATTGAATATGCCGCCTGCGCTTTTGGTGCAGGCGGTTTTTCTTTGGGCGGGTTCGGTCGCGGGTGGGCTCTGCAGCGGGGTGCGGCTGTGAAGCGCGGTTGTCTTCGGCGCTAGCCCTGTCGCCCCTCGCGCCCAGCTTCCTTTTCGCCGTGCTTTTTCCACGTGCCTCGTGACGCATTCGCGAACGTCGTCGCCATGATCTAAACTGGGACCCATGAAACTCGCTTCAATCATATTGGACATCCCCACGCAGGCGCTTGACGCCCCGTACACCTACTTGGTCTCGGACGACGTTGTCGACGATGGCATGGAGGTGCAGGTGGGCTGCGCTTGCTTGGTGCCGTTCGGCGGCAGGCAGGCCATCGGTTTCATCGTCGATCTTCGCGACTCGGACGAGCCGGGCGCCTTCGAGGCCCTTGGCGTTTCCGAATCGTCGCGCTCGCGCCTGAAACCCATCATTCGCGTGCTTTCCCAACCGTATTTCGACGAAGAGGGCGCGGCATGCGCCCAGTACCTGGCCAAACGCTATATCGCCCCGCTTTCGGCATGCATCCGCCTGTTCACGCCGCCCGGGGGAGTTCCCCGTATCGTGCGCTCGCGCGCGGGTGAGTGGCGCCTTGAAGAGCCCGCTGTCGGCGAGGTGGACGACCGCTGGGTGATGCTTGGCCCCAACGCCGATTCGTTCACGCCGCGAAAGAACGCGGTGAAGCAGATCGCGGTCATCGAGGCGCTGCGTCAAGGCGAGCTGCGCGTGGCCGAGCTGGCCATGGAGTTCGGCGCGGTGTCCTCGGTTCTGAAGACACTCGAATCGAACGGCGTGGTGCGCATCGAACGCCGCCGCCGCATGCGTGGCGTCGAAACCGGCGCGTTCCAGCCAACGGAAAAACCCGCACTCACGCCCGGTCAGGCCGAGGCGCTACGCGTTATCGGCGAAGCGAACGAGCGAGCTTGCGGCGACGTCGTCTTGGTTGACGGCGTTACCGGTTCGGGGAAAACTGAGGTCTATCTGCAGGCCATCGAGCTTGTGCTTGCTCAGGGCCGCACGGCGTGCGTCCTGGTGCCCGAGATCTCGCTTACCCCGCAAACGGTTGCCCGCTTTCGCGGCCGTTTCGGCGACACGGTTGCCGTCATGCATTCGCGCATGAGCCAGGGCGAGCGTTACGACCAGTGGGATTTCATCAGGTCGGGCGCGGCGCGCGTGGTAGTCGGTGCGCGAAGCGCACTGTTCACGCCGCTTAGCAACTTGGGCCTCATCATCATCGACGAGGAACACGAGGGCTCGTACAAACAGGACAGCGCCCCGCGCTATCATGCGCGTGACGTCGCTGTTTGGATGGCGCGTCGTTCGAAGGCGACGGTCATCCTGGGTTCGGCGACGCCTTCCATCGAGAGCCTGTACAACGCGGCGAAGGACCCGCAGTGGCATCAGGTCGAGCTTCCCGAGCGAGCCAACGGCAACCCCATGCCCGAGATCAAGATCGTTGACATGGCCCGTGAGTTCGGGTCGGGGTCGCGATCGATGTTCTCGCGTTCGCTCTCGAAGGCGCTCGAGGCCGAGCTTCGCGCAGGTCACAAAGCGGTTTTGCTGTTGAATCAGCGTGGCTTCGCGAAATTCCTGTTGTGCCGCGACTGCGGGTTCGTGCCTACGTGCCCATCGTGCTCGACGTCGCTGACCTATCACGAGCGCGGCAACCAGCTGATTTGCCATCATTGCGGGTATCGCATTCCCGCGCCGCCCACGTGTCCCGAGTGCGGAAGTCCGTACTTGAAGAAGTTCGGTGCCGGCACTCAGCGTGTCGAGGCCGACCTTCGCGTGCTTATCGACAGCTTCGAGGGGCTTGGCGGGGAAGTGCCCATCATCCGCATGGACGCCGACACCACCAGCGCAAAGGGCGCCCATCAGCGCCTTCTTGAGGAATTCGGCCAAGCGCAGGCCGCTGTGCTTCTGGGCACGCAGATGATCGCGAAGGGCCTTGACTTCAAGGACGTCACCTTGGTCGGCGTCATCAACGCCGACACGCAACTGCACTTGCCCGACTATCATGCGGCGGAGCGCACGTTCGATTTGATCGAGCAGGTGGCGGGCCGTGCGGGTCGCGCCGATTTGGAGGGCCGCGTTATGGTGCAAACCTATGAGGCCTCGTCCGCGCCCATCGTTGCGGCGGCGCGCTACGACCGCGCGATGTTTTTGCGCGATGAGCTGCCGAAGCGAAAAGCTCTTGGCTATCCGCCTTATGTTCGCATGGCGAACATCTTGGTGTGGGGTAAGAACGAGCAGGCAGTTTCGGCGTGCGCATCCGAGGTCGAGGCACAGGTCCGCGCCCAAGTGCGCGATTTCGGCGGGGACGACTGGCGCGTGTATCCGGCGTCTGCCTGCGTGCTCGAGAAACTTCGCAACACGTACCGCTGGCATGTGTTGGTGAAGGCTCCGCGCGAGGCTGACATCTCGGAGGTTTTGCTGCCGCTGTTCCGTAAGCGCAAGCCAAACCCGCAGGTCAATGTTGCTGTCGACATCGATCCTGACGACTTGCTGTAGCGGTTCATGGCAGGACGCCGCATCTGCCGGCCGCGTTCGCCCGCTGTGACCGTGCCGCGGCCGTTTCGCGCCGGTTGCGCTCTGCGCACCGTAGTAGTTTCGCGTCGGCTGCGCCCGCAGTCTCGCCACAGCCGCCAGCTGCGTCTCGCCCGCTTGGGTGCATGCTGCGGTGGGTCGCGAGTTGCGCGGTGGGGCGCTCGGGGTGCACGGATTTTCCCGTTTTGCGCTGTTTTTCTCTTGGATCGATCGGCATAACGTCTTCTTTTTGGCGAAACTCCGGCTAAATGCCCGTTTGTCGAGCAATATCGAAGCGAACCAATCGGAAACTTGTCGCAAAACGGGAAAATCTGTGCAAGTTCATCGGTTTGGGGCAGCCCGCCTGCACTTCGCCCGTCGCGGCAGCGCAGGATCCGTCGGACGCGTTCGCCCGGCGTGCCTGTCGCTGCACACTTGCCGCTCGTTTGCGGCCGCGTTTTGCTGCCGCAGTGCCGTCATGTGCGCTTTATGCCCGTTGAGCTGCAATATTGCCATTCCGTTTTTCAAGTGCTAAACTTAGTCTTTGCATTTTTATGCCCAAATTCAGGTTTGGCATAAATTCAAATGAAGGTTTTTCGAAAGGAAGTTCGCGTGGCTGAAGCCTCTGAGAAAAAGATCGAAGCCGGCGCCGACGAAAGCGCCAAGGCAGCTCAGGACACCAAGAAGACGAAAACCTCGAAACCCAAGAAGACCACTGCAAGCAAAGCCGCTCCGAAAACTGCCGCGAAGGATAAGGCCGAAGACGCCTCGACTGCGGAAAAGCCCAAGGCGAAGCGCGCTGCTAGCACGAAGTCCGCTGGTTCGAAAACCACGAAGAAGAAAGCAACTGAAGAGCAGGAAGATCTGGCAGCAAATGCCCCTTCCGCCATGGACGACATCGATGACATCGACGACGATTTCGAAGATGCCGAGCCTGCTCCCGACGTCGTTTCCTCCATCGATGATTCCATGGACGATCCCGACGACCTGAAGGAAGAGGGCGGCGACGAGTCCGATGAAGACCTGCTCGACGGCATCCCCGAATCCGAGCTCAAGGCCGTCAGCGACGTTCAGCTCCCGAAGGTTTCCAGTTCGCGTGCGAAGTCGCGTTCTTCGCGCCGTCGTTCCGCCGACTCGGGCGTCACCATGCTCACCGGCGATCCGGTTCGCATGTATCTGAAGGAAATCGGCAAGGTTCCGCTGCTTACCGCAGCCGAAGAGATCGACCTCGCAATGAAGATCGAGGCCGGCGTTGCCGCCACCGCCGAGCTTGAGAAGGCCGAGGAAGAGGGCGTCGAGCTTCCCCGTCGCGACAAGCGTCGTCTTGGCCGCATCGAGCAGGTTGGCCTTGATGCCAAGCAGCAGCTTATCGAGGCAAACCTGCGTCTGGTTGTCTCCATCGCCAAGCGCTACGTCGGTCGCGGCATGCTCTTCTTGGATCTTATCCAGGAAGGCAACCTTGGCTTGATCCGCGCCGTCGAGAAGTTCGACTACAAGAAGGGCTTCAAGTTCTCCACGTACGCCACGTGGTGGATCCGTCAGGCCATCACGCGCGCCATCGCCGACCAGGCCCGCACCATCCGCATCCCGGTTCACATGGTCGAGACCATCAACAAGCTGGTCCGTATCCAGCGTCAGCTTCTGCAGGAGCTCGGTCGCGAACCTACCCCCGAGGAAATCGGTGCTGAAATGGGCCTTTCCGCCGAGCGCGTCCGTGAGATCCAGAAAATCTCGCAGGAGCCCGTCTCCCTCGAAACGCCTATCGGCGAAGAGGAAGACTCCCAGCTTGGCGACTTCATCGAGGACAACGAAGCCGTTGTCCCGGTTGATGCTGCCAGCTTCAGCATGCTGCAAGAGCAGCTCTCCAAGGTGCTCGACGGTCTTGCCGAGCGCGAGCGCAAGGTCATCAGCCTGCGCTTCGGTCTTGAGGACGGTCACCCGCGCACCCTCGAAGAGGTTGGACGCGAGTTCGGCGTCACGCGCGAGCGCATTCGTCAGATCGAAAGCAAGACGCTTGCCAAGCTGCGCCATCCTAGCCGCAGCTCTAAATTGAAGGACTACCTGGAAGACTAGTGATGAACCAACTCGAGTTCTTCGCCAGTTGCGTCGCGGGGCTCGAACCGCTTCTTGCCGACGAGCTCCGCACGTTTGGCATCAAGCGTGTTCGCCCCCTTTCCGGCGGCGTATCTTTCTTCTGCGATGAGGCCCATGCGTACCGCGCGTGCCTGTGGTCGCGCCTGGCCTCTCGCATCGCATTGGTGCTCGCTCGCGTCAACGCGGGCGACGCCGATCTTCTTTATGCGGGCGTTTACAATATCAACTGGGAAAACACCGTCGATCCGTCCGTCAGCATGGCGGTTCGCGCTCACGGCACCAACTCCCAGCTGCGCAACACCCGTTTCACCATGCTTCGCGTTAAGGACGCCGTGGTCGATCGCCTTCGCGACAAAACCGGCACGCGTCCCAGCATTGATTCCTCCACACCCCAGGCTGTCATCGACGTGCGCGTTCACGACAGGCGCGCCACTATCTCGCTTGACTTCTCGGGCGAATCGCTCAGCCATCGTGGCTATCTGGCCGATTCCGATTCCGAAGACACGGCGCTGTCCACCACGCTTGCTGCCGGCATGCTGGTAGCTGCGGGATGGGACGACCTTGCCAAGCAGGGCGCGGCGTTCATCGACCCGGTGTGCGGCGAGGGCGTGCTGCTTACCGAGGCTGCCTCCATTGCGTGTGACATGGCCCCTGGCCTTTTGCGTGAGCATTGGGGTTTCTTCGGCTTGGCTTCATTCGATTCTGATGCATGGTCCGACCTGGTCGCCGAGGCTGACGACCGCTTCGAGGCCGGCGTCGCACGTGTTTTAAGCGTCGATCCGTCCACGCTTGCGGCTAATGCCCGTCCCGATTTTTCGCGCGTGCGCTTCGTGGGCGCTTCGGCTTCGTCGCCTATGATCACCCGTGCCCGCAACCATATTCGCAACTCTGGTTTGCGCCAGGTTGCCAGCGTCGAACTAGGCGATGCCGAATCGGCTGCCGAGCTTGCTTCGCGTGCGCTTTCTGCGGCGGTGAAAACGCTTTCCTACTCGCACGTCGCCAGCAAGGCCGTTGAACAGAATGGGGAAGGCGAAGCCAAGACCAGCGAAAACGCCGCCAACAATGCTGCCGACAAGAACGTCAAGAAGGCTGCCAAGCCCTCTGCACCCGCTGCCGTGTGCCTGGTTGCCAGCAACCTTGATGCACGCGCAGGTCGCGCAGCCGACGAGCGCGCTGCCGAGGCCACCTTCATGGCCGCCGCAGCTCAGGCGCCCAAGGGCTCGCGCTTCGTCGTGGCAGGCGGAACCGACGTCGTGGCGCGTTTCGGCGTTGAGCCTGCATCTGCTCGCACGTTCGGAAACGAGCGCATCGAGATGCAGGTCACGGTTTTCGACAAGCAGCCCAAGCCGCCTCTGACTATCGAAGTTCCCGACTCGCATGGCGGGGCGCCGCATCGCGTCGAGGTACTTGACAGCAATTCCGAGCAGTTCGCTTCGCGTTTGCGCAAGGTGCTGAAGGAGCGTCGCAAGTGGGCGTCGCGTGAGGGCGTCACCTGCTATCGCGTGTACGATGCCGACCTGCCCGATTACGCCGTTGCCATCGACCTGTATCAGGGCGAACGTGATGCGTGGGGCAACACGTACCTGCATATCGCCGAGTACGCGGCTCCCAGTTCCATCGACGAGGCCAAGGCGCGCAGGCGCTTCAACGACATCTTGAGCATTGCGCCGGTGGTTTGCGACGTTCGTCCCGACCACGTGTTCTCAAAGACACGTCGTCGAGACGTGGGCGGTAGCCAGTACCGAAACGCGGGCAACCGTTCGTATGTCACTCAAATCGAAGAGAGCGGCTTCCTGTTCGAGGTCGATCTTGCCGGCAAGCTTGACACGGGTATCTTTCTGGACAACCGCACGGTTCGCCAGATGGTGGGTCAAACGGTTCGTCAACATGTTTCTAACACGGGCGATGTGCGTTTCCTGAACCTGTTCGCCTATACGGGAACGGCCAGCGTTTACGCTGCCGCTGCCGGGGCCAGCGAAACCACGACGGTTGATCTGTCGCAGGTCTATTTGGATTGGGCCGCGCGCAACATGGCCAACAACGGCTTTGAGAGTGCGCGTCATTCGTTCGAGCGCGGAGACGTCATGAGATGGATCACCGAGGCGCGTCGTTCGGGCCGCAGGTTCGACGTGGTATACGTCGATCCGCCCACGTTCTCTAACTCGAAGTCAATGGGTAAGCGCACATGGGACGTTCAGCGCGACCATGTCGAGCTGCTGGTTGGTGTCACGCGTCTTCTTGCTGAAGGCGGCGAGGCCATTTTCTGCTGCAACCTGCGTTCGTTCAAGCCGAACATGGCTGATCTTGAAAAGTACGGCGTTGCGATCGAGGACATCTCGGCGAAGACCATCCCCGCCGACTTCGCCCGTACCCCAAAGATTCACAAGTGTTATCGCGTTTGGCGCGCTTAGCTTCGCGGGTGAATCGTCCATCGCGGGCTATCAAGAGCTGCGCGTTTGGCATGCTTAACGCTTACGTGAAGGAGCGCTGCAAAGACGCTCGCGCCGCGTGGTTTCGCAAATCCTTGCGCACGCGGTGCCCGCAGATGGGTTTTGAACGAGGATTCGCATCCTACTAGGCGTAAGTCTCGTTAGCATGTGGTAGCATCTTCCAGCACCCCCCTTTGGGGTTTTGGGCCTGTAGCTCAATGGTGGAGCAGGGGACTCATAATCCTTTGGTTCTCGGTTCGAGTCCGGGCGGGCCCACCAAAACAAAACCGAAGCCGGTGCGCTTGTCGCATCGGCTTTGCTGTTTTCAGGGGATGAAAACGAACGGATCGCGTAGCGCCGTGCATTTCGCCGCGCCATCGCAGCCGCTCTCGAAACGCCAGCTAGGCTACGGAAGGAGCCGCCATGATCGACGAGAATTGCATTTTCTGCAAGATCGCCACCCACGAGATCCCAACCAACAAGGTGTACGAGGACGAGCACGTCATCGCCTTCGACGACATGGAGCCTTTGATGCCCGTGCACACGCTTATCATCCCAAAGCAGCATTACAAGAACGTCGGAGACGACGTCCCCGTTGATGTGCTTGGCCACACCATGGCGGCGGTGAAGAAGGTCGCCGAGATCAAGGGCCTGACCGAACGCGGCTACCGCTGCCTTATCAACACCGGCGACGATGCCAGCCAAAGCGTCAAGCATTTCCATGTGCATGTTTTGGGCGGCGGCCACATGCCGCGTCCGAATGATCAGGACTGGGGCGAGGCGGCAACCAACGCCGACAAGATCAACGCCGAAAAGAAGCTGCGCGCAGCCGCTATCGACTACGCCAAGGCAATCGCTGCAGAAAAGGCGGAAAAGTAGGAAGGGCGCCCATAGCGCACGCTCGCCTCAGCGTCAAAGCGTGGTGAACGCGCGCTGCGCCTCATCGTGTTGGCCCGGCTTCGCGAAGTGCAAGCGATAACGTCGGGCTAACGTGCCGAAAACGTCCGTTCAGCCTGTTGAAACAGCCGTTTGCAGTGACGATTTTCGGGATTCGGCCATTGTTAACCTTCCTGTTACTTTAGCCGATTGGAGTATTTAGTAGAATGAGATCACTCCACGGTCGTGGGATATTAGCGAACAAACCCTACACGCTGGCCACCATGCTGATTCGATGCGCCTTTCGGCCCACCGATTCGTAGGGAAGGAAGGAGATCATCATGAACAAGGAAGTAACCAGGCGCGGCTTTGTCGGTCTTGCTGCTGCTACCGGCGCCGCTGTTGTCCTTACCGGTTGCTCGGCCGGCGGTTCCGCAAGCTCGGGCTCGGCATCTGCAGCCGCTTCGGGCTCTGCATCTGCTGCAGCATCCAAGGGCGGTAACACCCTTCGCTTTGTGACCGGCGGCGAAAGCGGCACCTACTACGCTTTCGGTTCCGTCATCGCTCAGCATGCAACCAACAACGCCGGCATCAAGGTAACCGCTCTTGCCGGCAACGGCTCTCAGTCAAACGTCACCGAGCTCGAGGATGGCAACGCTGACCTTGGCTTCTGCCAGTCCGACGTCATGGCCTACGCCTACAACGGCACCAACCTGTTCGACGGCATGCCCGTCACCTGCTTCTCCACCGTTGCTTCCCTTTATCAGGAGCAGGTCCAGATCGTCACCTGCAACCCCGACATCAAGACCGTTGCCGACCTCAAGGGCAAGAAGGTCTCCATCGGCGCTGCTGGTTCGGGCGTGTACTTCAACGCTCTTGACGTTCTGAAGGCCTACGGCCTGACCGAGACCGACATCAAGGCAACCTACCAGTCTTTCGGCGACTCCGCCGATGCTCTGAAGAACGAGCAGATCGACGCTGCGTTCATCGTTGCCGGCGCTCCCACCACCGCCATCACCGACCTGTCCACTTCCAAGCAGGCTTACCTGGTCTCCATGGACGCCGAGCACGTGAAGAAGCTTATGGACGAGGTTGACTACTACGGTTCCGCCACCATCAAGGCCGGCACCTACGGCGGCGTCGACACCGACACCACCACCGTTGCCGTCAAGGCTGTCATCCTTGCCAACGACACCGTTGCCGAGGACGATATCTACGCCCTTACTGCCGACATCTTCGACAACGCGGCCGACCTGGTTGAAAGCCATGCCAAGTACGCCGAGCTCAGCGTCGAGGAAGGCGCTTCCATCACTTCCGTCCCGTATCATCCGGGTGCCGCGAAGTACTTCAAGGAGAAGGGCTTCGACGTCGCAACCAAGTAGCACGTCGTTTGGTAGCAACGGGCGCTTTGCGCTACAATTGATGTTTCAAACGAATTCGGAAACCGCAGTGGAAATGCCCGCTGCGGTTTCCGTGGCAAATGCCAGGAGGTTAGACATTGCCGTTTTTTAAGAAAATGTCGGCAGCCGAAGAAGCGGCTGCAAGAAAAGCAGAGCAGCAAATCGAAGCGGAAGCTGACGCAGGTCTTGCACGCGAGGCCTCGGGTCATGCCACCATCTCGGCGCATGTTGCGGAACAACCTGATTCCGACGTTAACGTAGACGAGGTCATGCGTAAGTACGACATCGAGTCGAACACGCGCATCTGGGAAGGCCGTCCTAAGACCATCATCTCCATTCTTCTGGCCGCCTTCTCGGTCTACTGCATCGGAATGACGTTGTTCTCCACGTTCTTGCCCGAAACCAAGCTGGCTATGTTCGTGGGCTTCGTCGTCATCATCGGCTTCATCTTGTACCCCGCAAGTAAGAAGCATGTGCGCGTCAACCACATGCCGTGGTACGACATCGTGCTTATGGTTGTGGGTACCGGCTGCTTCTTCTATTTCGCCATCAACGCCGTTGACATCGTTCGTTTGGCTACGCGCATCCAGCCCATTCACGTGGTGCTGGGCGTTGTCGGCATCCTGGTGCTTATGGAGCTCTGCCGTCGTTGCGTCGGCATTCCTATTCTGGTGGTTGTTGGATGTCTCATCATCTACACGTTCTACAACCAGTTCTCGTTCGGCGCCGACTTCTACAAGGCGCTTCGCAACGTCATTTACAAGCTGTTCTACACCACGTCGGGCGTTATAGGCACGCCGGTGAACGTCTGTTACACGTACATCGTGCTGTTCATCATCTTCGGTGCGTTCTTGGAGCGCACGGGCATTGCGGCCTTCTTCATCTCGCTGGCTAACCGTGTTGCCGGTTGGTCGTCGGGCGGTGCCGCTAAGGTGTCCGTCATCGCGTCGGCTTTGTGCGGCATGGTTTCCGGCTCGTCGGTTGGCAATACCGTTACCACCGGCTCGGTTACCATCCCCATGATGAAGAAGACGGGCTACAAGCCCGAGTTCGCGGGCGCAGTCGAAGCGGCCTCGTCAACGGGCGGCCAGATCATGCCGCCTATCATGGGCGCTGCCGCGTTCCTTATGGCCGAGTACATGGGCATCCCGTACATCGAGGTTGCCGCAATGGCCATCATCCCCGCGCTTCTGTATTTCACGTGCATCTTCATCACGGTTCACCTTGAAGCTAAGAAGCTCGACCTGAAGGGTATCCCGCGCGATCAGCTTCCTCGCATTTCGTACCTGGTGAAGAACAGCTACCTTATCCTGCCGCTGGTTCTGCTGGTCTGGCTGGTTTCCACGGGTGCTCGCACCATGGCTTATTCTGCCGCCATCTCCATCCTGGGCGCGTTCATCGTTGGCGTCATCAACTTCTTCATCACTGAGGTTCGCTCGCGTGAAGAGGGTGAGACTGTCGGTCAGGTCTTTAAGAAGGTCCTGAACATCGCCATCGTCATGGCGTTTGAGTCCCTGCAGGCCGGCGCCCGCAGCTGCGTTTCCGTCGCTGTCGCTTGCGCCATGGCTGGTATGATCGCTGGCTGCATCACCGTCACCGGTCTCGCTTCCACGCTCATCAACTTCATTGTCAATTTTGCTGGCGACGCCACCATGCTTGGCCTGGTTCTTACCATGCTCACCTGCATCATCCTGGGCATGGGCGTTCCTACCACCGCCAACTACTGCATCATGGCCGCAACCACGGCGCCCATCCTTATCCAGCTGGGCATCCCGGTTGTCGCTGCTCACTTCTTCGTGTTCTACTTCGGCATCGTCGCCGACATCACGCCGCCTGTCGCATTGGCTGCGTACGCGGGTTCGGCAATCGCGCATTCCGACCCCATGAAGACGGGTTTGAATGCTGCCAAGCTTGCAATCGCCGCGTTTATCGTTCCGTACATCTTGGCCTTCAACCCGGTCATGGTGTTGCAGGGTTCGTTCACGGCAATCGATCTTGGCGTCGTCATCATCACCTCTATCGTGGGCTTGTACGGCATTGCGGTTGCCTTGAACGGCACGGTGTTCACCAAGGTCAACCCGCTGTTCCGCATTGCTTTTGCAGCTGGCGGTTTGTGCATGATGGTCCCCGAGCCGGTTTCCGACATCGTGGGCGTTGGCCTGGTCATCGGTCTTTCCGTGGTCCAGTACCTTCTTGCTAAGAAGAGGAAGGCTGCTGCAGCGGCATAGTCTTGCGCAGGTTTTGCGAAGGCTTCGGGTCATTCGCTTGCCAACATCGGCATGGGCAAGTAGAATACACAGAGTTATTTGGTCGCTTGGCTCAGCGGGAGAGCATCGCCTTCACACGGCGGGGGTCACAGGTTCAAATCCTGTAGCGACCACCATGAACTTACAGGCCAGGGGTTTTTGCCTCTGGCCTTTTCGTTGTCCAAGCGAAACAGCCAGATGAATTCAGGGGAAGCGGCTGAAGAACCGTTATACTTGAACGGTTGCACCAGTTACACCTAGAACGAGAGATGGTTATGGCTGAATTTTCCGATACCTTCCTTGCAAGCAAGAACCGCTCCGACGAGATCCGCGCCGATCTTGCCGTTCATCCCGAGAAGTACACCATGCTCACCGGCGACCGCCCCACGGGCCGTCTGCATCTGGGCCATTATTTCGGCAGCATCCTTCATCGCGTTGAGTACCAGAACATGGGCATCAACTGCTATGTTTTGATTGCCGATTATCAGGTCATCACCGACCGCGACACTACCGAGCACATCCAGGACAACGTCTACAACATGGTGCTCGACTATATGGCGGCCGGCATCGACCCCGAGAAAACCCCGATCTTCACGCACTCGGCCGTTCCGGCGCTCAACCAACTCATGCTTCCGTTCCTTTCGTTGGTTACCGAAGCGGAGCTTCAGCGTAACCCCACCGTTAAGGCCGAGCAGCAGGCTTCCGGTCATGCGCTTACCGGCCTTCTGCTGACGTATCCTGTGCACCAGGCTTGCGACATCCTGTTCTGCAAGGGCAACATCGTGCCCGTAGGCAAGGACCAGCTGCCGCATATCGAGCTTACGCGTCAGATCGCTCGCCGCTTCAACGAGCGTTACGGTCAGGTGTTCCCCGAGCCCGACGGAATCCTTTCCGACGCTATCGAGATCCCCGGTCTTGACGGTCGCAAGATGTCTAAGAGCTACGGCAACTCCATCATGCTTTCGGCAACTTCCGAAGAGACGGCCAAGCTTATCAAGAAGTCCAAGACCGACTCCGATCGCTTCATCACCTTCGATAAGGAAAACCGCCCTGGCGTTTCTGCCTTGCTTACCACTGCGGCGCTCTGCACCGGTAGGACCGAGGTCGAAATCGCCGAGGAAATCGGCAACGATGGTTCCGGCGCTTTGAAGAAGTACGTCACCGAGGCCGTGAACGAGTTCATGGCTCCGCATCGTGCTCGCCGTGAGGAGCTTGCTCAGGATATGGACCACGTCAAGGAAGTCCTGCACGAGGGCAACAAGCGCATGAACGAAATCGCTAACGAGACGCTTGGCGAGGTCTGCGAGGCAATGGGGATGGTTTACTAGCCGTTTCTGCCAGGTTAGGGCGCTCGGGGTGCTGGAATGAATGCGTTTGCATCGATTAGCGTGCGCTGCTTGCACCTCTGCGGTTTCGTTTTCGCGAAGTTGATAGTACTGGCGTGCGATATCAATTGTGAATTTCACGTGAGCGAAAATTACCCCTTGCATCATTTGGGCGAATCAGTATAATAACTACTTGCGCATTTGAAAAGCGCAGTGACATTCCTCGGTAGCTCAACGGCAGAGCATCCGGCTGTTAACCGGAGGGTTGTAGGTTCGAATCCTACCCGGGGAGCCATGAAACAACAGGCCATCGACATCAGTCGATGGCCTTTTTATTGCGTTGATAGCGTTATTAGCTAACCTTGAAGGTAATTCAACATCCGCCGTGCGGTTGCTTTGCTAACTTTTGTGTCGTCACCTGCAAGGTAGGCGTAGACGTTGCCGAGATTCAATCCAAGATCTTTACAAAGTCTGTAACGCGTCACGTTTTTGCTCTTAAGGGCATCTGTGATTTTAGGACGCATCAAGCTATTTATGCGTCGATCGGCTGCCAAGGTGTCTCCCTGTGCATGAAAAGCCTCAAGAACCGAAGAATAGCGTGCAGGCGCTTCTTCGGAGGAAAGGAATGATTCTATCGAATCGAATTTGCTGAGTTTGTCGGCAAGGATTTGATAGTCGTCTTGGAACCAGTATCCAATGCTCAAGCTGATAAGGTAATCAGTTTTCCTTTGCACGGCCGCCAACGTAAAGAGGGGTTCGACGAGGCGTGCATTCTGGTTTGTAGCCGCAATTAGCTTTCTCAGGCTTGCGGTTCGAAGCCCTGAGAGTTCATTGCAATATTCCTGCAAAAACCCTTTAAACGATCTATGCATGTCTGTGTTTCCTTGCGTAGTCTTCGTAAGTCGAAACCATCTCCTTGTATCTTCTTAACGAAAGCGCTGATGCTTTTGCTTCGTTGGGATCGTAAACGAGATGATGAAGTGTCTCCCAGTTGATCATTTCAAGCATGGCCGGGCTTTCAAGGTCCTGTTGGTCGTTCGGTCGCCAGCTATATAGCTTCATTACTGCCAGATCTTCTACGGAAGGTGTCATGAAGGCGATTGTTTTCGTAGGTAGATCGAGGCTGATAAGCCGATCTTCGAAGTTGTAGGGGATTTGATCGGCATAAGCCGCAACAGCTCCGTTGACAGCGGAATAATTGGATAGCACTTCGCGCAATGCAGCATGACAAGACAGAATGTCAACATCATGCGTGGTTGGTCTATTGGTGAGATCATGCAAAAGAAATGCGCTGCCGCCGACTATGACGATAGGGAAGCGCTTCTTTGGAGTATTTAGCAAAAGAGTCGCTTCTTCATCGATCGTCAGTAATAGCTCAAGCAACTTTTCTCTACCGTATTGCATATCGCCTTCTTTCAACCTTATTATTATTATTTGATCTGAATAATAATAAGAAATCGATAGTTGCTCAAGATTCGCGCTGCTTGACATTTGCTCGTCCATTAAGAAATTAGACAGATGTAACGCGGCTGTCGCTTATCTGTTGATAAGAAGATTACAGTAGGAAGTGTGATTCGCCGCTATACTCGAAAGGTATCGCGAATGGTGCGATGGATGACATTTTTCAATCGACGGGTTTTCATGAATAGAAACAACCTTCGCTTTCTTCTTGTCTCGGTAATGGCAATTGCGCTGGCTGCGCTTATCGTTGTCAGGTTCGATGACGTTTGCAGCGTGGCGGGCAGCGTATGGCAGGCTATTGAGCCGCTTGCGGTTGGCGCCGTGATCGCGTACCTGCTTAACTTCATTGCGGTGCGCATCGAGGGAATTTGGTTTCCCAATAGCGACAACAAGTTCGTCAATGTTTCGCGTAGGCCCATTTGCGTCATCTTGGCCATCGCAATCGCAACTCTTACCGTGGTTGCGTTGGGAATGTTCGTGGCGAATGAGTTCAAGTCGGTTGGCTCGGCAATTGTCAGCGGCTTGTTGAACGCCGCCGTTGCAACGTCGCAGGCGGTTTCGACCTTGCCCGGTGCCGAAGAATTCCCCGTTGTCGATGCCAATGCGTGGGATTCCGCTGCGCAGAAGGCCGTAGAGGCTTTGGGCGGTGGCACGGCTACGCTCAGCTTGCTTGCCCGTACGGGTGGCGAAGTGGCACACACGGTACTCTCTATTTTCTTGGGAATGGTTTTCGCGTTGTACTTGCTTCTTGATAAGGATCGCGTTCATGCTGGCGCCCTGCGTGCTTTGACGATTATCCCCGGCAGCCACAGGCGCGACACCGTCATGCATTTCTGCACCGTTGCCAACGACTGCTTCTCGCGCTTCATCATGGGTCAGTGCATCGAGGCTTGTATTTTGGGCGTGTTGTGCGGCATCGGCAGCACCATCCTGCATTTCCCGTATGCTGCGTCCATCGGCCTGATTGTTGGTGTTACCTCAGTCATTCCGTTTGCTGGCGCGTGGATCGGCGGCATCGTGGGTGCTGCGATGATCCTTTCGCAAGATCCGTTGCAGGCTGTGCAGTTCGTTATCTTCTTGGTTATCCTTCAGCAGATCGAGGGCCATCTTATCTACCCGAATGTCGTTGGTCAGTCGGTTGGCCTGCCTAGCATTTGGGTGTTCGTAGCCGTCGTTGTGGGCGCAACGCTGTTCGGTTTGCTTGGCGTGCTTCTGGGCGTGCCGGTTATCTCGACTGTGCGCACGCTGGTGATGGAAAAATTCGCGAAGGAAGAAGCCCGGGGCGAAGCCGAGGCACTAACTAAGTACACGGGGTAGGGAAAGCTGAGTTTTGGGTAGCGAAGGTTGCTGACCATTATTCAACGTTGCTAATTGTTGTCTAAGAAATGGCGGACCCGCGGCAGCGACCTGCCTCGCATTTCTTGATGTTCAAAAAATGATGGATCCACGGCAGATAGTCGGTTGATCCATCATTGGTTCTAAGCGGATTTTGGGCAAAAGGCTTGTTAGATTGAAGACCAAACCCGGTTGGATTTAAGCGAGTTCGTTGGCTTCAAGCGGTTGGTTTAGGAACCACTTGTACAGCTCGCGCTCGGCAGGGGTGTCCAAGCTTGTTTTCAATTTGACAATGCCAGCGGAGCCATCGGATGCGGGCTTGTTCAGTTGGTCGTGCTCTTCAAGCATGTGCGCCAGGTGGCGAGCGGTGCCGAAGGCGCCATCGAATAGGGTGACGTCGCCCAAAACCCCGCGAATCTGCTTGGCGATGTAGGGATAGTGCGTGCAGCCAAGAACGACGCTGTCGGCCTTTCCGCGGTATTCGCCAATCAGGCTTTCAAGCAGCTCGTGCATGTCGGGCGCGTCCAGGTTGCCCTTCTCGATGCGATCGGCCAGGCCTCCGCAAACCACCGAGCTTGCGTCGACGTGCTTGCCCCATTTGTCATACAAATCTTGGTACTTCTGCAGGTGGATGGTGACCGGGGTGGCCATTACCAGCACGTGGCGCGCTGCGGGGAATTGAGCCGCCTGCTTCAGCGCTGGCTCCAGCCCGATGATGGGGATCTCGGGGTGCTCGGCGCGCACGTAGTCGGCGGCGGCGCTGGTGGCTGTGTTGCAGGCGATGACGACTGCTTTAACGCCCTCGTCGATAAGCTTTGAGACGATCTCGGATGTGCGTTGGCGAATCCACTCCGGGTCTTTGTCGCCATAAGGGGCATTAGCTGAATCGCCGTAGTAGATGAAATTCTCGTTTGGCAGCAGATCGACGGCGCGACGCAGGACGCTGATGCCGCCCACGCCAGAATCCATCATTCCGATCCAGTTTTCGTAACGCCGTTCAGTCACTTTTTGCCTCACGTCTTGATAGCATCTGTCAGGGCCTTAACGGGGATTAGCCTGCCTAGCCACAGCTGTCTGGCAGCTTTGTGGTTGCCTGACGGTGTTGCGGCTTTCCAACGGTACCATGGTCGTCGGTCATCATCGTTGCCATGCGACAGCGTCTTCGTGGCCCGTCATTGTTTGGAACCATCATCGCCCCAACGCGGCTCCGATGGAACCGCCATTAGCATCACTCTAGTTTAAAACAGATTGCTTGCAAGTGCCTGCTTTCCAACAAACGCGTTACTCGCATGTTTTAAACTGATGCGATGCAAAACCTAATGCGACTTAAACAATCATTGAAATGAAGCGAGAACGAGTGAGCGTCGAGGAAAAATACCCCCTGTCTGAACATGAGGAAAATCTGCTGGTGAACGAGCTTCTAGGTTCAGGGGCGATGTTCATCATCCTTGGTATTGTCTTTTCGATTGTGTTCACCGGCTTGCGCACAGGTGATTGGTTCTGGACCGTTCTTGAATTTGGTTGGGCATACGAATTCGGGCAGGCGATGACGTTTGGTCGTTTGCCCGTAGTCGCCGCTGTCGCTGCAGTCGGTTTGCCAGCTTTCTTCATCTTGGTGAATGAGATCATCGCCGACAAGATCCTGTGGAAGCACTCGCAGAAGTATCGCGAAGATGTAAGAGAGATGCGTTCGGGTATCAACGGCGAGCTCCCGCGCATGAGCTTGACTTCGCGTGCCGTTACCGCTTTGGTTGCGGGTTTTGCGGAGGAGTTCTCGTTCCGTTACGCCTTGATCAGTTTTCTCGCCTTAACTCTTGGGTGGGTGACCGAGCCGACGTTCGGAATGGTTGGATCTGTCCTTATCACCTCATTCGTGTTCGCGTCTGCTCATGGCCAGTACGAGCGATCGTGGGAGTACCTTGTGGTGTTCAGCTACGCCTTCGCGTTCGGTGCAGTGTTTCTTGTCACGGGAAGCCTGTTGTCAGTTGTCATCGCCCACGCTCTTTACGATTTCTGCGTTGAAGCGCTTGAGCGTCGCAGGATGCTTCGTGATCCCGAGTACTTCGGCGAGGCGGGTGCGCCCGATCATGTGGTTGAAGAGCAGCTTAAAGAGCTACGCGATTACTTCGATAAGTTCATGAATCGCCGCGACTAACTTAGCATTCTGCCGTCAAAGCTTTTCGCTGATCAAACATAGGCCCAACATCCTTGTGTTGGAGTATCATTGACAGAATGAAATGAATCCAACAACAGGAAGGGACTGCGGTGGAAGACTACAAGCAAGAGTTCATCGAGTTCATGGTCGAAAGCGATGTTTTGAAGTTCGGCGAGTTCACGCTGAAGAGCGGTCGTCAGTCGCCCTTCTTCATGAATGCCGGCGCATACGTTACCGGCGAGCAGCTTCATCGTCTGGGCCTGTACTATGCCCGTGCGATCCATGACAACTTCGGCCTGGACTTTGACGTTGTGTTCGGCCCGGCATACAAGGGCATTCCGCTGGCTGTCATCACCTGCATGGCTTTGAACGAGCTTTACGGCAAAGAGGCACGTTATTGCTCCAACCGCAAGGAGGTGAAGGATCACGGCGCCGACAAGGGCAACCTGCTCGGCAGCGAGCTTCATGATGGCGACAAGGTTGTCATGGTTGAGGACGTCACCACGTCGGGCAAGTCCATCGACGAGACGTATCCCATTCTGAAGGGCGCCGCCGACGTCGACGTCAAGGGCCTTATCGTCAGCCTGAACCGTATGGAGGTTGGCAAGGGCGGTGTCGTTACCGCTCAGCAGGAAGTTCAGGAGAAGTACGGTTTCCCCGTTGCCTCTATCGTCAGTATGGCCGAGGTCACCGAGCATCTGTACAACCGCGAGGTTGGCGGTCGTGTCGTTATTGACGATGAAATCAAGGCTGCGCTGGACAAGTACTACGAGCGGTACGGCGTGAAATAGCGTTCAAACCGTGATGTTCGCGGTCATTTGGTTCGACAGGGCAGGGTTCTTATCGTAAAATGACCGAACACAATGCCAGTGTGGCTCAACGGTAGAGCAACTGATTTGTAATCAGTGGGTTGCGGGTTCGATTCCTGTCACTGGCTCCATAAAACATCAGGTCGGATGGCTGCTGGTTAGCCATCCGACCTTTCTTTTTGCCGTTTGGGATAGAGGCGGCATGGCGGTTGGCGTGCTTTTGCTTTCGAATCGGACTTCATCGAGCCGTCTCCTCTTTAGCGTGCACAAATTTGCCTGTTTTGCGCGGGTGCTCGTGAGTGGGCCGAAGATAGCGTCTTGTTGAGCTGGGACTTTCGATCGGGAGGGCTGAGTGAGAAGCGGTAATCGTTTGATTTGCGGATTGAAAGCGCGCAAAACGGAATAATTTGTGCAGGATCGTCCTTGAGGCATGCGTGGCAGGATGGCGCAAGTCAAAGTCAGCTCGGCCTTGCTTCGCGAAGCGGAATGCGCGAACGCGTGCATGGGGCGGAGGCGCGCAAGGCGGCCTGGGAGCCGCCCCGGCTTCCCGTCGTTGACCGTCGGCGGGCAAGGATGCTCCGAACCCCATCGCGTTCCGCCGCGCTTCGGTCTCGCTGCTAGAATCCCCCTCAGAGCTACAAGCTAACAAGTTGGCGATCGCGGGCTGGGCGCGATGTCCGCTGTGCGGCTGCTATCTGTCTGGCCGGCGCCTGGCGCCCGCCGCGTAGTCGGCAATCGCGTGCTGCGTTTCGCACCGTTATGTCACCCCGGCAGCGCGATTCGCGCGCAAGCCGGCAAACAGCCGACATGAATCGTGCACGTCAGTCAAACCAAGCGAAGCGGGGGATGTCATGGATTTGAACGCCATGTATCTAGGAATCGACATCGGAGGCACCTCGACGAAAGTGGGTGTCGTCGACGCATCGGGCGACCTCATCGGCAAAACGCGTTTCTCGTTGCCCGAGCTGCAAACCGAGGCTCAGTGTCGTCAGTACATCGCGCAAATCATCGACTTCGTCCACGGCACGGGTGTGTACGCCTCCGAGCTTGCCGGCGTGGGTTTAGCCGCCCCTGGCATTGTTGTGAACGGCATTCCGCAGCTCACTCCCAACGTCAAGGCCGATTGGCCCACGCTTCTGAATGTCATTCGCAGCGAGTTCGAGGGTACCCCGTTCGAGTGCATCAATGACGCTAACGCCGCAGCTCTTGGAGAAATGTGGCGCGGTGCGGCATCGGGCGCCCAAAGCGCGATGCTCGTCACAATCGGTGCGGGAATCGGCGCCGGCATCGTCGCCGACGGCCGCGTTGTTCAGGGCCATGGCGGCGCAGGCGAGATCGGTCACATGACTATCGTTCCCGAGGGGCGTCAGTGCCAGTGCGGTCGCCGCGGTTGCGTCGAGCAGTACGCATCGTCGCGCGGCATCGTCGCCAATTTCCGCGAGGCCGAGGCAAACGGCATTGCTGGAACCAGCAAGCACGTACCGCAAAACGACACCGACGCGCTGTCGGTGTTCGAGGCATATCGCGAAGGCGATCCTCGCGCAACCTATGCCGTCGACATCTTCACCGACAAGCTTGGCTACGCGCTTGCGCAGGCCACCTGCGTGGTTGATGCCGATGTTATTCTGCTTGGCGGCGGCGTTGCGGGAGCAGCCGATCTGTTCCTTCCCGCGCTTCAGGGAACCTACCGTAAGAACTGCCTTTCCACCTGCGCCGACACGCAGATTCGCGTGGCGACGCTTGGCAACATCGCGGGTATGGTCGGTGTGGTTCGCTACGTTCAGATGATGAGCGAGTCGCTTGACCCGTTCGACAACTTGTTCGGGATGGGATTGTAATGGCAGCACAGGCCGGCAATTCTGGTGCAACCTCCGTCGTCGATTGCCGCTCAGGTGCGGCGCTTGAGGCGCAGGCCGAGTCGGTGGCCATCGCCAAAACGAAGCAGACCAACGCGCGGTGCTTCATCTTGTCTGTCATCGCGGGCATGGAAATCGCCCTGGGCGCCACGCTCATGCTGTTTGTGAAATCCGACGTAACGCTTGGCTTTGCGCTGTCCCAGCTGCTTGGCGGCATCGCATTCTCGCTGGGCTTGCTGTGCGTTATCGTGGCGGGCGCCGAGTTGTTCACCGGAAACTCCCTGATGGTATGCGCGGCATGTTCGCGCAAGATCTCGTGGGGTGCGCTGGCGAAGAACTGGGTCATCGTCTATTTCGGCAATATGGCGGGGTCGCTTTTGATGGTTGCACTGATGACCGGCGCGAACATCGCCGCAATGAACTCGGGTGCGGTGGGGCAGATCATCGTCAGCGTTGCGGCGGCGAAGATCGGCCTTGATTGGGGCGTCATCTTCTTCCGCGGCATTCTGTGCAACGTGCTGGTGTGCCTTGCGGTGTGGATGGGTTTCGCCGGCCGCACCGTCATCGACAAGGTTTTCACCACCATGATCCCGGTCATGGCATTCGTGGCCTGCGGTTTCGAGCACTGCATTGCGAACATGTACTTCCTGCCGCTGGGCATTGTCACGCTGGCGACGGGCGGCGCCGAAGCGGGTGCTGCAGCTGCAACGGTCAACCTTGCGGGTGCGCTGTTCAACATCAGCGCAGCTACCTTGGGGAACATGGTGGGCGGCGCCGTGTTCGTGGGCCTGCTGTACTGGCTTTCGTACGCGAAGCGCTCGTAGCGGCTGGTTGGCAGCTCGTAGCGGCTGCTAACGCCACTGCGCGATGGTCGTTGGGTTCGAATGCGGGCTAGTCGACCTTCGTTTCGCCGGCAAGAACGCGCTTGTAGTCGGCGTAGTTGTCGCGCAGCAAACGCGGGGTGTCCAGCTCGTAGGGGCACTTCGCCGAGCATTGCCCGCAGTTCAGGCAGTCATCGATCTTCGCCATTTCGGCTTGCCATTCGTCGGTGAGCCAGCTTGCCGAGGGCGCACGGCGCAGCATCAGCGAGATGCGCGCGCATTGGTTGATCTTGATGCCAACGGGGCAGGGCATGCAGTAACCGCATGCGCGGCAGAAGTCGCCTTGCAGTTCGGTGCGTTCGCGCTCGATGAATTCCTCGATCTCGGGCGTCATTTCGGGCGTGTCATGCATGTACGAAAGCCACTCGTCAAGCTCGCTTTGGCGCTGGATTCCCCAAATGGGAACGTAGTTGTCCAGGTTGGCCACGTATGCCATCATCGCGCGCGAGTTCGAGATAAGGCCGCCCGACATGCCCTTCATGCCAAGGAAGCCCATGTCGGCGTCGATGCACTTTTGCAGCAGGTCAAGCTCGCGCTGTGTGGACAGGTAGTTCAGCGGGTACTGCATGGTGTCGTACAGACCCGAGGCAACCTCTTCCTCGGCCACGCCGATGCGGTGCGCGGTTACCGAGATGAAGCGGATCTTCCCCTGCGCCTTTGCCTCTAGCATGGCTTCGTACATGCCGGTGCCGTCGTCGGGGCGGTAGCACTGCGCGGGGTTGTGGAATTGGTAGATGTCGACGTAGTCGGTTTTCAGTTGGGCCAGCGAGGTTTCAAGGTCGTCCCAGAACTTGTCGGGCGTCTTCGCCATGGTTTTGGTGGCAATGAAAATTTCCTCGCGCTTCGGGCCACGCCAACCAGTGGGGTCGGCCGGATCGGGTTCGCCCCAATTGCCGAAGGCCAGGCCAAGCTTGTGCTCGCTGTCGCTGTACGCGCGAGCGGTGTCGAAGAACGTCATGCCGCCTTCCCAGGCATTGCGCAAGATGGAAACGGCGGTTTCGTCGTCGACGCGTTGAATGGGGAGGGCCCCGAATCCGTTGGCGGGCGTGACGATGCCGGTTCTGCCAAGGGTAGCGGTTTTCATGGTTTCCTCCCTAGTCCTGCGCGGGGTCGCAGCCCGCAGCGCGGAAACCGCGACCCGTTGCACAGGGTCCCTCACTCTCTCCCTAAGGTATAAGGATAAACCCGATCAGAGCGAAAATAATCGCAAAAATGAAAGCGCCTGCGATATCGCGGGGGAAGTGGACGCCGCCGACAATGCGGCAAAAGCCGACGACTACGCAGGCAATTAGGACGATGAGGCCGAAAACGGGGTTCACCCACCACAGTGCGAAGGCGATGATTGCGGCGCTGAACAGGTGTCGGCTGGGGAATGACTTGCCGTGCGTGTCCTTTTTGATAAGGGGGTCGATGTCGAAAACATCGTAGGGGCGCGGCGCGTTGACGGCTTTGCGGAAGAGGCTGACCAAAACGAACGAGATGGCGGGCACCAGGAGCGCTTTCCAGATGCGCGTGTCGCCGGCGGTTACGGCAAGGAATGCTAGCCAGACAAGCGTGCCGATGTAGGCAAGGGCGATGATGCCGACAAGCCCCTTGTCCAGCGCGTTTAGGATGCGCGGCGCGTCTGGGTTGCCGCGAAACGGCGCGGATACGCGCGCGTACCAGGCTGGGTATGTGGGCTTGGGGCTGAAGTTCGTCATGCTTGCCTTCGTTTGTTGGGCGCGCGGGTGCGCTTCCGTGTACTGCCGTCTTCCGCGTGGCCGCAGCACCCGTTTCGCGTGTTGCTTCCAGACATTTTGATAAAAGTATAGCCTAGGCATATAAAATAGGATCTCGAACAACAAGTGCCGCTTCGCGCCCACACGCCATAAGCGGCGCGGTTTCGCATAAGCGCCAGAGAGGTTGGTTCCATGCACGTGAATTCCGTTGAAGAAATGCCCGCGCCGAAGGTGACGGTGCTGGTTCCCACGTACAACACCGAGAAATACCTGGCGCAGAACTTGGATGCGCTTGTGGGGCAAACCCTGCGCGACATCGAGATCATCGCTATCAACGACGGTTCTACCGACGGCTCGCTGGGCATCATGCGCCAGTACGCTGCCCGTGATGCGCGCATCCGCATCATCGACAAGCCCAACAGCGGCTACGGCGCCTCTCTGAATTTGGGCATCGACGAAGCTCGTGGCGAGTACATTGCCATCTCCGAGCCCGACGACTACATCGAGCGCACCATGCTTGCCAAAATGTACAAGGCGGGTAAGAAGCGCGAGGCCGATCTGGTTAAATGCAACTATTTCGAGCATTTCGACACTCACGAGAACAGGCATAAGAATCTTGCCGGCTATCCGTACGGTAGGGTGTTCGATGCAGCTGACCAGCCGCAGATCATCCGAACCGTCCCCAGCATCTGGACAGGTTTGTATCGTCGCGACTGGCTTAACGCCGAAGGCATCCGTTTCCGCGAAACGCCGGGTGCATCATTCCAAGACACCGCGTTCGTCATGAAATCGTGGTTCGCGGCGCGTCGTGTGGTCCTGCTGCGCAGGTGCCTGGTTCATTACCGCATGGACAATCCCAACTCGTCGGTGAAAACCAGCAACAAGGTGTTCGAGGTGTGCGACGAGCTTGCCGAAAGCCAGCAGTTCTTACGTCAGCGCCCTGCACGCTACAAGGCGTTCATCCCGTGGTTCCACGTGGACAAGTGGGGCAAGTACCAGTGGAATTACGAACGTATCTCACCCGAGCTTCATGCAAGCTTCGCCCAGCGCGCCAAGGCTGAATATGCCGAAGCGCAGGCAGCGGGCGAGCTTGATATGTCGCTGTTTGCGCCCGAAGCTGCCGCGCAGCTTGCCGATCTGCTGGCGCTTGATCCCGCGCAGTTCGCACAAAAATATTCGACGCTGGTTTAACGCGCTAGCCTGGCGCTGGCTCTCAGCCACGCCGTCTAATGCGTTTGGTTAACGCCTATGTGCTTGGTGGCTTGGTTGCCTCAAGTATCCGAAGGAGCTTTGCATGAATGCCCAGTCCGCACCTGCGGCGGAATCCCCGCAGATCACCGTTATTGTTCCGCTGTACAACTGCGAGAAGTACGTGGCCGAATGCCTGCAATCGCTGCAGAAACAGACGTTTGCGAACTTCGAGGTTATCTGCGTGAACGACTGTTCGCCCGATAACAGCTATGCGGTTGCGCAGCAGGCGGTGGCGGGAGACGACCGCTTTTCGTTCTTTTCGCTTGATGAGAATCGCGGTCCGGGTGGCGCGCGCAATTTCGCACTGGATCGCGCCCGCGGCAAGTACATCGTCTTCTTGGACAGCGACGATTTCTTCGTGCCCGAGGCTTTGCAGAAGATCTTCGACCGCGCGGAAACTCAGCAGCTTGACGATATGTACTTCAATGCGAAGTCGTTCTACGAATCGGCTGCCGTGCATAAGCGCGTGAAGGAAGATTTCAGCCACAGGCCGTCGTTCGATGGGGTGGCCACGGGCCGCGAGCTGTTCACGTTCTTCCAACAGCGCGGCGAATTCTGGCCGCAAGGCGCCATGCGCATGGTGCGCCGCGGGCTGCTTGAAGATAACGGCATCCGCTTCAAAGAGGGGATCATCCATGAGGACGCCCTGTTCACGTTTCAGACGCTGGTGGTTTCGCAGCGCAGCACGTTTCTGAACGAACCCATTTACATGCGCCGCGTGCGTGAGGGTTCCATCATGGGCCAGCGCTCGCGCTCGATCCGCAATGTTCAGGGGCATTATGTGTGCCTTACCGAAATGAAACGCTGGATGCTGCAGCATGCGTCCGAGCTTGACCAGGAGTTCGTTGCCGCGATGACGCGTCAGATGTACGACTGGCGTATGGTTGCGGGCCGTGACTGGATCGACTCGGTTTCGCCGGAAGAGCGCGAGAGATGGCTGTCGTCGCTTACGCCGGAAGAGCAGCTCGAGTTCTATTTGGATATTATCCAGCCTTCCCTGGGCTTGGACGAGTATCTGAATTCGAAAACGTACAAGCTGGGCGACGCCATCTTGTCGGTGCCGCGTGCAGTGCGCGACAAGCTGCACGAGGGTCGTTAAAGCTTTTTTTTGGCGTGTAGGAAATCTCAATGGAAGCGAGGATGGCGGTGCAAAGTTTCAAGGCAACCGCGCCCATCAAGGTGTCGGTGATCATCCCGGTTTACAACTCGCAGAAATTCATCGGTAGTTGCTTGCAGCAGGTGCTTGCTCAGTCGCTGCAAGAAATCGAGATCGTGTGCGTGGACGATGGATCGATCGACGGCTCGGCCGACATCATTGCCCAGACGGCGCAACGCGACTCGCGCGTGAAGCTGATTCGGCAGGAAAACGCAGGTCCGGGGCCTGCGCGAAATGCTGGCATTGCTGCGGCAACGGGCGAGTTCGTGACGTTTTTGGATGCTGACGATCGCTATTCGTCGGACGATTATCTGCGTGTGCTGTACGAAGGCGCGGTTGATAACGGCGTCGACGTTTCGGGAGCGTGCTTCTACAACGACCATGCGGGGCGTCTTGAGACCGACTTCTCGAACGACCCCGATTTAGCGGGGTACACCTTCACGGAATCCGGCGTGAAAAGCTACCGCGACTATCAATTTGATTACGGCTTTCATCGCTTCATGTTCAAGCGCTCGCTGTTCGAATCTGTGAGCGACAGCGCGGCCGGCGTCGCCGATGTAGCGGCTGACGCCAACGCGGTCAACACTGCCGCGAGCGGACCCTTCCCAGCGCTGACGTTCTTTGAAGACCCGGTCTTCCTGGCGCAAACGCTTTATCGTGCAGGGCGTTTTTTCGCCACTAACAAGGTGGGTTATTGCTATCGCTGCGATTACAAGGTTCCGCACTGGACAACTAAAAAAACCGCCGATCTGCTAGAAGGCGTGCGTCGCAATCTGGAGTTCTCGAAAGATCAGGGCCTTCCGCTTTTGCATTGGTATACAGCCCGTCATTACCAGCTGGAATCGGCTGGCGTCGGTTTGGGTGTGAACCCTGAAGTGTCGGTGCAGCAGTTGGCAGATGCCATTGTGGCGGCTGAGCAGCAAATCGATCGAGGCATGCTTGCGCAGGTGAGCCTTGCATATGCCGAATTCGAGTCGCCGCTTAAGATGCAGTTGCGGGATTTGGCGCAGGCTCCGTCATGGAAAACGCGTTTGGGCGCGGTGGGCTACTCCATCAAGCATAACAAGAACGTGTTTGCCGTGAAGGGCAAACTGCGCGACGCCGTGTTGCGCGCGAAGGGCTGTTATTAAGGTTCTGAACTGCGGTTGTGTTGTGGACGGTAAGCAGTGCGATGCCTTAGATGTTTCTGAAGCTTGTGAAGCGCCCAAGTCCAACACGTGGAAATGCAGTGCCTTTTGCGGAAACCTTGCATTCGTTGAGTAAAATTCTCAGTTGGGTTTTTGTCCTTTCTAGGACAGTGCGCCCATTTTAGTTTTAAGAAAACGCCGTTTATTAGTGGCACTTATGAAATGCGGAGGTGCATATGACCGATTACGAGCGGGGAAAACATGCCAAGCATGCGCGTCCCAGCCAAGCTTCGCAATCGCAGCAGCCAAGGCAACAGCAACAGTCCGGTAACGTTGCGCAGTCCCAGGGTCAGCAGCGATACCAGTACAAGGGCTATTCCGATCAACAGGCAAGGCAGCAGGCCGGTCCTCAACCGGTGCAGCCCGGTCATGCTGCCCGTCAGCACTCGCAGCAGGGGAATCAGCAGGTGCCGCCTATGCAGCAGCCCAATCGCACGCAGGCCATGCCGCAGCAGGGTGCATATCGTCCTTCGCAACCTTACGGCCAGCAGGTAAATGGCCGTGCGCAGGGTGGTCGTCGTGCGAACCCGTCCCAGCAGGCGCAGTTCGGTCAGTATTCGCGCAACACGCAGGCCAACCGCAACGGCTATTCCGCTCAGGGCCATAACGCGTATCCCGGTCAGGGCGGCCCTAATCAAACGGGCGTTATCAGCATGCCTCAGAAAAAGCGCAAGGGTAAGAAAATCGTCATTGGCGTGCTTATTGCCGTTCTGGTGCTTATCGGTGCGGGCGTTGCCGCTGGTGCGGTGTATCTGAATAGCATTGCGGGGAACATGGCCCTTAGTGGCGACGTCAAGAAAGACCTCGAGAACGTTCTCAGCACGTCCGAGAACCCGTATGAAAAACCCTTCTATGTGTTGTTGATGGGCTCCGACAACTGGGAGTCGTACGGCGAGCGCTCGGATGCAATTGTCCTTTTGCGTGTGGATAAGAGCAACCATCAGATCACGATGGTGTCGGTGCCGCGTGACACCCCGTACATGCTTAATGGCAACAAGGTTAAACTCAACCAAGCCTTTGCCGAAGATGGCGCTGTTGGTGCCGTTAAGGCGGTGGAGGAGCTTACCGGCGTTGATATCTCGTATTACGCCGAGATCGAATTCGCCGGCTTGAAAAACTACGTCGACTCGATTGGCGGCATTGAGGTTAATGTGCCGTACACCATCGATTACCAGGTGTACACGATGGATCAGGATGTTATTCATATCGAGGCGGGCGACCAAATGCTGAATGGCGAAGAGGCTATCGCTTTGGCTCGTATGCGTACGGCATATAAAGATACCGATAGTCAGGACGCGGTTCGCCAGTCGAACGTTCGCGCATTGGCCATCGCTATGATGAACTCAATCATCCAGGCGCCGGTCACCGAAATTCCCGGTTTGGTGCAGAACCTTTCGTCTTGCATTAAAACCAGCATGGACATGAACACTATGGTCAGTCTTGCAACCGATTTCGCTCAGGCCAAGAACGACGTGAAGCTGTACACGTGCACTGGCCCCTACAAGGGCGATATCGACAAGGAGACAGGCCTTTGGCTTTGCTACGAGGACAAAGCTGGTTGGAAAGATCTGATGTCGATTGTTGATAGTGGCGGTAATCCTAAAGAATCGGACGCTGCCACGCAGGTTGAGGGTAAATGATTCTTTCTGTGATATATTTACTTCATAAAATGCATTGCGCAAGCTTGGTTATCGACCTTGTGCTTTTCGGATAGGTTGTCGCGAGAGGGGGTCTTGTTGAGCGACTCGGTTTCAGGTGAAGCGGTAATACCGGAAGGTACTTTGTCGGATATGGACGCATTGTCGTCCGCATCCGATATTTGTGTCGTCGAACCTTCGAATGGGAGCCCCGATGCAGAGGTTGCTGCCGCTGCGGAGCGTCTGAATTATCGCTGGGGGTACCGTTTCGTTAAGCGTCTGTTCGATATTGTATTCAGTTTGCTGGTTCTGGTTCTGTTCAGTTGGCTGTTCGCTATTGTGGCTATTGCTATCAAGGTCGACGATCCTAAGGGCCCGGTCATTTTCGAGCAGCGCCGCGTTACCAAAAACGGTCGTGAATTCAAGATGTACAAGTTCCGCAGCATGTGTGTCGATGCCGAGGCTAGGTTGGAAGAGCTACGCAAGGCAAACGAGAAAACCGGCCCCGTGTTCAAAATAAAGGACGACCCTCGTATTACTCGTGTGGGCAAGGTTATTCGCAAGATGAGCATCGACGAGCTTCCTCAGTTCCTCAACGTGCTGAAGGGCGACCTTTCGGTTGTGGGTCCTCGTCCTGCACTTCCGAAGGAAGTGGCGATGTATACGCTGTACCAGCGCCAGCGTTTGCTGGTAAAGGCTGGTATCACGTGTTATTGGCAAACGCGTAACAACCGCGATGCCATTACGTTCGACGAATGGGTCGATTTGGACCTGCTGTACGTCAAGCAGTGCAGTGTATGGGCTGATTTTAAGCTCGTAATTCAGACGGTTGGTGTGGTTTTGACTGCGCAAGGAAACTAGATTGAAGGCAACTATGAGAACAGTCCCTTTTAATATCCCTCCCTGCATCGGCGACGAGATTGAGTGTGTGCAACAGGCAATAGAAGCTAATCGCAAGATCAGCGGCGATGGACCGTTCACCAAGAAGTGCAATGCTTGGATGGAGGAGCGCTTTGGCGCGAACAAAGTGCTGCTTACCACGAGCGGTACGAGCGCGCTGGAGATGGCGTCCATTCTGTGTGACCTGAAACCCGGCGATGAGGTGATCCTGCCGTCGTTTACTTTCACCTCTACCGCAACCGCCTTTGTCTTGGCGGGCGCGAGACTCGTGTTCGTTGACATCCGTCCGGACACGATGAATATCGATGAGACCAAGATTGAGGCTGCCATCACAGACCGCACGCGCGTGATAGTGCCGGTTCACTACGCCGGCGTGGCCTGCGAAATGGATACCATTATGGATATTGCCCGTCGCCACAACCTGCTGGTGGTTGAGGACGCTGCGCAGGGTGTCATGGCGACGTACAAGGGACGCGCCTTGGGCACCATTGGCGACTTTGGTTGCTACAGCTTCCATGAGACGAAGAACTACTCAATGGGCGAGGGTGGTGCCATTTGCATCAACAACTCAGCCTACAGCGATCGCGCCGAGATTATCCGCGAGAAAGGCACCAACCGCGCCCAGTTTTTCCGTGGTCAGGTGGCTAAGTACAACTGGGTGGACTTCGGCTCGAGCTACCTGCCCTCAGAACTTAACGCCGCGTACTTGTGGGCTCAACTGCAGCACGCTGACGAGATCAACGAGAATCGTCTTGCGACCTGGCGAGCTTACTACGCCGCTTTCGAGCCCCTGGCTCAGCGTGGCCTTGTGACGCTGCCTACCGTGCCCGAGGGCTGTGAACACAATGCGCACATGTTCTACGTTAAGCTGGTCGACCTGAAGGAGCGCACGGCGTTTATCTCGTTTATGAAGGAGCGCTCTGTGGGCTGCGTGTTCCACTACGTGCCCCTGCACTCTGCGCCAGCGGGTGAACGTTTCGGTCGTTTCCATGGGGTGGACGAGCATACCACGCCCGATTCGGATCGGCTGGTTCGTCTGCCGATGTACTACGGCATGTTTCTTGAGGACTTCGAATACGTGGTGTCTTGTGCTAAGGAGTTCTTCAGCAAGAGGGCGGGAGCCTAGGATGGCGGAAGACCGCCTCATCAAGGTCGCTTTCATTGAGGGCAAAATGAATTCCGGCGGCAAGAAAACGCTGTCCATGCAGTACTTTTTGAATTTCGATCCAGCTAAGGTCGAAGTTCACTTTATCTGTGATTCAGACTCAAACGCCGTGCCGACCGAGGAGATTGAGGCCCACGGCGGGCGGGTTCACATCGTCGCGCCTTATCAGAACATAGTCAAGAATATGTCCGACATGTCTGACGTGTTCAAGCGGGAGCAGTTTGACGTGCTACATGCGTACAATAGCACGATGAATTTGTTCCCATTGCTCGTTGCTAAGAAATGTGGCATCCCGGTGCGCATCTCTGAAAGCCTCTCTATGGCAAACGAACGCGAGCCTAAGACGATGCTCAAGCTTATTCTTCGCAGGTTTTCGCGCCTTTATGCTACGCATTATATGTCGTGCGGTGAGGACTGCGGCCGTTGGCAGTTCGGTGACGCGCTGTTCAATGAGGGGAAAGTGGACGTCTTCAAGACGGCTATCGATTCCCGAAAGAATTCTTTCGATAGCGCGCTTCGAGCAAAGACTCGCGCGGAACTGGGGCTTGCTGACGACGAGCTACTCGTGGGATTTATCGGTCGGTTTGCCGCGCAAAAGAACCCCATGTTCTTGATGGAGATCGTGGGAGAGTTGTGCAGGTTCAAGCCCAAGGCTAAGTTTCTGCTCATTGGCGACGGTGAGTATAAAGAGCAGATGTTCGCCTATATGAATGCGAACGGGTTCGCCGATCGCGTGATGTATCTGGGTCGCAGAGAAGACATTGTTGGATTTTACCAGGCGATGGACTGCTTCCTGCTGCCAAGCCTGTATGAAGGGCTTCCGGTGGTTGGTCTGGAGGCTCAGTGTGCGGGTGTCGATGTGTTCTTCTCTAGCGAGATCACGCCCGAGGCGGCGTTTTGCGAATTAGGGCACTTCTTGCCCCTGTCCATTGGCGCCGAGGGATGGGCCGAGGAGATAAACGCTGCCTGTGCTTGCGGAAAAGAGCGCAGGTCGCGCACTGATGAGTGCATTGCCGCAGGCTTCGACTCTCGAGTCGAAGCGCTGAGGCTTCAGAGCTACTACGCCAACGCTTTGGCGGAGATTGGATGCTAAGTGAAAACTGATTTGGCCGATTCTGGTAAATTGCCTCTTATCTCAGTTGTGGTCCCCGTTTATAACGTTGAGGGGTACCTCGAGGAATGCATCGAGAGCGTTCTCGCGCAGACCTACCCCAACATCGAGCTGGTGCTGGTTGACGATGGATCGACGGACGGCTGCCCCGTGATATGCGACCGATACGCGGCGGAGGACGATCGTGTAATGTCTGTGCACCGCGAGAACGGCGGACTCAGCGCCGCTCGTAATACGGGCGTCAAAGTGTGCCGCGGGGACTATATCGGATTTGTCGATAGCGACGACTACATTTCTCCCGTGTTCTATGAGGCGTTGTACCGCGCCGTTGAGCAGAGCGGGGCGGAGATGGCGACTGTAAGGCATGGTGTCGACTTCTTCGACGGCGAGGTGCCTGAGTTGGGGTTGAGCGTCGAGGTCGCGAGCGAGTACGAACTCTTGACCGAGGAGCAGTATCAGGAAGAGGTTTTGTACCAGAAGAGTTGGGCTGGTGCGGTCTGGCGGCTTTATACGCGTGAGATTGTCGAAAAGGTTTACTTCCCTGCGGGGCTTTATTATGAGGATGACGAAACGGCATATCGGTTTGCACGTGAGTGTAGAAAGATCGCCGTGCTGACGGCGGCCGACCTTTACGCCTACCGGCAACGTCCGACTAGCATCATGCGGGGCACTTTCAGCCCTAAGAAGATGGAGAGCTGCCTGGAGATCACTAGGCGCATGCGCCGCAATATGACCGAATGGTATCCGCAGCTTTCTGATGCTACCTGCTCGCGTTGTTTTGCGATCTGTCGCGTGGTGTTCTCTCAAATACCGGGGGAGGATAAGGAGGCTCAGCTGATAATGTGGAATGAGCTTCAGCGGTATTCCGCGACAGTGATTCGCGACCCCAAAGCTCGCAAGAAGGAAAAGCTCGCTGCGACGATATCGCGGATGGGCCGTGTCCCGTTTCGCGCGTTCTGTAGTGCTTACCGACGACTGTTGCATGCCCAATAGGTCGCGATGTTAAAGGCTTCTTATGTTTCCTTATATTGCTTTGATATTCATTCTCTTGCTTTTCCTCGTCTTGAACGCTGCGCACGTAAATGGCAGTGAAAAAATCGGACTTATTGTTATCGTGTCTTTAATGGTGGTGGTAGCTGGTTTTCGTGGGCTTACCGTTGGCACAGATACTTTGATTTATAGCAATATGTACTATCGAATTGCTGAATGCGCTGAGTTTGGCGACGCTTTCCCCGTCTCCACGATTACTGCCCCCGTTTACGTTAGCTATGCTTGGATTCTGGGGAGGATCGGCTTTTCCCACCAAGCCCTCTTGCTTTTGAATGCCATTATTACGAATGTTGGAATTGCGATTTTCGCCAAGAGGGTTTCTCGCGATCCCCTTTTGGCCATACTGATTTATTTCTGCTTTGGAATGTTTTTTCAGAGTCTCAACGGGATGAGACAATACGTGGCCATCGCCATTGCCCTAAATGCGTACATGGACTTTTGGTTTTATGGAATCAAGAAACCAAGGGCTTGGATTCTTGTTGCGTTAGCTGCGGGGATCCACAGTACTGCTTTAATAATATTACCAGGAATCGTTGCTGCTTTGTATTTGCGGGGTAGAGGCCGTAACGAGAAGGGCCTTTTGGTAGTTTTGTTTGTTGCGGTTCTTTTCGCCGTTTTCCTGATTCCCCTATCGAAAGTTTTCATGCAGTTGTTCCCAGTCTACTCTATGTACGATGGGGTTCAAAATACGGCGATATTCTCAGGCGCATCCCGGGGACGTATTAGATACCTCTACGCAGTACTGCTTGCTGTTTGTGCCTTCGGATTCGCGTTGCTTTGCAGCCGCAACAGCGGCGACGATCGCGATATGAATATAATCTACGCTCTTTTTCCTCTTTGCGTCATTCCCGGCGTTATCGGGCTGCTCTTTGGGACAAGTCCCCTTATAAACAGACTTCTATGGTTCTACATGCCTGCTTACATTTGCTTCATCCCCGCAATCGCGAGATGCATGGAAAAGAGATGGGCGCTATTTTTCAAATTTGGGATTGCGGCTGTTCTTGCTGTTTGGTTCGTCGCTCAACTTATTGAAAACCAAGATGATATGCTGCCATATTTGCTCGGCATAGGACTCTTTGGGTGACGCGTGTTTGTATGAGCGTTCTTACATTTTTCATCAGGCAATGGTGATTCGAAGCATGTCTAAATCGCACGCATCCTTTTATAAGAATACCGTGTGGCAGTATGGGCTACAGGTTGTAAAGTACATATTTCCGCTCGTCACACTTCCTTATCTTACGCGAGTGCTCGAGCCGGAGGGCTATGCATTCTATGCGTACGTGATCTCCTTTATGACGTTTGCGCAGGTGTTTATTGACTTTGGTTTCAACCTGTCTGGTACCAAGCGAATTACCAAGGCGCACTCGATAGACGATGAGAACCGAGTTGTGGGCGCGGTGACAGAGGCGCGTTTGCTTCTCTGCGTGCTCGCTGGCGTTGTCGTTATGATCGTCGCCTCTTTTTTGCCCATTACGAAAGAAAATTTAGCTTATGTGTTCCTTGCTTTTGCGGCTGTATGCGGCAAAGGGCTTGTACCGGATTTTCTTTTTCAGGGTCATGAGGATATGGGGCCGATCACCACGCGTTTTTTAGTATCGAAAAGCATATCTACAGTGTTTACTTTTGTGCTTGTCCATTCAGTGGATGACATAATGTGGATTCCTGTGCTTGACATTGTTTCAAACGGAGTGGCACTTGCTTGGTCTTTCGCTGCGGCGAGAAAAAGGTTTGGTACCACCATCCGGCTTGTTCCATTGCGTGAGACGGTTTTTGAGCTCAAGTCTTCGGCGCTGTACTGCTTCTCCAATATGGCTGCGAGTGTATTTACAGGGTTTACAACTTTGTTAATCGGCATTGTCGTGACCGATACGGCGCAGATTAGCTATTGGTCGCTTTCTATGACCGCCGTGACGGCAGTGCAGGCTTTGTATTCGCCAATCGTCAACAGTCTTTACCCCCATATGGTGAACACAGGTGATTATCGTTTTGCTCGAAAGCTGTCTTTTCTTGCTGCGCCGGTTGTGCTCGTTGGCACTGTTGCATTCTGTTTTCTTTCCAACTTCATAATGTTCGTTCTTGGTGGTGAGAGCTATGTAGTAGGTTCCTGGGTTCTCGTATGGGTGAGCCCCCTCTTGTTTTTTAGCTTTTTTGCAATGCTATTTGGCTGGCCTGTACTTGGGGCGGTTGGAAAAGTTGCCGAGGTTACTCGCTCCACTGTTGTAAGTGCGGTTATATGCATTGGTGCACTGCTCTTCGCTTCGTTTGTGGATATTGCTGATTTGCATTTGATTTGCGTAATTCGCTGCGTCACTGAAGCGATTTTGTTTGGTATTAGATTTTGGTATGCATTGCCGGTGCTGAGGGAAAAAAGCACCTGTAGTGATTGAGTATTCGCTGTATCGGAACGTGTCGGAGTTTCGTCCGTCTTCTTTGTGAAGTCCCTATTGGGGTTTCTTGAAAGGTAGGTTTAAAATGAAGGGTATCATCCTTGCGGGCGGGTCCGGGACTCGTCTTCATCCTATAACAAAAGCGGTGAGCAAGCAGCTACTGCCGATTTACGACAAGCCGCTAGTGTACTACCCGCTTTCGGTCTTGATGCTAGCTGGAATTCGTGAGGTGCTTGTTATTTCAACCCCGCGCGATCTGCCGGCATTCAGAGAGCTTCTGGGCGACGGTGCCGAATTGGGTATGAGGTTGGAGTACGCCGAACAAGCCGCGCCACGGGGGCTCGCAGAAGCGTTCACCATTGGTCGGGGCTTTCTTTCTGGTGAGCCTTGCGCCCTTGTGCTCGGAGACAACATGTTCCATGGGCAAGATCTGACGGAATTGCTGTTGAGTGCAAAAACGCGCGTTGAAAGCGAAGGCGGCGCCGTGGTGTTCGGCTATCCGGTCCAAGATCCTCGTGCATTCGGAGTGGTTGAGTTTGATGAGCAGCATCGCGTGGTGGGCATCGAGGAGAAACCTGAGTATCCGAAATCACGGTTTGCTGTCCCGGGCTTGTATTTTTACGACGGGCAGGTGGCCGATATAGCCGCTCGCGTTAAGCCAAGTACGCGTGGCGAGCTTGAGATCACGAGCGTGAACAATGCTTACCTCGAGCGCGGTGAGCTGTCTGTAGAGTTAATGGGCCGCGGCATGGCCTGGCTGGACACCGGGACCCCGGAAGGTCTCTTGAAGGCTGCTGAGTACGTTGAGGCTGTTCAAAGTCGCCAGGGCTATTACATTGCCTGTCTTGAAGAGATAGCCTATCGCCGCGGTTTTATCGATACTGTTGAGCTTCGCAAGCTTGGCGAGGGTCTGGAGAAAACGGCTTACGGCAAATATTTGCTGGCGATTGCTGACGAACCGAAGGAGGTTTAGCGTGTCTGAGATGTTTGAGCCCCACAATATTATTGTAACTGGCGGCTGTGGCTTTATCGGGTCAAACTTCGTGCACTATGTCGTGAACAATCACCCTAGTGTGCATGTGACCGTGCTCGACAAACTTACATATGCTGGCAACGTGGAGAATATCGCTGGTTTACCAGAAAATCGAGTTGAGCTCGTAGTGGGCGACATCTGTGACGCTGAACTGCTGGACAGATTGGTTCCCGGTCACGACGCAATTGTGCACTACGCCGCAGAGTCCCACAATGATAACTCCATTGTGGGTCCCGAACCGTTTCTGCGTACGAACGTCGTGGGTACCTTCCGCCTGCTGGAGACAGTCCGTAAGTATGATATTCGCTATCACCATGTCTCGACTGATGAGGTGTACGGAGACCTAGCGCTTGACGACCCCGCTAGGTTCACTGAGGAGACTCCATATTGCCCCTCATCGCCATATTCGAGCACTAAGGCGGCTTCGGACATGCTCGTGCGCGCCTGGACTCGTACCTACGGTCTGCATACTACGATTTCGAACTGCTCGAACAACTATGGACCTTACCAACACGTGGAGAAGTTTATCCCGCGCCAGATCACTAACATCATCGATGGCGCGCGGCCCAAGCTCTACGGCAAAGGGGATAACGTGCGCGACTGGATCCACACAGAGGACCACTCCTCGGCCGTGTGGACCATCCTGACTGGGGGACGTATGGGGGAGACCTATCTCATCGGTGCCGATGGGGAGAAGGACAACATAACTGTTCTCAGAATGATCCTCGAGATTATGGGCAAGAATCCCGATGACTTCGACTGGGTGCGCGACCGCCCTGGTCATGATCGCCGCTATGCCATCGACAGTACGAAGTTGCAGACCGAGCTAGGCTGGAGGCCTACACACAATGACTTTGCCGAGGGTCTAAAGGCAACCATCGATTGGTACCGCGACAACGAGGCCTGGTGGCGTCCGGCAAAGGCTGCGACCGAGGCGCGCTACAAGGCCCAGGGGCAGTGATGGACGTGGGGTGGCTCGACACTAAAGAAATTCAAGCTACGCTTCTTGAAACGATGTCTGTTCTCGCCGAGGTCTTAGAAAGCCACGCTATTCGTTACACCCTTGATGGGGGTTCGCTGCTTGGAGCGGTCAGACATAAAGGATTCATTCCGTGGGACGATGATATCGATATTCTTATTCCGAGGCCTGATTTCGACCTTCTTTGCCAACATCCCGAATGGGCTCCGGCGGGCTTTAGATTTGACTGCCCGGGCGCCTGTGGGCATGTTCTGCCCTATGCTAAATTCAGCAACTTGGCATGGCGGGCGCAGGAGCCTCTTTTTGAGGGAGTCATAGAAGAGTACCTTTGGGTTGATATATTTCCCGCGGACGCCATCCCAAGTACGCAAAGAGGCTTTGCGCGATTGATGAAGCGGCAGGCGGGAAACGCAAGGCGCGCCAACGCCACATACCTCAACCTCGACCAAGCGGTAGCCATTTCTGACACCAAGGTGAAGGCCACAGCTAAACGCATTACGTTCCCGATTGTAAAGCGTCTTTGTTCGGCGGATAAGGAGTACCAAAAGATTATCACGCGTGCCAAGGAGACGGCTTTCGGGTCTACGGCTTTCGCCGGGAATGTAGTCTGGGACCCGTTCAGGCCCGACAAGCCCGGGTTCCCCATCGAAGACTTCGACAGTCTCGTTGATATGGAATTCGAGGGCCGTACATTCAAGGCATGCCCGCACTGGGACGCCTACCTGCAGGGGCTCTATGGCGACTACATGCAGCTGCCGCCCGAGGATCAGCGCGTCACCCATGGGATGAAGGTATGGCAGACGTCTAGTGAGGAAGGGAACCATTAATGAACGCATGCGCAATCATCGTAGCGGGCAGCATCGGCTCGCGCTTGGGACAGGAGTCCATCCGCAACGGCGTGTACAACCTAGAGGAGAGCCCCCTAATCGAAGTCGCAGAACTCTCCTTCACTGAGAGGAGGGCGGCATGAGCGTCTGGGTTATCCTCACAGCAGGGGGCGTCGGGTCGCGCGTCGGCTCCGACATCCCTAAGCAATTCATCCATGTGGACGACAAGCCAGTCATTGCCTACACGATGCAGGCTTTCGAGCGCCATCCCAGCGTCACAGGGATTGTGGTGTCATGCCTTGCAGGGTGGGAACAGGTGGTTGAGGCCTACGCTAAGGCATACGGCATCGACAAGCTTGCGGGTATCGTGACGGGCGGTTGCACGAACCAGGAGTCGATAGCAAATGCCTTGGAGAAGGTGCGGGAATCGGCTACCGTCAACGACTTCGTGCTCATTCATGACGGAAACCGCGCTCTTGTTTCACAGGACATTATTTCGAATGCGCTCGCCGTAGCGCAGCGTGAGGGGTCTGCTGTGACGGCGATTCCCTGCACGGAGGTCATCGCCAGGAGGGACGCGGGCGATGAGGAGGCCTCGCACGAGACCATCCGGCGCGAGAGCCTGGCTAGGACCCAGACCCCGCACGTGATGAAACTGAGCGGCCTTCTGGCCCTGCATGCAAGGGCACATGCAGATGGGATTGACTCGGCTGCACTTCCCGAGCTGATGGTGCGCTATGGTATGACCGTGCACCTTACGCCCGGCGACGAGATGAACTTTAAGATAACGACCCCAAGTGACCTGCAAATCTTCAGGGCTCTCGTAGAGCAGGAAAGGTGCAGATGAGGTACACGGAAGGCTATGTTGCCGGACTGCGTGAATGTGCGGCAGCTGAGAAGAACCTGAAGGGGCTTATCGACAAGACGGTGCTGATTACCGGCGCCTCTGGCTTGGTGGGCTCGGCTCTGGCGGACGTGCTGCTGCAGGCTAACCGGGAGTTGGGTCTTGGTTGTGAAGTCGTCCTGGCCGGAAGGAGCGAAGGGAGACTGCGCTCACGTTTTGCCTTCTGGGGTGACGCCGCCTGGCGATTTGCCGCGCATGATAACAACAAGCCCGTCGGCTTCGGTTTCAAGGCCGATTACATCTTCCACTGCGCAAGTAATGCACATCCTAAAGCGTATGCGGAGCAGCCGGTGGAGACTCTCGTCGGTAATGTGAAAGGGACTGATTCTATACTTTCCTATGCGAGAGACTGCGGTTCAAAGCGTGTGGTCTATGTGTCCTCCAGCGAGGTTTACGGTCCCCGTGACGGGATGACTCCCTATGTCGAGGGCGAGCAATATTCGATCGACTCGCTTTCTTCGCGCTCCTGCTACCCGGCGTCCAAGCGCGCGTGCGAGACGCTTTGCGCCTCGTATTTTTTCGAGTACGGTGTCGAATCCGTCATTGCACGACCGGGCCATGTGTGGGGTGCCACTTGCACCGCGTCCGACTCCCGCGCTCACGCGCAGTTTGCTCGAGAGGTTGCCTCCGGTAGGGACGTTGTTATGAAGAGTCCCGGCTCCCAGCTGCGTTCCTACGTGTACTCGACTGACTGCGCTGGCGCACTGCTGGCCATCTGCCTTAACGGCAAGGCGGGGGAGGCTTACAACGTGGGGGTTCCAGGGTTCACTTGCACGATTCGCGATCTCGCTGAGGCGATTGCCGATGCGGGCGGCGTCAAGATTGTTCGCGACTATCCGACCGAGCAGGAAGCTGCCGGATACAACCCGATGACGTGCTCGGCGCTCGATTGCAGCAAGTTAGCGGCGCTCGGGTTTGAAGCGCATTACGGGCTTATCCGAGCCGCTAGGGAGACGGTTAAAATGCTCGGCGAGAACGAACTCAGGTGAGTTTGGAGTGCCTTTACGAGAGGACCTTCTAGCTTTCTAGTGTTCAGGGCTGAGGCGAGCTACATAAGTGGTAGACAAATGGAAGATTAGAAGCCAATGGCGACACAACCCGACGCAATTGAGGACAAGCACGTCTTCCTCGTTATGGCGCATAAGGACGACGAGGCCCTTCGAGGCTTGCTGCGGATGCTCGATGATGAGCGGAATAACATCTTCATCCATATGGACGCCAAGAACACCGGCTGGGTTGAAGGCAGTATGCTGGCTTCTGTCGACAAGGAGGGAATCTCGTAGCAGCGTTACATGGGGTGGTTGTTCGCAGATCGCCTGTGAGCTCGGCCTGTTCAGCACCGCCGTTGCCAGGGGCATTTCTCCTGCTACCACCATTTGAGCGGGCAAGACCTTCTCATCAAGAGTCAAGACCAGACCCACTCATTCTTCGACTCCTGCGAGGGTAGGAGTTCATCGGCTTCGAAAACCATCACAGCGATAGTAAGAATGTTGCCAGCAGGTTTTGCGGCAACCGGAACGGAGCCGTATCCTGCAGTCGGGAACGCATCGCAGCATCTTGGTGAGCGTCAAAACTAGCGCATCTTAACAACCTTGTCCCATTGTCTCAGGATTGTTCGCGAGATCAATCGATTTGGAGGTGCGGCGATGGACGATGCGCAGCGAAGGGGCATGGGTACAGTTAATGGTTTTGCGCAAATTCAGCCAGCCGTCAGCATGACTGCTCCTTGAGAAGCGACACGTCCAGGTATCGGCGGGAGTCCCATTCGCTGTCGGTGACGTACTTCAGGCGGGCGGCCAGGTACCGTCAAGGGTCTTTCGCAAATTTGCCGATGTCTAGGCGGGGCCATCGGCGTTATCGGCCTACATTCTGCCCTCCTTCTCTTCGAGCAGCGATACGTCTAGGTAACGCCTACGGCCCCACTCGTTTTCGACTATGTATTTCAGCCTTGCGGTCACCAGCATCAGCGCGGATTCCCCGTCGGGGAACGTGCCGACGACGCGGGTTCGCGGCGGATCTCCCTGTTCAGCCGCTCGATGGCGTTGTTCGTCCTGATCCTGGTCCAATGCTGCATGGGGAAGTCGGTGCAGGCGAGCGTCTCGGCGCAGCCCTCGCGCACGACCTTGGCTGTCTCGAACAGCTTCATCGACTCGAGCGAGTCGGCCATCTCGGACGCCTTCGCTTCCGACGCCTCGCGCGATTCCTGCGCATGGACGGCCTTGAGCACCTTGGCGACCCTCGTCCTCTTCCGCCTCGACACCTTGCCGAACACGTTGCGGTAGAAGCGGACGGTGCACCGCTGGTATCTCGCCTCGGGGAAGACCTCCTCGAGCGCTCCGAGCATCCCCAGCGACTTATCGCCGGTGACGAGCCTCACGCCCGACAGCCCGCGCAGCCACAGCAGGAACTCCTTCCAGGATTCCTTGGACTCGGTGAACCCCTCGGCGCAGCCCACGATCTCGCGGCGGCCCTCCGAGTTCACGCCGATGGCGACCATCACCGCGACGTTCTCGTAGGACCTGCCCCAGCTTCGTTTCAGGTATATGCCGTCGACGAACGGGTACGGGTAGCCGCCGGAAAGCGGCCTGGTTCGCCAGGCATCCACGCTTTCGAACGTCTTCTCGTTGAGGTTCGACACGGTTCCGGCCGAGACGCCCGTGCCCCACACGATCTCGGAGACGTCCTCGATGCGGCGCGTGGAAACGCCCGCCAGGTACACCTATATGATTGCCTCCTCGACGCTCGTCTCCCGTCTGCGGTAGCGCTCTATGACGGCGGTCTGGAAGGTGGCGCCGCGAAGCTTGGGGACGTCGAGCACGATCTCGCCGCTCGTGGTGACCAGCTTCCTCTTGTAATGGTCGGACCGGTACGCCTCGCGGGCGACCGTCCTCTCGTAGCGCTCCGCCCCGACCATCTCGTCGGCTTCCTCGTCTAGCAGGGCGTTGAGCGTCTCCTGCACGGTTTTCCTCACGAGCTCGCGAAGGTCTGACTTCAACGACTCCTCGTCGATTGATACTATGTTGGCGGATATGGTTGCGATGCCTTCCTCGGTACGTTTTTATGCTTGGTCGCTGAAAATCATACCGATGGCTGACGACCATGTCTTTTTCATTCCTAGACGTATTCGGCTTTCAATTTGCGATCGGGCTCTTGCTGGTCCGGCTGAGGTTGTGTTCGACATGAGTTTTCATGACTGTGAAGCGACCAACGATGATTGCGTGAGGTTTAAATGCCAGGTGTATGTTCAGCAGTGCCGTTCAAGAACGATTACCATCACATGCGATTCACCTCTTTATTGGAGCAGTCTCCTTGTTCCGCTTTCCCAGGTTGAGCGTTTGCTGATGATTTTCGATGGCTGTTTCGTTCCTATTTCGGATATCTGTTTTTCGGGTCCCGCGGGGGACTCGGCTCCGACAGATGCCGACTGCGCTATCGCCCGTACGCACGCCATGAATCAACGAGCAAATTACTATCGATGCGCTTGATAGTTGATCATTTGTATGATACCGAATGGCACGTTAGAATAACATAATCAGTTGGGTATCAAGTAAGATGCTGCATCAACGCCGCTCGGCTTTCGTCGCGCGGCGTTTGCTCGTCTTTGCTTAAGAAAGAAAGGTGCTAGATGAAAAAGATCATGAAGCTGATTGCCGCTGCGGTGGCATGCATGCTGTTCGTTTTTGCCGCAGTGGGGTGCTCGCCCTCGTCTTCGGGATCTTCGAGCGCAGCGTCTTCTTCGTTCAGTAGTGTTTCCGAGCCGAAGCAGGCTGCTGTTGACACGAACCCTCATTACGTTTTGGTCATCGGCGACGACACCTGGGAGGATTACAAGCCCGGTCGCGCCGACCTTATGATGCTGATGCGCCTTGATTTCGACAAACATCAGGTCACCCTGGTTTCGGTTCCGCGTGACACCAAGTACGTTGACGCTGACGGCAACATCATGAAGTTGAACTTCGTATATCGCGACCATGGCGCCGAAGCCCAATGCAAGGCCGTTTCTCAGCTTACTGGCGTTGACGTTACCGATTACGTGGTTGTCGGCTTCGACGGCCTCCAGAAGATCGTCGAGAACTTCGGCGGCGTTGACGTTGACCTGCCGTATGCACTTTCCTACAACTTCTATACCAAAGATTTCCCCGATGAGGAATTCGAGGCCGGTCAGCAGACCCTTACCCCGTGGCGTGCAATGGCCCTCTCCCGCGCCCGCACCGGTTACGCCGAGTACGACCTTGACCAAGATTCCATGCGCCAGGTGGTCAACCGCCGCATGATGGTAAGCCTGATGCAGGCTGCCTACGCCGACCCCTCTAAGGTTGGCGGCGTTCTTTCAGCGCTTCAGAGTTCTATCACCACCAACATCCCTGTGGACACCCAGGTTGCATGGGCCCAGGCTCTTGCCAAGGATGCTAGCGAGATCACGGTGTACGGCACTAGCGGCCCCTTTGACGGCGACATTGACGAAGAGTCGCAGCTGTTCCTGGTTACCCTTGATCCCCAGAATTGGAAGAACCTGATGGCCGCGGTTGATGCCGGTCAAGACCCGACCGCTGCAACCGAGGTATATGCTGCCGGTCTTGAGTCTCCTAAGGCTCCGATTGCCCAGACGTTCAAGATCGCTCTGTAGCGAATACGGCGATTCGTCCTGGCGATACGTCATATCCTCATCTGCGTCAAGGCCCACAAGAAACCCCTGTTCTTGGATATCCAAGAACAGGGCCTTCGTCGCATCTAGGGCCTTTCGCTTAGGGCATTAGGATATTCATCTCGAAAATGAAGTGTGAATATCCTCGAAAATCGAGTATGATATTCCTCGAAAATAAAGTATGCCCACTTCAGATAAGGGGTTAGGCTATGGTCGTATATGGAACTGAAAAGCCCCAAGCGTATCGCCAGCGCCTTGTTGACGAGCGCCTGCAGAGGTTGCTCTCTACCTTCGGCGCAGTCGAGATCCGCGGTACCAAGTGGTGCGGCAAGTCTTGGGCGGCGCTGGCGTTCGGTGAGAGTGTCGTGCATCTGGACGACCCAAATGTCAGGGCACTGGCCGAAGCCGACCCCGCACTGGCGCTGCAGGGCGTGCGCCCTCACGTCGTCGATGAGTGGCAAGAGGTCCCCTCCACCTGGGACGCCACGCGCCGCGCGGTCGACGCGGCCGGCGGCGAACGCGGTATGTTCATTCTGACGGGCTCTTCCACCCCGGCCAAGGATACCGTTACCCACAGCGGGGCCGGGCGCATCGCCCGCGTGGACATGAGTACCATGACGCTGTGGGAGCGCGGTCTGTCCACGGGTTCGGTTTCGTTGTCTGGGCTGTTCGAGGGCTCGTTCGCTCCGTCGGCATGTGAGACGTCGCTGGCGCCTTTGGCCGATGCCATATGCTGCGGCGGTTGGCCTGCCCTTGTCGGGGCGGATGCCCAGACGGCCGCAGAGGTTGTCGATCAGTACCTCGACGCCATGTTCGAGGTCAGCGTTCCCAAGAAGGGCGGAACGCCCAACATGGCGCGGCGTATTGCGGGTTCGCTTGCGCGCAACGTCGCCACGGCGGCCACCCTACAGACTATCGCTCAGGACGCCTCGCTAGGAGATGAGGCTGGGGCGCCGGCGGCGTCCACTGTCACCTTCTATTTGAATATGCTCGAGGATATGTATGTCATCGAGGCACTGCACGGCTGGGACGCCCCCGTTAGGGCCAAGTCGCGCCTGCGCACCAAGCCCAAACGCTACTTCGTCGATCCGTCCATCCCAGCCGCCGCGCTTGGCATGGGGCCGGAGAGATTGCTCTCCGACGGGCAGACCTTCGGCCTTCTCTTCGAGTCGTTGTGCGTCCATGATCTGCGGGTCTATACCGCGTGCCTGCCGGGCGCCCATCCAGGTTCGCTTCGCTACTACGGCGATTCGGATGGGCTTGAGGTCGATGTCGTCATCGAACTTCGCGACGGCCGCTGGGCGGCGCTGGAGATCAAGCTCGGCGAGGCTAAGGTGCCAGACGGTATTGGGAACATCGAGCGTCTGCGCAAGAAGGTCGCCTCCAACCCGGCGGCCCACAATCCTAAGCCCGAGTTCTGCGCAGTCGTCACCGCGATGTCTCCCTTCTGTCGCTACGATGCCGCCCATGACGTCTACGTTTTCCCTATCACTGCTCTGCGGCCGTAAGTGCATCCACTAACCGGTGCTTGCTGCGGTAAAAGTCGACGCGGTGATCCTGGATGAGTTCGGCTACATCCCGCCGGACTCGGACGGGGGCAGGTTGCTGTTCTAGGTAAAGTCGAACTGCCACGAGCGCCAGTCGATGGTGCTGACGACCAACATCGAGTTCGGGAAGTGGGGCACGGTTCTGGCGGACGACAAGCTGGCATCGACGCTGGTGGACAGGATCGTGCACCACGGCAGGCTCGCCCTTTGCCTTCGCGCCGTGATCTCTTGATGTAACCTCGTGTGCTACTTCTCTTGTCGCAACCTGAGGCACGCAAACTTGTGTTCTGTTTCGGATTGGCTGGCGATCATGGAAAAGGCGGAATCGCCTTCGCAATCCTGCTCCTAAAACCTGAGGGTTTTGGTATCTGCCGACATCCGGACACGACAGGCTTGCGCATCGCAACGAATGTCCCGTACGGAGAAAGCCGTTCTTGAGTCCTTACTGCCGCGGGCAGTAGCGGGCAGTAGCGGGCAGCCCCCTATTTCTTGCTGGCTGTGCGGTAGTACTGTTTTGGGTCGTGTGGGCTTGATCCGACCCATTCGAGAAGCCCAATTTCGGCAAGGCGCTTCAGGGTTTCGGTCGCCTTCGTCTTCCCGACCCCCGCCCGCTCCATGAGCGTCTTCTTCGTAACGCGGCCTGAGTCGCGTGCGATTTGCACGGCGCTGGGCTACCTCAGCCCCGCTGAGTTCGAAGAGGCCAATTGGCCCAAGGAAAACAGTCGCTCGAAGGCGGCGTAAAAGCTGTCGATGGGATCGGGGTAGATTTATCGATAGCGCGGGCGCGGACCTGCCGCTCCAGCTGATATCGACGCGCTACGAGTAGCGCTTGACGATCATCATCGCCAACATGGGGATCAGCGGCTGGGGCAGGGTGTTCGGGGGCGACGTGGCGGCGAGCGCGATCGCGGACAGGGTGTGCCACCACTGCCGCCTGGTCAAGATAACTGGCAGGTCCTACAGGCTGAAGGACCTGCCGAGGGACGGGCCGTCGAGTCGTGATCAGAATCGGTGAAAATACGTTAGTGAAACGGGACTGCGGTGGAAATAGATTGACGTTAACAGGGCGTGCCAGATGCGCGAGGCGCTGCAGGCGGTCTACGAGTGCGAGACGCGCGGGGGCGGAGGTCGAGCTGGACGCGCTGTGCAGCCGGATCATGCACTCCAACGTGCCCTAGATGAAGGAGGTCGCCAAGATGCTGCGCAGGAATCGCGACGGGGTCCTGAGCTGCTTCGACCACAGGCTCACCAGCGCCGTGCTCGAGGGGATGAACTCGATGATCTAGTTAGCCAAGAGGCTGGCGCGCGGCTTCAGGAACCCGGAGTACTTCGAGACCTTGATATACCTCCAGCTGCGGGAAGCTGACCCTCCCGCAGCTGGAGGTCTGTGCTACCCACTAGAAACGGCGAAGGGCCAAAACAGTTTGGCCTCTTAACCTGCCTCTGGGCTAAGAGGCCGTCATGAAGTCAATATAGGCTAGCGTTTATGAGAAGAGCTTGGAAATGAGATTACCAGCGAGAGGGAGCAAGGTTGTACCAAGAGTAGTCGTGCTCTTCACGATAGAGGCGATGTTCTCCAAGGCATCCGCGAACTTCTCTACATTGCTCTCCTTTGTCGCCTCATCCATACCAATAACAGCGGCTTCGGCACTCTGCTTCACATCGTCGTCAGCGTCACTCGCACGAATCGCCTCGACTGCCATTTCGATGTTGATGGGCTCAGTCTTGGCAGTCGCGTTGGCCACGCTGCCAATATTAGTGTTGTTGAAGGTTGGGTTGTTGTTTATATTGATGCTCATCTCGTTCTCCTCGTCCATGAAGTCGCCCCTCACGTAGGAGAGGCCCTTCTCTGTTGTCTCAACGGTCCATGGCGCGTTGTCAGCCCACTGAATGGAGAGGAGCCCGGTTCGTGCCAGTTCCTGGTAATCGGATACGCGCCCGTCCGCGATTTCTACGCAGGAGTCTTGGCCCTTGCGTCGATGAGACACCACTGCGGCATATGTCATGCATACAAGCTCATCAGCTGTTTCGGTAAGGGATACGAAGCGCCTCCGGAAACGGCGTGCGCGTTGATAGTGTTCTATACCGGCGGGCAGGATGGACATAGCGATAAACATCTGGTGTCCCCAGTCGGTCTCGCCCTTGACCATTCCTGCATCGCGGAGATCGAGGAGGGCTTTCACATGCACCTCGTCCTCGGTGATGCATGGCAAGTCATCTCGGTTGACCATAAGATGGGCGAGTGCGGCTTCGGACGCGTCGGTAATCTCAAGCAATGTTACTACCTCCTATGCTCGCTGCGCAGCCAAATGCGAGCTTGCGACTGCCCTACAGAATTGCCAATAGAAGCTGGCTGCGCTAAAGTTTGCAGTTGCACGAAGCGAAGGCGAGCCGCAAAACTACATCTCCGCTCCGCTCATTAGTAGGGCCTCAATCGCAAGTTGGGACCCTACTTCTTCCTGATGTGGACGTGACGGGTTGTCGTGCCGGTCTTAACGACGCGACCGGTTCGCGTGACCTTGTAGCGCGGAATGCGTACGGTAACCGTGGTCTTCATCGCCATATCCTCCTTTCCGCAGTCGTAGGCTTCCGACTTCGCCCACTCGGGCTCTTGCCGGATTAACTCGCATCTTTATCGCATCACCTCCAAACGAGCGCTTTGAGTGTCTGACCGTTCGTGGGCATCCTACACCTTCAGCTGTTATTCTGTAAACCTCGTCCTAAATTCTTTCTACTTGTCCTATAATGTCCTCTAGAGTAAAGGAGGATGGGATACCTATGAAGAAGCGCAGCGTCATCAACCTGATTCGCTACCACACCGAGAACAACAACGCGGCGTTCCGCAACGAGGCGTACGGCATCGCCCGCGATTTCGACGCGGCTGGCGACTACCAGCTGGCGGAGTACATCATGGCACTTATGTCGGACGCAAACGCGTTCGTCCCCCAGTCAAGCGATGGCAGTTCCGAGTTTTTCCGCAAGCTCGACCTTTCAACCAACTCGCTGCCTCTCCCGGAGTGCATATCCAACGACATAACTGGCATCATTAACGCCATCGGCCATAATGCTGGAGTAAACAAGTTCCTGTTCCAGGGACCTCCCGGCACGGGCAAGACTGAGACCGCGAAGCAGATCGGCCGCATCGTCAGACGTGACGTCTATGCCGTCGACTTCAACACCATAATCGACAGCAAGCTTGGCCAGACAGCAAAGAACATCCGCAGCCTCTTCATGGACATCAATTCGTTTGTCCACCCCGAGAGGGCAATCGTCCTTTTCGACGAGATAGACGCGCTCGCGCTCGACCGCATCAGCCAACATGATGTGAGGGAGATGGGTCGGGCTACGTCCACGTTGCTCAAAGAACTTGATGCCATGGGCGACCAGGTAGTGCTCATTGCGACGACCAACCTCTACAGCTCACTCGACAAAGCACTTACTCGGCGCTTCGATACGAGCATCGACTTCGGGCGCTACTCGAAGGACGATCTGCTCGAGATCGCGGACGTGCTCATGGATAACTTGCTCACGCGCTTCAAGTACGCAGGGAGAAACATGCGTCTGTTTCGCAAGGTCATGATCTTGATGCCAGAGCTGCCCTATCCGGGGGACTTGCAGAACATGCTCAGGTCTGCCGTCGCGTTCAGCAACCCCGGTGACGAGTTCGACTACATGAGACGTCTGTACTTCATGGCATGCCCCGATGGCTCGCTTTCGGACCTAGCGGGTCTGCGGGAGCAGGGGTTCACCATCCGCGAGATTTCCACGCTTGCCAACGTGCCGCGCAGCACGGTCTCCCGCGAGTTGAAGGGGGCCGACGATGAATGACCTGCTGCAACTCAAGGGGCAGTTCCAGCACAACCGTGCGCCCCAGCCGGGACCTGTCGAGTTGCCGAGTGGCGGCGTCGTCACATCGGACAAGCTGCGATCGCTTGCCAACGACCTGCGTGTGATGGAGGGGTACTGGTCGGAGCGAAGCGTGCCGTTCGACCCGCTCATCAGTGTTTACTATAAGACTGTCGTTGCAAAGAGCAATCGGATTCACAGGCTCCTCAGCGGCACCAAGTCTGCGGCATCATCCGTGGTGGGGGCGAAGTTCGGGGGAGAGGAGCGTAGCCCTAGGCACGTCATCACGCACTGCGTCGACGTGAATACTATCGATCGTACCATCGAACTGTTGGAACGCTGCGCAGAGGTTCTTGAAAGCGACTACGACGGGTCGATGGATCGCGACAAGCTCAAGAACTTCAACAAGACGGGTCTGCGCCGCTCCATCAAGGACCTCACCAAGACCGCGTTTGCGCAGTGCATGCGCGATGCCTGCTACGTCGATCGTTTTGGCGTGGAGGACAAACCAGAGGCTATCGACGACGTTGCGGTGGTGACGCTTTACGACACGGGCTATGCGGACGATGTGATCGGCTTCATGCACGATCTCGGGTTCGCCGTCACCTCGGATCGCGTTCTTGGTAACGCCGTGCGTCTGGGCAAGGATGAATATACCCGGCTTGTTGACCAGTATCCCTACCTCGTTTCCATGGTCGTCAAGGACTTGAGTGAGGTCGAGCCAGAGGTGTTTCGGGTTGACGGCCAAGGTGTGATGACCATACCAGAACCGACCAACGAGCCGATCATTGGCGTCATAGACACCGCCTTCGACAATCGTGTCTATTTCTCAGAATGGGTCGACGTTCCAGAGTCGGATTTCGTTCTGCCAGAGGAGGCTGTAGATCCTCAGGACAGGTTTCACGGCACCGCAGTAACCTCACTCATTGTTGACGGCCCACGCATCAACCCCGCGCTCGATGACGGCTGTGGTAGATTTCGGGTGCGGCATTTCTGCGTCGCTAAGGCCGGACGCTTCAGCTCATTCGCCGTCATGCGCAGCATTCGCGGCATCGTCAGGGAGAACAGGGATATCAAGGTGTGGAACCTCTCCCTTGGTTCACCAGTTGGCGTATCACGCAACTTCGTGTCGCCGGAAGCTGCGATACTCGACGAACTTCAAACCGAGTTCGATGACATAGTCTTCGTGGTTGCCGGAACCAACAAACAAAACGCGAACAGCCCCGAGAAGATCGGCGCACCGGCTGACTCAATCAACTCGCTTGTCGTGAACGCCACAGGCTTTGACGGCACCATCGCAAGCTACTCGCGTCGAGGCCCTATACTCGAGTTCTTTAAGAAGCCCGATGTCTGCTGCGTGGGCGGAGAGATTGGCAAGGGCATGCACGTCTGCACCCCGACAGGCGAGTCATGGCGCCCCGGCACCTCGTATGCAGCTCCCTGGATTGCCCGAAAGATGGCCTACCTCATGCAAGTTATGAACTTGCCGCGAGAAGTCGCAAAGGCGCTTATCATCGACTCCGCCGCCGGATGGGATTTCGAGGATGATCCATACATGGGCTATGGCCGTGTCCCGCAGCGCATCTCAGATATTCTGGGCTCATCGAACGACGAAATCAAATTCGTTCTCACTGGCTCCTCGGAGGACTACGAGACCTATCACTACGGCATTCCCGTCCCCATCAGCAAAGGCGGACACCCCTACGTGGCACGTGCAACCATGTGCTATTTCCCGAAATGCGATCGCCGTCAGGGCGTCGACTACACGTCCACAGAGATGGATCTCCATTTTGGGCGTATCAACGACAAGGGCCGCATCCAGGCACTCAATAAGAATCCGCAAGGCGAGCCCGGCGAGTATACCTATGAGGGAGAGGCGCGCAAGTTTTATCGCAAGTGGGATAACGTCAAGCACATCGGAGAAATACTAAAAGATAACGTCCGCGCACGGAAGGCATACAGCACCGGCATGTGGGGCATCAAGATACGCACTACTGAGCGCAGCGATGCGGAGAAGGCTGGTCGTGGGATGAATTTCGGCGTTGTAGTTACACTTAAGGAAATCAACGGCGTCAATCGTATTGACGACTTCATTCAGCAGTGCTCCCTTCGCGGGTGGATAGTCACGAGAATAGACATCGAGAGTCGCATCGACATCTACAACGCCGCCGAAGTGGATATTGAATTCGACGATTAGCGTGAAGGGCGGGTTTTGTTGGTGGTACCTTTCTTGGAAACCGAGATTAATCGCTCGGATATCGATCAGTCGCTGCAAGACTAGTTTATTCACCTGGAATGGACAGTTTTCGTCGCTATTTATTGAAGCACTGCTAGAGAGAGGGTTGTAGGACACATATGTCCATCGAAGCGTCCTATAGCCGCAAATCAATCCCATAACGCAGAAGACCCCTGTAGAAGAGGCGGAACATTTTTTGCCCAACTATAGGGGTTCACTGCAGATTTGGGGCGCAGTTCAGTCCGAGAAGCAGGCCTCCTGTCATTGCTGGGGTTGGCCGAGACTAATCCAAATACTTGCCGACCATATCTTTCCCGAAATCGCTCAGGCGGTAATAGAACGTCAGGTTCCCATCGTCGCTTACGGTGCAGTCGGTTTCCTCTAAGATCCCGTTTTCCTTTGCCGTTGCCAGCGTCTCCTCAACGTCGTGAAGGGACAGAAGCTTGTAGTTCGAGTAGGCGGGCTCCAGTGCGGCAACCACATCATGGGCGCAGGCCGCAACCCCGTTTTCGAAATGCTTGATGATCGCGTAGTGAAGCGGCAAGAGCTCGCTACTCATTGACGGCCTCCTTCTTCTTGAATGCGTCCAAAGGGTTGATGGCAATGCAGAAGATGCCCAGCACCATGATGACGGCGCCGATCCACTGTTCAATCGAAAGCGGCGGGTAGTTCGCGGACATCCCGCCCACGTTCAGTACGCCCATGAGGATCCAAATGAAGAACGGCCCCCAGAACGCGTACATGCCGTTGCATGCCATGCCCAGCGCGGCTCCGCACATGGAGTTGCCCTTGTACCAGAACGAGAACGCCGGCATTGCGAAGAAGCCCGAAACCGCGAACAGCAAAATGGCTGGGTCGGTCATCGCGGCCGAAAGGATGGAGGGCAGCGCGCCGAACCCGTCGCCAACGATCGCCAATACGGGGAAGGCGATTGCGAATTCCAACACGCCGGCCGTGATCTGCCTGATCCCAATGCCAATGCGGTAGTCGATAAGGATAGTGCCGAACCCGGCCACGCAGCCCTCGAAGCCCCATCCGAAAGCGGCAAGGAACGCGAACAAGCAGCCGAACAGCGCCTCGGGGCCCATGTTCGCGAAGCTGGTTCCGCCGATGACTCCAGCGGCTACAAGGCAAACCAGCACGCCGAGCACCTTGTGAGCTTCAAGTTTCTGCTTGAACAAGATGCGGCCAAGCACGGTGCCGATTGCGCAGTTAAGCGCGGCAATGGGGACGATCACGCCGGGGTTTCCGGCGGCGGTGGCAGAGTTAAGCGCCACGACGTAAGCGATGGTGGCGAAGGGGCCGCCAATGGCAGCGCACAGTATCATCACGCGGCCGGGTTTCGTCTTGACGGTTTTCCAAAGGTCGCCAAGCTGCCCGTTCTTCGCGCATGCGACCAGCGACCACAAACCGCTGAACAGGTCGTTCAGGCTAGCGGCAAGCGCGGCAAGGGCGAACGTGACGGTGAATGCACTTAGAGGGGCGCCGCCCCACGGCTTGGATGCGAACCACGCGCCCCATACGCCCTGGGTTTCCGCCAGCGTGAGGAATGCCGTGTACAGGCCGTAGCAAATGCCGGAAGCCACGGCGAATGTGATGCCTTTCTTCATGAACCTTCGGTGGTGCTGGGCTTTCAGCTTGGCTATATCTTGTTGCATGATGTTCCTTCGTTTCGGGGTATGCCGCTTAGTCTTCTAAAGCCTCGTCGTACAAGGCCAGTGCTTTCTTCAGGTAGGTCTTTGTGTATCGGTAGTAGGTGTAGGCCCATTCGCCAACGTCCCCGCCTTCGATTTCTTTCAGCATGGACCATGCATACCAGCACCATCCGGCCATGCCCACGTGCCCCAGGTTGTGGCGCCATTCCTCTTCGGTGGGGGTGCGGCCGAAGTAGAAGGTAAGGCCTTGGCGCATTTCCTCCTCGCTCAGTTGCTCGCATACGCTGAAGGTTCCGAAGTCGTTCGCGTAGTCGCTCATGCCGGCGTATTCCCAGTCGATAAGGTTGATGTCGCCCTGTTGGTCAATCAGGAAATTCAGGCCGAAGAGGTCGTTGTGACATAGGACGGGTTGCTCGCCGTCGGCCACAAGCAGGTCGTTCAGTTTCGATGCCTGGGCCTTCATGGCGCTCCAGTCGCTTGCGCAAATGGGCTCTCGTTCAAGGATCTTCTTCTCGAACAAAGCCGCTTCTTCGTAGAAGCTGAAGGAGCGGTCCACCGTTGCGCCGCACTCATGGAGCTTCCTGGCCATTTCCATCGCGGTTTTCAGCTGCGCCTCGTTGTGGCCATCAAGATGTTTGTAATTCGCGACGAATTTGGAGATCTTCCAGCCGCGTTTTGCGTCCTCGAAGACGAACGTGTGGTCAAGCTCGAGTTTCGCAGCGGTTTCCAATGCTGCCTTTTCCGCTTGGCGGTTGACAAGCAGTTCGGTGCCCACGCCAGGGTGGCGGTAAACCCACTCGCCCTGGTCGGTGGTGAAATGGCAGCTAAGGTTGGTAAGGCCCTGCTTCAGCGAATAGATGTCGCGCACTTCGGATTTTTTACAGCCCAGCACCGACGCGATGTTGTCGAAGATCTCGCTGTCCAGGTTTTCAAGGAACAGGGGATCGAAATCGCGCAGCTCGTCAAGCGAATCGAACTCGTGGATGATGGGCGGGTCGTAGCGGCGGATGGTCATATCCAGCTCTTTGACATGATCGGCGAACAGGTCTTCCCAAAGCTTGCTTCGGGTTTCCGGCAGATCGTACTCCTCTTCAAGGATTTCGCGGAAACGCTTGGAGAAGGCCCGGTCGAAGAACGCGTGGCCGATCATGTACCAGGCGTCGTGACCACCCTTGGTAACCTTGGTGATGCGATCGTGGGACTTGGTTTGCATGCACCATTCATCGGTGTGGCCCTTTGAGTGCTGTGCGGAGTAGTACGCCTTCCACACGTGGCGCTCGAACGGGTTTTCCTCGAAATAGTTGTCCGACGAACAGATGTAGGTGTTCCCAAGAATCTCGCGCACCAGCATGAGCGAGCTATTGTTGTTGCGCTCGGCGTAAGCACGGTTAACCACGATTTTCACGTCGAATTCGTCTTCCAGGTAAAAGAACGATTCCTGCTTGTAACCAACCACCACCACGATGTCGTTGATGCCGGCAGCCTTAAGCTGCTTGATCTGGCGCTCGACAAGCACCTCGCCGCGAACTTTAAGGAGTCCTTTCGGGCGATCGTGGGAGATAGACGCGAAGCGGCTGGAAAGACCTGCGGCCATGATGACTGCGTTGTCGACTTCGTAGGGCTTAAGTTCTGCCATGCCTTTTGCGGTGAGGCGCTTGTTGTCTATGAAGCCGGCGGCAACGCATTCTTTCAGCGTGGCATTGACGGTTGCAAGCCCAAGCTGGGATTTTTCGGACAGCTCCCTTTGTGTGGCGCCGGGCGCTTCCGAAAGGGCGCACATGGTTTTGAATTGGTTGTAGCTAAGTGCCATTGTTGGTGAAATCCTTTGTTCGATTTTTACCAATCTATCACAGATTTCGAACATTAATGGTGCAGTGTTCGAAAAACTGCAACAATCGTCGAAATCCGAACAAAGGGGAGGGGCTTTTATTTTTGGATCATTCTGCGTCGCCTTGCTTCCAAGTCGAATAGGCCTTGGGGGCGCGCCCCAAATCCTGGAGAAAATCTCTCGAGGAGGAATCGAAATGGCGTACTCAAAAGAAGCAATCGATGAAGTTCTGGCGTATTTCTCATACAGGCACATGTTTGACGAGCTCAAGCGACATGCTGATTTCTACGGCTGCCAGTTCTTGCTTTACGTTGATGATTTGACCATATCGAGCCGGAGCCCGATATCTGACCCGCATTCTCTTGTCGAGCTGATGGCGAAAACCATGCGGGCATATGGGCACAGGCTTAAACGGGAAAAGGTGAAGTACCGCGGGGCAAGGGACAACAAAGTTGTTACGGGCGTCGCCATCGACCAAAGCGGAGAAACCTGAGTGCCGAACAAGCTAGGACGCGGCGTTATTCAGGGGATGGAGCACATGCTGTTGGGGCAGTTGGACGAACAGCAGGTCGTTATGGGGAGAATAGGGGCAGCGCACCAGATTAAGCCGGGCGTGTTTCCCGAGGTGGAGTGCATCATCGATGATTGTGTTCGCGGGTAGGTATAAAGAGACGTCCACATTTCCTTACCCCCCCCGCCGGTTCGACCGGTTCGCCACGGGTCAAGAGCAATAAGGCCTGGATGGCGTGAAGGCCGGCGTTTTTGGGTGCGCGTCGGCCTTGCATGGGTTATACCCTAAGAACAAACCACCTGCTACGCGGGTGGTCCTGATTTTGCTCGGAATGTCCGACCGGCAGCTTCCTGTCTTTAGCGAATCGCTGGCGTTTGGCATACTGACATCACAAGATCCATTCTTTAATTGCAAATTACAAGGAGGCGACACATGTCTGATGTCAATAGCGGTGTAGCTAGCGATTCGCCCACGGATTTCGGAGAGATGGTCGTGGCGTTTCACGGCTTCGATATTTGCCAAGAGCCTTGGCGCCTCTATTACGACGAGACGGGAAACTGGCGTTCTGTCTCTTATAGTGACGGTAGGGTAAGGGATGCCCGTGCCTTTGAGAGAGATTTTATACTCGGCGGCATCGTCGTGACGGACGATGCGGCGCTTCCCGAACTTCTGGAGGGCTACAAGAAGCTTCCGGCTCCGAACGGCGAGATAAAATGCAAATCGGTTCTAGGGGGCAGCAAAGATTTTCGGAAGGTTCTTAGGCGGCGAGAGACAACGGACTTTTTGAGCCTCATCGACAGAGGCGGGGTGGCCGTGCACTACCACGCTCAGGATAACCTGTACTATTCCATCGTTGACATAGTCGATTCCCTCATCGCAATGCCCATCCATAGAGACACCGTGGTATTTGAGCGGGAGCTGAAAAACGAGCTATACCTCTGCGCTCTTCAAGATCCGATCACTTTCCTGAATGAGCTTTCCGGCTTTGGGTATCCGAACGTCAGCCGAAGCAAAGTTCGTTCTTTCTGCGAATTTATCCAATGGGTCATCTCGCTCCGCCAGTCGACGGAACGGCCGCCTGAGGAGATGGAGGGCTTCTTTCTGGAGACTCTGAGGCAAATGGTGAAGGCCGCATCCAAAGAAGAATCCCTGGCTTTTCTTGAAGGCAATAAGGACGATTCGCTCGTTGACGACTTCTCTTCTCACTACACTACGGCATGCGCAGTGCTCCCGAATGCGACTCATATTTTCGATGAAGAATCCTATGTTTCCATGGAGCTTGCCAAGCCTCTGAACAACTACATTTTTGTCGATTCCAAAAGTGAGCCGTTGGTGCAGCTAGCTGATGTCTGGGTGGGGTTCCTGTCCCGTCTGTTTGCTTTTCTCGACGACTGGATGCGAAATCCTGACGACAGGCATCTTCAATCGCAAGAGATCGACAACTTAAGAACGGCCAAAGGGCTAATTGATCGCTCCAACGACCTCCATCGTTCACTTATATCGAACGTAGGTGCAAACGACACCATCCTCGGAAGAGAGAGCGTATTGAGCTCTCTCTGCAACCCTTAAATCATATACGGGGTAGTTTCCGCAGCAAAGCAGAGCTATTCCATGCACACAGCCCACGGAATAGCTCTTGGCCGCCGCGCGTCTTCGCCTTCGGAAGCTTCGATTCGCGCACGCTAGGGTGGCATCGTTATGGGAACGAGTCTTCTCGAAACGACACGGCGGCATTGCATGCCTTGCCTATATCGATGAGCACATTCTAAAGGATTGTGCCTCTAGCATGCATGTCCAAAAAGATGATACGGGTCAGGCACGTGTATGCCGACATGGCGATGGTCGGTGAGACCTTGGCTTCTTGCCCGCAATCATGGCAGGTTGAGATCTGCAGGGCTTCAATCGCCGCCCTGATTGGTGGCTCCGGCTCCCTTTCGTGATTGGCTTTGAACTCGAATCGAACGAGACCGTTGCTGTTTTTTTGCAAAGGCTTGGAGCTGTTGGGCAATCACGTACATAGCGTAGTTGCTTGTTTTCGCGAGAGCAAGGTCGATGACGTTTTGCGTGAGGAAGTTGTTGGCGCACAGGCCGCAGGAAGGGCAATAAATATCCAGGGTTTCGTCGGACTCGATATTCTCGGCGGTGAGCTTGAACAGCTCGTCGCAGTGCGGACATCTCAGCAGGATGAAGCCATCGTTGTCGCACGGTATCCTGATTTCGAAGCGTGTCCATGGGAAGACCTCGGCGATCGAGGCGACCATGCCGGTGGAAACGCCCGCGCCCCACAAGATCTTGCTGACGTTCTCGATGCGGCGCGTGGATACGCCGGCCAGGTGCACCTCGATGATGGCCTCCTCTATGCTGGTCTCGCGCCTCTTGTAGCGCTCGATGACCGCGGTGGCGAAGCGCATGCCCTTCAGTTTGGGCAGATTCAGATTCAGCCGACTGTCTTGCGGTTGAGCCCGAGATCGCCGGCGATTTCCCGGTTCGACTTGCCCGGCAAGTACATCGTGGCGATTCTCATCCTATTCGTCAAATTGACCATTTCCAATCACCTCCGGCATACAGCATACGCCGGAGAGGGTGGTCCATTTTTAAACCGAAGAATGGCCCCTTATTAAGTTAACGAATACACGCTACCAAACACAGGTCGGCAGTGGGGCATGCGTGCGCGGATTTGGGTTGCGCTGCGTTCGCGGAAGGCGAGGGGCGAGATGGAGATGACGGGGCGGGTGTCTCATGCTGGTTCGAGGGAGGTGCGGGATGCATGGCTACGTCGAATGTGATAAAATCACGTCCGATGAAAGGAGAAGGGTATGCTGATCGATTTCACGGTCGCAAACTGGATGTCGTACAGGGACGAGGCGGAGCTCAACATGCTGGGATCGCTTGAGCGCCAGCACAAGGAGACGCTCGCTAAGCTGCCCGGTTGGCGCAGCAAGTACGCCCTGCCGCTCGCCGCGGTCTACGGCGGCAACGCGTCGGGCAAGACGGCGCTGTTCAAGGCGCTGGCAGCGCTCAAGGTCATGGCCACGGTCGACGCGGGTACCGACGGCGTTCTGCCGGTCGAGGCGTTCCGCCTGGATGACCGCGTCGAGCCCACGTCGCTCGACGCCACATTCCTGTCGGGCCCAAACGTCTACCGTCTCTACGTCGAGGCCATTCCCGACGCCGTCGTGTTCGAGTCCCTCGAGCTGGTGCGCGAGAAGGGGGAGTTGCTCGTGTACGAGCGCCGCGCCCCCGAGGGCGGCGGCCCCGATGAGTACTCCTTCGGCGAGGGCTTCTTCGCCGACCCTGGCCACGTGGGCTACGCGGCGCAGAGCACGCGAGGCAACAGGCTGTTCCTGGAGAGCGCCGTTGCCCAGAACGTCTCGGAGCTCGAGGAGGCCCACGGCTGGTTTGCGGACACGCTCGAGCTGGTGGGTGTCGGCTCGCAGGCGTGGTCGTTTGCCACGGCCGCCGGCACCCAGGAAGGCTTCCTGGATTTCGCGGGTGAGGCCCTGTCGCGGCTCGACACCGGTATATCGCGCTTGGTCGCCGAGCCCGTGGGTCCCGAGGCGCTGCCGAGGGACGCGTCGCTTCGCCGCCGCATAGCCGAGCTCGGAGAGGACGAGGTCGTCGCCGTCGTTCTCGACGTCGAGGCGGGCGACTACGGCTTCGAGATGCTCACCGTGCGATCGAGGGGCGGCAAGCCCGAGGTGCAGCGCCTGCGCACCGTGCACGTGGGTCCCGACGGCCTCGAGCACGTGTTCTCGCTGGGCATGGAGTCCTCCGGCACGCAGCGTCTCATGGGCCTTCTGCCCATGCTGTTTGACATCGCCGGGCCCGGCGGCGGCGCTGGCTCGAAGGTGTACGTGGTCGACGAGCTCGACCGCTGCATGCACACGATGCTCACCATGCGCCTGGTGTCCGACTTCCTGGCCGGCTGCGGCCCCGACACGCGCAAGCAGCTCATGTTCACCACGCACGACCTGCTGCTGATGGACCAGTCCGTCATGCGCCGCGACGAGATGTACATAGCCCAGCGCGGCACCGACGGCTGCTCGGAGCTGGTGGGTCTGGCCGAGTTCAAGGGCATCCGTTTCGACAAGGACCTCGTGCGCAGCTACCTCGACGGGCGCTTCGGCGGCATCCCCATGCTCGGGGAGGCTGGTGCCCGTGGCTAGGAAAAAGGGCGGGCTCGCCGCGCGCAGGACGTCGGTGCGCGAGTACCGCGACGTGTGCTGGGTGAGCGCCGAGGGCACCACCGAGCGCGACTACCTAGGTATGGCCGCGTTCAGGGGCGCGCCCGTTTCGGTGAGGTTCCCGAAGAACACGCACCCCAACAGGCACAACCCGGCGGCCGTGCTGAAGAGGTTTGAAAAGGCGCTGCGCGAGAATGACTTCCGAGCCGGCGACGAGGCGTGGCTGGTGGTCGACGTCGACGAGTGGAGCGAGGCGGAGCTCGCCGAGCTTTTGGCCTGGGAGGCGTCCGACGCCCGCCACCACCTGGCCGTGAGCAACCTGAAGTTCGAGCTGTTCCTGGTGATGCACTTCGAGAAGTGCAACGGCTGCACGACGCCCGAGAAGGTCGATGCGGTGCTGAAGAAGCACTGGCCGCGCTACGCCAAGCGCGTCTCGCCGACGCAGTTTTCCACCAAGCAGGTGACGAAGGCCGTCGCCAACGCGAAGGCGAAGCGCGCCGGCTGCAAGGCGGCCCTGCCGGCGCCCGGCATGACCGACGCCCACTTGCTGGTCGAGAGGCTGCTGACCCCAGGAGGCGGCGAATGAGGCGCGACCCGCTCGCCCTCGGGCGGCTTTCGAGGGCCTTCGCGCGGCTGTGGGGGAATGGCGCGGCTATTTGAAGAAAGAAACGCAAGCCCACGATTCCTACGAAGATGCGAAGCTTATCCCCCTCCATCCAGAGCCGTTGAAGGACGACGAGTTCGCGAAGTACGGCAGGGCGATGCGGACGGTTTTCTCCGATCCGAAGATACTGAACATCGCGGTTTCCGGTCCCTATGGCGCAGGCAAGAGCTCCGTCATCGCGCGAATAAGGGAAGAGCGTTTGGACGATGCCTGGGTGACGGTGTCCCTCGCCCAGTTCAAGGGTTTCGACGACAACGGCAAAACTATGTCGTCGTCGAGCGTGGAAGCCGAGATAATCAACCAGATGGTCCACAGGGTCGATTTGACTTGCTCGCCTAAAAGCAGGTTCAAGAAGATCGGGGACAGAAGGCGCCTCGTCGATGTCGCGGCATCTGCCGCCCTGGTGTGCTTCGCCCTTTTCACGGTTTCGCTGTGGCCCCTTGACATCGTGGCCGCAATCGAAAGCCGTGACGTGATGCGACTGCTCGAGTTCGCGGCATGGGCAACCCTGGCTGTTTTCGGTGTCTACAAGGTGCTCAGGTCAGGCGCGGTGCCCAAGGCAGTGAAGCGTCTGAAGTTTTTGGACGCGGAGGTCGAGTTCGCCGCTGGCGATTCGGCCTCGCCGTTCGACAAGTGCCTTGCCGACGTCATCTACCTCCTCAACTCCGCGGAGGTCGACGTCGTGGTGTTCGAGGACCTCGATCGCCACGGGGCTCTGCCCGTATTCGTCAAACTCAGAGAGCTTAATCTGCTTGCGAACGACGCGAGGTCGGCGGGGAAGAAGCCCCTGCGTTTTTTCTACCTGATTAAGGACAGCCTGTTCGACGAGCCGAGGGACAGGACGAAGTTCTTCGACTTCGTCGTGCCCGTCATCCCGTTCGTCGACCCGAGCAACGCCCTTGACATTTTTATGCGGGATTTCGAGGAAGTCGGGCTCGCGCCGAACAAGGGCTTTCTCTACCAGCTTTCCTCTTTCATTGACGATCCCCGCCTGCTGCGCGAGGTGGTCGACGAGTCCGCCCACTACGCTTTTGCCTTGTTCGCTGAGGGGAAAATGAGGGACGGCGATTGCGAGAGGGTCGTTGCGATGATGGCCTACAAGTCCCTGTTCCCCTTCGACTACGAGTGCCTTCAGGTGAAGCGCGGATATGTGTTTAACGCGCTTGGCAGAAAGGCGGCGCTCGAGAGCAAGCTTGCGAGCAAGGCAGGGGAAGATTTGGAATCGCTTCGGTCGAGGCTCGGCGAGATAGGTGAGGAGGACGGCAATGCCCGCGTGGCCGTCGAGAAGCGAATCGCGGCGCTCGAGGGTAAGGCAAGCCGCTTTTCGTCGATGACGATAAGGGAACTCGTCGCTGAGGCGGACGATGCGGATATTCTGTTCGCGTTCGGGCCTAATGATCTCGCGCGGCCCGAGGACTTCAAAGAGCTGCGCATGGGCGGGGTTCCGGCCAGTCCTTCGTTTCCGATGCTTCGATTCCTGATCTGCGCGGGCTGGATTGACGAATCCTACGAACGCTACATGAGCAACTTCTACTCGGAATCCATGTCCTCGCGCGACGCCGCCTACCTGTCGTCGCTTCGCCAGGCCGCCGCGGTCGATCGCGATTTCGTGCCCGACGACCCGGAGGAGATCGTCGCGAGGATCGACGGCCCCATGGCCGCCCGGGCGGGTGCGAGGAACATCCACCTGTTTAAGGCGTTGCTCGATGGTGGCGGAGAAGAGAAGCTGCGGCAATTCATGGAGTCCCTCGCGCGCGATAACGACATTGGGTTTCTCGCGGAATACGTTGTATCCGACCAGTACCTCCCTGCCGCTTTCGGCGAGGCGATCGAGTACATGGGTTCTCCTGTGGAGGATTTCTTCGTCGACGAGTACCTGGACGATGCCGGGAAGAGGCTGTTCGCCAAGAGGTTTCTGCTTTATGCGCTCGGCGCTTGGGCGCCGAAGACTTCTGTCGCTGCCGCGCTTAAGTTCGCGAATTCGGATTCTTTGTTCCTTGCGAAGGATGAGCGTATCGACGATGAGGGGTTCTGCAAGGCTTTGGAAAGTGCCGAATATAGGGCGAAGACGATCGACTTCGAATCCTGCGACGGCAGACTAATAGAATTTGTCCACCGCAAAGGTCTGTTCGAGCCAAACGTCGGGATTGTCGTCGGTTTTTTGGGATCGGCCTGCTCGGTTGAGCGCGATGTCGGCCCGGTCGACGCGGTTAGGGAAGTAATCTCCCTCGACGAGGGCGACTGCCTGAGGGGGAAGGTCGAGGAAGAGAAAGATCTGTTTGTCTCGTCGCTGTTGAGCGAGGTCGAAGGCGACCTGCCTGACGATCCGGATTGCGCGTTATGGATACTCAACGACGAGAAGGTGGACATCGAGCGCAGGAGGGAATACATCGGCCGGCTGCGCGGGATCGAGATACCCGATATATCTTTTGTGACGAAACAGGAGTTCAGGACCAGCTTCATCGGGAGAGGAATGGTCAAGGCGACGGCCGGTAACGTCGTCGAGTACTTCAAGGGCTGCGGCCTGGAGGTGGATGAGGCGCTAGCGGGTTTCGTTAACGCCAAGGGCGTCCCCTCATCGCTTACGGCCGACTTCGTGTCGGAGCGAGGGGTCGATTGCGGAGTGTTCCTTATGGGGATCGTGAGGTGCGTCTCGATAAGGATGGAAGTCTTGGAACTCTTTTTGAATCGGTATGGTTTCAAGGTGGCGGATTTTGGTGATGCCGACCTTGATGTGGACAGGGTCCTCGCGCTCGTTGAGGCCGGTGTGCTTGCAATGAACGCGGCGACGCTTGCCTTCATCAGGGGGAATTATGACAGCGTAGTGCTCCGCTTCGCCGAGCTCAACGTCGACGGTTATCTCGACTTGGTTCTTCCCGATGAGTTGGGCGTCCGGGAATGCCCGTTCGATGAAGGCGAGGCGCTGCCGCTTCTGAAGTCGGAAGCAATTGGCCTTGATGAGAAACTGCGCGTTCTTTCCGGGTTCGATGGCGCGGTGGCGCTCTCGGAGAACTACCCCGAAAAGGTGAATGGGGAAATCGTCAAGGATCGCTTTGACGGCGATCTGCAATCCGCCGTCAGTCTTTGTGCGGAGTCTCGTGGCGATCTAAGACTCTCCTTGACAGAGCTCCTATCGCGAAACGCTGCGCAGCTCGTGGATCAGGGAATCACCGTCCCAGGCGATATCATCGATGAAGTGCTTTCCGTTGGGAATGTCGCTAGGGATATCTCTTTGCAGATGATTACCGCCTGGGCGCAAACAACAAAGCCCATTCCATCGAGGGGCGAGATAACCAAGCGTTTGGAAGCGGCCTCACTCGGCGAGTACGTGAAGTTACTGCAGGGAACGCAGTCGATGATCCCCCTTTCGTTGGCGGACGACGCTTTCCTGGAATTGCTATGCAAGCGCAGGATGTGCGGCAAGGTTTCCAAGAATTCGAATCCCAAGAACCTCAGAAGAGTCTATCCGAAGGGGATAATTCGCAAACGCGAGTGATTTCGCCTGATTGGCGTTGTTGGTGCTGTGTCAGCCGTGCTTGTTCAGCACGGCGCTGATGGCTTGCAGTGCCTCTTTACGCTCGCCAGTTGACTTCTCGACGGTCTCGTTCTTGCTGCCCAGGTTCATCCGCGCCGCCCTTCCCGTTCGTTGCTTGTCTCGTTGGATTATGCCGTGGTCGTCATGGGTGAATTTATGGAAGCGCATTTGCTTGCCCCTTCCACGTTTTCATGCGCCTTAATGCCCTTTGTGAAGAATCGTCCCATTGGGAAACGGATCCCAATGGGACGATTTTGGTATTAGGCATAGGGGAAATCGGTGCGCTCCGCGTGTTTGAGGCTATGTGCCATTCCGATTCACTAATGCGTCCTAGGCGACTCGAAATGCTCCACCGAGATTGCTGGCAATCCTCTTCTCCTGTGCAAAATCCTGTCCTGCCTTGCGTTTTCGTCTTGACAAAAGGGATGTCTGCTGTAGGCCCACGGCCTACAGCAGACATCCACCTGCCTTTGCTCGCACGACATCCGCATCGGTGTTCCGACCGCCTCGGCATGTCGGGGCGGGCAAGGATGTCTTTGGCTTCGATTCAGCCCTTCGGTTTGTTATCGGGCGTTTCGGCAAGCTGGGGGATCAGTTGTGGAGGAGTCGGCGGCATTTCTAGGCGTGGTGCTCTTCTGCCTATAGGCGTGATTCGGCATCTGTTGGACTAAACGCGCAGCGACTCGTTTTGTAGCCTGTTCGTTGCCATCAGGCATCGGCGGCAATCGTAGCAAGTTTGACAAATAGTACTTTCCAGGCGCGGCACTGGCCTACTCTTCGCCCCGCATCGAGGAGCGGGGCTGACATGATGGCCAGAGAGGGTGATCTGGATATGCTCGCTGAGCGCTGCTTGTCAGATAGATGCATCATAAAACTTACATGCGGGGGAGAAAAGCCTCGATTTTGCCATAAAATTGAGGTCCGATGTAAGTTCTAGGGTGCCAAAAGTTACATCAACCGCTTACGACCGCTCTGTCTATCTCTCCGAGCGGGACGGGAGCTGATGCCTTTAAACTCCGCCATGTCGAGGTGAGCAGTGGTGATTGTTGGTCTGTGTGACGTGCTCGCCGCCACCGAGCCACTCTCCTGTTGCCAACCAAAGCTCAAAGAAGATGAGCCACTCCATGGCCCACGGTGCATACGTGTCGGCGATGAGCTGTCTGCTGTCCCAATCCCGCCTTTTTTCATCAAATCCGAATTGGTGGGGTATCGAACCGAGGTCTTCGCATCGCTCAAGTGCTTCGGCTCTGCCCCAGACTTCTGGGAATCGCCCCTGCTCCAAGTTAGTCGAAGCTCGTGCGTCTTGCATCCTTCGGTCGGGGTGAGCCTGGCCTCCCAGAGGAGAACACCAGCGCGACTTCGGCCGAATCGGAGGAGGGGACGGCGTCGTGCTGGAAAGAGTTTTGGCACTCCTCGTCACGCCAGCACCAAGAGTCCGTATCCCGCTGCTTCTGAAACACGGTTAATTGCTGCTTGTCTCGATTAGATGCGGAACCTATTTTGTGAGGGAGCATCCGAAGATGCTCATGGCGGCTGGCATGGACGAGTACCTTGTCGCCGTTAATGGTAAGGGAAGCTACACCGTCGGCGGAGCGCGGCGGTCAAAGCCATCTTGGAAGACCTGGAGAGGCTGAATTTGATATCGTCATTCAAGGATGACGGCGAGGGAGATTACAGAGTGCATGCGAAGCGAAAGAAAGAATAGCTTCGGAATCTCGCCGCGCCTATTCGGCATTCGATGCAGGGGATGGTCGGATTGATCCGCTTTGCGCAAATCGCTCAAATGCCATTGGCTTGATGGTGAAACCCCATTGGCGCGCATGGGCAATCCGTTGGGACTCGCTTTGGTTTTCCGAATTTGTTCTGAGCAAGCTGCGAGCGATAATTTGCTCGGATAAAAAACTAGGCGGAACCGCTTTCGCAACTCCGCCTTACAAAATCCGTGGATTTTTTTATCTAGATCCATTATGCCTTACCGAAACCAGCTGTCAATCAGCTTTGCCAAAAAAGCCATGGCCGATCGGATGGTGTCGTTGGCGGGCGCGAGATCGCTCATTTCGAACAGTTTCTTCTCGAGGCCTTCTAGATGCGATGCCGCGCTTTTCTTCCCAGATCCTTCGGGTACCAGCTGTGTATGCAGGTACATCAACGTGGTGATCTGCCTGATGCGGGGGTTCTTCATCTTGGCCGTTCTGACGCGGTGCGACAACCCGGCTTCTGCTAGGGCCTTCATGACGGCCGCGTCGGCGCCGATTCTCGCGTCGACGATGGCGACGCCGTTTAAGACGTCGGACGAGTGGGCGCAGGCGTTCCTCACGGACTTCGCCTGGCGCAGCATGTAATGCTCGTGTCTCATCTTGTCGTCGCCCCAGCGCTCGGCGCAGAAGAGGTAGAGGTCTATAAAGCTTCCGAACGAGAAGAGCTCCATGAGGACCCAGATGGGCATTTCGGCCGGGCTGCCGCCGTACTTCCTGACGAGGTCGCCGCAGAACAAATCGCTGCCCATCATGTTGATCTCGCCCTCGCGGCGGCGGCGCTCGTTGTGGTTAAGGCCCGCCATGTAGTCGTGCGAGAGGGCGTAGCCGTCTTCGTCACCGTGCTCTGCCGCGATCATCATCAGCTTCGTGCGCGCCGCGTGCTCGACATCGAGCGTCAGCGGCAGCAGCGTGTAGCGCAGGTCGCGGTCGAGCGAGGCGAGCGCCTTCAGGTGCCCGAAGTCGAGGTTGAAGTATTGGCCGTCGCACGGCCCGCCGACACGCTTCTCGAAGAGGGTACGGTATGCGGCGATTTTGAAGAAGTATGTGCGCTCGGAGAGGTATTGGGCGGCGTCTTTCTCGGAGCACAGCTTGAATGTGACGCCCTTTGACTTGAGGTGCTCGATCTGCTGCTCGACCGTGAGTAGGGGCTTGCGCTGGTCGACGCGGGCGGTCTCTTCCATGAGGATCTCCTTATGACTTTGGCGTTCGATCGATTATACAGGTGCCGCTGACCCCGTCGCATCTCGTCAACTTGCGCAGCCAATGCACCGGACAGTGACATGTCCCGCTCCTCCAGCACCGTCATCGCGCGCTTGTTGATCCTTGAGTCTAGCCCCATGCCGAGGCAAGGATTCTCGAGGAGACGCGGGCCAACGGGCCGCTGGTGCAATACGCTGTCCGTAATGTCATTGGCAATACAAAAACCTGCAGGTCTAGTCAAAAAATCCAACCAATCGCCCCCGTGTCATTGTGCTTAACCTGCGGAAACCTTCGCAGAACAGGTGCAGGGCGCGGCATCGTGCTAATCTTGTTCCCGCTGATCAATCATCGATAATCGGGGGATTTCCTTTTGCAGCTGTACTCGTTGCAGTTCGTCGCTTTCCTGTGCCTGTCGCTGGCGGCGTACTTCGCCTTGGGCCGCATCGCGCCGCGCTACCAGTGGACGGTGCTTTTGGCCGCCTCGCTCGGCTTCTACGTCTGCACTGGCTGGCACAACCTGTTCTTCATCCTTCTTACCGCTGGCTCGTCCTGGGCGGTGGGCATGGCCTTCGGTAAGCTGGAGGAACGCTCCAAGGCCGCCCGCAAGGCCGTGTCCGACCGCGCCCAGAAAAAGGCGATTAAGGCCCGCTTCAACCACTATAAGTGGCTTGCCCTGCTCGCCGCGCTGGTGCTGAACTTCGGCGTGCTGTCCTACATTAAGTACTGGAACGTCCTGCTGGATGGCCTGGGCATGGGCGGGTCGTTCCTGGCCTCGTCGCTGCTGCTCCCTCTGGGTTTGTCGTTCTACACCTTCCAGTCGATGGGCTACCTCATCGACGCTTACAACGGCAAGGTGCAGCCTGAGCGCAACCCGCTCAAGTACCTGCTGTTCGTCTCGTGGTTCCCGCAGCTCATCCAGGGTCCCATCAACCGCTTCGATCAACTGGCCGAGCAGCTTTGCGCCCCTCGTCATTTCGATGCCGCCGGCGCCAAGCGCGCCCTGCTCCTCATCGGCTTCGGCATGCTGAAGAAGTTCGTCATCGCCGACATGCTGGTGAAGACCATCGCCGCGTGCCTGGATCAGGTGACGCTCGGAACGCCCGGCTCCATCATCGTGTTCGGCATCCTTCTGTATTCGGCGCAGCAGTACGGCGACTTCTCGGGCGGCATCGACATGGTGCGCGGCGTGTCTCAGCTGTTCGGCGTGCGCATGGCAGAGAACTTCCGCCAGCCCTACTTCAGCGTCTCGCTCGGCGACTTCTGGCGCCGCTGGCACATCACGCTGGGCGCGTGGATGCGCGACTACGTGTTCTACCCGTTCGCGCTTACCGACGCGATGCGCCGCTTGGGCAAGTGGGCCGGCGCCCACTTGGGCGAGCACTGGGGCCGCACGCTGCCGGCATCGGTCGCCAACATCCTTGTGTTCTTCCTGGTCGGCCTTTGGCACGGCGCCGAGGCTCACTTCATTTGGTGGGGCCTGTACAACGGCCTGGTCATCGCGGCCGCCGACTTGGCCTCGCCTTTGTTCGCCCGTATGAAGGCGGCCCTGCACGTCGACGACACCACCAACGCGTGGCATGTGTGGCGCGTGATACGCACGTTCATTGTGGTGAACATCGGCTGGTATTTCGACCGCATTTACGACTTCGGTGATTGCCTGCAGGCCTTCCACAACACGCTGTTCAACTTCAATGCGGCGGCGTTCATGTCCACGCTTTCGGCGCTTCAGGGCGGCGACGGCTTCGTGACCTTCGGTTTCGCCGCAATTGGCTGCGCAATTGTTTTCGCAATCAGCATCATGCGCGAGCGCAGTATTGACGTTACTGGCCAGTTCCTGCAGAAGAACGTGGTCGTGCGTTTCGTGTGCTATGGCATCGTCGGTTTGCTGGTTGTCGCGTCCTTCGCGTATGCCCCCACCGCGGGAGGGTTCATTTATGCGAATTTTTAAAACAGCAATGAAAGTGCTTGGCGTTCTGCTGTTCGCCGTGCTGTTGAACTCGGCGGTGACATTCGCGTTCGTGCCCTACGCGTCGAAATGCGATCTTACCTGGCAGGATTACCGCCAGCAAGACAACCTTGACCTGGTGTTCGTGGGCAACTCGCGCACCGCGCATGCGTTCAACCCGCAGCAGATTGGCGACAAGCTGGGTGTTGACGCGTTCAACACCTGCACGCAGGGCCAGCTTATCGAGGAATCGTATCTGGCTGTGAAGAAGGTCGTCGACGATTATCACCCCGAAACCATCGTGTTCGGTTTCGACTTCTGCGACGTTCAGGGAAGCGAGTTCCCTAACCCCGGTCGCGCGTTCGTCAACGCAAAGGACAAGGATGACTTGGGCGCGTACTTGTCGGATTGCGCTTACTACTTTGGCGACGATCGCTTCTACACCAAGAAGGAATCCATCAACTGGTTGTTCCCTTGGGTGGATAATCATGTGAAGCCAACGCCTAGCACCATTGCGCAGAACGTCAAGATGAAGATCGAGCAGCCCTCGCTTAAGGAGGCTGTTGAGGCGTCCTCGCCAGGTTGGACGTATTTCGGCAAAGGCTACAGCAACCTTGACCGCACGCTTGACTACAACCAGGGCGACACGAAGGTGTATACCGACGTGTACAAGTGGAAGACCTTGGACGATCGCAAACTTCAAACGCTTGCCGACATGGCCGACTATTGCAAGCAGAACGACGTTGAATTTGTTGTGGCCGTGGCCCCGCTGCCTGTGTACAACGTGCTGTGCTACGGCAACAGATACTTCGATTACAGCATGCAAGTGCGCAACCTGGTTAGCCAGCATGGCGGCCAGTACTACGATTTCAACTTGGCCAAGCCTGGTCTGTACGACACGACGGACATCGCGAACTATGCCGACTTCCAGCATTTGAACACGCGCGGCGCCGCTGCCGCTAGTGAGGCACTGGTCAAGCTGTTCAAAGCGCGCGAGTCGGGCGAAGACGTGCGCAGCATGTTCTACTCGCAAGATCAGTACGAGCAGGCACATCAGTATGTTGACCTGGTACAACTTGACGCTACGTGCGAAGATGGAAGCGTGAATCTTGCCGCCATGGCATATGCGGGCAAGGGAACGCCTGTCGAGTACCAGTTCTGCGCGAAGGATGCTGCAGGCACCTGGCAGATTGTACGCGATTGGTCGGGCGACTCGTCGTTCGAGATGCCGGTTGAAGGCCACGGCATGTGCGAGGTGCGCGTGAACGCTCGCAAAGTTGGTTCGACAGCGGAGTTCGATCGTTATCGCGTGAGGGCAGTCACGTACTAGTGTCGGCGGTTGCGGGTTTTGGGCGCCGTCGCGGCCGAGCTGCTTGGTAGTCGCAACTGCGAGCGCTGGCGCATCGCTGGTGCAGCAGGCGCAGGTCTGGAAGAACGCAGGGGAGAAGCAATGAGAAGCATAATCGAATGGTTGCAGGCAACGGCAGAGCGAACCCCTGAAAAGGTTGCCGTCTGCGACGAAACCGATTCGCTAACGTTTGCGCAGCTTTACGAGGCCGCGCGCGTGTTAGGCTCGTGGGTCGCGCGGCGTCAAGAGGCTCGCGTTCCGGTTGCTCTGTTCATGGAGAAAAGCCCGCGCTGTCTGGCTGCCATGATGGGTGCGGCCTATGCCCGCTGCCCGTATTCGGTGATTGACGTGCGCCAGCCCGATGCGCGCCTTTCTTCTATCATGGCCACGCTGAAACCCGGCGTGGTGCTCACCGATGCCGTTAACGCCGATCGTGCTCATGAGGCGTTCGATGCAACCGGCACACCTGTTGTGCTGATCGACGAGGTGCTGGGCGCCGCAGGTCAGGGTGCTGCCACCGCCGCGGCTGCGCTTGACGCCGCCGCATCGCAGGCGCTTGACCAGCGCTTCGCCACCGCGCTTGACGTCGACCCGCTCTATATTAACTTCACCAGCGGCTCTACCGGCACGCCTAAAGGCGTGGCCGTGTGCCATCGTTCGGTCATCGATTTCATCCCGCAATTCGACAGCGTTTTCGGCATTGGCCAGGACGACCGCATTGGCAACCAGGCCCCGTTCGACTTCGACGTGTCGGTGAAGGACATCTACAGCACCTTGCTTACGGGCGCTACGCTGGTTCTTATCCCGCGCGACTACTTCAGCCAGCCCGCCAAGCTGATGGATTTCCTGGCTGACAACGCCATCACCACCTGCACGTGGGCGGTAAGCGCCATGTGCTTCGTGTCCATCATGGGCGGTTTTGACTACCGCGTGCCCGAAACTATCAACAAGGTTATTTTCTCGGGCGAGGTTATGCCGCCCAAGCAGCTTGCTAAGTGGCGCCGCGCCCTTCCGAACGCCACGTTCGTGAACGTGTACGGCCCGACCGAGGTTACGTGCAACTGCACCTACCATGTGGTTGACCGTGAGTACGCGAAGGACGAGGTCATCCCTGCGGGCAAGCCGTTCCTTAACGAAGGCGTTTTCCTGCTTGACGATGATGCTCTGGTAACCCAGCCCGGTGCCGAGGGCGAGGTGTGCGTTACTGGCACCTGCCTGGCGCTTGGCTACTACAACGACCCTCAGCGCACGGCGGCGGCTTTCGTGCAAAACCCGCTTTCGGCCGCCTTCCCCGAAACCATGTATCGTACGGGTGACCTGGCACGTTGGGACGAAAATGGCAACTTGGTTTTCTCGGGCCGAAAGGATCATCAAATCAAGCACCTGGGCCAGCGCATCGAGCTTGGCGAAATCGAGGCTGCGGCACAGGCTGCCGACGGCGTCGAGCGTGCGTGCTGCCTGTACGACGCGAAGCGCAAGAAAATCTCGCTCTGTTACGATGGCCCGCTTGCAGCCGATGCGCTGCTGGAGTCGCTTTCCGCGAAGTTGCCGCACTACATGGTGCCCGCGAAGCTTATTCCTGTAGAACATATGCCGCTTACCAAGAACGGCAAGGTCGATCGCGCAGCACTTGCGCAGATGGGCGGTGCGAAATGAGTGAAATGACCGAAACGATCGAGGTTACAGGCGAAGCTGCCGTGGAGCCTGTTGTTGCGGCCGCTCAGGCTCAGCAGCAGACGCGTTCCATGGGAAACGATCGCTTGCGCGAGCTTCAGGCAGAATGGGGCACGCCCTCGTTCGTGTTCGATACGGCTGCGTTCAAGTCGCGCCTGCAGACGTGTCAGCAGATCGTCGGCAGCGACATCGCGCTGTGCTTCGCCATGAAAGCGAATCCGTTCTTGACGGCCGCTGCCGCGCAGGTGGGCGCGCATCTTGAGGTGTGCAGCCCCGGCGAGCTTGCTATTTGCGAGCAGTTGGGCGTCAACCCCGCACTGGTGGTGTACTCGGGCGTGAACAAAGAGATCTCCGACATCACCGAGGCCGCGTCGTTCGGCGCGGGCGTGATGACGGCTGAGTCGCTTTTGCATGCAACCTATCTCAGCGAAGTCGCCGTTTCGCGCAACCAAGTTATCGATGTGCTGCCGCGTCTGAATTCGGGCTCGCAGTTCGGCATGTCGAAGGAGGACCTGCTGTGGCTGGTTGACAACCGCAGCGAGTTCCCGGGTATCAACCTGGTGGGCATCCACTATTTTGTGGGCACCCAGCGCAAGAAGCTGAAGCACCAGCGCCGCGAGCTTGCTTCCCTTATCGAGTTCCTTGATTTGCTCCAGGCCGAGCACGGCTTCACGGTTGAGCGTCTTGAGTACGGCCCGGGCCTTGCGGTGCCGTACTTCGTCGACGATGATTTCTCCGACGACTTGGCGCCGCTCCGCGAACTTGCGCCCGACCTGCAGGAAGTTGCCAAGCGCGTGAAGCTGACCATCGAGATGGGCCGCTTCTTCTCTGCGCCGTGCGGAGCGTATCTCACGCGCGCCATGGACTTGAAGTCCAACGATGGAACGAACTACGCAATCCTTGATGGCGGTATGAACCACTTGACTTATTACGGCCAGATGATGGGTCTGCATGTGCCGGTTATCGCCAATTTGACAGCTGAAGTCGATGCTGCACGCGGTGTCGATGGTTCGCGCGAATGGTGCTTGTGCGGCAGCTTGTGCACGGTGAACGACGTGCTGGTTCGCTCGGTGGAGATGAGTTCCCTTGAGCGCGGCGACGTCCTTGCGTTCAAGAATGCCGGCGCGTATTCGGTTACCGAGGGCGTTCACTTGTTCCTGAGTCGCACCATGCCGCGCGTTTTGCTGTGCGATGGGGAAGACGTGCGCCTGGCACGCGATTTCACGGAGTCGTGGCCTATCAATTGCGCGCAGCTGTAGGCCTGTGAAGATTTATAATCGGTTGAAATTGAAATGCAATGTGCTGTGCGTTTTTAGACGCCGGCATGCAAGAAGGAGAAACTCATGGACGAGATCAAGCTTGACGAAGTCATCGAGATGCTGGAAGGCGTGCGCGAGGGCGTTGACTACGAGAATTCCACTGATCTGGTTGATGCTCGCAAGATCGATTCTTTTGACATTCTAGCCATTGTTTCGGCTATTGACGACGAGTTCGACGTGGCTGTTCCTGCAAAGGAAATCATTCCTGACAACTTCAACAGCGCAGCATCGCTTACCGCGATGATCAACCGCTTGGCTGAAGAGGATTAGAAGTGCAGTCGGCGCATCGTTTTGATGCGCCCCCTGTCGTGCCAGCAGCGCGTCGCGGCGTGTGCAACGGTATTAAGCAGAAGGGACGCATCGTCGATGCGTCCCTTCGTTCGATTGGGCAAGGCGGCGGGGTGGTGGCTGGTCGGCTTGTGCGTCCTTGACGCGGGGGTGGTTTTCCTGCCGAGCGGGCCGCGCCGTTGCGCTGGCGGCTGCCTTGCCCAAGGCATCGCGCGGCTGCGGCTATCTATTCGCCTTCGTTTTCGCCCATATAGAACTCGTAGATTGCCTGGTTGATAATCGACCAGCCGTATTCCGACGGATGCTCAGAGTCGCGGAAGAAGTACTTCGTGTCCTCGTAGCCCGACAGGTCCGCCACCTGCGCATCGTAGGCAGCACAGCACTCGCGGATGGTGTCGTAGTACGCGTCGCGGTACTCCTGCTTGACAGGGCACTGGTCCCAGCACATGCCGTTCACGGGGTTCAGCACCACCAGCACGTCAAGCCCGGCCTCTTTGCAGGTGCGAAGCGTCAGCTGGAATTCCTCGATTTCGCTTTTGTCCAGCAGGTTCTCGGGGTCCACGTTCCATCCCGAGGTGTAATTCAGCCAACCCTGGTAGTTGTTCTCGTACCACTTGTCGCCAACACCCATGTCGTTGTTGGTCGAGTTCTTCTTAACCTCGTCCTGGGCAAGCTGTTGGATTTCGTCCCAGTCGGGGGTTTGCGGTTCGCCGAAACGGCTGGACGGGATCTTCTGGTTGTATGAACCGTAGGCTCCGTAATCAAGCGTGTCGGAGTCGGAGCTTTGTGTGATCGTGCGATAACGCAGATGAACCGACGACTCGAATGCGGTGGCCACGGTGTCAAATGACCTTACCGATTGCTGCAGCGGGTTGCTGCCGAACATCACCCTATGCGAGCGCAGCTGCGTCAGCACTTCGTCCTTCAGGTCGTCGCTTAGCTCGCCGTTGTTCAAGAACGCGTTCAGCGCGCTGGGCGAGAACGTGCGTCCCTGAAACTCGTTGCCGTAATGAGTGGCGCTCAAGAACCAAGGCATCGACAGCGAGATAACCACCTTATTGTTATTGATGCCGTCCTTCGCGAACGCGCCGATCATCACGGCGTCCCACAGGTCGGTGACGTAGGCTTTGCCGCACGCCTGGATATTCATGCCGTAGTTGCTGCTGGTCCAGAACTTGGCAGGGTAGTAGGTGCCGCGTTCGGGGCCAAGCTCGGACGACCCGAACACCAGCACGGGGTTGTCTCCCTGCTCGGTTCGGGCGTCGTAGTTGGCGCGCTGGTAGTCGAAATCGCGCACCTGCTCGCTGTAATTGGTATAGGCGACGTACGGATGGTCTTTCACCAGGTTGTCGTAGTCCCAGTTCACAGCAAGAAAGGTGCCGAAAGCGCCAAGCGCGACAGCTGTTCCTGCCATAAGGCCTGCGAATCGTTTCAGCATGGTCTAGAACCCTTCGTAGATGGGCTCGGCCGGGGTGCCGTAGTCCGAGAAGAAGAAGAACCACAGCAGGACGGCGATCAGGGCCAGGACGGCGGCGAACCACATCGCGCCGCCCGCCCACGAGTCGCCGAAGAACGCCGCGCGCACCTTGGCCGCGCCCGCCCAGACGCGCTTCTTGACGGCGTCGTAGCGCCTGGTGAGCGCGCTTTTGGGCACCGGCCTTGCGGCGGGCTTCCTCTTGGCGGCCGGCTTGGCCGCGCCGGCAGCAGGGGAGGCGCCTTTCGCGCCGGGCACCTTGGCCTCCTTCGCGCCGGCGGCATTGGCAGTCCCGGCCGCCTCCTTCGTCCCGGCCGTTCCCGCCGCGCCCTTCTCTTTCAGCTCGTCGGCCACGGCTACAGCCTGACCTCGATCTGGTGGATGATCTTGTTGACGGAGTTCATCTCCTCGCGCTCCACCTCGGTGGGGGCGATGGACACGCCGAACTCGGTCTCGATGCCCACCAGAAGCTCGATGGCGCCCATCGAGTCGAGAAGCCCTGCCTCGAACAGGTCGATGTCCCTCTCCTCGCGCACGGCCTCGTCGGCGCACACGTCCTCCAGCAGCGCCAGGGCGCGCTCCTCAACGTCGTTCATGTCGATGTCGCTCATAATCCAAGTCCTTTCAAGACGACGGTCACTTGCCCGCTGAATATGGCGAAGCCCAGCATCACCAGGTTGACGGTGACGAACCAGGACAGCGCCTTGAACCACAGCTCGCTCTTGTACCTCTTGTAGATCGACGACTTCTTTTGGAAGGCGTCGGTGGCGGCCAGCAACACGCCGTGGAACAGGCCGTACGCCAGGTACTCGGGCGTCAGCCCGTGCCAGGCGCCCATGAGGCCCATGTTCACGACGTAGCCCATGCACGCGCCGGTCAGGCGGCTCTTGAACCACTTGTGCCGGGCGGCGGAGCGGACGAATCGCATGAACACGAAGTCGCGCAGCCAGAACGACAGCGTGATGTGCCAGCGGTTCCAGAAGTCCTTGATGTCGACGGCGGCGAACGGCGCGCGGAAGTTGCGTGGCGTGCGGATGCCGAAGCAGTAGCTGGCGCCCACGGCCATCATCGAGTAGCCGGCGAAGTTGAAGAACATGAACAGGCCGAACGCCCACGCGTCCTTCACCTGCTCGGCCGCCTCGGCGAGCGCCGGGCCCGACCCTATGGCCGCCGGCGAGTACCAGCCGCCGGCGATGGTGGCGAGAACCATCTGGTAGACCGCGCCCGCAAGCAGGAGCAGCAGGCCGCGCGAGAGCAGGTCGGCGTACTCCTCGCGGGTCCAGCGCCTGTGGGCGTCCTCGACGAAGCGGCGCGAGCGGTCGATGGGCCCCGACGTGAACACGGGGAAGAAGCAGACGAAGTACAGCCAGTCCAGCGGCGACATGGCCTTGATCAGGCCGTCGCGCGTCTCGATGACCACCTGCACCGCCTTGAACGTCAGGTACGAGATGCCGGCGAATCCCAGCAGGTTCTGGTGCCCGAACAGCCCGCCCGCCTTGCAGCAGACGAGCGGCGCCAGGGTGAGCGCCAGCGCGAACAGGTACAGCGGGACCGACTTCCCGCCGTGCGCGAAGGTGCGCAGCGTGACGAACTCGGCCAGGCCCGCCGCCGTCAGGAACAGCGCGAACGCGGCGAGCTCGGCGGGGGACCCCGCGAACAGGAACGCCAGGAACACGACGCTGGCCAGCATGCCGTAGCCGCGGATGCTGCGGCCCAGAAGGCCGAGCGCGGCGGCGGGGACGACGGCGACCGCCAACAGCGCGAAGAACGAGGGGGAGGTGTAGAAGCCCATGGCCTAGCCGTCCTCGCGCGCGGTCAGGGCGCGGCGGTCGAGCTTGCCGTTGGGCGTCATGGGCAGCGCCTCGTCGAAGACGACCTTCTTGGGGATCATGTAGTGGGGCAGGCGCGCCTTGAGCGCGTCCTTCAGCGCCAGGCCGCACCTGAAGTCGGACTGCTCGCGGGGCCCCGCGCTCACGACGTGCGCGACCAGGTGCGATACCTTGCCGTTCTTGTGGACGGCGACGACCGCGGCGGCGGCCACCTCGGGCAGGGCGCGCAGCGCGTCCTCGATCTCGCCGAGCTCCAGGCGGTAGCCGTTCAGCTTCACTTGAAGGTCCAGCCTCCCGCGGAAGCGCAGCAGGCCGTCCTCGCCCATCATGCCCTCGTCGCCCGTGCGGTACGTGCGCACGGTACGTGTGCACGGCGCGGGCTCGTCCGAGGCCGCGGCGCTTTCGGCTTTGCCTTCGCCCTCGGGCAGCCAGTCGGCGGCCTCCTCGCCGAACACGGCGCGGGTTAGGTCGTCGCGGCCCAGGTATCCCTTCGCCACCGTGTCGCCCACGATGACGACCTCGCCCCACTCGCCCTGCGGGAGCTCCTCGCCTGTGGCGGGGTCGGTCACGCGGATGCGGGTGCCGGGGCGCGGGCGGCCCACCGGCAGCGGGTCGGGCGACGCGCACATCTGCTCGTCAACGTCGACGGCGGCCACGGCCACGGTCGACTCGGTGGGGCCGTAGGAGTTCACGACGCGCGCGTTGGGGAAGCGTTCCATGAGCTGGGCGGCCACGGGGTTGGGCAGCGCCTCGCCGCAGAACAGCATGACGCGAAGCGACGGCATGAGGTCTTGCTTGAAGCCCTGGTTCGCCAGGCACATCTCGGCGAACGACGGGGTGGAGACCCATACGTGCGGGTCGGACTTTTCAAGGAACGCCAGCATGTCGGCCGCGCGATCGAGCGTGGCCTTCTCCATGGCGAAGAGCTCGCCGCCGCTGGCAAGCGACATGGACAGTTCGTACACCGACAGGTCGAACGAGAACGGTGCCTGGTTCAAAAAGCGCGTCCCCTGCCCGTCGACGCCGGCAACGGGCAGCGCCCAGGGGAAGAAGTTGTCCACGCAGGATGCGGTGACCACGACGCCCTTGGGGGCGCCGGTGGAGCCGGAGGTGAAGATGACGTAGGCGGGGTCCTCGCCCGACACGCTAAGCGCCGGGTCAACCCCTGCGGCGCCCGCGGCCGCCGCGATGCCCGCAAGCTCCTTGGGGGAGACGACGCGGTCGGCCTCGGCCGCAGCGACGTCGGGCAGGGGCTCTGAGGCCAGGACCACCGCGCGGCCGGCGCTTGCGCGAACCTGCGAGGCGATGGACGCCGCGCGGCCCTCGGGGACGGAGTGCGAGTCGACCGGCACGTAGGCGCGGCCCGCGCGCAGGCAACCGACGAACGACGCCAGCATCAAAGGAGACTTGTGCCCGTAGACCATGACGGGGGCCTTTGCGCTGTCGGCGCCCTCGGCACTTTCGCCGGCGTCGCGGGCGTCTTCCAGGAGCGCAGCCGCGATGGCGCCCGAGCGCTGCCACAGCTCGCCGTAGGTCATCTTCTCGCCCGACGCGGACGCGACGAAGGCGCAGGAGTCGGGCATGCTCATGGCGTGGTCGTGCAGCAAGTCGATAAGTTTCATTTGTTAGACCCATCTGCTTTGTTTCACGCGTTCGATCGTCGAACTGCAGGCTTTCAGCAGGTCGTGGATTTTCCCCACGAATCCAGTCTGATCGTCGCGCATGTTTAGACGGGCTCCTCTCTTTGCCGAATTATAGGGCATCGATGGGTGCTTCATGGTGCCGATATGCTACTGCTTTCGCGCCTGACAAAACTCTTGCAGCGGAAACACAATAGCGACGGAAAATAAAAAGCAAACCCGAAAGACTTGCTCAGAAACGCGAGCCTCGAATGGCCCGCCTAGAAGTGCGAAGGTAAAAAACAAATAGCGAGCCTTGAATGAACCGCCACTCATTTCTTGAGGGCGGAAAAATAAAAGGCGAGCCCCGAAGGGCCCGCCCGGAAGTGCGAACTGTGCTAAAGGGTTACTCGGCCTTCTGCATGAGCAGACCGTAGCCACCGCCTTCGCGACGATACAGGATGCAGAACGCATTGGTGTCGCGATCGATGTAGCCGTAGAAGTCGTGACCCAGGAGGTCGATTGCCAGAAGGGCATCGTCTTGAGTCATGGGCTCGAAGTCGACTTCCTTGGTGCGGACGATCTCGTCGTCGCCGGCAAGCTCGGCCATCAGCGCATCGGGATCGAAGTCTGAGTTCTCGGCTGCCAATTCCTTAACCGAAGCGAATTCAGCGCCGTGAGCCTTGTTCTCGACGACGCGCGTCTTGAACTTGCGGAGCTGACGGACAACCTTTGCGGCTGCGACGTCGATAGCGGCGTACATATCGGCCTCGTGCTCTTCAACGCGGATGACATGACCGCGGGCGCGCAGGGTGACTTCGCATACGCAGTAGTTGGCGATGGAGCGGTTGCGCTCGACGTGCAGGACGACCTCAGCATCCAGCGGATCGATGTCCATGACCTTCATGGAAGCGCCGATTTTTTCCTCGGCGTACTGACGCAGTGCATCGGATACGGTCATTTTGCGTCCGGCTACGGTGATAGACATATTCTCACCTCGTAAATCGTGGGCCATTACGTGGCTAGGGCGGTTTCGCGCGGGTTTTGGTTTTGTTGGCGATGCCGAAGCCCTTGCCGATAACAACAGGATAGCGCAAAACCCTCCGGCAGCAGCGAGCGTTTCCTAACCGTTTCGATTAAGGGAAAGTCCCAGTTCAGAGACGAGTTCTTTTGAGCGCTTTGGATACGCTCGGGTGCGTGGTGCTAAGTGAAAACGTCATCATTGAGGCAACTCCCAAGCCGATTTTCGTGGCTTGGGAGTTGCCTTGGCGCTGAGCCGATGATGGCGCCCCTAAGGGCCGCAGGGTCTTTTGGCTTGGCTGATGACGACGATGTTCCTGGGGTCTGGGATCCTTTTTGTTGTGCCGCGAGCGCTGAATTTCGGCGGTCCGCTAGGCGATGAGTGGCGCGGCAAGAATCAGCGCGGCAACTGTCAGAACGACGACGCTCGCCAAGGGCGCGATCGTATGAATTGCGCCTTCTTTGGACCCGCCTCTTCTTTTAATGGTCCAGAACAGGTTGAGCGCCACGGTGGCTACTGAGATGCTCACGATCGAAAGGGGCAGGGGAACCGGCCCGATAGCCAACCATCGATCCAGCCAACTCTGGGATGCTCCAGTGATCGCTCCCGTTCCCAACAGGAAGGCGATAATTGAGGCGCTCGCAATGCAGATTGCCCATGATGGGTAGAGCGCATTTCGGCGGAGGAGCGTTGTTGCTTGAGGCAGCTTGTTCATTTGTGTTCCTTTCCTTGATGACTGGGACCTCTATAAAAGGGCATGCGTTTCTCGCGAGGCTTCCCCGCGTTGCTTATTCGTTCGATCGTTCGCTTAGCGTGGCGCTCCCGCGCATGCGTTTCTCGCGAGGCGTCTTTCGGTGTCTTCCCGCCAGCACCAGCTTGCCGCGCCTGCTCTCGCGCTCTCGTGTTGTTTGCGCCGATGTTAGCTTGTTCGTGTCGTCTTGCACAGAATCGACGGTTTTGCGCGACTGTGCCGTGCGTGATTGCCGCGTTTTTTGGACTGTTCTGCGCAAAACACCAGGTTAGAAGGTTCAGAGGGGGTTCGCCTCGCTTCCTAATCGTGCAAAACGGTTAAATCTGTGCAGCTTCATAGATTTTCGCGTCGCACTTACCCGCGCCCACGCGCCTTCTCAGGCAAAAGAAAAGGCCCGAGCCGAAGCTCGGGCCTATCATCTGATTCTGTTCTTAACGACTTAGAAGAACGGGTTGAACCAGATAAGCATGTCGATGATGAAGACGGGCACCAGGAAAGCGATGGACCACTTCATGTAACCGAAGAAGCTGGGCATCTTGACGTCGTTGCTTTCGGCGATGGACTTCACCATGAAGTTCGGTGCGTTGCCGATGTAGGTGATGGCACCGAAGAAAACAGCACCGGCGCTGATGGCCAGCAGCATGATGGGGTCGACGCCGCCAACAGTGGTGACGATAGCGTTGGGCAGCGTGTCGCCCAGCGAGCCAGCGCAGGTAAGGAACACGACGTAGGTCGGCGAGTTGTCCAGGAACGAGGACAGTGCACCGGTTGCCCAGAAGAAGGCAGCGGGGGTGTTAAGACCAAGCTCGGAGCCCTTGGCGCCAAGGATGAGCAGCGCAGGGATCATCGTGATGAAGATGCCGATGAACAAACGGGCAACCTCGGCGATGGGGCCCCACTCGAATTCGTTGTCCTCACGAAGCTTCTTGGGGGTGAACTTCAGGGACAGAACCATGGCGATGGCGATGAGGATGATCTCGGCGAACCAGTTCACGCCAAGCTTGCAGTGCTCGTTGACGACGATAAGTTCGTCGTTGACGCCGGCCAGCAGGCCGTTGCAAAGAACGCCCAAGATGATGATGGCCAAGAAGACCAGGTTGATGAGGCCTTCAACGCGCATGGGCTCCTTCTTGGAGGCCTCAAGCTCGAGCTTCTCGTTCTCGATGTGCTGGGTGTCTTCCTTCTTAAGGAAGTGACGATCGACCAAGGCGAACACGACAAGCAGGATGGCGGAGTTCAAAAGAAGCAGCGGCCAAATGTGCTGGAGGGTCCAGAAGAAGGGAACGCCGCGCAGGAAGCCAAGGAACAGCGGCGGATCGCCAAGCGGGGTAAGGCAGCCGCCGATGTTGGCGACCAAGAAGATGAAGAACACGACGATATGCGTTTTGTGCTGACGCCAATGGTTGGCGCGCAGGACCGGGCGGATCATGACCATGGCGGCGCCGGTGGTGCCGATCCAAGAGGCCAAAAACGTACCGATAGCCAACAAGATGACGTTGTTCTTGGTGGTGCCGACCAGTACGCCCTTAAGATGGATGCCGCCTGCGACCGTGAACAGGCCAAGCAGCAAAGCCATGAAGGGAACGTAGTCAAGCAGGATGGTTTCGCTGAGCTTGACGCCCATGATCTCGGGGCCGTAAGCCACCGTGAACGGGATCAGGAACACCAGCGACCAGAAAAGAGCGACCTTCAGCTGGTTCTTTTCCCACCATTCAGCTTTGAACAGCGGGAAGAATGCGATAGAGAGAAGCATGCCCGCGAACGGGATGCAGCTCCATATCGGCAAGACCGAACCAATGGTCTCGACCGTTACTTCCATTCAACACTCCTTGATTGTAGGTTCAACGCTTGTCTGCGTTTTGGCCTTGTGCGCGCATCTCCCTTGGTTCCTGGCGTGCATAAGATCAAATCGCATACAAAGTGGAATTTTATCACGCGATCATTACGATGCCTTCATCGGAGAAACGCATTCCAGCAATTTGCGCCCATAAGATTTGAACATATCGAATAGTGTCATTAAGTTTGCCTATGGCACCTTCTTCGGTGGCGGCTTTGTGCTTGAGCGCGTGGCGGCGCGGGGTCGCGGTATACTTGCGTTGGTCGGTTCCGAACCTGCGTCAGTAAATTTGCGTTTCTTGATCGCCGCATGCTTGCGGCGCACGTCAAACGCTTGCCGCCCTGGTTCGTGCCGCTAACATTTACCATCACGAAAGGCTGGAACTATGCAAGCTGCCGCAATCATCCTGGCCGCAGGTGCCGGGACGCGCATGAAGTCTAAGAAGCCCAAGGTCGCGCATGAGGTTTTGGGCCGCCCGCTTGTTCGCTGGGTGGTCTCTGCCGCGAAGCAGGCCGGTGCCGAGCGCATCGTCGCCGTTGTCGGGCATTGCAAAGAGCAGGTCATTCCCCTGGTTCAGGACGAAACCGAGATCGTCGTCCAGCCCGACAGGAAGGGCACGGCCGACGCCGTTGCCGTGTGCTGCGAGGCGCTGGCCGATTTCGACGGCTCGCTTCTGGTTCTTTCCGGCGACTGCCCGCTGATCACCGCTGCAACTGTCGAGCGTTTGGTCACCGAGCGCGAAGCTGCCAATGCCGCTGTTTCCCTTTTGACCATGAAGCTTCCCGATCCGTATGGTTACGGCCGCATCATCCGCAACGAGGGTGGCAACGTCGTGGGAATCGTCGAGCAGAAGGACGCGAACGACGATCAGGCTCTTATCAACGAATGCAACGCCGGCTTCTACTGCTTCGATTCGAAGTGGGTGTTCGAGGCCCTTACCCATATCGACAACAACAACGCGCAGGGCGAGTTCTACCTGACCGACGTCATTGCTTTGGCGGTCGAGCAGGGTCGCGCCGTTGCCGCCGTGACTACCGACAACCCGCATGAGTGCCTGGGCGTGAACTCCCGCGTTCAACTTGCTCAGGCAACCAAGGTCATGCAGCAGCGCATCAACAGCGTGCATATGGCCAACGGTGTTACCATGATCGACCCCGATCAGGTGTGGATCGGCCCCGACGTTCAAATCGATCAGGATGTCGAGCTTCTTCCGCAGACATTCCTGATGGGGAAGACCACCGTTGGCGAGGACAGTGTCATCGGCCCGAACACGCGTCTGACCGACACTATCGTCGGGCGCGGTTGCCGCGTAGACGAGACCGTGGCCATCGAAGCGCAAATCGATGACGGTGCAACTGCGGGTCCGCGTGCTTATCTGCGTCCGGCTGCCCATTTGTGCGAGGGCGCCAAGGCGGGCACTCACGTCGAGATCAAGAAGTCCACGGTGGGCAAGGGTTCGAAGGTCCCGCATCTTTCTTATATCGGCGACACCACCATCGGCGAGGGCGTGAACATCGGCGCCGGCTCTATCACCTGCAATTACGATGGCAAGAACAAGCATGCCACCACCATCGGCGACGGCGCGTTCATTGGCTCTGACACCATGATGGTCGCGCCGGTCAACATCGGCGCGGGCGCCATCATCGGCGCGGGCTCGTGCATTGCCAAGGACGTTCCGGCCGACGCGCTGGGCATCACGCGTCCTCAGCAGGCCAACATTGAGGGCTGGGCTGCCAACAAGCGCAAGCAGCTGGGCATCGACTAGTAGGCTTCGGTTAGGTCGCGCGCCGCATGATGCGCGGCCGGTCCATGGGGTCGCGCACCGCATGACGTGCGACCGGTTTGTGGGGTCGGGTGGCGTTCGCTAAGGCGTCTGCCAGCGAACAAGAGCCAACCGATTCGCTCGGCAATGCCGAACTTCCATCGAAATCTTCGCGAGTTTCCAGGTTTTCGGTTGAAGGGGCATTTGCCAATGTGTAGGCTGTTCATTAAAGGATTCCGGAACGCTTCGGCGGTTGCGGTGAGTGAAAATTGAACGAATAAGGAGTTTGTTCATGACGGAAATGAAGAAGAGCATGGCGCTGTTCTCCGGTTCGGTGAACCCGAAGTTCGCTGAGGAGATCGCTGACAAGCTGGGCGTGCCCCTGGGCAACATCAAGCTTGAGAAATTCTCGAACGGCGAGATCTATGCCCGTTACCTGCAGAGCGTTCGCGGTGCCGATGTATTCATCATCCAGTCCATCGCTGGCACCCAGGTCAACGATGCGCTGATGGAAGTTCTCATCATGGCCGATGCCGCCCGTCGCGCTTCCGCCCGCACCATCACCGCCGTTGTTTCCCACTACGGCTACGCTCGTCAGGACCGCAAGGCCGCTGCTCGCGAGCCCATCACTGCTAAGCTGGTTGCCAACCTCATGGAAACTGCTGGCATCAACCGCGTTATGACCATCGACCTGCATCAGGGTCAGATCCAGGGCTTCTTCGACATCCCTGTCGACCACCTGACGGCTCTGCCCATCCTGGCCGATTACTTCCGTTCCAAGAACCTTGAGAATCTGTGCGTCGTTTCCCCTGACGTGGGTCGCGCTAAGGCCGCCAAGAAGCTCTCCGACATGATGAATGCCGACCTGGCTATCATGCACAAGGGCCGTCCGGGTCACAACAAGGCCGAGATCACCGCTCTTATCGGCGACGTTCGCGGCAAGACCTGCGTCCTGAACGACGACATGATCGACACCGGTGGCTCCGTTGTTGCCGCTGTCGACACCCTGAAGGCACAGGGCGCCGCTGACATCTACGTGTGCGCCACGCATCCCGTGTTCTCGGGTCCCGGCCTTGAGCGCATGGCGAACCTCGACGTGAAGGGAGTCGTTGTTTGCAACACCATCCCCGTTCCGGTCGAGTACCAGACGGGCAAGATCAAGGTCGTCAGCGTTGCACCGTTGTTCGCCAACGCCATCAAGAACGTTTACGACAACGGTTCGGTTTCCGAGCTGTTCGATCCCGATTTCGCTCTGTAAGAATCGGTTTCACGTGTTAGTTGGCAGGTCGGTGCGTTCGGCATCGACCTGCTTTTGGTTAAGGAGTAAAACGTGTATCTGATCGCAGGTTTGGGAAATCCAGGCGAAGAGTATGCCTCAACCAGGCACAACGCCGGTTTTCGAACGGTCGACCTGATTGCCGAAAAGATCGGCGCGCGCTACTGGAAGAACGAGGGCGGCGCGCTTACCGCAAAGGGTGCCTGGCATGACAACGACATCGTGCTTGCCAAGCCGCAAAGCTATATGAACACGTCGGGCGGCCCGGTGAAGACGCTTTGCAATGCATACGGCGTCGATCCTGCGCACCTTATCGTCATCCACGACGAGCTCGACATCCCTTCGGGCACCGTGCGCGTGAAGTTCGGCGGTGGCCATGCGGGCCACAACGGCTTGCGCTCCATCTGCGATAAGCTGCAAACCAAGGATTGGTATCGAATTCGCTGCGGCATCGGCCGTCCCCCGGGACGCATGCCTGTTGCCGACTTCGTTTTGGCCACGCCCAAGAAAGAGCAGGCCGACGAATTCGAGGACGCCGTTCAGACCGCTGCCGAGGCCGCACTGTTCCTGTTGGACAACGGTCTTGATAAAACCCAGCAGAAATTCAACTAAACATGGACGCGCAGGGAAAGACAAATCAAGAGGTTTCGACCGGTAGCGAGGCATCTGTTGAACAGGCGCTTCGCAAGGCCTCGCTTTCCCGCGCGCTTCATCAGGTTGTTCGCGAGGTGAACGAGGCGCTTACCGCGCAAGAGGAAGTTCCAGCGCTGGCGCGCCATCTGGCTAAATGGCTTGAGGATGCCAATGTGGCGGACTTGTCCGACAGCGCGGATGATTTAAGCTTGGTGCGCGCCATTCACTATTCCGACCTGTATTACATCGTTGCCTCGCAGGACACTCCGCTGCATGTTTCCGGAAACGACATCGCGGCTATGGAGTGCGCGCTCGATACGTACAAGCTGGTGCTTGACGTGCTGGGCGATGCTTCCGACACTGCCGACATGCAAGAAGTTTCCTATGCCGCCAGCTTGGTGCGCACCATTATTCCGCCGTTCATTCCCCTGAAGGGGGAAGCGGCCGAAGATGCGCAGCAGACTGGTGAACGGGTGAGTGCTGGGGTTTCTGACGGAGTTGATCATGTTGGGGCTTCTGACGACTTTGGTCGCAGTGGATCTGAAACCCCCTTCGATTTGCCGGTCTGTGACTCGTCGGTTGGTGAGTGGGGGTGGCGTCGTAACTTGTCTGTTACGCTCGAGTCCATTCGCTCGCCTCACCGTATCGTGGTCGACTTCCAAGGCAGCCTGCAAACGGGAACGGTGACCATGGTGGGCCTGGTTCCCTGCGCCAATGCCATGCTGAAGTCGGTTTGGGATGCTCAGGCGAACGACTGGCGCGCGCTTAGCTACGAGGAACGCCATGAGATGGCGGTTAGCTACTCGCTGTCGTGCGCCATTGCGTGCGTTGCCGCGGCGTTCGCATCGTCTGATCGCATTCAGCGGGTGAGGTTCCTTGAGGGTTTCATCGACAGCAAGGCGATGGCTGGTCAGGGCGACGGTCGCGGTTTCGTCATGCAAAGCTGTTGCCGCATCGATGTCGATCGCGCATCCTTTACGCGTGACGGCATCTACATGAACGACGGGGACGATCCTCTTGCGTGTTGGATTTCCTTGGGCGGCAATATCATCATCGATGCCCGGGTCAGCGATATGGTCGATGGCTGGAGCGATGCGCTTGAGCTTCTTCAAGAGCAGCTTGACGAATCGGATCTTCCCAGCCGGTCCGAGCTTCCCGAGTTCGGCGACGGGCGCTTGCCTGAAACGGTGGGAGGGCTGCTGGGCGCGCGCTATGCTCGCGACATGCGCATCATGCATGGATCGCTTCATCGCCGCAATGCCGAGCGTCTGGCCGATAAGCTTGCTGCGGCTGAAACCGATGTCGAGCGTGTTCGCTTGGCGCGTGCCGTGCAATCGCCTGATGCCGATCCGTTCGATGTGCAGGCTGTGAATCGCGTGATGAGCTCGTTGCTGTCGGGTGATTTGGATACAGCCGATCAGAATGCCCTCGTTAATTGCTACTTGGGCGAAGACGAGTACCTGAAGGCGCTTTCGGTTTCGCGCGAGCTTATGGCGAAAGATCGCGACAAGGCGTTGGAAAGCCTTCTTTCGGTGGTTGATCAGGCTGAGCAGTCGGGTCTTTACGCCGACGATCTTGAAGTTGTTCATCGCGGATTCGATTCGTATTCAAGTCGTCTGATGTACAACCTGGTGCGAACCGGCAAGTTGAAGCTTTCGTCGGAGCGTTTCGACTATGGCGCTAACGATGCCGGCAAGCGCGTCGAGTTGATTCCCGATGCGTTGTACCTGTGCTATACCACGGCGGGTTACGGTGCCGAGCAGCAGTTCGATGGCTTTGAAAGCGGCGAGGCGCTTTCGCGCACGGCTATTCGTATGGCGCCGACGGTTCCCAACGGGTATCGTCAGCTTGCGCGTGCTTATTCGTTGGTGGGCGACATGGATTCCGCCGCTAGGGTTTTGTTTGACGCGCTGCAGATCTGCGTGACGCCTGCCGACATCGCGCTTGTTTATTACCAGCTGGGGTATGTTCTGTGGAAGGCGGGGCACCCTCAGGCGGGTGCGATGTGTTACCTGAAGTCCGTCACTACGTCGCCTGTTGTTGCAGCTCAGGCGGCTGCTGAGTTGCGCGGCCTTATGCACGAGGAACGCATTCCCGTTGTCGGCCGTCCCGAGATCGACGAGGGTTTGAAAGACGAGGGGATTCCCTTGGCGCCGCTTCCGCAGGTGATCGATGCCATTATGGACGGTGCTGAAGCTGCGGTTGATGCTGGTATGTTCGGGGTTGCGCGAAGCTTGTTGAACGTCGGCTTGCACTACCGGCCTGACGACGCGCTGTTTGACGTCTTGAAGTCTCTGGCAGGGAATTAGGCGCCCGAAAGCCCGCGCGCTCGTGGCGCGGGCTTCAAAAGACCCGCATTGTAGGCTCCGAAACATCCCGCACTGCGGGTTCGGATTCCTATTACACAATCTGGAACAGGAAGAACTTCAGGTAATCGGTTTCGGAGATACCCCACACGATGGGATGGTCGGGGGACTGCTGGCGCTCTTCGATTTGGCGAAGGCGCACGCCCGCGTCGTGAGCCGCCGATGCCAGCATCTTCTTGAATCGCTCGGCGTCCATGAAGTGGCTGCAGCTGCAGGTGGCAAGGTAGCCGCCGCGTGGCAAGATGCGCATGGCGCGGTAGTTGATGTCCTTGTAGCCGCGCGTTGCCGCCTCAATGTTGCGGCGGTTCTTGGTGAACGCCGGCGGGTCAAGGATGATGAAGTCGTAATCGTTGCAACGTTCCTGCTCAAGCTTGGTCAGCAGGTCGAAGACATTGGCGCAGGTGAACTCCATGCGGTCCTCCACACCGTTGAGCTGCGCGTTCTTGCGAGCCTGGTCAACCGCCAGCTGCGAGATGTCCACGGCGTTCACGTGTGCGGCGCCGCCAAGCGCGGCGTTCAGTGCGAACGAGCCCGTGTGCGTGAAGCAGTCCAGCACGCGCTTTCCCTGGGCGATTTTCGCCACAGCGCGGCGATTGTACTTCTGGTCAAGGAAGAAGCCCGTCTTCTGGCCGTTTTCGAAGTCCACGTAGTAGCGAACGTCGTTCTCGTTGATGATCACACTGGTGTCCGATTTGGGGGTTTCGGCGTTCTGGTCGTAGCGCGCCCAGCCCGTGGTTTTGGGCAGGCCCTCAAGCTTGCGCGACGAAACGTCGTTGCGCTCGTAGATGCCGCGGATGGCGATGCCATCTTCGGCGAACACGGCAAGCAGCGCGTCGAAGATCTGCTGCTTGTGCTCTTCCATGCCAATGGAGAGCACCTGCGCCACCAAGACATCTTCGAACTTGTCAACGATCAGCCCGCCGAAGTCATCGGCTTCAGAAAAGATAACGCGGCAGCTGGAGGTATCTTCGCCCATGGTTGCCTTGCGATGGTCCCAAGCCCAGCGCACCTTGCGCGTCCAGAATGCGTCGTCGAAGCGGTCGTTGGCGTTGCGGGTGATAAGGCGAATGCGGATCTTGCTTGATTGCGAGATGGTGCCCGAACCCAGATAAGAACCCTTGCGGCTAACCACATCGACGATGCTGCCGTTTTTCACCTCGGTTTCGCCGGGTGCCGGGACAAGCTCGGTTACCTCGGCATCGTAAACCCAGGGATGGCCCGAAGTCAGGGCTCGTTCGCCCTTGGGGGTGATGGTCGCGCAGGGGTAGGGGCGGGCGTTCTTCATGATGGTTCCTTTTAAGAAGCGGTTGAACGTGTTGAGGTTAAGGCGTGAAGTAAGTTTGCTGAAAAGCGGTTGGGTCCGTGTTGGCCTTTTGACACAGTCAGATAAGAAACGCGGCGCGTTGGGAATCCCAATCACGCCGCGCAAGAAAGCCGAACTATAAGGTTACAGCAGACGGAGGTTGACTTCCTTCAGCTGCTTGCCGGTGACCTCGGAAGGTGCGCCGGTCATGGGGTCGGAGGCGCTGGAGGTCTTCGGGAAGGCGATGACGTCGCGGATGGAGTCCTTGCCAGCCAGAAGCATGACCAGACGGTCGAGGCCCAGGGCGATGCCGCCGTGCGGCGGAGCGCCAAGCTCGAGTGCGTGGATAAGGTGACCGAACTTCTCTTCGATGTCGGCATCGGAGAGGCCCAGACGGCGCAGGACGCGCTTCTGCAGTTCGGGGTTGTGGATACGGATAGAACCGCCGCCCATCTCGAAGCCGTCCATGACAATGTCGTAGCTGTAGCTGCCGCAGGTCAGCGGATCGGTTTCGATCTTGTCCCAGTCGGCTTCGGGGATCATCGTGAACGGATGATGCTCGGCTGCGTACTTCTTCGTCTCTTCGTCGAGCTTGAACATGGGGAAGTCGACAACCCACAGCAGAGCATGACCGTCGCGCTCGATGCCCAGCTTCTCGGCCATATGAAGGCGCAGGGCGGAAAGGACGGCGCTTGCGACAGCGTAGGTGTCGGCTGCGAACAGAAGCAGGTCGCCGGGCTGAACATCGGCAGCTTCCTTGATGACAGCGTGAACCTCGTCGCCCAGGAACTTGATGATGGGGCTCTTGCCGACAAGCTCGGTATCGGTGTCGGTGTAGGCGATCCAAGCCATGCCCTTAGCGCCGTTGGCGGCAGCCACGTCGGCAAGCTTCTCGACGTCGCCGCGCGACCAGTTGCCAGCGCCCTTGGCGTTGATGCACTTGACCACGTTGCCGGCGTCGACGGCCTTCGAGAAAACGCCGAAGCCGCAGCCGCGGACGATCTCGGTGATGTCGACAAGCTCCATGCCGAAGCGCACGTCGGGGCGGTCGCAGCCGAAGCGGTCCATGGCTTCCTTCCAAGGCATGCGCTGAAGCGGGAACTCGTGCTTCACGCCGGCAGCCTCGAGAACCTCCTGGAAGACGCCTTCCATAAGATCCATGACGTTGTTCTCTTCGACGAACGACATCTCGATGTCCACCTGGGTGAACTCGGGCTGACGGTCAGCGCGAAGGTCCTCGTCGCGGAAGCAACGGGCGATCTGGTAGTAGCGCTCGATGCCGCCAACCATCAGCATCTGCTTGAACTGCTGAGGCGACTGGGGCAGAGCGTAGAACTTGCCAGGGTTGGGACGGCTGGGAACCAGGTAGTCGCGAGCGCCCTCGGGGGTGGAGTTTGCCAGAATGGGCGTTTCCACCTCAAGGAAGCCGCGCTTGTTAAGAGCCTGGCGCATAGCCTGGGCAACGGTGTGGCGCAGCTTGAGGTTGGCGTACATCTCGGGACGGCGAAGGTCCATGTAGCGCCACTTCATGCGGGTGGTCTCGTCGGTTTCGATGCCGTCTTCAATGGCAAACGGCGGGGTGACGGACTTGTTCAGCACCTGAATGGACGTGGCCAGAACCTCGATCTCGCCGGTGGCCATGTTGGGGTTGACCATGCCCTCGCCGCGTTCGCGCACGGTGCCGGTGAAGCGCAGCACGTCTTCGCGGCTGAAGTGCTCGGCCAGAGCGAACTGGTCGGCAGGGACGCAGTCGGGGTCGACGACTACTTGGGTGTAGCCCTCGCGGTCGCGCAGGTCGACGAAGATAAGGCCGCCATGGTCGCGGGTATGCCAGGCCCAGCCGGCCAGCGTGACTTCGCGATCGACGTCTTGTTTGCGCAGCTCTCCGCAGGTTGCGGTATGCATGCAGAACTGGTTCAGGTATTCCGTCATTCTTGTTTTGCTCCTCGTGTTTCGCGTCTTTATATGAAGACGCACTTCAAACCTGTTTAGTTTACCTCAAAACCTCGTGCACCATGGAAAGATCAACCTCGCGCTCGTCGTGCGTGGCCATATTGCGAAGGGTTGCCGCACCCTTGGCCACTTCGTCGGGGCCCAGGGTGATGATGTATTCGGCCTCAAGCTTGTTGGCAAGCTTGAACTGGCTTTTCAGGCTGCGTGCCTGATGTGACATATCGCAGGCGATGCCGGCGTCGCGGCATTTCTGGATAAGGGCGAAGGCGTTGGCGCGCTGGGCGTCTTCAACGCAGGCAACGAACAGCTTGCAAGCGGAGGGTGCCTTGAACTGCACGCCTGCGGCTTCCAGCGCGATGGCGCAGCGCTCGAAGCCCAAGGCGAAGCCGAAGCCCGGGGTGGGGCGGCCGCCAACTTCCTCGCACAGCTTGTCGTATCGTCCGCCACCACCGATGGCGTTCTGGGCGGAGTTGCTGTCAAGGGCCTGCACCTCGAAGACGGTGCGCGTGTAGTAGTCAAGGCCGCGGACCAGCTTGTGGTCCTCGGTGTAGTTGATTCCTGCGGCGTCAAGGTAGCTTTTCACGGTGGCGTGATGTTCCTTGCAGTTGTCGCACAGGTAGTCGGTGATCTTGGGGGCCGCGTCCATAACGTGCTTGCAGCCCTCTTCCTTGCAGTCGAAAGCGCGCAGCGGGTTTATGTTGGCGCGTTCCTTGCAGGTTTCGCACATCTCGGATTCGTGCTGCGCCATGTACTCGCGAACGGCCTCGCGGTACTTGGGGCGGCAGTTCTCGCAGCCCATGGAGTTGATCAGCAGCTCCATGGATTCGCTGGGGATGCCGATGGCTTCGTAGAAGCGCATGAGCATGATGATGCCCTCGGCATCGATGGAGGGCTCGTCGGCGCCCAGGCACTCGATGCCCACCTGGTTGAACTGGCGGTAGCGGCCCTTCTGCGGACGCTCGGCGCGAAACATAGGGCCCGCGTACATCAGCTTGACCGGTGCGGAGCCCTGGGGAACAAGGTCGTGCTGGACGACGGCGCGGACGACACCGGCCGTTCCCTCGGGACGCATGGACAGCTTGGACTTATCTTTGATATGGCCGCCGCCAAGCAGCGTTTCAAGGTTCTTGCCCGAGATGGCGGTGAACATCTCCTTTGAGACGACGTCGGTTGCCTCGCCGATGCCGCGCACGAAGAGCGTGGTTTGCTCGATGATCGGCGTGACGATGGGCTGGTAGCCGTAGGCGCCGAAGACGCGACGCGCCGTTTCTTGGAAGTGGTTCCAGAACGCCGCCTCTTCGGGCAGCATGTCCTTGGTTCCCTCGGGAAGTTGAATTGCCATATGGAGTACCTCGTGATCGATGGATCGTGGTCGTGATTTTGATCTGCCTGACCTTGGCTTTTGCCGTTGCGCGGGTGCGCGTGCGGGCTAGGCGGCGTCTGGCTGATCGCGATCACGATAGAAACTGCTCCATTCTAAAGCAAAACCCGCAGACGTGCGGCGATCTGGCGCGATGGGAAGAGAAATCGCACAGGGCGCTGTTACGCGGCTGGGCGCCCGTTCCGGCGCCCTCGCGCAGATCTCCAGCGGTCCGGCCGCCGCTGAGCTCGGCACCCGTGGTCAGATGGCCGCCGGCCGCTCTGGCTGCCGCTAGGTTCGGCGCTCGCGCACAGATTTTCCCGTTTTGCGCGATTCCGTCGCGAGCTCCCGACCACTGCGGTTGAGCGTGTCTCCCTGAACTGGTGTTTCTTCGGAAGGGGTCCAGTCGTTTGGCGAGGAGTTGCCAGCAGGCGTCTTAAGGTGCCTGAAAATCGCGCAAAACCGTCGGATTTGTGCAGCGCGGATGGATAATGTGGCGCGGTTTAGCGAGGCGGCGAGCTGGGCGACGTGAAAGCGCCGGAGCGTTGCCGTTTTTAGACCGGGAATGTATCACGTTTTTCGGCGCGGTATTCGTATTTCGAGAGAGGTTTGCGTCGTAAAGATAGACCCCGTTCTTGGAAGACATCGGATGGCGTCCTCGGCAAACCTTAAGACCACGTTCGAAACCGCTATACTCCTTTTGGGGTATAGCGGTTTCTTCATTTGAAAGGACGTTGGATGACCGAGTACCGAACCGTTGTGGTTAGAGGCGCGAAGACCATCGCGGAAGAGCGTCGTGAGAAAGCGGTTCTTGTTGGCGTGGACCGCCCTGGCTTGCGCTGGCCTGTTGAGTCGTCCCTTGCCGAGCTTAAGCGTTTGGCCGACACGGCGGGTGCCGACACGGTTGGGGTTGTTACCCAGAAACTGGACACCTTGAACCCCCGAACGTTCGTCGGAAGCGGCAAGGTTGATCAGATCGCCGAGCTTTGTCGTTCGACCGAAGCCGACCTGATCATTTTCGACGACGAGCTTACCCCGTCCCAGCAGTCTAACCTGGAGAAATCGGTTGATCGCAACCTGAAGGTGATCGACCGCACCGCGTTGATCTTGGACATCTTCGCTTTGCACGCCACCAGCAAAGAGGGTCGATTGCAGGTTCGCTTGGCTCAGAATCAGTATCTGCTTCCCAGGTTGCGCGGTATGTGGGCGCATCTGGCGTCGAACCGCATGGGCGGCGGCGTTGGCAGCCGTTTCGGCGAGGGCGAGAGCCAGCTTGAGATTGACCGTCGTTTGGTGCGCAAGCGAATCACCACTATCAAGCGTGAATTGGCGCATCTTTCCGAAGTGCGCGCGCTGCAGCGCGAAAGCCGTTACGAAAGCGGCATGTTCAAGGTGGCGCTTGCCGGTTATACCAATGCAGGTAAATCTAGCTTGCTGAACAGGCTGACCGATGCCGACGTGCTTGCTTACGACAAGCTGTTCGCAACGCTTGATTCGACCACGCGCAAGTTCGAGCTGCCTGAGGGGCGCGAGATCACGCTAACCGACACGGTCGGTTTCATCAAGAAGCTTCCCACGACGCTGGTTGAGGCGTTCAAGTCGACGCTGGACGAGATCACCGGGGCCGATTTGATTCTGCATGTGGTGGATGCGTCTTCGGATGAGTTCGAGGATCAGATCGTTGCTGTTAACGAGGTGCTTGAACAGATCGGCGCCCACTCGCTTCCGCAGATCCTGGTGTTCAACAAGTGCGATTTGCTTTCTGAGGAGCGCCAAGCGCAGCTGCGTTTCGAGTACGGCGCCTTAACGGTTTCCGCCAACACGGGGAAGGGGGTTGACGAGCTGATCGAGCGCATCGCGCAGATGGCGGCCGCGCAAGACGAGCAAGTCGATGTCCTGATTCCATATCAGCGTGGTGACTTGGTTTCGAAGGCTCATGAGCGCTGTCTTATTGTGAACGAAGAGCATACGGAAGACGGCACGCGCATCTTGATGATGGTTCCTCATGCGTTCGCAAGCGACTTCGAGGCGTTTCGGGCTGAGTAGCGATGAGGTAGCGCCCTGTGTTTCGGGCGGGGTGACCCTGCCGATTCGGGCGTGGGCCTTGCCGCCTCAGCGCGGCCTTAAGCGTTAAGCGGCAGCTTCACCGTGGTCGGTTTTCACCACGAAACCGAAGTAGATGATGTGCGCAACCCATACAACGGCAAGGACGACCCTGCCTACGGGGACGTTGCTCATCAGAACGAAGCCGATGGACAGAAGAAGCGTAACCGGCGCGAGGATAGTCAGCTTCGCTTTCAGGGTCATCGATTTTTTAGTGACGTACCCTTCCAATACATTCTTATAAAGCTTTGTGGCCTTGAACCATTGGTTCAGGCGCTCGGAGCTGCGCGCAAAGCAAAAAGCCGCAACTAAAACAAACGGCGTGGTGGGCAAAAACGGTAGAGCGATCCCAACCATGGCAAGGGCGAAGAATAGAAAGCCGCCTGTCGCCCAAAGGGTGTGGCGAAGCTTGGAATTCCCCGAATGCTGCGTGCCGTGCGCCTGGTGCAAGCTGTTCGCGCGCTGCAAGGAGGCTTCACCCAGCTGGTCGAATGCGTCTTGATCGATCGTCGCTGCCTGCTCGCTCATCGGTGCACCCTCTAACGTTATCTATAACTAACAAATTAAGACAAGTCTAACAAGTAGATTCGCCAAAGGCAACTTTTTGGCGTGAATAATGCACAGGTGCCGGTTTGCCGAGACGGCGGGGCCGCGTGCGTGGTACTCTTCGCTTTGATTCTTAAGCAAGCGACAGAAGGAGCTCTCATGCAGCTGGAAACCCTTGGCTTCAATGCCCCCGGAACCGCCGACGTCGAGCAAGCTCGCACGACTCTTCTTTCTACCGAAGGTGCAACCTGCGTGGCTGTTCGCAATGGCGAAATGGTGATCAGCTGCGAGCGCGGTGTGAAGCCATTGCTGCAATGGATTTCCGAGGGGCGCAGTTTTGAGGGTTGGTCTGTTGCCGATAAGGTTGTGGGCAAGGCGCCGGCGCTTTTGTATGTCCAGCTAAAGCCAGCTGCCATTTTCGCAACGGCGATGAGCGGCGATGCGCGAGACGTCCTGCTTTCGCATGGGATCGCCTGTGCCTGCGACGATTTGGTCCCCTACATTGTCAACCGCAAGGGGGATGGGCAGTGTCCCATGGATGCCTCTGTCGTTGGCATTTTCGACCCGCTTGAAGGTGAGCGGGCTATTCGCGAAACCGTTCGCCGTATGGCTGCTTCACGCGGATAGCGAGACGGTGCGCTGCGGTGGGTGGCCGCGTCGCGTGACGAAAAGTGAACAGGGACCCTTTGATGTTCACATGCCCCGACTTCAAGATAGGCAATGTCAAAAGCGAGCGCATGCAAGAGCGCTTCGCGAAACGCAAAGTTTTGTCTTGGAGGTAATTGAACATGAGCCCCTTGCTCATCATCGCATCCACCGTTATATCCCTTGCGCTTGTTGCGTACACCATCGGCGTTTTCTCTGAACGCCGCGCCGGTGAGTTGAAGCCTGCGCACCTTGCTTTCTTCTGGCTGGGCCTTGCTTGCGACACAACGGGTACCACCATCATGACCATCATGGCTCAGGGCAGCGGTGGCGCGATCTCTCCGCTTCACGGCATCACGGGTCTTCTGGCTATCATCCTGATGCTCTTCCATGCTGGTTGGGCGACGTACGTCACTGTTCGCGGTAACGAGAAGTCGCGTCATAGCTTTCACCTGCTGAGCATCTGCGTGTGGCTTGTCTGGCTTGTCCCGTACTTCGTCGGCCTGCTGATCGGCATCCCGGTATTTCACGTAAGCGACGCTTTCGCAGTCGCCTTCGCCGCAGGTGTGGTTGCTGTGTTGGCATTCTTCCTGTTGGCTCCCAAGGGTCACGGCCGCAGGGCGTAAGTCGCCGATCGATCGATACGCTACGGGGCTGCGGCTTCGTAGCGTATTTCGGGTTTGAGGGCGGCGCTGCTCCTGAAGCTGCTCGAGGCTGGAAGCGACCGTTTGATGACGTCGGCATCTTTGAAATATGTAGGTTCAGCCTGATAACCCAACGGATTCATACTGAGCAATATCATTAGTGAAACGAAATCGTCAGTAGGGGGAACGATATGTTCAAAGTTTCGAAGCGCACGCTTCTTTTTGTGGCCGGTTTGGTTTGGCTTGCTGCCGGCGTGAACATCGCCCGTCTTGGTTTTTTGTCGGTTGGTCAGGTTGACCCCGTTTTCATCTGGGCCATTGTCATCGGCGCCATCGTTGTGTTCACGCTGTTCCACATGAACATCTTCTCGAAGATGGTGGGCAAGCACTCTAATCGCATTGCCAATTATGAGGCTGAGAAAATCGCAATTTGGCGCTTCTTCGACAAGTCTGGCTACATCATGATGGCCATCATGATGACGGGCGGTATCTCGCTTCGCGCGTTCGGCCTGGTTCCCGCATGGTTCGTTGCTTTCTTCTACACGGGCCTGGGCATTGCGCTGGCCCTTTCGGGCGTCAGCTTTTTGATTCGCTTCATCCGCCGTGGCAACCGTCCGGCTCCCTGCCCGCTGAATTTCCGCGCTTTTTCGCGTGGGCAGCAGTAAGGTTTCGCGCCTCGCGTTCGCGCTGGCGTTTGCGCCGCGCTGCGGCTTCTGCTTCCATTTCTTTTGCGATCTCGTCCATTTTCGCCTCGATGCCGCTTTGAATGCCGAAAAGCGTTCGTCCGCTCGAGAAGCGAGCCGGCTCGTCGCCGCGGATTTGCGCGCCGAGCTGGTCTTGGATGCGTTTCCATTTGCGGTCGAAATCGTCCATCGTTGCCCTTGCCGTCGGTTCGTTTCTGCTTATGATAGCGCGATCGGTTGTCGCGTATGGGGTTTATTCGTCGTGGCTTTATGAGGGACGGGGTTGCACGTTGGCACCGATATACTATAATTCGTTGTCATCATGAGCATCTTGCATGGGGCAAGGCGGCGCCAAGTTTCGAACCTGGTCAGGTCCGGAAGGAAGCAGCCATAAGGGACCGCTGACGAGCGCCCTGTCCCATACAAGATGCTTTTTATTTTGCGCCGGCCGCTTCCGTGGTTTGCTTCAAGGCGCGAATTCCTCGATGACAACGCAGGTGAATCACCCTCTGTTCACGTGAAAGGGCCTTGCGTTTCATGGGTATCGTAGACTTCTTCGTCAAACTTTTGTCCGACCCCCGCTCGTTCATTGCGGGATGGATCATCTCGTTGGGCGCCGTGTGGGTGTACACCCCGCTGTTCCTGATCGTGTTCGTCGAGACCGGCTTGGTGTTCTTCCCGTTCCTTCCCGGCGACTCGCTTCTGTTCGCAGCCGGCGTGTTCTCGGCCGACGGCGGCGGCCTGCACCCGTGGGCAACCCTTCTGGTGTTTTATATGGCTGCCATTTTGGGCAACACGTCCAACTACTGGATCGCACGTTTCTTCGGCAAGCGCATCATCGACTCGGGCAAGGTCGGCGCGCTTACGCCCGAGCGCATGCAGAAGCTTGACGAATTCTTCGAGCGTTTCGGCGGCCTTACCATTGTCATCACGCGCTTCATGCCGTTCTTCCGCACGTTCGCTCCGTTCATTGCGGGCACGGGTCACATGAACTTCGCCAAGTTCACGCTGTTCAACTGCATCGGCGGCATTTCGTGGGTCAGTCTGTTCGTGCTGGTCGGTTACTTCTTCGGTGGGGTTCCGTTCGTTCAGCAGCATTTCGAGATCATCGTTTTGGGCATCGTCGGCGTGTCGGTTCTGCCTGCGATTGTCGGTGCCGTCAAGGCTGCGCTTGGCAGCAAGAAGAAATAAGTCAGGGGATGCAAGATCATGGCCGAGGCACTTTATAGAAAATATCGTCCGCAGATCTTCGAGGACGTGGTGGGGCAGGAGCCCATCGAGCGCACGCTGAAAAACGCCATCGCTCAGGACAAGGTCAGCCACGCTTATCTGCTGTGCGGTCCGCGCGGTACGGGCAAAACCACCACGGCGCGCCTGATCGCGAAGGCGCTTCTGTGCGAGAAGGGCCCGACGCCCAGCCCCGACGGCACGTGCGAGGATTGCCAGATGATCGCTGCTGGCACGCATCCCGACGTGTACGAGTTGGACGCGGCAAGCCGGACCGGTGTCGAGAACGTGCGCGAGGAGATCATCAACCGCGTTCAGTTCGCGCCCACGCGTGGTAAGTTCAAGGTTTACGTCATCGACGAGGTTCACATGCTGTCCACGCCGGCGTTCAACGCGCTGCTGAAGACGCTTGAGGAACCGCCGAGCCACGTGGTCTTCGTTCTGTGCACTACCGATCCGCAGAAGGTTCCCGAAACCATCCTCTCGCGCTGCCAGCGCTTCGACTTCCGCCCGATTTCGCCCGAGGCCATGGTGTCGCGTTTGGGCGCCATTTGCGTTTCCGAAGATGTCGAATTCGAAGGCGAGGCGCTTGATCTTATCGCCCACCGCGCCGAAGGCGGCATGCGCAACGCGCTTACTTCGCTTGAACAGATCATCGCGTTTGAGAACGGCAAGGTCACGCTTGCCGGCGCTGAGCGCATTTTGGGCACCATCGATTCGAACGACATGGCCGAGATCATCAACGCCATTGGCAAACGCGACGTGGCGGCATGCTTCCGCTGGGTTGCCACGTGCGTCGAGTCGGGTACCGACCTTTCGCAGTACGCGCGCGACATCGCCGAGCATGTGCGCAACATGTACATCATGACCATGGCGGGTGACGACATCGAGCTTGACGTGTCCGAAACCATGCGTCGCGAGCTGGCCGAAGAGCGCCAGATGTTCGGCGAGGACCGCCTGTCGCGCATGCTGTGCGTTATGGGCGACCTGCTTGCCGAGCTGAAAACGTCCACCAACCGTCGTCTTTCGTTCGAAATTGCGCTGACCAGGCTTGTTCGCCCCGATTCCGATTTGACCATCGCCGCTTTGGCCGAGCGCGTCGAGGCGCTTGAAAGCGGTCATTCCGCTGTGGCGGCCCCTATGCCCATGGGCGGGGTTTCGCAGGTTGCGGCTGTTCCCGTTGCGGCTCCTGCGGCAGCGCCTGCAGCTGCCACGGCTCCGGTTCGACAGGCACCGGCTGCGCCCGACATGGAGCAGCCGTTGTCCGACGCGCAGATCAAGCTCCAAGAGCTTCAGCGCGAACGGATCTATCGCAAGGAAGAGGCCAGGCAGGCCGAGTGGCGCGGTGGCCAGCAGGGTGGCGCGCCTGGGTCACGCGCCGCGCAGGCGCCCGCTTCTGCTTCGGCGCCGCAGATGCAGGGTGCACCTCGTGCGGCTCAGCAGGCTGCGGCTGCACCTCGTGCTCCGCAGGCCCCGGTTGCTGCATCCGCGCAGCGTCAAGCGCCGGTTGCTCCGCGCCCGCAGGCTCAGGCTTCCGCACAGGTCGCTGCCGCTCAGGCGCAGCAGGTTGTTTCGGGGTCTGTCGAGCGCGTTTCCGATAGGCTCGCACAGGCCTTGCTGAACCCCGCTATGCTTCAACGTGTTTGGCAGGCTGCCCTTGCTGCGGTCAAGAAGCAGAAGACGGCGTACGGCGTGCTGTTCATGAATACGCGCGTCACCTTCGATTCGCAGCGTGGTCGTGTTGTCATCGAGTTCCCGCGCGAGAACGCGTTTGCGTTCAAGTCGGTTCAGCGCCCCGAGGTTCGCGGCGCCATCGGTCATGCGCTTTCGCAGGCGGCGGGAGAGCCTGTTGCGTTCGAGCTGGCTCAGACGGGTGGGTCGGCTGGCGGCCGCTCGGCAGCTCCCGTTACTCAGGCTCAGAGACCTGCGCCCGCACCCGTACCAGCGCCGTCGCCTGTTCCCGCGGCGCAGCCCCAGCAGGCCCCGATGCGCGGTGCTGCGCCTGCGCCCAAGCCTGCGGCTCAGCCGTTTACTAAGCCGGCGCCTACGCCCGCGATGCAGCAGCCTCGTCCGCAGGTAGCGTCGCCGGTGTTCGAGGACGACGTCGTTCCGTACGGAGACGACGCTGCGTTCGATGCGGGCTACGACGAGTCGGGTTCCTTCGAGCCGGCTTTCTATGCGCAAGCCCCGCGCACGCCCGAGCCTGCTGCCATGCCTGCTCAGACTCAGGCCCCTGCGTCTTCTGGCATGGAAGAGCCCGACGACCTTCAGGCGATGCTTCAGGCCGGGTTCGGTGACGGCGTTGTTTTCGAGGAGCTGAAATAGCCCCTTCCCAGCGTTGACTGAAACGCTCAGAATGTTCAGATCGTTAAAGGCGTACCTGCGCCGGCAAAGGAGATTCATATGGATATGCGTAAGATGATGAAGCAGGCTCAGAAGATGCAGCTCGAGCTTGCCCGTGCTCAGGAGGAAATCAAGGACTTCACCTACACCGCAACCGCTGGTGGCGGCATGGTTTCCGTTACCGCCAAGGGCGACAACACCATCGAGAGCGTTGTCATCAACCCCGAGGCAGTCGACCCCGAGGACGTCGAAATGCTGCAGGATATGGTCCTTGCTGCCGTCAATGACGCCCTTACGGGTGTTTCCGAGCAGAGCGAGGCTCGCATGAGCAACGTCACTGCCGGCATGAAGGGCATGAACATCCCAGGTTTGATGTAGGTCGTTCATGTACGCTGCACCTGCGTTGCAAAAGTTACTCGACGAGCTGGAACGGCTTCCGGGCATCGGCCCGAAGTCGGCTCAGCGCATCGCGTACTGGATGCTCAACACCGACAAGGCAACGGTCCTTCGCTTGGCCGAGGCCATCGTCGAAGTGAAAGAGACCGTTCATTTCTGTTCGCGCTGTTTCAACTACGCCGAGGACGACTTGTGCGAGATCTGCCAGTCGTCGAAGCGCGATGCGGGCGCCATTTGCGTGGTAAGCGAGCCGCGTGACATCCCGCCCATCGAGCGTACCGGCGCCTTTAACGGCGTCTATCACGTGTTGGGCGGTGAGCTGTCGCCCATCGATGGGGTGGGTCCCGAAAACCTTCATATCGCCGAGCTGCTGAAGCGTTTGGGCGACCCGTCGGTCCACGAGGTCATTCTGGCCACGAACCCCAATGTCGAGGGGGAAACCACGGCTTCTTATCTGGCTCGTCTGATCAAGCCGCTTGGCGTGAAGGTTTCTCGCTTGGCCAGCGGTCTTCCCGTTGGCGGCGACCTCGAGTTCGCCGATGAGGTAACGCTTGGTCGCGCCATTGAGGCGCGCCGCGAGGTCTGATTTCGAAAATCAGGCCTCGCCATTGTGTCGCGAAGGCCATTCTTGAAGCCATTTTCCATTCATGGAACCGATTTCCCGCATCTGGTCTTTTGCAATTGGCGGGGAAACTGTTTCGTCTTTGTCTCTCGCATATCCCTCAGCTTGCGTGAAACCGTCGTCTGACGGTGTGCGTTTGGTGCAGAAGAAGTGGCGAAATGCCCTCATTCGCAACGAAATAGCGGCGTATCTTCGCCAGTTTCTGCTTGGCGGTGTTGTCCGCCTTTGAAGTAGCTATAATCTCCTTCGGCGCAAAACGCGTCGAGTGGAGGATGCGAGTTGGCTCGCGTCCAGGAAAGAACAGGGAAGCTGTGATCAATCAGTTCATATCGCAGATGTCGTTCGTGGACGTCTTCAATCTGTGCGTGCTCCTTGTTTTCACGATTTGCTACACCTATCAGCTGTTCTACGTGGTTGAGGTTCTTGTTCATCGTCCAGAGCCCATCACCGCGAAGAAGAACCATCGCTACGCCGTCATCATCGCCGCACGCAACGAGAGCGCGGTTATCGCCAATCTCATTCATTCCATCAAAGTTCAGAACTACCCGCAGGAACTGATCGACGTGTTCGTGGTTGCCGACAACTGCACCGACAACACGGCGCAGGTTGCCGCTGCCGAAGGCGCCACGGTTTTCGAGCGCTTCAACACCGAGCAAGTTGGCAAGGGCTACGCGCTTGACCATGCGTTCCAAATCATCCACAAGGACTATGCGGACCGCGGGTACGAGGCGTACTTCGTGTTCGATGCCGACAATGTCCTTGATGTGAATTACTTCCGTGAGATGAACAAGACCTTCGACAACGGCGCGAAGGCCTCCACTAGCTATCGCAATTCCAAGAACTACGATTCCAACTGGATCTCCGCCGGATACGCCGTGTGGTTCCTCCGTGAGGCCAAATTCCTCAGCCAGGCCCGTTTGAACTTTCATACCAGCTGCGCCATTTCGGGTACCGGCTTCTTCATCGCTGCCGACATCATCGACGAGGCCGGCGGTTGGAAGTGGCATCTTCTTACCGAGGACATCGAGTTCTCGGCTTGCAGCATCCTTAAGGGCATCCGCATTGCGTACTGCCCGACGGCCATCCTGTACGACGAGCAGCCCACCACGTTCCGTGATTCGTGGAACCAGCGCGAGCGTTGGGCAAAGGGTTTCTATCAGGTGTTCTGGCATTATGGCGCAGGCCTTGTGAAGGGTATTTTCACCAATGCCAAGGGTTATCGCTTCGCATGCTACGACATGCTGATGACCATTGCGCCCGGCATGCTGCTTACCATCATCGCCATTCTGTTCAACTCTATCATCTTGGTGCTTGGCGCTACCGGCGTCATGTCAACCGGTACCATGGTTGCCTCGTCTGTTTCGTCAATTGTCTTCTGCCTGGCCAACTACATGATGTTCATGTTCGTGTTGGGTGCCATCACGACGTTCGTCGAGTGGGATTCCATCCACTCCACGACGGGCAAGAAGATTCGCTACATGTTCACGTTCCCGCTGTTCATGATCACGTACGTGCCTATTGCCCTGGTCGCGTTGTTCCATAAGACGCAGTGGAAGCCCATCCGCCATTCCATCGACGTCGGCGTCGAGGAGATCACTGAGCGTTCGAACAATCAGTAAAGGTCGGCAGGGCGCATGGGCGTTGGCCGTCGCCAGCCTATTGGTGCGCACGGGCGAACCTTCGCATCCGTTAATAGACGCGAGCGAAACTCGCGCAGCGCACTTCTTCAAATCCGGCTTCAAGTAGTGCATCGGTTGCGCTGCAAAGCGTTGCTCCCGTCGTGAACACGTCATCCACCAACAATAGTTTCGGCGCAAGCAGAATCGTTTCGCGTGCGTATGGCTTCACGAGGAAGCTTCCGGCAAGGTTTCGGCTGCGCTCCTTGCGCGAGAGCTCGCGTTGATCCTTCGTGCGGGGGTTTTCCAGGGTATGCAGAAGCGGGCGTCCCAGTTGCTTCGCAAGATGCTTGGCCAGAAGCAGTCCGTGGTCGAAGTCGCGCCGTCTTATCGCCTCGATCGAGGCGGGGACGAACGTGACGGCATCGATGGGCCACTCGGGCGGGATCATGCGCGCGATGATGCGTGCCATGTCTGCTGCGAGCCTTCGTTCTCCCTGATCTTTGTAGGTTCGAACGATTCTGCCGCTTTCGTCGTTGAATTCGGTGGCGCTTACGCAGCCAACGAAAGGCAGGCTGTCTCGTGCCATGCGTTTCAGTGCGACGGGGTTGCATTCGGTGCAAACGGCCCTTCCGAAGGGTGCGCCGCAGCGCGGGCAGGCTTGCCAGGCGTCGATGAAATGCAGGCTTGATTCGCATTGCGGGCACAGCACGCTTCCCGGGCGATCGCAAAGGGCGCAGCGTGTGGGCCACAAAACCTCGGCAGCGCACTCGGCTGCTTGATGCATGATCTCTTTCGCGATGCGCGCCCCTTGAAGGCGCAGGCTTCTATTGGCCAGATCTGTGGCATTGAAGCCGACGTCAGGTAATGGGCTCGTCGTTCGCTTGAGCGCTTCAAGTTTGTTGTGTTCGCCGTTCATGCCTCCATGCTAGAAGGATGATCTTCCCGCAGCCAACCAACGCTCCAACACAAATAAACACCTGTCTAACACCGATGCAACGAAATGCACGGATTTCTGGAAGGAGTGCTGGTGGGAAGTGCTTTGCTCGGTTCATCTGCTAAACTAGAAAGGCTTCTTTCGAGTCTGTAGTTGCGAGGTGCGCTTGCGTGCCTTCAGTCCATGGCAGACGCGGTCGAAAGGATCCACGTAAACCATGCGCTTAGGCGTATGGCGAGCACGGCGCGTTCTAGGAGTAAGTCGCATCGCCTGACTAACTTATTTTCGTGACAAGGGTCGCGACGGGCGAGAGGGTGAAGTGAGAGCTTAGCCCCTATGCGCGGGTGTGGGGTCGAAAACTAGGTCAGTCGAAAGAGGCATTGATAATGATCGGCATGCAAGGCCGATCGGAACATGGAGGATCTAACAGATGAAACGTTGGAAAGCCCTAGCGCTAACCTGCATTGCTGCACTGTGCTGCTCTGCTGTGTTGGCGGGTTGCTCTTCTCAGGCATACACGCCTACCCCTAAGAATCAGACCATTTCCAATTCGGCGCTTAGCTCGGCTGGCACGCTGCGTGTTGGCGTGAACGCTTCGGCTGCCCCCTTGGCGGGCCAGACGTCCTCGTCGTCCGAGATCGTCGGCATCGATGTCGATGTTGCCGCCGCCATCGCTGATGAGCTTGGCCTTAAGCTTGAGGTTGTCGATGTGGGAAGCGACCCCGAAGGTGCTCTTTCCAGCAAGCGCACTGACATCGTTTTGGGCATCGATTCTTCTACCACCGACTCCAGCTATTGGCGTTCGTCGGCGTACCTGCAGTCAGGCGTTGCCCTGTTCGCCACCCCTTCGAATACCACGGTTCCGAAGGTCGACGGCAATCCTTCCATCGCCGCTCAGACTTCTTCCAAAAGCTCGTGGCGCGTTACCAACCTGTTCGGCGACAAGTCCCTCAACGCTCAAGCCGACCTGAAGAGCGCGTTTACGGCGCTGTCCAACAAGAACGTCGAGTACGTTGCCTCTGATGCGGTTATCGGCACGTACGTTGCCCATACCAACGGCGTCGATGCCAAGATCATCGCCCTGCTTCAGGATGCATCCGGTTACTGCGTGGGCGTTTCCACCAACAACACCGAGCTTCAGACGGCTGTTTCCGATTCCTTGAACAAGATCGTCAAGGGCGGCGAGATGAGCATCATCGAGGCTAAGTGGTTGGGCTCCTCGCTTGATCTTTCCAAGACCACGGTGGTGAAGGCTGCTGCCGGTACCAAGACTTCGGCTCTGAAGGACGACGAGTCCAAGACCGACGGATCTTCCGATGAGGGGAAGTCGGCGGAGGGTGCCGACACCAAGGCTGCTGCCACCGAGTAGCTTATTGTTCGAGCAAAATGAAGAAGGCGTCGCTTTCAAGCGGCGCCTTCTTTGCGTTTAAGGAAGGTTGGGTCCTGTAGGGAAGCGGGTTCATACGTTAGGGTGGATTGCGCGTGATCCTTTGCGTTTGATGCGCTTGATAAGGCGCAGCCCCAGGCGCGTGGCCGCGGTGCCGGCGTTTCGTGCTTTTGCGAAGCGCCTCCGCGTTTTTAAGCCGGGTTCTCGTGGATCATGATGTGCTTCACCGTGGGGAAATTCTTCTCGACGGCGTTATGAGTTGCTTCGGCGATAGCATGCGCTTTGAAGAGCGTCTGGTTGCCGTCTACTGCGATGTCGACATCGACGTAGATCTTGTTGCCGAACTGGCGCGTGTGCAGCTTGTCGATGCAAATAACCCCGTCTTGTTCTTCGATGCAGGTGCGGATCTGGTTCTCGATGCTTTTCTCGCACGGTGTGTCAGTGACCTTGTTGATGGCGCTGGAGACAACGTCGTAGGCTACTTTCAATATGACGATGCAGATGACGATAGAGGCTATGGGATCGCAGATGGGCACGCCCAGCATCGATCCTCCAATGCCTAGCAGAGCGCCGATCGATGACAAGGCGTCTGAGCGATGATGCCATGCGTCGGCCATGAACGCATCGGAGTCAAGCACGCGTGCCCAATGGCGCGTCCACCAAAACATCGCCTCCTTCAAGGCAATGCTGACCGCCGCTGCCGAAAGGGCAAGAAGCGTGGGCGATGGTGCGGTAAGGAATGCGCCCGTCGAGATGGACCGGATGCTTGCCAAGCCGATGCCAGCGCCGGTGACGGCAAGGATGAGGCCAAGCGCCAGGGAGGCGATGCTCTCGAAGCGCTCGTGACCGTAGGGATGCGAAGCGTCAGCCGCACGTTTCGAGAGCTTGACGCCAACGAACGCAATGGCGGTGGCCAGCACGTCGGAAAGGGAATGGACGGCATCCGAGATCATTGCCGCAGAGTTGCCGAAGATGCCGGCGAACAGCTTGAATGCCGACAAGGCGACGTTTCCGCTCACGCCGACCACGGCAAGTTTCGCGGCGATTCGCTCGGTTTCCTTCTCGGACAAACTGCCGTTGTCGTCGGAGTTGCTCTTCTTCGGGCTGTGAGTTTTAAGGGCGTTTGCGCCCGATGAGAAATATCCGCTAGATGCCATGATCAAACCCTCTTCGAAGTCGTGGTTGTCGTTACAGCCTTTGCCAATCGCGTCGATTCACGAATCGCATTCGAAGCCGCCGCATGAAATCGGGCAACAAAAAACGCGCTTGCGGAACCGGCAACTGTCCCACAAGCGCGCGTGCACTTGCTGTCTGCTTATCGCAGACCCGACTCCATGGCTAATGCCACGGTCTGATCAGATTGCGCTGTTGAGCTCGCGTCCGTCGGGCAAAGCCGACCGCAACGCAATGCAGTGCAAAGAGCGATTCGCATAGTACTCGCATATCCCAAGTATGTCATCAGTAACATGAAGGTGATGTGAACGCCCTTTTCAGCGCGTTCACTTGTGTTGCAAGGCGGTTAACCAAGCAGGTTGATTGCTTCAAGCGGTGTTTTAGCCGACTCGATGATCTCCTTGTTGCCGAACACGCAGACGAGCTTCTTGTCGGCCGTTGCTTGAACGGCACCGGAAAGCCCCCTGATGGTGTCGACACTGGCCTCGATGATCTGGCTGCGGGTAAGAGCACGCTGGTCGGTGGGGATGCCTGCGAAGTACTGGCCGGCCTGGCGACGGGCGAGATCGCGTGCCTTCTTCGGGGTGTCGAAGCCGGCAGTCGAGCTGACGACGAAGCCGTCCATCTCGGTTTTCGAGGGGTTGAATGCGCGAAGATACGCAGCAGATTGTTCGAATCGCTCGATTGTTTCGTCGATATGCGGGTCACGATACGAATAGAAGCGCATATTGCCCGAGTACGTGGCGCCGAACCCCACGCCGTAAGCACCGCCCTTGACGCGCACTTCGTTCCACAGGAAATCGTAGGTGAGCGCGCGGGAGGCGACGGCCCAAGCTCCGGTGTAAGGTTGGTTCAGAAGGCGACGATCGTAACCGACCGACGAGTAGGTGACGTCGGAGGGCACGATGAAGGCTTCGTTACGTGCGACGGGGGCCGGAACGATAAGTTTCTTCTGCGTATCAGCTGCTGAGAAGGCGCCGGCGCAACAGCGTGAATCTTCTGCCCAAAACGATGCGATTGCCTCGTCGGAGCCGGTAAGGCTGATTACGCAAGCGTCATCGGCGAACAGGCGTGCGGCAAGACCCGAAAGGATAGCCGGGAGGTCCGTGGACTTTTCTTCCCAGTTTTCTAGAAGGTCCTTAGCAAAGCGGTAGAAGTCGACGTTGGAGAGCTGCTCGAGGATCAGGCCCGCACGGCTGTAGTACGACCTGACGCGCGCCATGGCCCTGCTGTGGCCGGCACCCGCGAAGCTCTGCTCGAGATAGATGACGTTTTGTGCCACCAGGTCGCGGATCTTGGCCGTGTCCGTGAAGTCGGTTTCGTGCATGATCTCGCGCGGAAGGGTTGCAAGCCAGGCTGCGTTCGATTCGAGGGCGCTCGACGATACGACGAACTTCAGGTCGGTGACCGCAGGGTCGTCTGCGCGCTCGTACAGGTCGGTGAAGAACGAAAGATTGCCAAGCTTCCCCTGAACAAGCGTGTCGATCTCGGCTGCGCTGTGATGTGCGGTGCCCAGTTTTCCCAGCACAAGCGCAAGGAGGCTGACGTAAGGGAGCTCTTCGAAGCTTACGCGCGTGGCGTCGAAGTAACGGTAGGCATAGGCGATGCCGTGGGTTTGAATATGGTGGCGCAGACAGCGCATCGGCGTATCGTCAACGACGTGAAGCGGGGTTTCGACGGGGGCATCGTCGATATCATGCGTGGTAAGGCGGGGAAGGGTTGCCTTGGCTTCGTCGCTGTCGGGCGCCATCTGCATCTCGCGCAAAACGTCCACCTCTTCTGCGATGGCGTTGAGGTCGGCTTCGGACATCGAGGCCTGCAGGGCGTCAAGCTGTGTGCGCAGCACGTTGTCGTCATCGGACTGCGTGGGAACGACGGCGACGCTTGCGCGATGGTTATTTTGCAGGAACAGGCTGCGGGCCAGATCGTCGAAGTAGGCACCCTCAAGCGCCTCGCGCAGGAAACGGAAGTCGTCCTCGTAGCGAAGGTAAGTGGTGGCCAGGCTGTCGTCGTAAAGCCAGCCGGCCAAGCAGTTCATGGCATGGGCGACGCCGTCGGCGAGGCCGAAATCGTGTTCACGCATGACGAATTCCTCGTGCGAGATGGCGGCCTCGACAAGATCCTTGTTCAGACCGGCGTCAAGAAGCTTCGTGATCTCGCGCTCGATGGTGGGAACGAGATCGGCGGCGGTTTCGTCCTGCTGCTTCTTCAGCTGAATCACGACGAAGGGTTGCTTCATGGCGTCGGCAACGAACGCGCTGACATCTTCAGCGATACCGGAGTCAAGCATGGCGCGCTTCATCGGGGCTTCGTTGCTTCCGAATAGGGCATCAAGCAGGATATCGGTTGCCATGACGCGCGTGCGTTGGCTTGCGTCGCCAATGACGAAGCCCGCGCCAGCCACGGCGTTCTCGGGTGCGGTGCGCATGGTCTTCGTCAGACCGAGGTTGCAAACGGGTGCCTGCGTTTCGATGGCGCGCGGCAAAAGCGGATCGGCGCCTGCTTCGCGGCGCTCTTCCTGGTTGCGAAGCTCTTCTTCGTGCACGGGTATGAAGTACCGCTTGTCAAGCCATGCAAGGGCACGTTCGATGTCGAGATCGCCGTAAAGCACGGTGTAACTGTTGGAAAGCTGATAGTGGCGACGATGCTCGTCAAGGTAGCCTTCATAGGTGAGCGTGGGGATGCCCTCGGGCGTGCCGCCCGACTCGAATGCGTAGGCGGTGTCAGGGAAAAGCGCCTTTTGCAGCTCGTCGTAAAGCACCGAGGACGAGTCGGACAGCGCGCCTTTCATCTCGTTGAATACGACGCCGTTGTACACCAGCTTCCGCGCGGGGTCTTGGCCTTCCTGCGCTTCCGCCTCTTCCAGCTCGTAGTGCCAGCCTTCTTGCTCGAAGACGGCCTTCTTATGGTAAATGGCGGGATGGAAGACCGCGTCAAGGTACACGTCCATCAGGTTGAACAGGTCCTGTTCGTTGGTGGACGCAACGGGGTACATGGTTTTGTCGGAGAAGGTCATGGCGTTCAGGAACGTCTGCATCGAGCTTTTCAGCAGGTCGACGAAGGGCTCCTTCACGGGGAACTTGTCGGAGCCGCATAGCACCGAGTGCTCAAGGATATGGAAGACGCCCGTGTCGTCTTGCGGGGGCGTGCGGAATGCGATGGAGAACGCCTTGTTCGCGTCGTCGTTCGCAAGGTGCATGAGCTTCGCGCCGGAAAGCTCATGCTTCAGGATGAACGCAGTGCCGTTGATTTCGGGAAGGGGTTGGACGTCGGTGACGACGAAGCCGTGCACGCGTTGGTTAAGGGACAGTTCCATGAAATGCCTTTCGGAGATCGTGGGTGATTGCCGAATGTGTCGCGTCGATTATCCCACGATCGCCGTTCATCGCGCGTGAATATTATCTGTGCCGCCTATAAGCCAAATGCTTCTCAACTATAATTTATAGGATCGTTTTCGCAGATAACGGGGGTTCCGTTTTAGGGTTTCGCCTGTTCCTGCGAACATTTGAATCGAAAGGAAGGGGCCGTTGTGACTGAGGTAAGTGGCTTCAAGCATATTTCCGTCTCGACGGACTCCGATGATGACGTGGTGATTTGGGCCGGCACGGACGCCGAGGGCGCTTCCTTGGAAGTGCCCGACAGCGTCCAAATCCAAAACGCCGGCGCCGAACCAGCTTTGAAAGAGTCGAACGACAGCGTCAAGCCCGCGTCGGCGCCCGTTGAACGTACTGCGCAGCCGGCTGTCAAAGACCTGGGCTATCGTGAGACCACGCTTGACGATTTGAAGTCCGAGCCCATGTCCAAGACCCAGAAGATCATCATCGCGTGCGCCATCGCCGCCGTTGCGGCGGCGGTCGTGTACTACTTCGTGTTCATGCGCTAGGGCGTAGGCCTTCGCGCTAAACAACGCGCCAGCATTTCAATTACCGTAAAAGGCAACGAGGAGAGAATCGATGAACGAAAACGAAGAAGAGATCTCCAACGACCGTGAAGACGCTCCTGCCAAGGGGCGCTCGTTCGGCAAGGCAAACGAATACGACAACCCCATCGGCCTGACTCAGGCCTTCGCGCCGATTGGCTTCGCTGACAACGGCGAGGGCGATCCGTGGGATCGTGCTTGGTCGAATGCGCCTCAAGGCGACTCTGATGGGTGGGATCAGATCGTTCCCGATGACGACACCCCTAACGATTGGTGCGAACCTGATGACGGCGAGTTTTCGCAGGAAGACGAAGATGCCCGCCGTCGCGCCCGTCCGCGCAGGGAGCATCACACCATCGTCGAGTACGACGACATTCCCGACGACCAGTACGCGGCTGCCGCCGCCGGCAGTCTTTTCAACGAGGGAGCCGCCGCCGCGCTAGCCGCCGAGAAGGCTGCCCGTGCGGAAGGTGCCGATGCTTACGAGGCCGCCCGTGCCGCCGCTGCAGCCGGCGCGGCAGTCGAGGACGCCGAACAGCGCGAGCTTGGCGACCATGCTGCCGACTCTGCCGACAGGGCAGCGGGTTACGTTGCCGATGACGGTGACGATTTCCCCGACATGGTCGACTCCATGGAGCCCGCCGCTGCGCCGCCTGTTCTTTTCGACGAGCCCAAGAAAGAGAAGGTCAGGGGCAAGGCCGGCCGCGGCAAGCACGCGTCGGGCTTGAAGGAGCTTTCGGTTCACGAGCGCAAGTCGCGCAAGGTTCGCAAGACCCTGCTCATCGTCATCGCAGTGTTTGTCGTGCTCATCGCGGCTCTGTGCTATTTCGCCTTCCATCTGTTCACCACCAGTCAGACCGTTGCCGTCCAGCAGATCAGCAAGGCTGCGTCGACGAACAGCACCGATATCCAAAGCGAATCCACGTCCGACTCAACGACTGCGGTTGCCAAGAAGACCGACGTTCCCGACCTTGCAGCGCTTTTGGGTAAAACCCAGGACGAGGCCGTTACGGCGCTTGCTCATGGCGCCCAGGTGCGCGAATCCCGCGACGTGAACGACGAGGGCAGCCCCATCAAGAAGTCGGTCACGGTTGCTTTGACTGACGAACCTGCCGACACGAAGACGGGCACGCCGACGGTTTACCTCAGCCTGAACGAGGAGGGCAAGATCATCCAGGCTGGTTATTCCACCTCGACGTCCTCCCTTGGCTACGGCGCGTACAGCTTCACCGACATGGTCGAGCAGAATCATGTGGTCGAGCGCACGCTGCAGGAGGCAAACGTCATGGTGAACGAGGGTGCTGCGGTTCTGCCTAAAGACAAGATGGAGTACTCCACCTATGCTTCCGACGGCACCACCCTTACGCGTGAGCGCTATTCCTTCAGCGGCGACGTCGATGTAAACGGCCAGCCTTGCACGTGGTCGAGCGTTCTTTCGTACGACTACTCCAACGCGAACCTCACGGGCAACCTTGCCAACACCGTGCGCGTCATCTACGTCTACGTCTCAACGAAGTAGGGCAGATGGGCCGGTATCGCGGTTCGTTTGGAAATTGTGAATGTGAACGATACGCCCGCTTGCCTTTGGCGGCGGGCGTGCTATTATATTCAAGCTGTTTAATCAAGTGAGGCTCATTGAACGAGCTTCCACCTGGTTCGGTGCTTTAAGGCCGATGGGTACGTTGAATATCATGCAGTGTCGCTTTGTGCGATGTCACGCAGATTGATTTCGTTCGCCCGTTGCCTTGCAGCGGGTTTTTTTTGTTGGTGCGCGAAAGCGCAGTGAATTAACAGGAGGTGAGCGCGATAGCAGCTCAGGAGCCCAGGCTCAACGGCGAGATCTCCGTTCGCGAGTGTCGCCTCATCGGCTACGACGGCTCGCAGTTGGGTATCTATCCCACGCAGCAGGCTCGTCGCATCGCCGAGGATCAGGGTCTCGACCTTGTCGAAATCGCCCCGAACGCCCAGCCGCCCGTTTGCCGCATCATGGATTACGGCAAATACAAGTACGATCAGGCTATCAAGGCGAAACAGGCGCGTAAGAACCAGAGCAAGATCGAAACCAAGGAAATGAAGTTCCGCCCGAAGATCGATGTGGGTGACTACACCACGAAGAAGAAGCACGTCCTGCGCTTCCTCTCCGAGGGCAACAAGGTCAAGATCACGATCATGTTCCGCGGTCGTGAAATGGCCCACCCCGATCAGGGTCTCTCTATTCTCGAGCGACTTGCTGACGACCTGAAGGACGTAGCAGTCATCGAGAGCGCCCCCAAGATGGAGGGTCGCAACATGCACATGCTCATCGCTCCCTTGCCGACGGCGGTGAAGAAGAAGGACGTTAAAGCCGGCAAGAAAAATAAGAAGCAAGAGGCCGATATGGCTGAAGAAGGAAAGGACGAATAATGCCCAAGATGAAGACCCATCGCGGTTTTGCAAAGCGCTTCCGTGTGACCGGTTCCGGTAAGATCATGCGTTCCAAGGCTTACAAGAGCCACATCATGACCAAGAAGAGCCAGAAGCGTAAGCGTAACTTCCGTCACGAGACCGAAGTTGCCCCCGCGGATCGTCGCGTCATCGCTCGTAACCTCGGCCTTCGCTAATCCGGCCGATATCTGATAAAGGAGATTCAACATGCCTCGTGTAAAGCGCGCAGTTAACGCCCATAAGAAGCGTCGTACCGTCCTCGGCCGTGCAAAGGGCTACTATGGTGCAAAGTCCCGTACCTACACCAAGGCCAAGGAGCAGGTGCAGCATTCGCTTCAGTACCAGTATCGCGATCGCCGCAACAAGAAGCGTGAGATCCGCAGCCTGTGGATCACTCGCATCAACGCCGCTGCCCGTATGAACGGTATGTCTTACAGCGTGTTCATGAACGGCCTGAACAAGGCTGGCGTTGTGCTTGACCGCAAGGTCCTCGCCGACATGGCTGTCAGCGATCCCGCTGCTTTTGCTAAGCTGGTCGAGGTTGCCAAGAAGGCTCTCGCTTAATTAAAAGCGCTCGTCATTGCAAGTTTTCTAACCGCCCGCGATTCTGTGGGCGGTTTTTTCTTAGTGCGAAGAGGTTCTTCCATGGCTGATCCCAACAAGGGCGCCCACGCCGGTCGTGCGCAGCAGGTTCAAAGCCAGAAGCAATACGACGATAAACGCCGCCGTAAGTTCATCGGCTGCGTTCTTGCCGTTGCGATCGTGTTCGTGGCGGGATTTCTTGTTTGGGATACCAATTTGCGCCCGTATTCCATCAATGCGAAAGATTTCCCGTCCGACGGCCTGCGTGCTGCCGTTCGCGCGCTCGATGCTGACGGCGATGGCCTTATCACGCGCGAAGAGGCTGCCGATATCACCGAGCTTACGGTGACCGAAGGGACCAACGTGTCGGGTCTTTCCATTCTGCCGAACTTATCTCGCCTGATCATCGATTCTGATTCAATCACGAGCGTTGATGTCTCTGAGGCTTCCAGTCTTGTCGCTCTTGACGCGAAGGGGTCCGCTTCCGTCGACGATGTGAATCTGGGACGATCTTCCCACCTCAAGCAAGTCGACTTATCGGGGACTTCCGTTGATTCGCTTGATCTTTCCGGGGCCACGCTGTTGGAGAACCTGTGCCTCGCCGACACTTACGTGGAAAGCCTGTCGCTTTCGGGTCTTGGTTCGCTTTCGTCGCTTGATGTGACGGGAACGTCCATCCAGAAGCTTGACCTTGCCGATCAGGCAAGCCTTTCGACGCTTTGCTGTGCGAACAGCGTGAAGGTTGAGAATCTTTCGAAAACGCCCCTTTCGGCGTACTGGTTGGTTACCGATTTCAAGAACAACATTCCGATGTTCGCAGGGGAAGAGGGGCAGAAAGCTCACGCCACTGCCGTTTATGACGAACTCAACAGGCTTTCGTCCGCAACTTTCACCGAAGGGTCGGCTACCGCTCCCGCGACTGTGTCGTACGACTATGACGACGATGGCCGTTTGACTAAGGTTTCGTTCGCCGATATGCAGACATCTTCGTCGGCGCCCACGAAGAATTCGTGGTCGCTTTCCTATGATGACGAGGGTCGTTTGTCCGAGGCATCGTGCGAGACCGGCGCTTACGCTACCTATGCGTACGATGACGAGGGCCGTCTTTCGACGTATGGGATCAAGCGCGCCCCGAAGGGATTGGCCGTTGAGTATTCGTTCGAGTACGACGGCAACGGCTCTCTTTCCGCAATCGCCTGCGGTGACGAGCGAACTGAGTTCGCCTACGACACCAGCGGCAGGGTGACCAGCATTGCGGTTACGGCGCCCAAATCGCAGGATTCTTCTAATGAAACGGATTCCGAATCCAAGGCGTCTGCCTCTGATTCCTCCTCTGCCGCCAGCTCATCTGCTTCGTCGAGCTCCGCGTCGTCTGGGGCTGGCAAGGAAGAGAAGAACAAGACTGTAACTGACGACTCACGTGAGGTTTTGGCTTCCTATACGCTTGCTTATGATTCTGAGGGCAATTGCGTGCGCGTCAACTACGCGATCAACGATAAGGATGGCCAGGGAGAAGGAACCGTCGACGAGAAGTTCACTTACGATGACGGCGTGCTTGCCAATGCGGTGAGGGTCAGTAGTGGCGAGGGAAGCGACTGGTATCTCGACAATAAGGGCATCGCCTCGTCCGAATTCTCGTACGACGAGGAAGGCAATTTGATCAAGGCCGTTCTCACGCGTCAGGATCGAAGCGAGGGCTCGACTGATTCGATAGAGCTTGGATACACGCGTGTGTTCGCAACCAAGGACACGTTGCCCAAGGGGTCTATCTGGGGTACCTCCTACCCGCTTGAGGTTACGTTTGATGCTGACGGCTACATGGCCTCGTTGGTTGCTTCGGGTTCGTCTACGTTCACCCCGTGGGCTTGTGCGCCAGATCCGCTGCGTTTCGCGTTTGATGGCGATGCCGCATTGCCGATGGGGTTTGCTGGAATCTAGGGTGTAGAAGATCGTTTGCGCCTTTATATTCCCGCTTGCGAAAATATCAGAACGCCGCTTTTCAATCTGCAATATGGTATGCATGTTGCAGATTTAAGTGGAGGGAAAACCCGTGGTAGTTGCAGTTTCCTGCGATGGTTTGTCCATCGCGCCTTTTTTCACGCAGACCACTAGCTTCATGGTGTACACCGTGGAGCGTGGCATCATCACCGATTGCAAGAATCTTCCCGCTCAAGGTCTTGATGAGGCGGGCTTGAAAGAGCTGCTTCAAGCTATCAACGCCGATACCCTTATTGTGGGTCATATCGATTGCGCTTTGGCCGGTTCCATGTGCCATCAGGGCATTGAAGTTATCGCCGACGCCGAGGGAGCGGCGCTCGACGTTGTCAAGGCGTACCTGAGCAAATCGCTTACCGGCGTTCTTGACGCATGCTTCCTGTGCGACGAGGTTGACAATCAGGAACCTGACAACACCAAGCCGAAGAGCATCTAGGCGCTTTCTGGCTGGGCTGGTTTTCCAAAGCTTTGAAACAGTAAGGCGGTGCTGCTCAAGCGAGCGGCACCGCCTTTTTCGTTCAGCGCGTGGGGTGAGAGGCGGGAGAAGCCTCCTTGTTATTTTGATTCCTTTCGAATGGTGCCACGTGTTTTAAGACAGAGGACGGCAAGCGCGAGCGTCAAAGATGAGGCTGCAAGGGCGAAAAGCAGAAGAGCAGCTGCGCGATCGCCGGTGTTTGGTATTTGAGCGCTGGTGTCGTTGTTATTTGGCTCAGGTGCGTCAGACGAGCTTGAAGTGTCAGGTGAGGGAACGGGCTTGGGTTCGTCCGAAGGTTCGGGATCGGGGCTCGGGCTGGGACTTGGATCCGGATCTGGGTCAGGGCTGGGATCGGGGCCAGGTGCTGGCTCGGGGTCTTCCCATTGAGCATAGAGCGTTACCGAAGCATCCGCTTTGTCGCAAAGATTGACGACGCTCGCCTCATCGGCAAAGTTTTCGCCTGAGCCGTCGCGTGCTGTATTCCAGCCAAGGAACCTAGAGTCCTCTAAGCTTTCGTTTTCGAATACGAACTGACAGGGAGGCAAAGTGAATAACTGGTCATAGGCTACCTCGAGCGATTGCATAGCGGGTCCGCCAGCAAGATTGCCATCAAAGTGCAGGAAGTATTTAATCGGTTCCCACTGGGCGTACATGGTGAGCGTCCCTGGCGAATCAAGAAGGTTCGCAACATTCTGAGCGTCGGCATAGGCATCGCCCGTGCCATCGGCTGCGGTGTTCCAACCAGTGAAAACGTATCCCGTTCGAGCGAAGGTGTTTGCAGGAAGCTTCCCTTCAAAACCGTAGGAAAGCTTTTGATCCGCCATCTCGCCTGACGCATCTGGCGCATTGGGATCGAACGAGACAAGGTAGTCGGTGGGTTTAGAGTCGGCGCGCATCGTCAGCGGACCGCGCATCACAACGGTTGTCGGGTTTGATGTTTCGGTTGCGCCATCGGCGTACTGCGCGATGGAGTCGACGCCCGTCCACTTATCGAATAGGTAACCCGACACGCGCTCACGCACCTGAAGCGATATCTCGCTTCCTTCCAGATAGACCTCTTTCGAGTTGATGGTGACGGGCCACAAGGGGGCGGTGTCGACGCCGCCGAGGTTTCCGTCGAAGGCCGTCTCGAGTGTGTAGAAGTTCAGCAAGACGACGTCTGCCTCATCGCCCACGGAAACTTCTTTGCCTGCGTCCTTTCCGTCAAAGAGGAGGCGGTACGTTCCCGCAGGAAGCAGCTCCGTGCTTCTTAGCGTGTAGTAGGGCTTTCCTTCTGAAGTCACCCTTTGCTCGAACGGGGCGAAGGCCGTGTCGCCGGAAGCCAATGTCAACCTGTCGGCCAAAGCGGTTGCTGCTTGGCCGTCAAGCATTACGGCTATCGTCGCATCATACTTTGTGTCCGACGTCTTCACCCAGAGGGCGCGCAAGCTCAGTCCGATCGGCGAGCCTTCTGAATCAAGGCTGACGCTCCCGTCGTCGTTTTTGGCACAGAGATTCGTCACCCACGCTTGATCTTTGATCGCACCTCCGATGGATACATGGAGCGCCCATCCGACGAACTTGTACCCGTCTTTAACGAAGGCGTTGGCGGGCAGTTGCGCGGTGGCACCGATTTCAAGCTGGAGATCGGCCATGGAGCCGCTGTCGGCACCGCCGCCGTCAAAGTGGACCGTGTACGACCGTGGCTTCCATTGCGCATAAAGGGTGACGACGTCGCCATCGGCAGCGGCTGAAATCGATGCCCAATCAAGATGGTCGTAGCTTGTGCCTGAACCGTCGGCTTCGGTGTTCCAACTGGAAATCTGGAAGCCGGGAAGAGCCAGCGTGCACCCTGCTCCGACTTCGGTGAGATTTCCGGCTTCAACTTCGACATCGTCGGGAACGTGGCCGGTGGGTGCAGAGCTTACGCTGGCCGGGACGTTCGCGTCGTAGTGGATGGTGAAGGATAGGGGGCGGGTTTGCGCATACAGCGTATAGAAGCTTCCAGCTCCCGAGATATCGGCGCCGCCTGCGTAGACCCAGTTGCCGTTCTCGTCGGTAAATTGTGTGCCGTCGACGACGACGTTAGAAGCGAGCTTGCCGTTTGGCTGCAGCACTTCGGTGCTTGTCCGCCTTGATTTGTTGGTGTAGAACTCCAGCACACGACCGGGGGTCGTTGCGTTTTCGAAATGCTCGAGACCGTGTCCGTACAGGGCGATTGCCTGGCCGTTCGTTCCTTCGCCGTTCGCGTCGAGGGTCAACTTGGTGGAGGGGAAGAACGTCTTTCTTTCGCCAGGCGCAACCGACCCCGTATAAGGAACGTCAGCGCTGTTCACGCGCGCCGTAACGCGTTGGAGCGTTGTGCCACTGGGCAGCCAAGGGCAGAACAGCACTTCCTGATTGCCCGTTCCGAACTCGCTGTCAAGGCTTACCGCGACGACGCCATTCATTCCGTAACCGCTGGTCAGACCATTAACAACAGCCGCTGCGCCGCTCAAATCAAGGCGTACGTTCATCAGCTCACCCATGACAGCCGTAGCGGGAGAAAGCTTGTTGCCGGCTGCATCGGTGGGCGTCACCTGAAACGTGCCCAGATTGCTTACAGCGCCATCGGGCGCAACAAGGATCGAGCCGCCGGTAATGGTGGCCTTGAAGTACTTGTCTTTTTTGGTGCCGTAGCCATTGCCGTTGCAGCCGAATGCGCTTGCCTTGCTGCCGCCCTTGGCGATGACGGTCCCACCGCTGATGTCAACCGTTACGTAAGCCTGCGAACCCGGGCCGTTCGTGTCACCGCCGCCAATGGCGTGGGCGTGATCTGTTTGCGCATATGCGCGGACGATGCCTCCAGAGATGGTGATGTTCTGGCGTCCCGGTGAATTACCGGAATTGCCAATTGCTGCAGGGTTGTTCGTATCTCCGCTGAAAGCGGTGATATCCCCGCCTGAGATTTTGATGGACTTGCAATAGTGCTTGTCGATCGAGCCGCCTCCGCTGCCAATGCCGCATCCGTATTTGCCGCCGACGGCCTTGACCGTTCCGCCCGAAATCGTAATGCCATCCACGATCGCGCGATACGCTCCACCAATGCCCGCGCCCGCACGCCCGCCTTCAGCGTAAACGTTTCCGCCGGTAATGGTGATGGTGCCATGGGTCAGGGAGATCTCGTCGTATCCAGAACCGATGCCCGCGCCGCTGTAATTGCCGGTGCCGCCATACGCACGCACGGTTCCGCCCTCGATGCGAATGTTGTTGAATGCTCCGTGAGAGCCCGATCCGATGCCTGCGCCGCCGCTGCCGCCATGCGCTTCAACCTCGGCGGCTCCTTTGATGGTGATGCCGGTTGTATGGTCCTTGCCAGATCCGCCGCCAATGCCCGCAGCGTTCGTGCCGCCGTAGGCGATTACTTTTCCGCTTTCGAACACTATGTTGCCGTGGAGGCTTTTGACGTGTCAATGACATAAAGACAGCTGCCAATACCTGCTGAACAGCTAGTATCAGGGGCTTTTGCGGTAATGGCGCCAGGGTTTGAAGGGTCGGCGGTTTTGAAGACAAGCTTCGTTTCGTTGCCTTCTTTTTGAATGGCGGGGGCGCTTAAGTAGCTGCTAAAGTACGCATTGGCGCCGGCCTCGCTGATGATGTTGACCGTACCGCCCGCTTCTTCGATTTTGATGGAAGGGCAGCTGGCGCCTGTGTTGGCGGAAATTCCCGGGGTTATGTTCAGGCCATCGGCAAGGTACAGATCGACGTTGCCGACCTTCACATCAATCCAAACTTTCGAGCTGCTACCCGTTAGGCGGTAGGCGCCGGGTTCGGTGATCTTGATAGTGGTGTTCGCCCCTTTGTTACTGATGTCGATGGTGGTGATGTCGGCCGCGAACGCCGGTTTGACGGTAAGGGTGCAGCAAAGGACGAATGATAGGAATAACAGAAAAGGCGCAAGGGCGAGACAGGTTGCGACCTGCGCCGAGTTTGATTTTTCGGGCAGGGAAGAACGGTGAGAAAGAGCAGATTCGATACGACCTGTCATGGGGCCCTCCTTGCACGGTGCGAATTACCCTATTGTAGCATGCGCGGTGTTGTGGGCTTGTTTCCCGAGCGGTCGGAAGGGAGTACTCGTCAACGTGAAAACGCCCGCAACGGCCGGATGGCTATTGCGGGCATTGTAGGTGAAAGCGGGCATGTAATTGCCGATAGGCTTTAGCGACTGCGGCGTTTTTGCATGGCTGCGCGGTGGGCGCGGCCTGGCCTCATGTCACTTGTGCCGGATGCTGCGCGTTTGGGGGCCTGCGACTGGTTCTGCTGCTTGGAGCCTTGCTGTTTGCCGCGTCCCTGCTTCTTGCGGTTGTTGACGGGGCGTTCGGGCTTGGCGCTTCCCTGGCCCTTGCGCTTGCCGTTGCGGCCGGCTGACGCTTTGGTTTCGTTCTTCTCGGCGTTCTCCTGGCGGCGCTTGGCCTTCTTCTGTTCGCGCTTGGCCAGTTCGCGCTTGGCCTGAGCAAGTTCGGGGTCGCGGCGAGCCTGGGCGTTTTGGCTTTTCTGGACGGCCTCGGCTTCGGCGGCGGCGAAATCGAAATTGGCAAGCTCCATCTCGGGGATTTCTCGCTTGATAAGCTTCTGGATGTCGCGCAGGGCCGATTCGGTGTCGGGGGACACGAAGGAAACTGCGAAGCCGTTTTGGCCGGCACGGCCCGTGCGACCGATGCGGTGGACGTAATCCTCAGGCTGAGAGGGAAGGTCCATGTTGATGACGTAGTTCACTTCTGGGACGTCGATGCCGCGTGCCAGGACATCGGTTGCCACGATGATGTTGGCCTCGCCGTTCGCAAAGCGCTCAAGAGCGCGCTTGCGCTGATTCTGGCTGCGATCGGAGTGAATGGCCTCGACGGTGTAGCCGGCGCGCTTGAGGCGACGGCTCGTGGAATCGGCGCGGCTGCGCGTGCGTGCGAAGACGATGACGCGATCGGAACCCTTTTCTTCGAGGACTGCCTTAAGAAGGGCAGCTTTCACTGTTTGCGGGGTGCGGATGATGTACTGCTCGACCGTGTCGGCGGTTTCGCCCTTGTGGGCGATCTCGACGACGGCGGGGTCGTTGAGCAGCGATTTCATGTTGTTGGTGATGGAACGGTCGATGGTTGCCGAGAACAGCAGCGTTTGGCGCTGCTTCGGGCATGCGGCGACGATCTTGCGCACAGCGGGCAGGAAACCCATGTCCAGCATGCGGTCTGCCTCGTCAAGCACTAGCAGCGATACCTCCGAGAGGTTCACGGCCTTCTGGTCCATGAGGTCGATCAGGCGGCCGGGCGTTGCGATGAGCACGTCGGTGCCGCGGCGGAGTTTCTCGATCTGCGGGTTGTAGGAAAGGCCGCCGACCACGGTGGTGATGCGGTGGTTCGTGTGCTGGGCGATTTGGCCGCATACGGTGCCGATCTGGTCGGCAAGTTCGCGGGTGGGGGTGATGACCAGCATCAGCGGGCCGCGACCGCCCTTGGCATGACCGAGCTTGTCCATGGAGGGAAGCGAGAAAGCGCCGGTTTTACCGGTGCCGGTTTTCGCGGCCGCGATGATGTCGCGGCCTTCAAGAACAAGGGGAATCGCCTTCTCTTGAACGGGGGTGGGGCTGTCATAGCCCAGGGCTTTAACGGCTTCGAGCGTTTTCGCGCTCAGACCGAGTTCGTCGAAACGTTTCAATGTACCTCTAATCATTATTATGTGGATGATGGCCGTCGCGCGGTATTTCAGTAAGCGCGCTGGACGTCGACGGCAAAAATAAAACCCGCAACCACAGGGATGCGGGTTCTGAAATCGGTGGTGCCCCCAACGAGAATCGAACTCGTGTCTCAGCCTTGAAAGGGCCGCGTCCTGACCTCTAGACTATGGGGACGTGCAAAAGCCTGATTATTATTGCAAACAATGACAATCAGCGCAAGGGGTTAAATCTGCGAATGTGTGTACTTTTGGTATGCATCGATCACGCGTAGCTCGTATTCCTTGCGGTTTCCCTTCACCACGGTGTCCAAAATAAGGCCGCAGACCAGCGACAGGGCGGACAGCATCATGAAGGCGATGGTAAGGATGGCGGTGGGGATGCGCGGGACCAAGCCCGTGGAGCCGAACTCGACGATCAGCGGGATACCGCAGATCAGACCGATGACGAAGAAGATCAGCGTCAGCCAGCCGAACAACGCGAACGGCTTGTAGTCCTTGAACAGCGACATGATCATGCGCAGGACCTTGATGCCGTCGGACACGGTGTTGAGCTTGGATTCGGAGCCTTCGGGGCGATCGCGGTAGTCGATGGGGATCTGGGCAATGCGCCAGCCCTTGTCGACGGCATGGATGGAAAGCTCGGTTTCGATCTCGAAGCCGGGAGAGGTGACGGGCATGGTCTTGGCGAACACCTTGTTATAGGCGCGATAACCGGTCATGACGTCGCTGAAGTCGAAGCGGTAGATCATTTTGATAAGGCCGCGCACCAGGTCGTTTCCAAAGCCGTGGAAAGCGCGGGTGTTCTCGGCGCCGTAGCTGCCGTTGGAAAGGCGGTCGCCGACGGTCATGTCGGCCTCGCCGCTCATAAGGGGCGCAAGCAGCGCCGGTGCTGCTTCGGCGGGGTAGGTGTCGTCGCCATCGACCATGATGTAATAATCGGCGTCGATGTCACGCATCATCTGGCGGACGACGTTGCCTTTGCCCTGACGGGTCTCAAGGCGAACGACTGCGCCGTGCTCGCGCGCGATCTGACCGGTTCCGTCTGCGGAATTGTTGTCGTAAACGTACACCGTGGCTTCGGGGAGAACGCGATGGAAGTCGTCGACGACCTTGGCGATGGTGACTGCTTCGTTGTAGCAGGGAATGATGACGGCAACGCTGTTGTAATCAGGCGTTTTATTGGCGTCGTTCTGGGGCATGGCCGCTTGCTTCTTTCCTGTGTATGCGCGGAAGGAAAACTGGCGCACCGTTTGCGCATCTCCTCGAACCGAGGTGTGCGCAGTCGGCACAATCGTTTTCGTTAGGATACCACGAGCGGCCTAGGAAACAACCAGGCGCATGCCGGGATAGATCAGATTCGGGTTTGAGATGCCGTTCTTGGCGGCGAGATCCTGGTACGTGGTGCCGTACTTTGAGGCGATTCCGGAAAGGGTGTCGCCGCTCTGCACCACGTACACCTGCTCGGTCTCGGTCTGGCCGTTGATCACCGCCATAACCTCGTCGTAGCGCGGCCCTAAAACAGCCTTGCGGCGGCTGCCGTTGCCGTAATCGCCCGCCCATGTCTCAGCGGCCAGATCTTCGGCGGATGCCGTGAGGATGTGGTTCACGAGCGACTGCACCTCCTGGTAGCGGTCGCCCAGCGCGTGCTTGCGGTCGTCGCCGTCTCCGAGCTCGCCAGCGAGCACTTTCGCCGCGAGGTCTGCCGTTGGCGTCTCGTCGATGCCGTGGATAAGCGAGTCGGGATCGCCGTTGGAGCCGCCAGCCATGGCCTCCCACTCCGCGCGGGAGATATAGCACTTGTTGATGTCGAGGTTGCCCGCCCAGCCGTCCAAGCGCCCGCACGAGGAGTACTGGCGGATGGCGCAGTCGTATGCGCCCTCGTTCCAAGGTGCGTCCTGGTAGCCCGTGGCGTTCATGTCGGCGTACTGCGCCACCCACGTCTTAGCATCGGTGAGGCCCCACGGGAACACGCTCTTGGATGCGTAGATGCCGATGCGATCCACGCTCACGCCAAGAAGCTCGGCCAAACGCTCTGCCATGGCCTTGAGGTAGGACGTGTCGCCCCATGCCTTGTTGCCCCGCTCCTCCCAGTCGATGAAGAACGCGGCCTTGCCGACGTAGCCCTTGCAGCGCTCATAGAAGTACTCGGCCTCCGCCTCGGCATCACCTCCGTTGATGTAGTGGTACACGCCGACGAGCTTGCCAAGACCGATCGCCTGCTGGATTTGGCGGTCGCAGTCGGGCGACACGTAGCGCGTGCCCTCGGTAGCCTTGCAGATAACGAAGTCGAACGGGACAGCCGCGAGGTTGATGCCGTTCTGCCAATTGCTGATGTCTATTCCGTTCATTCTATTCAGCGCTCCCTATCGCTATGAAATAAGCCCAATCAACTTGTTCGTACTGCTCGCGGCTCAGCCGCACCACGCCCTCGTAGGGGTCGTGGAAGGTCGCCGCCTCGCCGTCCCATCCGCAAAGCAGGACGATGTGCCCGCCGTAGTTCTTGCCGCCTTCGCGGAGCTGGCCAGTTAGGCTGCAAAACACCATCCAGCCGCCAGCCGCCTCGTCCAAGGCGTCATCGGCGTTGTCGTGGATAGGCGTGTAGCCCAAAGCCTGGTCGTTCGCGTTCATCCAACGGCAGAACTTTTCCATGTCGTTCACGCCGTCCGTGAGGCACGATTCGCCGACGAAGCCCAGCATCTGCGCCGGCGTGCATGCCTGTCCGTAGAGCCATTCCCACGCCATGGCCGCGCACGTGAGGCCGCAGCCGGCAGCAGCCAGGTCTTCGCCCGCATACGAAAGCCCGCCCCAGCGCTCGTCTGCTTGGAGGTAGACGGGCACCTCGGCGGGCTTGTCGAGCGGCTTGTCGTAGATGACGGGCAAAGGCTCTTCCTTCGGCACCTTCGGCACGTTAGAGGCTATAAGCGCCACGTCGGCGAAGGCGGCGAGCAAAGCAAGCAGCGAGATGGCGGCGGCGATGCGCACGAGGCGCTTGCCGCCCATTCCTAGTCGTCCTTCTTCGGAGTGCCCATGGCAAGCAGCGCGTCGAGCCACTTGTCTGTCACGCCGACCGCCTTGAAGGCTGCATATGCCACCTGCACGCCGCCTACCGCGGCGAAGATGGACGTAACCCACGCCGTGGGGTCAGTCGGCATACCCCCGGCCATGGCCGTCAATGCGCCGCACAGCGCCGATACTGCGATGGCCGTCCAGCGGGCGACATTGCCGGTCATCGCCTTCGTCTTGATAGCCTGCACGATATAGGGCACCACGAGGACGGTCAGCACCGTGAGTCCTGCCTGTATATCAGTCATCTTTATCTCCCTGTCTCCTTGTTGTACATGAGGTCGACTCGGTCGTAGATATGGTCGACCTTCTCGGCCATGCCCTGGCTACGCGCCTGGCTGTGGACCAAGTCCGCGTGGAGGACGTCATTTGACGCGACAACCGACTCCATGAGCGTTTTCATTCCTTCAATCAGGGTGTTGCTGCGCTCCATCTGGGCGGCGATGCGCCCCTCCATTTGGGACCGCTCGCGGTCGCGCTGCGCCCTCTCGTCGACTTCGGCCTGCTTGCGCTCCTCGCGCTTCAGGTCGAGCTCGCCCTTCCGCTGGTTTTGGCGTTTGTACTCCTCAAGAAATTGTCTCCCGAAGTAGAACGCAACGAGCGTCAGGAGCACGCCGCCAAGCCAAGCCGGTCCGTAAGGCGCAAAAAGCTTGAGCACTTCCATCCTGGGCGCCCTCCTTCCGCCTATTCGGCCGTGTACTCCTCGCCGGTGATTTCCTTGTACTCGTCGGCGGTGATCCATTTGCACTCGACAGCCTTGTAGACGCGCGCCTTGCTCCAAAGGTCTTTGTCGTAGTACTTCTTGACCTTCGCGAAGTGCTTGGAATGCTCAACGGTTTTCTTCGTAGCCATTACTGGTCACCTCCCACGGTCATGAGCAGGTAGTCGATGTTCGCCGTGTTGGTCTCGGTCTGCGTCGGCTGGGACGCCTGCTCGCGCATCTGTTCGAGCAGCGCCGGGAGGTCGGGCACCTCGCCGTTGGCGTAGGCGGCGAGCGCGGAGGTGTAGGCGAGCTTTCGCGCCTTCCGCTCCACGTACTCGTCATCGTCGATAACGCCCGCGTCGTGCGCCGCGTCGGGGTCGCCGATCTGCGACAGCAGGTCGCGCAGGGCGTTGACCTCGGCCAGGGTGCCGTCTCGAAGCTCGTCGGGGCGCGGCATGTCTTCCTCAGTGTCCATGCGGACTCCTTCCTTATCGGGAAATGTGCCGCCATCGTATTAGCGCCGTGAGATTGCCTGGCCGTTTTGGCGGGCGCGAAGAAAGAAGGCGCGCCGCAGCACGCCTTCGCTGTTTTGGTTATTTCGTTTTCGACCCGTCTAGGCCGCCGTTTTGAGTTGCCGCCCTTCCGCTATGGCGAGGGCGTTCCGCCCGAATCGTCTCTCGGGCTTGGTTGCATTGAGCAACCCCCCCCCGCGAGATTTTCGAACAGGCTGCGGTACAGCGCGTCCATGGCCAGCACGCTGCGGTGCGCGTCCAAGTGAGCCATGCCGCCGCGCCAGCTCTGGTAGCTCTGCTGCACCTGCTCGGGCGTCATGACCCCCTCGGCCACCATGCGGGCCATCTTCTTCAGCTTGCGTCGATCGCGCGTGATGGAGTCGCGGCACGGCTTCATGACGATGCGGCCCGTTTCGGTGTAAAAGATGCGCTTCTTCAGCCACGTGAAGCCGCGCGTCAGCTTCACCACGCGGGTCTTGCGCGGGTTCAGCGCGATGCCGAGCTTCGCGCACTCGTGCTCTATCAGCAGAAGGCACACTTGCAGGTACTCCTTGGACTCGTGGATCAGGTAGAAGTCGTCCATGTAGCGTCCGTAGGCCTCGGGGCGCAGCATCTCGGCCACGTAGTGGTCGATGCGGTTGGGGTGCGCCACCGCGCATATCTGGTTTGGCTCGCTGCCCAGGCCCAGGCCGACCTCGCCCTGCGCGTCTATCAGGCGGTGCTCAAGGGCGACCACGCGCGGGTCGAGCAGCGCGTCGGCCACCTGCCGCTTGACCGGCTCGTGGGCAATGCGCGCGAAGTAGTCGGAGAAGTCGCCGAGCAGTATGTAGCCCTCGCGGCCGTGCCGCCTCCAGTGGTCGGCCAGGTGGCGCTTGAGCAGCTTCAGGGCGTAGTCGGTGCCGCGCCCCTTGATGTTCGCGGAGTTCGCGGCTATGAGGGTGGGCACGATCGCGGGCACGAGCGCGTTCTGCGACAGCGACTTCTGCACCACGCGCTCGGGGAAGTGCACGGCGCTGATGTGGCGCAGCTTGCCGCGCTCCCATAGGTCGAAGCGGATGAAGCCCCGGCATATGTCGCGGCCCTCCAAAAGGTCGCGGCGGGACAGGACGGCGTTGCGCAGGTAGTCCTTCATGTACCGCTGCGTGGACGCCTTCCACATCACGCCGCGTGCGGCCTGCTTCGATGCCTTGCACAGGCTGTTGAGGTCGGCCACGGTCTCAAGCGTGCACGCCTTGACGCGCTCGGCCTTGGCCTTGGCCCGCTTCTCCTCGCGGCGCTTCCGGCGCGCCGCCCGCCTTTGCTCGGAGTTCACAGGAGGCACCCCGCACGGCTTGCAATGTGGCTCTGACAGCCGCTTGAGGTATGGCCATGAAACGCGGCGAAGCCACGGAGCGCCGCGCCATGCAAGCAGCGTCCGGCCACCCTCGCGGGGTGCGTATTTACGGGCGCATGCCCGACGGTCGCGCCTTCCTTCCTCTCCGCGCTCTGCTTTCGGCCCTGGGGCCTACTCGGTCTGGCAGTAAGGGAATCCGGGGCGGGGGCGAACCCAGACGTTCGTCGCCGAGTTGTAGTTGGCATTGCCGTTGTTGTTGACGTAGCACACGTTGGACGAGGAGCCGCCCATGACGGAACGCAACCACCAATCGTACCGACAAACAAGGCGCGACCGCCGTCCATTATAGCGAACGCAGGCGCTCTAGCTCGGCCTCGGCCTCGGCTATGCGCTCGTCGGTCGTCTTCTTGCCGGTGACGCGTACGTTCTTGCGCGCGCCCTTGAGCAGTTTGATCTCCTCCTCGACCATGCCCGCCAGCGCCTCGAAGCGGTTGGCGTTCACGGGCAGGCCGATGTCCATGAGGCACTGCATGTCGAGCATCAGCTGCTCGCAGTCGGCTATCGCCAGCGTCAGGTAACGCTTGCGCTCAAGTGCGTTGAACGAACTGTTGGGGTAGAAGCAGTCGGCGCGGTTGACGTTGTATACGATGCTGCGCGCGGTCTCCACCGTGGGGACTGCGTTCAGCAGCCTGTAGGCTTTCGGCACGACCGACGAGGAGGCCATGAGCTTGTTGACCTCCACGCGGATGGCGATGGCCTGCGTGAAGAACTTGTACTCGGACACCTCGCGGTTTCGCTGGTAGACGCCGCTCATGGCACCTCCCGGAAATAGTGGCGAAAAAAACGGCCCGCTGCGCGGGCAGGGATGCGACCGCGCAAGGCGGTCGCATCGAAAGAGAAGTATAGAGCACTCGGCTGGCTAGCCGACGAGGAAGCCGGGGCGGGGGCGAACCCAGACGTACGTCGCCGAGTAGCAGGCGGCATCGCCGCTGGTGGTGACGTAGCACACGTCGGACGAGGAGCCGCCCATGACGGAACGCAACCACCAACCGTACCGAGTTCCGTTCAAGCGGTGCGCGGTATCGCGGAACAGGTCGAACTGGCAGTCGAAGCCCACGCTGTAGCCCTTGGTGCCCCACACTGGGCAGCCGTACACCTCCATCTCGGAGGGCGACCACACCTTGCCGATGTCCTGCCAGCTCCAGCTGTTGGAGTCGCTGAGCGCGCCGCTCGCGCTGTAACGCTCCTCAAGCAGCACGCGCTGGGTGAGCAGGTACTTGGTCAGCTCCTCGGGCAGGCACGCCTCGAACAGCTTCTCCCACGCCTTGAGGTTGCTGTTCAGGTACGGGTTCTTCACGTCTGCGGTGCCCTGGTTGGTGTTCGCGGTGTTCCACATCAGGTAGCTGTCGTTGGCCACGCCGGTGACGGTCTTGGCCACGGCGACGGGCGCGGACGCGATGAACGCGATGTGGTGGCCCTTGGCGCTGTCGCCGCACTGGTAGTACGGGTCGAAGTGCGCAAGCAGGAAGCGCACGGACTGCTGGCCCGTGATGGCCGATGCGCTCACGAGCGGCACGTCGATGTAGTCGCCCACGCGCATGCCGCTGAAGTTCGCGGCCTGCACGCGCTTGTGCAGCGCGTCGTAGATGGTGGTGGAGCCTGAGACCTCGCCCGCGAGAAGCGTTGCGAGCGACTGGCCCGGGTACTTTCCGATCAGGCCCTGTCGGTTGTACTCGGCGTTGTTGAGAGCCGTGGTGGCGTTGGTGCGGGCCAGTGAGTCGATGATCTCATGGCTCACCCCGTTCACGTTAAAGCGCTCGGCGTTTACGTTTGCCATTCGTTTTCCTTTCTATGCGAGCACGATGGTCGTGCCGGATACCGTGCAGGAGGAACCGAGTTTTACGGTTCCGTCCTCGAACGTTGCCTTTGAAGACGGCGCGTACACCGTGCCGTCCATGAACACGAACTTGCCGCTCGACTCAGCGAGCATGTTTGCCAGGATCGCGTTCTGCTCGCGCAGCGCCGCGATGTCCGAATCGCCCGCGCTTCCTTGCGCAACGGAGTTGGCGATCTGCAACGCCTGGTTGGCCGCCGCGTCAGCACGCGATGCCGCGCCGTTTGCCGCCGAGGTCGCGTTGCTCGATGCCTGTTGGTCGGCGATATGCTCGTCATGGCGCTGGCTTTCGGCCTTTTTGCGTTCGATCTCGGCGTTCGATCGGCTCGTCTCGTTGTTCTGGCGCGTGGTTTCGGCATTCTTTCGCGCAGTTTCGTTGTCTTGACGTGTTGTCTCGGCGTTCTTGCGCGACGTCTCGGCGTTCTTGCGCGACGTCTCGTTGTTGCCGCGCTCGGTCTCAGCCGTTTTCCGAGCGTTCTCGTTGGACACGCGCGTTTTCTCGGCCGTTTCAGCGCTTTCCGTCATGGTCTTGCAGTTGGCGGCTGCTGTCTTTGCCTCTTCCGCCGCCTCCACGGCAAGCGTTGACTCGATGCGGTAAATAGAGCCGTCAGTCGTTCTCACGCGGTCGATGTTGCCGTTCTCGTTGAGGACAAACGCCGCGATCTGCGTTTCGTCTGCCATCGCACCTCCTCTACTTCGCGATGATTCCGGTTACTATGGCCTGCGGCCCGATCGTCTCGACAATGCAGCGGTCGCCCGCCTTGGCGCTTGAACAGCCAGTGGTCATCGGTAGACCGGAAAGCGTGGCCCCCGACATCGAGACGGTAACCTTCGCGTCGGATATCGATTTGACCGTGGCGAAGCCCATGGAATGGCCCGAGCCGCCTTTCGGCGTGAAAAGCTCGGCGAGCATGTCGCCCGCGTTGCTTATGTCGTTAACGTTCAAAGCGTCTCATCTCCAATTCCATCGGGCATCCTCCCACGAGGGTGAGAGTCTGCTTCCTGATTGCGAAGTTCCCGCTGATACCCTCGCTTGGCCAGCGCACGTCGATAGCGTCGGAAATGCCGACGGGCGCGTAGATGTGTGTGGCCGTTAGGCGGTGGATAGCCGATTGCTCTGTGGCAAGCAGGCTTTGCGCCTCGGCATTCGCGTTTGCCTGCCGCTCGGCTGCTGTGCTTCCGTGAGGAAGCTCGCTTCGCGTGTAGGAAACCGCCTTGCGCCAGCCACGGCGCACGGTCGAGTACTCGCTGTTCGGGTCGGAGTCGATGGCGGTGCCGCGTATGCTCTCGTCGCTCGTCGAGTAGTCGATATGGACGACGTTCGCTACCTTCGACTTGTCGAACTCCTCGGTGCCGTCGTCCACGAAGCGTGCGCCCTTGCCCTCTTCCATGACCATGGTTGGCGCTCGCTTGTCGGGCTCGATGTACTTCCGCAGTAGCACTCGGCCCAGCGGGTCGCATGAAGCGGAGCTGAACCCAGCCGCCGCGAGAAGCGCGTTGACAGCCTTTAGGCGGGTTCGGTAGTTGCTCTCTCCGTTTCCGATCGCTCCGACCACCCACGCCGTCGTGAGCTTGAAGTCCGATTGGTCGGCGATCACCTCAAGGCCGGCCTCGCGCAGCAGCTTCGCCGCATAGTCAACGGCGTTCGTGCCGGCGGGAACCGATCTCGGCTGGTCGAACTCGTCCTCGTCAACTTCGGCCAATCGCCCGGAAAGGTCTGCCTCGGCCAGCGCCTGGCCGATCGGGCGCTTCGGCGTTGACACGAGGAAGGTTCCAAGAGGCTCAAGGTGAATAGAGCCATCTGGGAACGCTGCCTCAAGGTACACGCGCAAAAGGTCGCTCCCGAGGTCTAGCGCGCCCTTGTAGCTGACCTTGCCCGTCTCGTAGTTGGTATCCAGGTTGCGCTCGATCGTCCCGCCGTTGCAGATGTTCCTAAGCCGCTCGACGTCTAGGTTCGTCTTGCGGTCTACGCGCATGTAGCGGTAGGACGATGCGAAGCGCTTCTTCCAATCAGGCATTGTTCGGCTCCTCGAATACGTCGTGCTCTATCTTCACGGATGCCGACCAAAGCCCCGGCGCTTTGAGCGATTCGCTGAACGTCATCGCTCCGAAGGCGCGCTCGCCAGCGAGGCCGCGCCACCAGCCCTGCCATTGGCTCTTCATGGCGCGTCGGAAGGCGTCGTGGCCGTCGCGGCGGAAAAGGCACGAGGCGGATGTGGCAAGGTCGCACTCGTCGAGCGGGTACGACATCGGAAGCCCGCCGTTCTCCCCGCCGTCGGCGAAGTGGTAGCTCTTGTAGCTGCGCGCCGCAGACGTGGAGTAGCCCGCATCAAGCTCCATCTTGATGAGCGTTGACGCATCCTGCCCGAAATTGAGCGCCATGCAGCTCGCAAGCAGCTTCGCGTCGATCTCGGCATACGCAGACGTTCCGTTCGCGGCCGTGCCTGTTGCGCGGTACTTCATGTCCGCATTGAGCGGCGGAACGCGGTCGATCGTCTCCTGGGCATCGAGCAGGCCGCTTGCCAGCGTGCTTGAATCATCGTCGTAGATTCGCTCGACGATGAAGCTCTCGCACTTCGATGCGCTGCCAAGCACAAGCTCGTGGCCATCGCACGTGATCGTTCCCAACATGGGAAGCTCGTTGTTGTCCTCGTCGTAGGTCATCGGGCCGATAAGCGTCGTTTCCTCGACGTTGTAGGCTGAAACGCCGTTCTCGACCTTCACGTGGCATGTAAGGTCGTCGCCGTAGGAAACGGTGACCACCGGCGTCGCAGGTTCCGCCCAATGCGTCCTGAATCGGCGCGTGGCGGTTTTCGACAACCCGGAGCCGCCGACGACCACAAGCGTGAGCATGTAGTCGATGCCGTTTTTGATGGTCGCGTAGCTGCCGAACTGCACGGGCTGCAAGCTCGTGACGTCTGCGGTGGCGACAACTGCGCCGCCGACCTCGGCAAGGGAAAGCGTTGCCTGGGCGATGCCCGTCTCGTCGGACGCGGCCACGCTTACGGTGAGCGGAACCTGGTCGATCAGGATGCCATCGGTGGCGGGCGATGCCACCCAGCACTGCGGGTAGTCGGCGACGACGATCGCCACATATCCAGACCATGCGCCCCAATCGGCATGGAGGCCCTTGGTGCGCACGCGCGCCTTCCAGTTGCCTTTCGCGAGCGCCACGGATGCGCTTTTGGCGGTCGTGTACGACTTGGCGATCGTCTCTGGGCCGCTGAACTCGATCTGCGCGGCGGTCTGTGCCGAGCCGTCCTGATGGTTGGGCACCCATGCCACGCTTGCCGCTGTTCCGGTCGGCACGACGGAGCTTGCGGTCACCTTCGGGGCGAGCGGCGGCGTGATCGTCGTGACGGAGTTCGATTTGACCCACGAGGAGGCAAGGCTTCCGCGCTTGGCCCTGACCCTGTATACGACCGTTCCCGCAGGAGCGGCCTTGTCGTGCAGGTCGAGCCAAGCGGGGTCTTCACCCTCGGTGCTGGCCGTTATGGACGACCATGTGCTGCCGCCGTCCGTCGAGCGCTGGATGTCCCATGCGGCTGCATATGTCCAAGCACCGTAGACGCGAAGCGTTACTTCGGTGGCGCCCGCCTTAACGGCCTCCACGCGCGATGGCGCGGAGGGCGTGGTGTAGGCGGTTCCGCAGGACACGTGCGTGGAATTGCCGCCAGGGCCGTGGGCGCAAAGGCGGTACTCGTATTTATGGCCCGGCTTCGTGGAGTTGTCGGTGTAGTTGGTCACGTCCCACGACACGTCGGCAATATTGACCCATGAGCCGTCGTCGGTGCGTCGATCGACGTACACGCCAGCCCAAGGGTATGCGCCGTCCATGCCCGTGTAATCGACGTCCCACGTGATCTTGTGCGAGGTGTCGGAAACGCGAGCAAGCTTCGGATTCCTGGGCGGATGCGGCTGCGAGTACCCGCGCTGGGGAATCCAAGCGTACTCCGTTGCCCAGGCGTCGCCGCCCGCGCTGCCGTAGTAGTTGTTGTACGTCTTGCCGTAGACGTGGATCTGCACGGAGCAGTTCCAGCCGCTGGCTCCGCGCCCGACGTCCACGGTGAAGGTCACGGCGTCGCGCGTGGCCCAGTTGCCGTAGTTGTTGAGCAGCACGTCGCGCGACCTGTAGGTGACGCCGTTGACGATTACGTCATAGTGCGTGCCGTACTGCGCGGCGTACTTGTCTTCGAGCGCGGCGGTGACTGTGATGCGCGAGGTGGTGTCATTGACGGTGTTCACCGCATCGACCGAGATGTAGCCGCAATACCAGCGGTTGAGCCCCGCGATCTGGATCTCTCTTGTATAGGTTCCCACGTCTACCTCCTCGCCGTGGAAGAGCGGCGTGCGGCGGATACCAGCACGTCGATGGCGTTAGCCACCGCGATGTCTGCGTCTGCCGTGTTGCCGTCGATGGTCATGTAATAGGTGTCGCCGCCGGCCACCGCTCCGACTGCGGCTGCGGCTCCGGTCTCGTAGGTGACATCAGGCCCGCCGAACGACATGCTCAGCTCGTCGGCGAAGCCCGAAACGGTGTCCTTCACGCCCTCGAAGCGCTTCTTGAGGCCCGTTTCGAGCGACTGCATGATCCAGCCGCCGTTGGGGATCAGGAGCCTCAAGTCCTTGCGCTTCGGGCCTTTCAGGCTCGCGATCGTTCCGGCGATGCCGGACACGAAGTCGTAGACGCCGCCGATGGTCGACTTGATGCCGTTGAGCAGGCCACTCACGATGGAGCTGCCGGCGCTGTAGAGCAGTGAGCCGAGGTTGCCGAGTGCGCCGACGATGCGCCCGGGGATCGAGGAAACGAAGCTCACCACGGAGTTGATGCCGCTCGAAACGCCGTTGGTGATCCCGCTCCAAGCGTTGTTGAGGATGCTCTGCACGGTGCTCCATGCCGAGTTCCAAAGGCCCTGCACGGTCGAGAGGCCGCTTGAGATGAACGACTTGACGTTGTTTATGCCGCCCTGCACGACGGACTTGATCGTGTTCCAGAGGTTCGCCACCCAATCGCCGATCGCCGACCAGATGGAATCCCAGACGCTTTGGATCAGCGCAAGGCCGTTCGTGATGACCGCCTGGATGAACACGACACCGCCGTTGACGATGTTCTCGATGATGATCCATACGCTCGAAGCGAGCGCCTGGATGCCGTTCCACACGCTGCCCCAGTCCTGGTTGATGATGCCGAGGACGATCGTCACGATTGCCTGGATGGCGTTCATCGCCGCCGTGACGATTGCAGAGATGTACGGCCAGACGGCATCGATAACGGCCTGGATGGCGGCCATGGTTGAGCTGAAGATCTCGACCATGACGGGCAGAACCGTGCTGATTATCGTCTGGATCACCGTCAGAACGCCGGTGATGACCTCTTGGATAACGGGCATGTTGGCCGTTATGAGGTCGGTAACCTGCTGGATAATCGGGCAGAGCGTCGTCGTTATCACGAGCGCGATCTGGCCCACCGCGTCGATGATCGTGCTGATGATCGGCACGAGTCCCGAAACAATGGTGGCGATCACAGGGGCCACCGCAGCCACCAGGCCGCCAAGTGCGAGCGCGAAGCTGTTCACAACGATAACGGCGGCGGCAAAGAGACCTTGGAGCGGTTCGGCAAGCCCGGTGAGCGACTGGAACGCGGGGGTAAGCGATGACGCGATGCTGGATGCTATGCCGATGATTTGGTTTCGGAACGCCTCGTTGGTGGCCATGCTGTAAGCGAAGATCGCCGCAAATGCAGTGATAGCGGCAACGGCAACGGCGGCAGGTGCGCTCAGCGCCGCAAAGCCTGTGGCAACACCCTTAATTGCAGGAATGATCCCGCCCGTGAGCGAGTTCGCCAAAGCGCCGAGAACGGGGATCTGGCCGATAAGCCCGCCGAGGGATACGGCAGCGAGCGCCGCAAGAGCAGCAGCGGCAACTTGTCCGCCCGTGCCGAGTTGCGACAAGTCTACGCCCTTGATCTTCTCGGCCAGCCCGTCGAGGAACGTGCAAAGCTTCTCGACTGCTCCGCCGGTGCGCGTGAGGTTGCCCTGGGCATCGTAGGTGACGCCAAGGAATTCGCCGAAAGCCGTGGAAAGCGGCTTGAGGGCCGCGCGGCACGAGTTGAGAACCCCGCGGATGGAGTTGAACACGGGGATGGCGGAGTCCTTGAGCGGGGTCATCCAGTCCTGGCCGATCTTGGAAAGCGCCGCCTTCATGTTCGCCATGGAGCCGGTGAACGACTCGTTGGCTGCTTTTGCGGAATCGCCGAAAGACGCGTACATGGCGTCGGAGAACGTCTGGAAGTCGATCTTGCCGGCTGTGACCATGGCGGAGACCTCGTCGGAGGACTTGCTGAGATAGGTGGACAGCACGGAGATCGCGTTGATGCCTCGATCGGTGAACTGGGCCACCTGCTCGCCCGAGAGCTTGCCGTTGGCGGCAACCTTTGCCCAGATCGACGAGAGGTCGCCGAGGTCTTGAGAGAACGTTGCGGCTGTGCCGACGCAGCCGTTGAGGGCCTTTTCCATGTCGGAGCCTGCCGCGACGCCGGAAGCCGCCAGCTGCGCCGCAGCCGTCGCTGCTGTGTCGAAGCCGAAGGCGGTGCCGTCTACGGAATCTTGGATCGTCTGGTAGAAGTCGCCCCATTCGAGCTTCATGCCCTTGAACATGGCCTGCGCCTTCTCGATGTTGAGAGCGCGGCTCATGCCGCCGGTCGCGGCTAGCGTTGTGACGCCTGCGGTCACCGTGCCGATCGCGGTGGCGATGGACTTTCCGACGCTGCCGAAGCTTGTAGCGAAGAAGCCCGCCACCTGCGAGCCTACGGACTTGGCGGTGTCCTTGAGGCCGCTCAATTTGGATGCGGACTTGTCGAGGCCGCCGTCCATGTTGGAGCCGTCGTAGGTTCCCTTTGCGGATAGAACGTAATCAGCCATTCGGTTTCGCACCTCCCCATGGCGTCCAAGGCGGGTTCTTGCGGTATTGCTCCTTCAGAGCGTCGATCTCGGCGTGGGTGAAGTCCGTCTCGCGGAACTCGCCGTTGCGCTTCTGCCAGAGCTTGTAGGTCTTCTTGGAAAGGCAGTTGGCTACGGCGACCTGAACCGCATCCTTGAGCAGGTTGGAGTCGCGAACCGTCGCGGTCTCAAGCTCCTTGCGCACGAACATGAGCTGGACGGGCGTGTGCTGGGCGTACTGCTCGTAGTCCCAGCCGAGACGCGCGGCGAAGAACGCGAAATCGGCCTCCCTGTGGAACAGGGCGGCGTCTTCGGCATCCTCGCCGCGCTTTTGAACGGTCTTGAAGTACTCGAAGCCCGTTAGGCGAGTGAGAGCGCGTTCTGTGCGCCCATGAATAAAAAAGCGCAGTCGCGCTGAAGGGCCAGCATCACGGCCTGGTACACGGCGGGGTAGCCGTTGGCCTCGATCAGCTTGTTAACAATCTCCTCGCCCTTGTTCGGGATGAAGTAGCCGCCGCCCACGAGCTTCAGACCGTAGCCGGCAATGGCGGAAAGCTCCTTGAACGTGAACATGCCGTCGTTCTTGTAGAAAGAGGCGATGATGGGCGTGTGGCGCTCCTCGTAGAGGTCGATGCGCTTTCGCGTGAAGGCGATCTCGCACTCGCGCCCCTTGACGGTGAACGTTGCGCGCTCCATCTCTTCGATGTCCTGCTCAAGCTCTCCCTTGAACTCCTCCTTGACGGAATCTTCGAGGGCGTCTTCCAGCTCCTCGTCGGACTCGTTGCCCTCGATGAACTCGTCGAAATCCTTCTCTTCTGCCATTCGTGTGCTCCTTAGTCGTTGGTGACGGTCACGGTCGCTGCGGTGATCTGGTCTTCGGTCGCGGTCTCGTAGAGCCACGGCTTGCCGGAGCCTTGGAACTCCATGGAATAGGTGGTGTTGTCGTCGTTCGGCGCCTCGAAGGTGTCGGAGGTGACAATCGCCAGGCCCATGCGCAGGGGGACGTACTTGGTGTTCGCGGTTGAGCGGATGCGCTTGCAGATCTTCAGGCAGAGGTAGGTGCCGTCGGCGAGCGCCTTGGCGACCATCTTCGTGGCCTCGTCGTCGGGCGAGTAGAGGCCGTCGATGGACGCGTCCCAGTCCTTGTTGCTGGCGAAGCGCAGCTTCCAACCGCCGATGGCGTCGTCTTTGGTGGCCGCCTCGGTGGTGTCCTGGTTGAGGTTGAAGGAAAGCCCCTGCTGTCCCGCCACGGCCAGAAGGTTCGCGCCCGTGCTGTCTGTCACGAGCGCCACGATGTCGTTGCCGTTGAGCGCCTTTGCGGTGGCGGAGTCGAAGTCGCACCCAACGAGCTTGTTGTCGGTAACGGAAGCCATTGCGGCCCCTTTCTCGTTATTTGACGCGGAGGCCGTAGCAAACGCGGAAGGTTACCCCCACGATCGCGTGCCCCTCGTCGGTTTCGTCTTTCTTGAGCGTCTGCACGCCGTCGAAGGTCGTGCGGTATAGGGAGAACGGTTCGGGCAGCTCGAACCCATCCGCAAGCGCCTGCTCAAGGCGCTGGATCATGCCGAGAACCTTTGCGTTGCTGTACGGGCGCACAGGCTCGCTTATGCAGTGAACCCATACGCTGATCGCGTCGATGTACATGGTCTTGGTGTTCTCTGGCTGCGTGTTCTGAAGCTCCACGCTGTATAGCGGAGAAGCCCTGTTTTCGGGGCTGTCGTAGCATTTCGTGCCGGTGCCCTGCTCGATCGCGTCAATGAGGCAACCGAGAAACACGGCCAGGCTTAGGCGCTGCACTGCTCGCGGCATCGTTCCTCCTTAGAGCTTCTTCAGCTGGTCGATCAGGTCTTGCTTGAAAATCGGGCGCTGCGTGTCCACGTTCCGCTTGAGGAACCGCTGGCCCTGCACGTAACCGCCGTTCACGGTTCGGTGGCCGTACTCGACGTGTGGCGCATAGCTCTTCGTGTAGCCAACGGTGTCTCCCGAGTGGCCTAGCGACATGCGCAGCTCGCCGTGCGGCCCGCCCGGCCTGGTCTTCTCGGTCGATACGGGCGTTCCGCCGTCGGCTTTGCCACGGTTGAAGATCTGGGCCATGTTCTTCGTGATGACCGCATCGAAGCGCACGGAGGAAAGCCGCTTCAGCTTTCCCGCGAGGTCGTTCACGTCTTGGATCACAAAACCCATGGCTTGAACCCCTTCACGGTGAGGACGGTCGTATCGCCGTCCGCTGATACGTTCGCCAGCTCGTAGGCGTGGCCCTTCACCTCGACCGCGCACATTCCGCCGAAGTCTGCTGCGGGCCTCTTGGTGAGCAGTGAGCGGGTAACGCCGTCGTAGGCGTTGCCCGCGTTGTCTGCCTTGACCTTGTGCCACGGGCCTACGCGAACGAAGAAGTCGAAGGCGGACACCTCGGAGCACACGGGGTTGTGCAGCTCGTCGGTGCCCGTTTGCTCGCGCTTGATCGCAGCCGCCCTGTACCACCTCATCGCCGCGCCCCCATGAACTTGATGCCCTTGGGATGGCACGCATCGCGCAGGGCCTCGATGTCGGCGGAATAGGCGGACAGCACGTCGTCAACGAAGGAGTTCGACATGCTGCCGCCGTCCGATGCAGATTCGGAGGTGCTGCCCTCGTAGCCGCGCAGGCGCAGGGCCTTGATCGCCGCATCCACGGCGATCGACTCGGCGAGGCGCGGCAGCTCGGCCACCTTGAGACGGATGCACAGGCGGTCTGATACCGTCGCGATCATCTCCTCGATAACGGCGTCTGCCGGCACTGCCTCGTCTTCCAGGTAACGCGCCTTTACGCGGTCTGCGAGGGATGCCATGGCTAGCCCTCTACCGGGCGATCGCCATTTTCGAGCGCCTGCTCGGAGGTCGTGTCGATGGTGGCGATGATGTGGCCGTAGACGTTGGGAAGCACGGGGATGAACAGGCCGGAGGCCTTAGTCCACGTGGCAACCGGGTCTTGGGTGTCCCAGCGAACGCAGGTGACGTACTGCTCCTGGCGCTTCTCGTCGAACGCGCCGCCCTGCTCAAGCTCCTCGGGGGTTACGCCCCAAAGGCCGGTGCCAACGGAGCCGTCGTAACCGACGGAGCACATGACGAACTTGTCCTCGGGGAAGAAGCGGCCCTGGGTAACCTTCATGGAGTCGGCGGCGGTGTCGATCACGCCGTAGCGCTCCTCGTCGATGTTCAGCGTGAGGCCGTTGAACTGCTGCGCGAGCAGGTTGTTGACCTGCGCGAGGCTCGGCAGGATGCCGGCACCGTTGATGCCGAAGATCGCCTTCTGCACGGCTGCGTTGCGCTGGATAAGGGAGAACACCTTCTTGGAGGTGATTGCGACGGTGGGGGTCTGGCCCTTGCCGTTGGCGATGGTCACCCATTTGTCGATGTCGCCGATGATGTCGGCGTCGGCGACGGCCCACTTGGTGGCTACCTTCTGGTCGCTGGGGACGCCGAAATCGACCTCCATCGAGACGTTGTTCTCGTTGATGGTCATCTTGCCCGTGGAAAGGGCCTCCATCTTGGCCTTCTCGACGCGGGCGACGACGGACTCTGCCATGCGGGCAACGTCGTCGAAGCAGTAGCGGCGCACGGAGTCCATCTGCATGTCGAGGCCGCGCGTGACGAGGCGCAGGCGCTCGGTGAGGTTGATCTTCTCCTTGATGAGCAGCTGCTCGGTGACGACGCGCTCGAACGGAACGCGGGAGGCGATGTGCGCCTCGGTGTCGAAGCCGTGGATCATTGCCACGGTGGGAAGGTTGCCGTTCTCCACGATGCGGGAGTACTCGGCCTCGATGTACTGGGTCTTTTGATCCGGGAACAGTCGGGAGCCGAGGTAGTTTCGCTGGACGTTGAAGCCCTGCGAGAAGTCGAGCATGTCGCGCTCGGTGATGAGCTCGGAAATGGGACGCATCTAAGCTGCTCCTTTCTTACACGAGGTAGAGGCCTGCGGCGGCGAAGTCCGCCTTCTTGGCCTTGGCCTCGGTGGATACCTTGTCGGCCTTGAGTCGGCCCTGGAAGATCACGGCGACGGGGCACTTGTCGGTGTCCGTCATGTCGTAGTCCTCAAGGAACACGCCGAACTCGTCGGTGCCGGTGAACAGCGCACCGGCCTTGATGATCTTGCGACCGTCTACCTCCTTGGCCATGGCCTGGGTAGCGGTTCGCGTCTTGGCGACGATGCCCACCTCGGAATCGAGGATGCTTTCGGACTCGCCGTAGGTGAACGCCTTATTGAGCGCCATCTTTCTTTCCTCCGTTCATTCGGTTGCTGTATGCGGCTGCGAAGCTCGCGCCGAAGGATTGGGGCTTGCCCTCGCTGCCCGTCTTGGGCGGTTCGCGCTTGAGCGCTTCCTGCACTGCGGCGTCTACCGCCTTGGGGAAAAGCTCCTTGACCTTGGAGATCGCGGCGTTGGTGTCGTCCGCCTTCTCCGTCACGAACATGGAAAGAAGCTCGTCGCCGAGGTCGATGCCAGCGGCCTTCAGCTCGGCGCGTGCAACGCCCATCTGCTCGGACAGGTTGATGCGGCGCTCAAGCGCCGCCTTCTCGGCGTTGGCTTTCTTGAGCGCGTACTGCGCACGCTGCAAGTCGTTCATGCCAGCAAGCTTCTCGGCCTCGCTGCGCTGGTCGTCTGCCTCCTGCTTGATCTGCTCGCGGATTTGCTTCTCGATCTGCGCACGCTCGCGCGAGATGCGCTTCTTCACGATCTCGTCCACGTCGGCGTCGGTGTAGGTCTTGCCTTTCGGCTTTGGCTTGCCTTCCTCGCCATCGTGGCCTTCGGCTTCACCTTGCTGGCCGTCGCTGGGGTCTGCGCCGTCGGTTCCGGTCCCATCGGCCGCGCCTCCTGCACCCTCGTCTCCGCCTTGCTGCGGCGGTGTGAGGTTTCCGCCAGCTACGCCGGCGAACTTCTGTCGGTTTCCGTCCTTTGCCATGCTTCGCACCCTCCATAAGGTTTCTCGTGGCTCATGCCTGCACGTTTTCCGTAGCTTTTAGCGGGTTCCACGCCTGCCCGAACCGTGGCTTTTATCGACTTCAACGCTCGGTCGGTCTTTGACCATGCGAGTGTCCTTCATGCGTGAGATTCGCTAGTCAGGCGGGTTCCAGGATGTCCTCAAGGCGCTCAAGCGTTGGCATCTCAAGCAGGCGCATGACCTCGCGCCCGCCGTCGGTGACGACCACCATGGGAACGCGGGTGATGCGTTCGGCGTTGTTCAGCCTCTCCATGAAGCCGTCCCATGCCCGGTGAACCCTCACGCGCCCCGGGTACTCCTCGGACAGCGGCTCTATGACAGCACGGCGGTACGCCTCGCATGACGGGCACCCAGCGCGGGTGATGTATTCGATCTCCATGGCTCCTCCTTGACGCAAAAGAAAAGGCCCCCGTGTTGGGGGCCTTGATTGTGCCGTTGAGGTGAGATGTCTATTCGGTTTTCGCCTGATTGTTATCGGTGCAGCGCCTTGTCGCGCTTTCTTATGATTGTCTCGGCCTCTTTCTGGCCGATTTCGTCCAGCCATAGGTCGCCGCTTTGTGTTCCGAACACCTCGGTGTCGAACACCCAGCGCCCGAGCGTGAAGTCGTAGGTTTCGCATACCTGCTGCTCCGCGTCGAAGCGTGACACGCGCCTGCGGGAGTCGTCTGTGTAGTAGATCATCTGCGAACCTCCTCGATGTTCGGCGGCGTCTTGATCCTGGCGGCGTTGTCGGCCATCTCGCGGCGAAGCTCCCACTTGCGCTCAAGCGGGGTGTCCTCAAGCCGCTCCTCCTCGTAGAGCGCGTGGTTGCGCTCCTTCACGTCGAGGCTCTGCTTCGTGTGGAACTTAAGCTCGAACTTGAAGCCGTCGGGCGTCTCGAACTGCGTGTTGACGCCACGGTAGGCGCTTGCCGCGTCACCTAGCGTGTTCTTGACCTTGATCACAGTATAGCCTGCCTTCTCAAGCGCCTGCCTGATGCGCGCGAACTCGTCAGCAAACGACTCCACGGGCAGCACGTAGGTGTAGCGCAGCACATCGTTTATGCCATCGGATGCATCCTTCTCGCTCACGTCGAGCTTGTGCGAGTCCGTTCGGATCTTCCGCGCCAACGACTGCTGGCCCTTGAGCCTGAAATCAAGTCCCGCCAGCGTCGAGCCGGCGCGTTGAAGCGATTCGAGCAGGGACGTGGTGGCAGGTTCTCGAACCATGGCATTTGATCGCAGCGTCATGGCGTGGGTCGCCGAATCTCCGCCGCGCTTTGCAACGTAATCGTCGATCCACTTGTCCCAGTCGGCAACCTCAAGGGTGTACGAGCAGCGGCACCACGGGTGCATCGGCGGGAAGTTCGTGCCCGGCATGCGCTCGGAGAACTTCGCCGGGTGCTGCTTCTGGTAGGACTCAAGCTCGCGGCACACCTCGCAGGCCCTGCCGTCGTGGATGCACGACAGCGCATAGCTGTCGAACTCCGACTCGTGCACGCGTGCCTGCGCCTCGTTGAAAAGGTACGTTCCCTCTGTGTACACAAGGCGCATGGCGGTCTTCGCGCCGCTGTGGTTGAGCCTCTGGCGAAGCTCGCGCGAAATCTCGTCGTACGAGACGCCGCGTGCGATCAGCTTTGAGAAGTCGTCGTTGAGGTAGCTCGCCAGCTTCTCGCGGTTCGCCCAGATGTTGGCCGAGAAGTCTCCGCCCGCCGCCCAGGCAGCTCCAACCGTCGCACGCACGACCTCGGAGTCGTAGCGGTAGAACTCCCTGCCAAAGCCAAGCTCCTCGGCTGCGATGTTGGCGGCACGCCGCGCCTGCTCCTCGAAGTGCCTGCGGAACTCCTCCTGCTCGATCGCGCCGATCTCAAGCTGCTGCAAGCGTATCTGCATCTGGATGGCCTCAAGCTCGTTCAGGCGGTAGATGCTCTCGCGCACCGGCATGAGGTCGGCGTACTGCGGGTACTTCTTGGCGAACTCGTCCATGCGCTCCATGAGCAGCGTGCGGTCTTCCGCGCTGATTGATTGCAGCAGGCGGCGGTACTCGATCACCTTGCCCTCGCCGTACTTGGCGTAGTAGGCCGCGATCATGCGGTCGAGCTTCGCCGCCTCGGATGCGTAGACCTTGGAAAGCCGCTTTGATAGATCGGCCTCGTCCTTGGTCAGCTGCTGCAAGAACTCGTCGCGCCTCTCGCGCCAGTATTCGTCGCTCGGCTTACTCATTGGAAAGCAACAGCTCGATGATCTTGTCCTTGGTGGCGTTCTTCGGGATCTTCACGCCGCTGTTGCGGGCAAGCTCGCGCAGGTCGTTGAGCTTCATGCTGCCAAGCTCGCCGCTGTCCTCTGCCGGCTGCTCCTTGGCTTCGATTTCGCCTGGCTGCTCGGCAGGCGTGACGGCATCCATTTCCTGCTGCGGTTCCTTTGGCACTGTCTCGGGCTGCTTGATGCTGTAGGTTGTCATATCGACTAGGCCGTAGATGCTCACGAGGTCTTCGCGCACGTATCCGCCCATCGTCAGCTCGACCCAGCCGTCGGCGACGGACTCCACCCGCGCCGCCGACATGTTTCCCATGGTGCCGATGATCTCGCCGCCCGGCTCCTCGCGGATGGCAAGCTGCTTGCCTCGGCTATAGGTCGCTACCTTCATCGTTGGTTCCTTCCTCTTGGTTGGTCTCGATCGTTCGGTTGGTTGGATAGCCATCGCTTACCGCGTTGGCCTTCTCCTCCTGCTCGTCTCGCTTGCGCTGCATCTCGGCTTTGGGATCGCTCACACAGGAGAGCACGGAAAGCTGCGTTTCCTCGGACACGATGCCCGAGAGCTGCCCAGCAACCGATGCCTCGCTCTGCAAGTCGTCGGGCATATTGCGGTGCATGGTCACATCGACCATCTGCCAATCGTCGCCGCTGAAGCCCTGGCTCAACGGATAGGCGGCTAGGAGCTTCAGGCGCTCCTGCACGCCGCGCTTGAACTTGCGGTCTTTCTTGCGGGCGAGGTTGCTCATGGGCATCATGCGCATCTTGAGCGCTATGCCAGAGGCGGTGACGAAGCTGTCGGAAGTGATGTCGGGCACCATCGCCATCTTGAAGATCAGCTGCTCAAGGCGGTTGATAAGGTTCTCCTGCACGGAGTCGGCGTTGGGCTTCGCCAGGAACACCACGTCAAGGCCCTCCAAGGACTCGCCGAAGAGGTTGATCACCTTGTTCTCGCGGATGTTCACCAGCTCGTCATCGGTAAGCTCTTTGCCCTTGACCACGAGGTAGCAGTCGCTGAAGTACTCCACGTCGTTCGCCTTCTCGGAAAGCACGGCGTTGTACTGCTCGACCATGGAAAGCACGCCCTCGTAGAGGCCGCGCCCCTTGGTGTTCTGGCGGAAGTCGACGGCGGGCACACTGCCGAAGCTGTGGCTCTCGGCCTCGCCGAACTCCAAGCCGGCATCGCCGCGCCTGAACGGCACTACCTCATGGGCATCGGAATAGCTGCCCTTGATAGCGCCGTCGTCGCCGTAGAACCAGCGGACGAAGAACATGGGGCGCTTCAGCACGGAATCGTCGTAGACCATGAACGAAGTGAGCGGAGACACCGCGATGGATCGCGGCAAGCCCTCGTCGTCTTGGTACAGCATCTCGTAGGCATGGCCGAACTTCGACGCCATCTCCGACAATTCAGCGTCCACGTCCTCCTGGAAGTTTCTCGCCGTATAGTCGGCGATGAACGCCTCCACGGCCTTCTTGCGCCCGCCGTCCTCGCCCTTGACCGAAAGCGTCATTGGCACGCCTATGTAGTAGCCCTCGAACGTGTCCGTGATGGTGTAGCAGAAGTCGGCAGACAGGCGGTTGTTCGGCTTGTAGCCGGGCTTCTTGCGCCATGATCGGTCGAAGATCGCGTAGTGCGTGTCGTACACCTTGTCCAGGTATTCGTAGCGCGGCTTGTGGTCTTGCTCGAACTCGTCAACCAGGCGCTGAAGCAGCTCCTCGGTCATCTCGGTTCCAGCGGGCAGGCGGAAGTCGTCGGTGGACGGCTCTCGCTGCATCTGGTCGTAGTAGAAGGAATGGAACTCGTGGCTCAAATCAGATACCTCCCTTGAAGGTCTTTATGCCGGGTCGGTTCTCCCATTGCCTGATCGCGGACGCCAGGGAGTCGGGCATGTCGTCGTGCGCGGCGTTCTCGTTGTAGTCGAGCACCTGGTTCAGCGCCTCTGCGTCAAGCGGGTACTCGTCGCAGTCAAGGAACCGCACGTTCGCCCACTCGCTGCGAAGGTGCGTGCTGATCTTCAGGTACTTGTTCTCCTTCTCCTGGTATCCCACGCACGGCCTGCCGCGCTTTAGGATGCCCTTGCGCAGATACCCCTTGTCGGCGTTCATCTCGCAGTGGATCGAGCCGATGCGCAGCGCCTTGCAAATCCCGATGATCTCGTCCAGGCAGTCGTCCGCGTGCTTGTGCCACATGCGGATGAGGCAGTACCAGATGCCGCCTCTGTTGCATATGGCCGTGAAGGCCGTGAAGTCCGCGCCTCCGTAGCTCGCGTCGATGTGGCCTATGCCGTCTCGCAGAAGCTCAGGCTCCTTGAAGAACTTGGCGTTGGTGAACATGGCGTCCTCGTCGGCGATGTGCTTCAGCTCGTAGTTGGCGGCGAACAGCGACGGCGACATGCTCGCCCGAACCTGCTCGATCTCCTCGCGGCTCATGAGACCCGTCTGCCAGCAGTCCCAGCGGCGGATGTTCGGCATCAGCTGGAACGCGTCGTCCTTGTGCCACGGCGTGCCAGTGTTGAAGATGCGCCCGCCACGGTTTCGGATGTTCTGCAACTCCTGGTAGATCAGCTTGATGCGCTCGCGCTCCGCCGCCGACACGCGATCCTTCACGTTCACGATGTCGTCTGTGAACACGCGGTCTGCGTGCTTGCCGGTCAGCGATCCGCCGCAGCCTAGACCGAGCAGCTGGGGAGCGCCGGACACGCCCTGCTTGAGGTTGGTCGATACCGACGACTGCGTGGCCCTCGTAAGCACAAGCTCCACGCCGTAGAGCATGCGCACGATGCCGCGGAAGTAGTCGGTTTGCAGCACGTTGGCCGTGGCCGCCATGACTTCCGCCACGTCGTCGTCCGTCTTGCGCAGGAACATGGATCGCAGGCCGGGGAACAGCACGATGATGAACGCGAACGAGATGCCTAGGCACGTGGTCTTGAAGCTGCCACGGTGCGCCTGGATCGTCTCGTCGTCGGTGCCGAAAACCATGTCCTTGATCCACTCGTTGTGCAAAGACGTCAGCTTGTCGAATCCGATGTGCACGGCGATATCCACGGGGCAGTCGTACACCAGGTCGATCAGGTCAGCCCTTGTCGGCATTGCGCTTCGCCTCGATGAGCTTCCCGATCTCGTCGCAAGCGGCCCCGATGTCGGCAGACACCTCGATCTGCTCCACGGGCTTCTCGCCTGCGGTGTCGCGCAGGAACTGGATGGCGGCTATGTCGCCGCGCATCGCCTTCTTGGCGACCTTGAGGATCGAGATCTCGGAAACCGTGAGCTTGCGGTCGGGGTAGTCCTCGAAGCTCAGGCCCTCCAAGTCGTCCAGCTGCGCGTCCGTTCCCTCGAACGGCATGTGCAGCACGATCTTGGCTATCTCCTGCATCTGCTTCTTCTCGCGGCGCTTCTTCGCAGCCGCCTTGCCGGCCTTCGATGCTGCGGCCTTGCGCTGCTCTGCGGTCTGATCCCTCTTGGGCTTGATGAGGTTCTGGTCGTTCACGGCGATCAGTCCTCGAACGTGAGGCCCATGAAGGCCAGGCGCTTGTGAAGCTCGGCCAGCGCCCCGAAGTCGTTGGAGCCGTAGACGAGGGCGTGGACGATGGCCGTGTCCATGACGTACTGCCACTGGCGGTCGTCCCAATGGTCGCTGCAACGGTTTGAGCGCCACGCCTCGAACCACTCGACGGTCTCCTTGGGCCAGTCTGTGTCCTCGGGCAGCGTCGGCTTGTCCTTCTTCGCGGCCATTTCAGCTCCTCTCTATCGGTTGTCGTTTTCAGATGGAAAGGGCGCAACGGCTAGCGCTGCGCCCGGGTGCCCCCTCTAGTAGGAGGAGCGGCCAGAAGAGCTGCCACGGCTGCGGCTGAACGCAGAGCGGACTCGGTTGGCGATGTTGCCTGCTGCGGCACGGATGCGACCGAACATGCCTGCCTCCTCTCGTTTTCGGGAACAAAAAAGGCGACCCGTAGGTCGCCTTAGATTCTCCTATGCGCGTGAGATTGGCCTATTCGCCCATGGCCCCAAGGATCTTCGAGCCGTCCATGTACAGGTCGCCGTACTTGGCAAGCGCGTACTCCCTGATGAAGCTTTCAAGGTCGTCTGAATCGCGGAACACGCACACAACGTGGTAGACGCTGCTCCAAACGTTCTCGTAGTATGGCTTCACCTCAATCGCCTGGAATGCCTTGAGGATCGCGTTCGCCTCGGCGAAGCTGTCGGCTTCGAGGTCACCCGTGGGATCGATCCCGGCAAGCGGGTTCGGCACGGGCGTACCCTTCTGCTCCTTGGGCTTGAACTGCCGCTTATTCTGCAAGCCGATTCGCTCGGTGAACACGGGGCGGATGACGTCGCCGTAAGTCCAGCCGTCCTCGTCGGCCTTTACCAGGTCGGCGAACTTGTCCCTATCGGCCTGGGCGTGGAAGCAGAAGCAGATCCAGAAGCCGGAATCGACGGCCATCTGGAAGCGCTTCTCCTCGCGCTTCTCGCGGTCTCGGTACTCCTTCTGGTGATCGGTGAGCTGCGCCGCCCCCACGGCCTTCTTCTCGGCCTTCGCCTTCTGCGGCTTCTCGAACTTAAAGCCCATAGTGCGCCCACCTCTTCTCGTCGGCCTCGATGAACGGGTACCACTGCTTGACCACCTCGAAGTCCTTCGGGCGCTTCTCGCGCAGCGGCTTCATGAATCGCATGTCCAATCCGTCGAAGCTTCGCCCGAACAACTCGTAATCAGGCGGCAGGCCGATTCCGCGCCTATCGATCGCCGCCATCACTTCAGATTTCGTCCAGTCGGCAACCACCGACGCCTTGCGCGTGGTGAGCTTCATGAGGCCGTGCTTGGTGAGGCTCGCGCGGCGGTAGGGGTTGTCGCAGGCGCGAACGCCGTCGCAGAACCACGTGTCCTCTGGAAGCCCGAGGTCTTCCAGGATGAACGGGCGCATGTCGTCGTAGCCGAACACGGGCATGTTCGCCGCTTCGATCACGTCGCAATGCTCGGGGCTTTGGAACACGCAGTTGTTGAGTGTCCTTGACCACCTGGGATGCGGGTACTGGTGAATCTTCACGCCGAAAACGCCCTCGATCGTCTTCACGTTGTGCTCGACCATCGGAAGGCCAGGGATGGACCAGTAGTAGATGGGCACTACCTCGATACCCTCGTCCTCAAGCGCGATCCACGCGGCCAGCGAGTCCTTGCCAAGCGAGCAGGACAGCACGACGGGCCGTCCCTCCTCCTTGAGCTTGCGCCTAACCTCGGCGCTTGTCGGCTGGCCCTTGATTATCGTCGGCATCTTCGCTCCTCTCCGTTATCTCGATGGGTTCTCCCATTCCGTTCAACGTCAGCTTAAAGCCCATGTGAGAAGCCATCGTCGCGAGGTTCGTCGATCCTATGTCGGTTCCTCTGCGCAAAGTGCTTTGCACGTACGTTTCGCTCTTGCCCATGGCTTTAGAAAGCGCGTACATGCTCGTCCCGGAACGGTCGAGCATTTCCCTTAGCGCTTCAGTTGGGGTCATACAACCTCCCTTCTTTGCTCTGATCTTCTTCAGCAAGATACAACAAACAATAATTCATTGCAAGAACTATTGTTTGTGTAGGTATTATGTACATGAACAATTCTTTGTGGGTGTGCCATACATGAACAATTCTTTGTGCAATAATTCAGTTGTCAGCAATGAGGGCCACAGAAAAGCCCACAGAGCTAGCAGCAGCTTAAGAACCGAATAAGGAGGCTATAGAGATGGCAGAGCAGCAGAGTTTAGATCTGATGGTGAGTGGTCAGCTTGTAAGCAACCACACGATCTTGGCCATTGTGGAGGGCATGAGAGCCAGAGGCTACTTCAGGAAAGGCCCCCAGGGCCGAAAGGATGGCCTAGAGCTTGCAACAGCCATGAAGCTTGTCAACGAGTACATGGCCTACCCAGACCTTGGCAGGTACACAGTGGAGGCCACGAAGCACAGGCCCATACAGGAGATCCCCAGGGCAGACTACGAGCCGGTGGAGATCATGAGGGCATGCGACAACTACCTGGCACAGGTAACAGAGGCATTCAAGACCAACAGCGACGAGGAGGCCATTATTTACATGGTGAAGGACCTGCGAAAGCAGGTCATAGCCGATGGCATCGAGTCAGGGGCCTTGAAGGTCAGGAAGTACTTCGGGAAGCATGGCTTCTACTACATGGACGATCAAGGCAAATGGCAGAGCGCCAAGGCCATTGATTGGAACATTGGCGAGGTTAACCCCATCAGACCGGCAGAGCAGGCGGCCTAGGGCAAGCAGGAGGCCCCGAGAAGGGGCCTCCCACGACAACACACAGGAGATCATAACATGCAGAAGCTACTCACGAAAGAGCTACAGAAGAAGCTCCCGCCCCTTTACTCGCAGGACGGCAAGAAGGCCGAGACCGTGGTGTACGGCCATTGGTTCAGCTGCTTGAACGGCTGGGACTTCTACGCAACCGAGTACGACGAGGAGAGCGGGGACATGTTCGGGTTCGTCTTCGGGGCGGTCCCCGAGATGGGCTACTTCAACCTGGCAGAGCTCGAGGAGATCAACAGGAAGTACGGCATGAACTTCTTCGAGCGCGAGACCTACTTCACGCCGAAGAGGGCAATCGAGATCCCGCGGATAGCCGAGGCATTCGGCTACCTATGGGAGAAGTAACAGACAACTACCGGGAGGGGCGAGGCCCCTCCCATTAAGGAGGCTACAAGATGGAGCGAGAGAGAATCATTGAGAAGATCAAGAAGCTTCGCGAGCACAGCGTGGAGAACGGCTGCAACGAGGCCGAGGCGATCCAGTTCGCCCTCAAGGCCCAGCGCCTGATCGCGGACAACGACGTGGAGGAGTGGGAGCTTGCCGACGAGGTGAAGCAAGTGACCGAGACCACCACGGCGCGAACCGCGAAAGCCTGGGCGCCGAGCCTCGCATCGGTGATCGCCGACAACTTCCGGTGCAGGGTTTACCAGCGCAGGGTAACCGATCGCAAGTACGAGTACGTGTTCGTCGGATGGAAGGCAGACGGCGAGGCCGCCGAAATCGTCTACCAGAACCTGCTTGAGGTCGGCGACAGGCTGGCACACGAGTACGAGGACTTCGCCTACACCGACCCCAACGCCTACTCGAACTTCATCGTCGGATTCGTCGATGGCGTGAAGGGCGAGCTTGAGAAGCAGAGCTTCGAGCTGATGATCGTATGCCCATCCGAGGTGAGCGACTACTTCGATGGCCTGAACCTTGGCCAATCCACGAGGCGAGGCCCGAGGGCAACCAACAGAGACAGCATCAGCAGGGGCCAGGCAGCAGGGCGCGACGCGGTGCGCAGCCGCCGCATGGATGCCCCGAGGGCAGGGCTTCTCACAGCCTAGCAGGTGGCACAGGGACAGGGCATAGGGCCTTGCCCCTGATCCATCAAACAGGGCATTAAACCATGAGGCACGATCACATAAGGGGACATTAAACCATGGTGAAGCAAGGCGACATATTCACGAGGGAAGGCCTTTTCTACCAGGTGACCAGGGCCACAGCGAAAACAGCCACGATCAAGCCCATAAGGGCCGAGTTCGTGGGACACGCAGACCCCTGGGGATGGGAAAGGGAGTACATGCCGGTACCCGGGGAGTTTATCGACGACGACCCGATCATGGGCAGGAAGGCCAGCGCGGAGGGAAAGCGCCTCAAGATCCACGACTACAGCGCGGCAAAGAACATGCCGACCCTCATTCTCGGGGGCGAAAACCTCTACCTATGGGACGGCGAACCCAGCATTTTCGACACCTACGACTAAGGAGGGAGCAATGCGCAACTCAAGGCGATACACCTGCATCATAAGACACGGCGGCGGCTTCGGCGGAGGCTACGGCGGCACCTACGAGAGGGAGCACAGCTACTACTCGACGCACAGGGCAGGCAGCAAGGCGAACGAGGGGGACGCCATAACCACATGGCACAGGAGGCACGGCTACACCGGATGGTGCGAGGTCGTGCCAGGTACTGCGAGGATCGACGAGGAGGGCTAGCGATGGAAGCACGAGAGCCGAAACAGTGGGCCGAGATCCTGAAGATTTTGAAGGAGGCCCGAGAGGATCTAGAGAAGGCCATAGAGGCAGAGAGGCCCATAGCCGAGAGGATCACATGCAGGCGATAGCAGAAAGGCCCCGGGGATTGAAGCCTCGAGGCCTTTTGTTGTGGCTAGCAAAGCCCCCATATAGACATGATCCACCTAAGCAGCAGCGACACGAGGCCGACGAACAGCAGCAGGCAGGCACATATAGAGCCTACTAGCACGATCCAGGCAATGAGCTTCTGGGCACGCGTCATTATTCGGCACCTCCCATGGCCTTGCACCTTTTCATAAGGTGCTCGCACTTCATGCGCTCAGCGGCGGCATGATGAACGTTTGTCATGTCCTGCCCAATCACCTGATCGCAGTACTCGATCGGCGGCATCATGCTATCGTGCTCAATCGCCTCCCACGAGTCGCTGATCTTCTGCCGCACCTCGATGGGCACGAAAACGAAGCGCTTGCACTTCTCGCGCGTGCGCTGGCTCCCACGATCGACCATGCCGGTTATGCGCCCGCGCTTGCGGTTGCGATCCTCGCAGTCCCACAGGGCAAGGCGCAGGTCGTCGCACCCGACCGCAGCGGCCATGTTGCAGCATTCCTGGATCACGTCGCACAGCTCGCCGATAAGATCGTCGGCATCGACACCGCAGACCTTCTCGCGCTTCTGCCAAGCGCCGAAGACCTCCGCAGCCTCTTCCAAGACCTTCATGGCCTGGGCCTTGCTGCATTCCACGTTGTCGAACACGGCCACGCTGCCAAGCTCAACCGTGTTCTGGTAGGTATCGTCAAACATCTATCCTCCAATGATCATGCGGGCCAGCGATACCGCCGCCCACAGCGTAAGTCCGTCGATAAGCAGGGATGCCGCTATCACGAGCAGACATCCCCGGTTGCATCCCGGGCGGCTCATTCGTCCTCCCACCTTATCGTTCCGTCGTCGTATTCGGCCCGCAGCCAGTCCAGATACTCGCCCCATGAGCCGAAGTCCCGCACCCAGCGCGATTCGAACGCGCACATTGTGAAGGGGTTGCACTCGCTCAGCGAGATTTTGAACCGCCGCCCGTCGCGCATCATGCGCACCTCCATGCGCATCGCGGCCTCGGGCGAACCGAAGTACCGCTCCCAGTTGGTCAATCGTCCACCTCCTATCCGCAGGCGAGCAGGGCCAGAACCACCAGCCCCGCCGCCAGCATGCGGATCGCGTAGAACTCAAGGGCCAGCACAGCCAACATCAGGGCCACGGCCAGGGCTGCTAGGGCCTGAAGCGCTCGCAAGCTATCTCGCCCCCGTCCCTCAGATGGTCGAGCGCCCAGTCCACGGCCTTGTTTGCCGTGTCCGCCGTGCTCGCGCCCGTAAGCTCCTCGTTGGCAATCGCGGCCTCAAGTTCAAGGACGCACACGCCGTCGTCTCCGTCGGCGGGATTGAACCACCTGCACTCGCAGCACGGCTCAGGCTCCTCCCGGTTCCACGGCGCGTTCGGGTCTCCCTCGAAGCAGCCTGGCGGCAGGTTCCAGCCGCTATGAGGTTCGCAGTCTGCCATGCTCATGAGGCATCACCGCGACACGGGAGGTCGTACCCGATGATCTCAAGGTCGTAGGCCACGGCTGCGGCGCGCTCGACCTTGCAGCCACGGGCGTTCTCCCAGCCATCGCATAGGTACACAGCGTCGCACTCGGCCATCTTGCCAAGGCTTTGGCTCAGGTAGTACAGCGGCACGTTCACCACCTTGGGCGGCACCGCGAGGCCGTCCTTGAAGTACGTGTCCACGACCTCGTATCCGCGCCGCTCAAGCTCTGCGACCGCCTTCGCGCGGGCCTCAAGTATCTGCTCCTCGCCAAGCCCGTTCATGGGCTGGACGATCATCGCCTTCTTCATTTCTGCTCCTCTCGCACGTTGCTATAGTCGATTTCGTCGCGGCACTTTTCGCAGACCTCGCCGACACACTTCTTGTTGTCCTTCCAAAATTCGCGCGGGTAGCACGTGAAAAACGGGTTGCAGTGCGTTTTGCCGCACCTCACGCACGTCCATTTATACGGGTCGCAGCTCATGCGATCTCACCCGCCTCGGCCATGGCGATCCTCTCGCCGATCCACCGCATCACGGGGACGGCCATGCTGTTGCCGATCGCCTTGTAGCGCGGGCCGTCCGGGCACTCGTCTGCGGGCTTGCCGCGATAGGGTATCCTCGTCCAATCATCGGGGAAGCCTTGCAGCCGCTCGCACTCGCGCGGCGTGAGCCTTCGCACAACCATGCCTCCTCCTTCCTCGCTGAAAAGCGTCTGGGTGTTGCTGGTGGAGAGGGTGAGCGACACATCATCGCTCACCAGCGCTCCTTTGCCCCCGCCCGCGCATCCGCAGCGGACGAGCAGCGTGCAGGCGCTCACAGGCACACCGACGGCGCGTCGCCGCCAACCTTGAGCGTGCCAACCATGTCGTATCCGATCGCCGTGTTGGCGTTGAGGTCGGCCATCGTTATCGGCTCGTCGATGGGGTAGACGGCGGGGTTGTGCCAATCGGCGGTGAACGGGGGAGACTGCTCAGGCTCTGCGCCTACTCCTCCCGCGCCTGCTCCCTGGTGGTACTTGAAGCCTGCGCTGCGAGGGCTTCTTCCAGCCTCTTCGGCAAGGCTCGCCCTCTTTTCCGCGCTCGATTCAAGATCCCCTCGCATGCTCTCCGGCTCAATGAGTACGCCGATGGGGGGGGCAGGTTCCAAGATGTCCGACAAGAAAGAGACGGCGGCGTCTTTGGGCCACTCCGAAGAACTGCGCATCGAGTATGCGCCACGCCAGGCCGTACCCGAGCTTGTCCATTTCGGACAGGAGCTGTCGGAAAGCCTCCCCATTCTCGCTTGAGAGCGCTCCCGGGACGTTTTCCCAAAGAAACCATCGAGGACGTATCTCACGTACCGCCCGAATGTACTCGAACATGAGTCCTGACTCACCTTGCAACCCCTCCCGTTTGCCCGCGATTGAGAAGGACTGGCACGGGCTTCCGCCAACCACCAGATCCACCTTGTTGCGGTACTTCTTCCAGTTCATCTTCGTCACGTCGCCGACGTTCGGCACCTCGGGGTACCGCTCGGCCAAAACGGCGCTGGGGAACTCGTCGAACTCGGCGAAGCACACAGGCTTCCAGCCCAGCGGCTCCCACGCCACGGTCGCGGCCTCTATACCGCTGAAAAGCGAGACGTACTTCATCGGTGCGCCCCCAATGCTTGCTCGACGAGCATGAAGAAGCGGCGCTCGGCGCTGTCCGACGGGTTGCGCTTGCGCATGTCGGCAATCTTCAGCAGCTCGTCTTCCTCGTAATAGGTGGCGTCCCAATCGACCTCGGGCCAGTCGTAGCAGGAGCAGTGCCAGCCCTCCAGCAAGATGTAGCCTTTGTCGTAATAGTCGTCGCTTCCATCGCCGGCGTAGATCAACATGTAGCGCTCTTCGCTGTAATCAGGCTCGCTTTGAGCCGCGCAGATGATGCGCCACGGCTCGATACTTTTCGGCGCCTCGATAGCCTTCATGACTCGTCACCGTCCTCGGCCTTCGGCGGTTTCTGCTCGAATCGGCACCACCTGGTTCCGCGCACGTCTATTGCAACGAAATTGTCGTAGCGCTCGCAGCACGTGCGCTCCACGTGGTCGAGGTATGCCCCGCTGTCGCACAAGATGGTCACGCCGTTGAAGACATTGAAGCGCGAGTGCACGCATTGGGTGCACGGCGGTGTCTTGGCCTTCCTAATCTCCCTGATCGGGTTTTTGAGCTTCATCGGAGGCACCTCGTTCCTCTTCGCTTGCTAATCGGTAGCTGTTCCGTCCCATGCATCCTGCCGCCTCGATGACGACGGCCCTCTCGAAGCACTCGTCGCAGAGGTCAATCGTCTCTTCTTTAACGTAGGGAGTGCACGGCCTTCCTTCGTTCTGCTCGGTCGTCCACCTCACGGGGAGGGTGATGGAATGGGCTCGTTCGATCTCTCTTCCGCACACGTCGCACTTGAACGTGTCGGGATGCTTAATCGTCGCCATCGGAACCTCCGCAGGCGATGATGATCCCCGCCGTGATGGTCTGCACCATGTAGGCCAGCTCCTCGGCGGCGGGCGTGTCCTCCCCGATGCTGGCAAGCATGTCACACGCCGCATGTGTCGCCTCGTGGGCGGCGAGCGCGTACAGGTCCGGGGCCTTCACCTTGCGGCTGATCCACACCACGCATCCCTTGCCCGGAATGCAGCTGGTGAGGCCGTCCTTGCCCTTGGTGTCTCCTGGCTCTTCGCCCATCCTGCGCACAGCCTCTCGATACTCGCGCTTGCTGGTGGTGACCCAAAGCGGGTTGAACGGCATGATCAGCGGCTCAATCTCGGTAGCCATCGCGTTCCTCCTCACCGCCCATCTCCACACACCCGGGGAACCGGCCCCGCAGGTCGAGCACGGTCCCGTCTTCCAGCAGCGCGAAGCACTGGTAGCTGTCATCGGTCAGCGACTCGACGATCGAAAGCGCCTCGGCCTCGTCGTCGGTCTTTGCGAGCAGGATGCCCTGGCGGTAGGCGCTCGCGTAGCTCTGGCAAAGCGAGCGCTCGTAAATGCGTATCATTCCTGGCCCGCCTTCCACTCGTTGACCAGCTCGTCGTACTCCTCTCGGAACTCAGGCTCGAAGTAGGCGATGAACTCGCTCTTGGTCATGCCGCAGCGCAGGCTTGAGTAGCCGACGTGCTCGATGCACCAGTCAGAGAACGGGATGATCTTGCCGCCGTCGTCCACGCTCGTGCTGTAGCCGGTGCCGTCGCGGTAGAGCTTACGGCGGCCCTCCTTGCGGATGGCCTGCTCGACCTTCGAGGCATCGCGCTCGCCGCGCTCCATGAGCTTGCCGCGCAGCTCCTCTGCCTCGTCCTGCGCCTGCTCAAGCTTGCCGCGCAGCCAATCGCGCTCAGCCCGCGTCTGCTCCAACTGATCGAGCACGTACTGCTCGCATGTCTTGATCTCCATGGGTCATATCCCTTCTCGTATCATCTCGTTGCCGTCACGGTCTGTGATCAGCCAATATCCGTATTCGTAGAGGTCAGGGCTGTGCGGCTCGTAGACCTGCAACAGCTGGCCCGTCCACCAGGCCTCCTCGTAGACCGGATGCCGCCAGCGCCACTCGGCCTTGAGCCGCGCCCCGCCGTGGAACTTGTCGTGGCACCCGGTCGTCCCGCTGCCGCAGAGGCAGAACAGCGGGCTTCGCAAGTCCCAGGCGCCGCACGGCGTGACCAGGCGGAACGTCTCGCCCCAAGACCGGTGCGCCACGTGGTGCACGCTTCCGGCGCGTCTGCCGCAGACGCAGCACCGGGGCGAAAACGCCTCGTAGGCCTTTCCGTGGGTGTAGTGCGCCCCCAGGTGAGGCTTGCCGTAAAGCTCGGCTCGCTCCTTGGGGTAGCCGCGAAGCACCCCCGCATCGAGGATCATTGCAGCCTCCCGTCCGGGCCATCGAAGTGCTCGACCCTCGCGCCGCCCCTCAGCCGCGACACTATTGCCTTCGCGGTGTCGGGGTCTCCCTGCTCCGCAAGCCTGCGCACGAGGTCGCTCGGCTTGTACTGCGTTGTCACCAGCGTGGGCAGCATCGCCGAGTAGCGCTGGTCGATCAGGCTGAACAGGCTGTCGAGCACGAAGCCGGTCGGCCTGCGCTTGCCCAGGTCGTCCACGATCAGGTAGCGCACCTCGGCGTAGCGCTTGAGCGGGTCGCCGCCGTCGTGGAAGCTGCGCTGGATCTCGTCGAGGATGCGGTACATCGGCGCCATGAGCACCGACCGCTTGCCGCCGGCCAGGCGCTTCGCCACGGCCGCGGCGCAGGTTGTCTTGTGCGTTCCCACGTCGCCCCAGAGGTACACCCACTGGCCGTGCTTCATGCACTCGGCGATCTCGGCGGCCAACGGGTGGTCGAGGCTCACGTAGCGATCGGGCACGCCCGCCCGCTTCCAGTCGTGCATGGCTCTGTCGAGCGCAGCCTTGCGAGCCGCCTCGGCCTCGGCCTGGCGCTCCTTCTCGCGCTCGGCCTCGGCACCTGCGCAGCCGCACTGCTCGTAGCCGCAGAACAGCGTCCGCCCAGCGAGCCGCGTGGTGCGGGCCTTGAGGGTCGCGCCGCAGTGCGGGCACTCAGTCGTAGGCCGAAAATCCATCGTCTGGCACCTCCTTTGCCATGCCGTTTTTTGGCTTCGAGGAGCGCACCCAGATGCGCACCGAGGCCTTCCAGTCCTTCATCTTCGCCTTTCCGACCATCCAGCCCTTCTGGGCGTAGAAGTCGACAAAGCGCTCCGGGTCGAAGTCGGTCGAGGCGAGGTCGAGGCCCTTGCCCTCCGCGTAGCTTCGGGCGTACTCGTCGACCTCTTCGGGAGAGGGGGCGCGGAAACGCGCCTTGCTCCCTCTCTCCTCTTCCTTAATTCCTCTTCCTACTTCCTCTTCCTCTTCCTCTTCCTCTTCGCTTGGCCGTTTGCTTTCGGCTTTGCTTGCATCGTTGCTTGATGATTTGCTTGCCGTTTTGCTTCCGCTTTTGCTTAACGGTTTGCTTGGCCGTTTGCTTTCGGCTTTGCTTACATCGTTGCTTGATGATTTGCCGCCGTTGCCTCCCGCCACGATGCGCGAGCGGGAGGTTTCCATGACGGGCCTTATCGCCGTCAGCACCGCCTCCTGGGTATCGGTGCGCGGCTCCGGTTCCTCGCCAGTTCGCAGATACCGGACGATCATGCCGATAAGCTCGTCGCCCTCCCTGCGGTTGCGCAGCCTAAGCGGCCCGTCTATGAGCGAGTCCAGTACCTGCATGCCGCCATCGCCCCTAAAACGGGATGTCGCCGTCGTACAGGCTTTCCTGGGCGGGCGGCATGGGCGCTTGCTGCGGCGCCGTCTGCGGGGCGGGCTGCGGCGCGTACTGGGCGGGTGCCTGCTGGTAGCCCTGCGGCGGCGCAGGGGGCTGCTGATAGGCCTGCTGCGCGTTCCACTGCTGGGGTGCCGTCTGCGGGGCGGGCTGCGGCGCGTACTGCTGCTGGTATCCCTGCGGCGCTTGCTGGCCCTGCTTCTGGCTCATGAACTCGATCTCGTCCACGATCACCTCAAGCTTGGATCGGCGCTGGCCGTCCTTGTCCCAGCTCGAATAGCGCAGCTTGCCCTCGATGGCCACCTTCATGCCCTTGTGCAGGATGCGGCCCATGCTCTCGGCGCGGTTGCCGAACATCGTGCAGTCCACGAAGTTCGGGTAGTCCTCCCACTCGCCGGTTTGCTGGTTGCGGCGGCGGTCGTTGACGGCCACGCCGAAGCCCAGAACCTGCATGCCGCCCTGGGTAGCCCGCAGCTCGGGGTCGCGGGTCAAGTTGCCGCTGATGTTCACTCTGTTGATCGACATTTAGTAACTCCCTTCGCCCGTCCCGTTGGACCAGGTGCGCTTTATGTCCTCGTCGACGGTTCGGATCTTGAGCTTGTACACGTTTATCGCCTCTTGGCTCGCCTTGTAGAGCGCTTCGGAGCAGTCCCTGCGCTGCTTCAGCTCGGCTATGTCCTCCCGGCCTCGGCAGAGGTCGCTTATCACCGTCACGGGCGTTCCCTTGGATCGCTCCTCAAGGATCGCGACGCGCAGCGCCTTGCGGTACTCGGCCTCGTTCTCGGCGTACTGGCTTCCGCTGTTGCGCAGCGCCTGAAGCTCGTCCATGAGCCTGTCGAAGAGCTGCATGCGCTCGGCGTAGAGGTCTTGCATGGCCTACACGACCTGCCATGCGGGGGACGGGCAGCACCCGGGGTTCGCCTTGAACTGCTCGTACTGCTGGCGGCTCTCGAAGACGTAGGAGGTGCCGCAGCTCTTGCACTTGGCAATGAACTGGCCGAACTCTGGCGGCTCCTTCTCGGCGTGCTTCTCGGTTCCCATGAGCGTGTCTGGGTCTGAGGTGCCGTCGATGTCGAACGCGCCGCAAAGCGCGTACTTTCTGGCATAGCTGGATGCGCTGCCCGTGACCTGTGCCTCGTTCATTCCCTTCTGGCTCAAAGGCTCGCGGGCGTAGGCCGTAACGTCCAGGGGATCGCCGTGGCCGTCCTCGAAGAACAGGCGGCACGTGGCCTTGACGTAGTAGCGCTCGCCGATTTGCTCGATGCTGTCGTTGAGCGTGAAGGCTATGCCCGCCTCCTTGCACGGCTCCTTGAGCGCCGCCACGATGTCCTCCATCGAGCGGTAGTAGAAGTTGCCGTGGGCGTTGTAGCGTGCTTTAGGCACAACTACGGATCGCTGCACCTGGGCCACGGCCTCGGCCAGCGTCATGTGCTTGTCTTCTGCCATCGTCTACTCCATCCTCGCTGCCACCTGGGCTGGCGTGCCCCGGCGGATGCTTCCGGTGATTCCCTGCGCCTTGAGTACGGATGCGAGCGCCTGCATCTGCGATCGCGTGGCGCTCGGCACCTCGACCGTCCACGCCTCCAAAGGCTCCGCGGCCGGTGCTGGCATGGGTGCCGGCATGGGGGCGGGCATTGGCGCTGGCGCGGGCATCGGCTCAGGCTCGGGGATCTCGACCGGCTCAGGCTCTGGTTCCGGCATCGGTTCCGGTTCGGGCTCTGGTGCCATGGCCGCCTTCAGCTCGGCGATGCGCTGGTCTTCCTCGTCGGCCAAACGCGCTGCGTTCAAGGCGGCTCCGAGGTCGAGCGTGCGGAAGAATTCGCGCTCCGCGTCGGCGTAGTGCGGCATCGCCTCCTGCTGGGCCTTGAGCGTTTCCCAGTCTCGGGCCACGTCGGACACCTTTGCCTCAAGCGCCTGCTGCGCCTTGATCTCGCCGAAGGTCTTGTTGAGCCACTGCGGCTCATGCAGGCGCTCGTAGGGGACGACCGGCGCGAGCAGTCCCGCGAACTCCTCGTAGTGCTGCTGTAGGCGTGAGTAGAGCGCGTCCTTGCGCGTCTGCTCGGCCTCGTCGAGCTGCGCCTTGATGGCGTCGGTTGACTCGTCGATGATGGCCGTGATCTGCTTGCAGCGCCTCTCGAATGCGTCGAGCGGCTTGTTGTACTCGCGCTTCACGGCCTTGCGGCGTTCGTCGATCTCCTTCTTGATGCCGTTGAGGTAGCTGCGGTCGTGCTTGGCCTCCTTGATGGCCTGGGCGCTCGTGAGGTCGTAGGTGGCGCCCTCGTAGTCGGCGACGACCTTCTTCACGTGGGCCTCCAGCGCGTCCATGTTCGAAGCGATGGTGGCCTCGGTGTACGTGACCTCAAGCGTGGTGGCCTCGGTTTCGATGACCTCGGCCTCGACCTGCTGCGGTTCGGTTTCCTTAGCCATAGATCTCGCCCGTCTCGTCGTCGAAGTCCATGGCCTGCTGCTGCTCGGCCACGGTGAGCAAAACCGTCTTGCCGCTCTGCTTGATGATGCGGAAGGCGTCGGCGTTGTCGGTCAGGATCTCGAATTGCAGGGTCGCCACGCTTCCCTTCACGGTGGCCTGCTTGAACTGCGCCTGGATGGTGGCTTCGTTGATCATGTCGTTACCTCCTATTTGATGCCGAGAACGGCGGCAAGGAACGCGCGACCGAACTCGCGCTCTTCCTCGCTGACGGGCTTGATCTTGTCGGCGATTAACTCGCGGCTCTTGGCGACGCACTTCTCGTCGATTCGGGAAAGCCCGGCCTCGCAAAGCGCGATCATCACGTGGTAGGCGTTTGCCTCCGTCTCGCCGTCGTTGTTGTCAGGATGCGTGGCGTCGAACATGAGGTTGTTCGCGATGCAGGCGGCGTGGTCGAGCACTGCTTTGTGGAACTTGCTCCCGTGGAAGTCCTCAAAGCCGTTCTCTTCGAAGTATTTGGCGTTCATTTCTTCTCCTTCACGTACTCCTCGACGAAGTACTCGATGTGGATGTCTATGCGCGGCTGTGTGCCGTATGGGCTTCTTGGCCGCTTGGTGACGGCTCCCGTATCGACCTGCGAATCGTCCTTGAAGGCGATCCCGTTGAGCGCGTCGCAGGCGAGCTTGCCCAGGTTGTCCCAGTCGGGCTTGCCGAGGTCGGCGCGGCCCTCCCAGTACTTGGGGTTGCTCTTCGCGAGCGGCCTGGTGGTCGAGATCCGCATCACAACCGGGCCGTCGTGGTCGGCGAATGTCTCGCCGTATGCCGCGCGGAACGCGTCCTTGATGGCCTTCTCGGCCTTGAGCGTCTTGGTCGGCGTGTAGGTGCGGTGGTTGCGGTAGTCGGTCATAGGGCGCTGTTTTCCGACAAGCTGGGCGGGGTGCATGGTGATGTGCGCCGTGGCCGCAAGGGTGCGCTGCCAGCTCATTCGGAAAACCCATCGCTCTGGCTGCGGTGCTTGTTGAAGGCTCCGCGCAGCTCCGGGTATCGCGCCTCCATGATTCGGGCAAGGGCGGGGGCTATGCCGTTCTTGCAGCCGACGTGCAGCTCGTTGCGCACCATGTTCACCAGGTAGTTGATCGACACGTAGCCCTTCTCCTTGAGGCGGCGGGCGTTGTCGAGCATGAACTGCCACGCCTCGGGGTTGGCTTCGATCCACTTCTTGGCCTCGGCAACGTCCTGCTCGCCAGCCATGCCCAGGCCGAAGATCTCAAGCTGGTTGCTCTGGGGTTTGGGGCGGTATCTCTCGTCGTTACGCATTGAGCACCGCCATGCTGCCCACGGCTCGCTGGGCGTCGGCAACGGCCTGGTCCATCGTGGGGATGACCCAGAGCCAGAGCACGGCGAGGAAGATCATGAGGGCCGCGAGGAAGCCGACCATGACGCCCGCCTTGAACTGCGAGCGCTCAAGCTGCTCCTGCGCAGTCGGGCGCTTGCCCTCGAATGGTATGATGGATGCAGCCTCTTTCGAGGCGGCTACGTAGCGGGTGCCCGAAGTGTGGTAGCGGGGGGCGCTCGCTTTCTTTTTTGTCTGCATATCGTTTTCCTCTCGGTGTTTTCGCAGGTCAGGGCTAGGGCGCTTTTTAGGGCCTCTTTTTCATCGACTTTTTAGCCCTGCTCTTCGCGCTGTAGTGGCGCTGTCTCTCACGGTCGTTCCTCTTCTCCCTGATCGCCTCCTCCCTCATCGCGTTGGCCTGTTCGGCGAGGTCTGCCATGTGAAGCTCCTTCGTGCACTCGATGCACCAGCCGTTGATCCGGTTCAGCGGGCGGAACGTCCATTGGCCGCAGTGGGGGCATTGACAGCGCTTGCGGAGTGAGAGTCCGCACTTCCGCGCCATATGTTTCACCGAGTCGATGGAGCGCCCAAGGTCTTTGGCTACCTGCTTGGCGCCGTCTCCGGCGTGCTCTTCGAGGTAACGAAGTTCACGTGTAGACCATTGCCTCATGCCGTCTTCTTCTCTCCTTTCTCCCATTCGCGGTACGCCTGCTTGATCGACGAGCACATGGTGTCGAAAGCGACCTCACGGGCGGTCTTGGGCTCGTTCTCTTGATTTCGCTTGGAATCGTCTGGCATTAGGCCACTGTCCTGTTCTCCGTCAGCCCGAGCAGGTAGTCTGCCGAACAATGGAATAGGCGCGTCATGGCAATGAGCTTCGAGCTGGGGATTTCGCCACCGCTCTCGTATGCGGCGATAGTTGCACGGCTCTTCAGATCGAGCTTGCTTGCTAGTCCCTCCTGGCTCAGGCCGATACGGACGCGTTCACTTGCGATTGGGTTCATTAGCACCTCCACTTCACTATCTGTGAACTTCACAATTAGTGAATATAGAAGAACATAGGACTTTTTGCAAGTAGATAATTCACTATCTGTAAAGTTTTTTGTACAATATGCCCATGGAGTAAGGAGGACACGGTGGGCACACGTCTTAAAGAAACGCGGCTTAAATATGGCAAGAAACAGCCTGAGGTGGCTGAAGTGCTCGGTATCGGCGTACCGGCTTACTCAATGATGGAAAGCGGCCAGCGCGAGATCAACTCGTCGAAGCTCATAAAGCTTGCCGAGTTCTACGGATGTTCGGTCGATGAGTTATTGGGAACGTGGTACTGGCACGAAGTCGAGAGCCAGCGTAAAGGTAAGGAGTAGCTATGGGGATGTTCAACAAAAGCGCCGCAAAGAAGATGGCGAGCGATGCGGAGGGCTTCATCGTCAACGACGGCAAGCTTCACGCGCTCGTGTTCCAGGTGGCTGGCAAGGCCGTGTTCTCCACGGGCACGCAGTTCGAGGACAAGGTAACCGAGCGCCTGGACGGCGCATTGGCACGCGTGCAGGAAAGCGGTTGTCAGGTCGTTGACGTGAAGATGTCTGCGTGCGTCAACTCGCGCGACACGGACATGATCCTCTACAGCTTCACCGTTCTCTACCGCTAGAAAAAAGAAGAAGCCCCACGGAGTCATAGCGCTGCAACGCTGCCCGCGGGACTTTCCTAAAGAACCTCTGAAAGGAGGCCGTTTCCAATTATGCCAAAAACTGCGGTGATATACGCCCGCTTTTCGTGTAATAAGCAGCGCGAGGCCTCTATCGACGACCAGCTGCGCATCTGCCGCCAGTGGTGCCAGCGCGAGAGGTACGCCATCGTCGCGGAGTACTGTGACTATGCCATAAGCGGTCGTACCGATGACCGCCCTGAGTTCCAGCGCATGGTGGCCAACGCCGGCGAGAGCGACATAGTGCTTGTGTACATGATGGATCGCTTCAGCCGCGGGGAGTACGACGCGCCCATATACAAGCGCGAGCTTGCCCAGCACGGCGTGAAGCTCGTCTCGGCGCTTGAGCAGATACCAGATTCGCCCGAGGGCATCATTTACGAGAAGCTGCTTGAGGGCCTTGCGGCGTGCGAGTCGAAGAAGACCGCGATCCGCACGAGGCGCGGCATGGAGGGCAACGCGCTCAAGTGCAAGACCAACGGCGTGCGCGTGTTCGGCTACGCCAGCAACGAGGCCGACGAGTACGTGATCAATGAGGACGAAGCAGCTTTCGTGCGCGAGGCGTTCAAGCGGCGCATAGCAAAGGAGACCACCAACTCTATAGCGCGCGACTTCGCGGCACGCGGGGTCAAGACCTCGCAGGGAAACCCGTGCGGCTACTCGATGGTCGAGCGGATGGTAAAGAACCGGAAGTACACGGGGCGCTACGAGTGGGGCGGCGTTGTCAAAGAGGGCGGCATGCCCGCGATCATCGACGAGGTGACGTTCATGGAGGCACAGAGCATACGCGCGGCCAAGGAGCGCAGCGCGGAGAGCTGGGGCGACTTCGCCCTTTCCGGCAAGGCGATCTGCGCGGGCTGCGGGCGCAACCTGCAAGGCGTGAGCGGGCGCGGGCGCAAGAACGTGAAATACGAGTACTACCGCTGCCATGACGGCTGCGTGAGGCCCGTGAGGCGCGAGGAGCTTGAGGGCGAGATCGTCAAGGCGCTGCGGGCGCTCCTGCAAGACCGCGAGGAGGCCTTGCGGATAGCCCGCATGGTTGCGGAAAGCTCGGACGGCGCGGAGGTGGCGGCGAGGCGCAAGCAGGCCGCCCAATCGCTCTCAGCAGCCGAGCGCGGCCTGAAGAACATCCTCAACGCCATCGAGCAGGGCATAATCGCTCCTGGCGCGAAGGAACGCATAGCGGAGCTTGAGCACCAGCGCGACCGCGCCAAGCTCGACCTTGAGGCGATCAGGGACGATCAGATAGACCCCGAGCGGCTGGCCGACTTCCTTCAATGCGGTTCCGCCCTGGACGACGCGACTCTGTTGAAGGCGTTCGTATACCAGGTGAGCGTGAGCGACGAAGAGTGCATAGTGACGCTGAACTACGACGTGGAAAGCAACGAACCCGCCAGACTTGACGTCCAACGGGTTCGTACAAAATGCAAATGGTGCCCTAGGCAGGGTTCGAACCTGTGGCCTTCTGCTCCGGAGGCAGACGCTCTATCCAACTGAGCTACTAGGGCGCATCGATCGCTGATTATACGTTATCATGGCGCGTTGAAACGCTTTGAGATAAAAGCTGCAAATGTGCTGCAAAGAGAAGAACGCAAAGGAGCATACGGTGACGGATGCTATCAACGTGAACATCGAGCGCATGGCGTACAGCGCCGATGCGGTCGGTCATCTCCCGTCGGGGAAAACCGTGTTCGTGGAGGGCGCTGCGCCGGGCGATGTCGTGTCGGTTGAGATCGTCGAGGAAAAGTCCTCGTTCGCCCGCGCTCGCCTGGTCGAAGTGGTGGAGGCGTCCCCCGATCGCGTGCCTCCGGCAAGCTTGAGCGATGCCATGACAGGTTCGGCCCCGTGGCAGCATATCGCTTACAGCGCCCAGCTTCGCGCGAAACGCGACAATGTGGTTTCCCAGCTCGTGCGCACGGCGCATATTCCCGCCGAAGAGGCGGAGCGCATCGTCGCGCAAACGCTTCCGTCCAAGCGCGAGTGGGGTTATCGCAACAAGATCGAGATGGGGGCGAAGACGCGTCCTGACGGCAAGATCGACCTGGGGTTTTATCGCGAAGGCTCGCATGACTTGGTAACCGTCGACGAGACGTTGCTTGCGCATAAGTCCATCCAGAAGGCCCCGAAAGCTCTTCGCGGCGCCATTCGCTATGCTCAGGGAAGCCAGGATCAGGGAATCTATCGCGTGGGCGTCAGGCACAGCCTGGTAACCGGCGACTTGGAGATCGCCCTTTGGACGGCCCCCGGCCCCTTTCCGCGTAGCCGCTTCGCGCAGATCCTGGGCAATTCGCTTAAGGCGACCAGCGTCGTGCGCGTGATGGCCGACCCGGGCAAAGCGCGCAAGATCAAGGGCGTCGAGACGCTTGATGGCCGCGGCTATTGGCGCGACCGCATCGGCGACGCGCAATTTTCCACGCAGGCTCCGTCGTTCTTCCAGGTGAACACCGCTCAGGCTGCCAAACTGGTGGACAAGGTGATGGAGGGCCTTGGCGGCGTTGACGGCAAGTTCGTGGCCGATTTGTATGCAGGCGGCGGCACGTTCTCGATTCCGCTTGCCATGGCAGGTGCCGACGTCGTTGCGGTTGAGTCGGCGGGATCTTCCGTTCGCGACCTGCGTTTCAACGCCGATGCGAACGGTGTGTACGTCGATGTGGTGGGTGGCGACGCCGCGCGTGAGCTTCGTGAGCTCGGCCAACTTGACGCGCTCGTGGTCGATCCCCCACGTGCCGGCCTTGCCGACAGCGTGCCGGGTGACATCGCAGCGGCTGCGCCCGAGGCCGTCGCGTATGTCAGTTGCAACCCGTCTACATGGGCGCGCGACGTGGCGCGTTTCATGGAACAGGGCTATGACCTGCAGCTTGCGACTCCGGTTGACTTGTTCCCCCAGACATACCACGTAGAGGTTGTAAGTATTTTCAAGCGCCGATAAACGCATACTGCTAAACTAAAATCTGTATGCAGTGTCGCTGTAGTGGCGTTACTTGCACAAATGCTTATAAACACGAAGAGGAGGCGCCTTTATGGCTCTTTACACTCCCAAGTACCAGCCCAACGGCAAAGAGGTGGCAGTCGTCACCACGTCCCAGGGCGTCATTCGCGTTCAGCTGGCCGGCAACGATGCTCCTATCCACGTCGGCAACTTCGTCGAGCTTGCCAAGGACGGGTTCTACGACAACACCAAGTTCCATCGCTACGTTCCCGGCTTCGTTATCCAAGGCGGCGACCCCGAGTCCAAGAAGTACTCCAGCGACGAGGTCGTCCGCGTTTCCGGCGGTATGTTCCCCCGTCTTGGCATGGGCGGCCCGGGTTACTGCATCAAGGGCGAGTTCGCCACGAACCCCAACAACAAGCATGAGGACGGCGCATTGGCCATGGCCCGCTCCATGGATCCCGATTCCGCCGGTTCGCAGTTCTATTTCTGCCTTGGCGCACAGCATCGCCTCGACGACGGCTATACCGTTTTCGGCCAGACCATCGAAGGTATGGACGTCATCGCCAAGCTGCGCGTCGGCGACGTGGTCGAGCACATCGAGATCGAGAACGCCACCGAGTAGCGTCATCTCGTAAACGGTGCAAACTAAGGAACCTTCATGAACAACGATCTATTCCAACAGGCAAAGGCCGCTGCGGCCGCCAAGGATTTTGAACAGGCGCTCAACCTGTACACTTCCTGCCTGCAGGACACCGAAAACCCCCTTGCCCCCGGCGAGACGGGTTTGATTTACCACCAGATCGGCAACTGCCTGACCAAGCTTAAGAACAACGCCGAGGCCGTCAAGGCTTACACGCAGGCAACCGCCGATGCCGCTTACGATGCGGTTGGCACGGTCAATTACAACTTGGGCATGTCGTACGCTGCTCTGCACGACTACGGCAATGCGGTCAAGCATTTCGAGATCGCCGTGTCCGATTCGAAGTACCCCACGCCCTTCAAGGCGTACATGGGAATGGGCAACGTCCTTATGAAGCAGGGCAAGTCGGCCGAGGCCGGTGTGGCCTTCCGTGAGGCAGCTCTTGACGAGTCGAACCCCGATCCCACGAAGGCCCTGCTCAACCTGGGTGTTTGTTTTATGGCCCTCGACCGTCCCGCTGACGCCGTCTCTTCTTACGAGAGCGCGCTTCAGTTTGACATGAGCCCCGACGTGCGCAACAAGATGTACGCAAGCTTGGGCCAGGCATACGTCGCCTGCGGGCAGATGCAGCAGGCCGTCGACGCCTTCGAGAACGCCATTCAGGACAAGACCTATTTCCTGTCCGCTTCGGCAAGCGTCGATTACCAGCGTGCGATTGGCGTTGTTTCCCAGGGTTCTAGCGACAAGACGCAGGCTCTGCCTCCGGTTTCCGCTGACACTTCCGGACTTGACGTGGTCGCAGCCGAACCTGCATCCGGCACCGGCATGTTCCCCGCGGTCGATAGCCCCGAGGAGATGTCCGAGGAAGACGCCTATTACTATGCCGACATCTACGGTTCCGAACAGGACCAGAACCGCGCTGACGATTATTTCTTCAATTCTTCCGACGAGGAGCTTGAGCAGTGGTCGCGCGGCTTGGCCAAGAAGGATCGCAAGCGTCGCAGTGTGGGTTTGAAGATCCTGCTGGTTGTTATCGTGCTCGTCGTTGCCCTTGCGGCCGCCGCTGTTGGCGCGTTCGCCATGGGCTATGGCTACCCGCAGCAGGAAACCGTCGTTCAGCAGGTGTTCAACAACCCCTCTAGCTCGGCTTCCAACTTCGCTTCCAGCGTGGCCAAAGATGATGTCGCTTCCATGACGGCCCTTATCCCGCAGGGTGGCACGGCTACCGTCGATGGCGTGAACAAGTCCATGAGCACCTCGGTTGCCTACGTCACCGTCAACACCTCTGCCGGCGGCTCCATCCAGTACAAGGTCACGCTTTCGCGCGAGGGTATTGGCTGGAAGGTTTCCGATATCGAGCTTTACTTCAACAGCAAGAACTAACTTGCCTGAAAACCGGTTATCAAGCGCATCCGCGCTTTAACGAATCTTATTAACGAAAGGATCGAAATGGCAGTTCAGAAGACTTACACCATGATCAAGCCCGACGGCGTTCGCAATGGCCACATCGGCGAGATCGTCAACCGTTTCGAGCGTGCCGGCCTCACGGTCGAGCGCATGGAGCTTGGCAACGTCACCATGGAGCAGGCCGAGGCCAACTACGCCGAGCACAAGGGCAAGCCGTTCTACGATGGCCTGATCTCCTACATCACCTCCGGCCCGGTTGTTAAGATGGTCGTTTCCGGCGAGGGCGCTGTCGCCAAGGTCCGCACCCTTATGGGCGCAACCAACCCCGCTGATGCTGCCCCTGGCACCATTCGTGGCGACTTCGGCCTGATCATGGACGAGAACGTCATCCACGGCTCCGACTCTCCCGAGTCCGCTGAGCGTGAGATCGGCATCTTCTTCAACTAATCGTTTCGATTGTTGGCTTCTTGGGCGGTGGTGCTTCATGCGCTGCCGCCTTTTTCTTTGCCTTAAGGGCAATGGTGCGATGCGACTCGCGTTCGGCTTCGAGTGCGTATGGGGTTAGATGTGCTGTCGGCGGGTGAATCGTGCGGCGGGCGTATCGCGGGGCGATCCGCATAAGATGACGAACAGACGCTGCTTTGCGCCACCGCTCGAAAAAGACGCACCGCGAATGGCAATCCGCGACCAAGATGTTAAAGTTTTCTCGACGCTAAGCTGAAAAACGTCAGACGAGAAAAGGAAAAGAATGCTCTATCGGGTAATTGACGCGAGCGAGATGCCCGCGCTCATCGACGCCTTCATGCAGTCGTATGAGGTCGTCGCGCCCATTAAGCGCGGCGATTCGTACGTCTTCGACGTCGTCGATGATCCTCATGAGGTGGCCTTGGATTACCCCACGACCAGCTCGTCTCCGAAAAAGTACCTGCTTCCGCCAAAGGAAACGCTTATGCGTTTCAACACCGCCGAGAACATGGTCGAGGATTTCGCCGAGACCGTCGTTCCGCGTGTTATTTTCGGCGTGCATGCATGCGACATCAACGCCATTAACAGGATCGACCTTATGTTCCGCGATGGCGACTACCCCGATCCGTATTATTGCGCCCGTCGCGCGGCTACCATGATCGTCGGCATCAGCTGCACTCCTACCGACTCTTGTTTCTGCAACCTGTGGGGCGCCGACGAGGTCCAGTTCGGCTACGACCTGTTCCTGCAGCGCATCGGCGATCGCTATCTGGTCAGCATTTCCAGCGTCGAGGCGGCAAACATCCTCGAGGCCGCATGCAACCCGCGTGAGGCAACCGACACCGACCGCATCGATTTCCGTCATGCCACGCGTGCCCGTCAGAAGGCTTTCAACCCCGACATCCCCAAGATCCAGGATGTCGCCATGCTCATGGACGCCTTCCATTCAGACCCGTTCTGGGACGAACTGGGCGGCAAGTGCCTTTCGTGCACCGCGTGCTCTGCCGTATGCCCGACGTGCTTCTGCTTCGACATCACCGACGAGCTTGAGCCCAACGGCAAGGAAGGCAACCGCGTTCGCACGTGGGACGCGTGCACGAACCCCGATTTCGCCAAAGTCACGGGCGACTACAATTTCCGCCCGACCGGACGCGAGCGCGTGCGTCATCGCATGTATCACAAGCTCAACGGCTTCTTCGTCACGCACGACCGCATGTTGTGCGTCGGCTGCGGCCGTTGCGTCTCTGCCTGCAAGGCGGGCATCAATCCTATTGAAGTGCTGAAATTCTTCGAGAAGAAGGGGGAAGCAGACGATGAGTGACAAGCACAACATCGTGGCTGAGGCCGACCAGGTCGACCGCATTGCGGTGTATGCCTTGCGTGAAGCTCCCGCGACGCTGACCGGCGAGGAAATGATTGCCCAGAACGCGTATCGCCCGTGGCCGGCGCGCATCACCTCCATCATCGAGCTTACCGAGAACGAGAAGCTGTTCGAGCTGCGCATCGTCGACGAGCGCGTGCGCGAGGCGTTCCATCAGATGCCCGGCCAGTTCGTTGAGTTGTCCGTGTTCGGAGTAGGCGAGTGCCCCATCTCCATCACCAGCTCGCCGACGAAGCAGGGCTTCGTCGAGTTGTGCATCCGCCGCGCTGGTTCTGTAACCCAAAAGCTGCATTCCATGCAATGCGGCGACATCGTCGGTTTGCGCGGTCCCTTCGGTCGCGGTTTTCCCGTTGACAAGATGCGCGGCCATGACGTGCTCATCGTTGCCGGCGGCCTGGGCATCGCGCCGGTCCGCTCGCTCATCAACTACATTCACGACGAGCGCGCCGACTTCGGCAAGGTCACTATCGTGTACGGTTCGCGTACTCCTCAAGACATCATGTTCCGCGACCAGTTCGAGATGTGGCGCCATCGCACCGACTTCGACCTGCGCCTGACCGTCGACCATGGCGACGATACATGGGACGGCCCGGTGGGCGTTGTCACCGAGCCTATGAAAACGCTCGAGATCGACCCAGATAATACGTTCGGCGCCGTTTGCGGGCCTCCGGTCATGTACAAGTTCGTCATCGAGGAGATGCGCCGTCTGGGCATTGGCTACGACCGAATCTATCTCGACTTCGAGCGTCGCATGAAGTGCGGCATGGGCAAGTGCGGCCACTGCCAGATCGGCCATCAGTACGCGTGCGTCGATGGCCCGGTTTTCAATTATTGGGAAGCGAAGAACATCCAGGGGTCGATCTAGCATGAGCAATTTATGCGTAGCGGGTGAAACCCAGGCGCCTCCTCGCGTGGTCGTTGTCGGCCTTGCGAGCTGCTTTGGGTGCCAGTTGCAGATTACCAATGCCGAGGCTCATCTTCTTGAGGTCCTGGGCCAGATAGACATGCGCTATTGGCAGCTTACCTCCTCGGAGCCTATGCCCGATGAGTTCGACGTCGCCGTCATCGAGGGCGCTGTCACCACGCGCGAGGGCATGGAGACCGTTCAGCGGGTTCGCGAGAAGGCGGCCAAGGTCATCGCCATCGGATCTTGCGCAACCACGGCTGGCATTCCCGGCATGGCTCAGCCTGATTTCGAATCGCGCATCACCGAGGTTTACGAGGGCGCTCCCAGCGCATGCGGCGAGATGGTCTCCCCGCGTGCGGTTAGCGAGTTCATCAAAGTCGATTACGAGGTGCGTTGCTGCCCGATCGATCCGTACAACTTCATCGACATCCTGCAGCGCGCGCTGTACGGATCGAACAAGGCGCTTCCCATGCGCACCATGTGCGGCGAGTGCAAGCGCAACGAAAGCGAGTGCTTCTTCGAGAAGAGTCGCCTGTGCCTGGGCTTGGTAACGCGCGCCGACTGCGGCGGCCGTTGCGTGAACCTGGGTCGCCCGTGCTTCGGTTGCGCGGGTTTGTCCCCCGACGCGAACCTCGATTCGGCTCGCGAAGCCTGCCGAAGGAACGGTATCCCCGTTGAAGACTTCGATCGGGCACTGGAAATGTTCAACCAAGTCGATCTTGCATCGGCTCAGAATCGATAGGCTGGCCTTATGAGCACCGCATCAATCAAAGTCGACCACCTTGCCCGTGTCGAGGGACACGGCAACGTTCATGTCGTGATCGAGGACGGCGCCGTTCAGACCGTTGAGATGAACGTCATCGAACCCGCGCGCCTGTTCGAGAGCATGGTTCGCGGCCGCAGCTACACCGAGGTTTCCTACATCGCCTCGCGCGTATGCGGCATTTGCTCGGCAAGTCACGTGGTCACCAGCTTGCTGGCCATCGAACGCATTTTCGGCGTCGAGGTGACCGACCGCACCAAGGCCCTTCGCGAGCTTCTGGTGTACGGCTCGTATCTGCAGAACCACGCGACCCATCTGTTCGTGCTTGCCGCCCCCGACTTCCTGAACCAGCCAAGCGTGTTCCCCCTGGCCCAGTCCGATCCCGCGCTGTTCGACAAGGCGCTTGGTCTTAAGGCCCTGGGCAACGAGCTGTGCACGAAGGTGGGCGGCCGCTCCATTCACCCGATCACGGCTGTGGTGGGTGGTTTCACGCACGAGATCACGCGCGAGGAATACCTCGAGCTTGCCGACAAGCTTGAGGCGTCCATCCCGTTCGCGGTGCAGACCGTCGATCTGTTCAATTCGTTCCGTACGCCTGATATCCAGACCGCGGGCGACTTCCTTGCCATGACCGCCGACGACCGTTACGCCGTTGCCGATTCGCGCATTGCGACGTTCGTTCACGCAGGCGTTTCGTTTGACGCCGACGACGTCGACGAGAACGTCGACGAATACAAGGTCGATCATTCCGCCGCGCTGTTCGCGCGTTCGCATGCCACGGGCTCGAACTACTTCACCGGTGCTCTTGCGCGCGTGAACGCCTCGTGGGACAAGCTCAGCAAGACGGCCAAGGTCGCCGCCGCCAAGGCGGGGCTGCGTCCGCCCGAGCTCAACCCGTTCCGTAACAACGTCGCGCAGGCCGTCGAGCTTGTCGACGCGCTCGAGCGCTGCGCCGAGCTGTGCCGCCGCCTTGCGAACGACGAGTTCGAGGGTTCAAGCGAGCCGGTGACGTTCGCGCCTTGCGCGGGCAAGGGGACGGGCTTCACCGAGGCTCCGCGCGGCACCGTTTTTCACGAGCTTGAGCTTGACGGTGAGGGCCGCGTCGTTCATGCGTCCATCATCACCCCGACCGCGCAGAACGTGGCGAACCTGGAAGGCGACATGCTTCTCCTTGCCGAGAACATGCTTGAGATCGACGCGTCGCCTGAAAAGATCCGCGCCGAGATCGAGAAGCTTGTTCGTGCGTACGACCCGTGCTTCAGCTGCAGCGTTCATTAGCTTTTTCGTAAGGTATGGATTTTCGTCGTGGTATGGATTTCATTAGTCGGGGTCCATGGGCGGCGAACGGTTCGTTGCGCCTGTGCTAATATTCTTGTTTACTTGCACGACTAGGTATTTTGACCTAAACGGAACTTAAACGAGATTCAAGGGGTTGCACCTGATGTCCTTTTTAGATCGCTTCATGGACTCCTTCGGCGGTATGTCGACGGACATGGCTATCGACCTTGGCACTGCGAACACGCTGATTGCAATCGCAGGCGAGGGCATCGTCATCAACGAGCCTTCGGTTGTCGCGATCGAGAAAAGCACGCATCGCGTTTTGGCGGTTGGCCACGAAGCTAAGAACATGATCAACCACACGCCCGACGCGTTTTCCGCCGAGCATCCTCTGAAAGACGGCGTCGTCGCCGATTACGATGTCACCGAGGCCATGATCTCGGCGTTCATCAACAAGGCCGCGCCCCGTAAGTACCCGTGGCAGGCTAAGCCGCGCATCGTCATCTGCATTCCCTGCGGCGCCACTTCCGTCGAGAAGCGTGCCGTTTTCGAGGCTGCCATTCAGGCGGGCGCTCGTCAGGCCTACCTCATCGAGGAGCCTATGGCGGCCGCTATGGGCGCCGACCTGCCCGTTACCGAGCCTACCGGCTCGATGGTCGTCGACATCGGCGGCGGCACTACCGAGGTCGCCGTCATTTCCTTGGGCGGCATCGTCACGTCTTCCTCGCTGCGCCTTGCCGGCAACCGCATGGATGAGGCCATCTCCATGCATTTGCGCGATCTTCTCGGCATCAAGATCGGCGAGCGCACGGCCGAGGTCATCAAGATCAAGATCGGTTCCATCCTCCCGTTCGAGGACGGTCGCGAGCGTGACATGATCATCTCCGGCCAGGACGTCATCACCGAGCAGCCCAAGGAAGTCACCATTCAGTCCGAGGACGTTCGCCAGGCTCTTATCGAGCCGTGCTCCGAGATGGTTCTGAATATCAAGGAAACGTTCAAGAAAACCAACCCTGACCTGGCCAGCGATATCATCCAGAACGGCATCCTGCTTACGGGCGGCGGCGGCCTGCTTTCGGGCCTCGACCGTTTCCTCACGCAGGAGCTTGAGATTCCGGTTTGGGTTTCCGAGACGGCGCTCACCAACGTCGTAACCGGCTGTATGAAGGTTCTCGAAACCCCCACCGCGCTTCGCCAGACCCTCATGAGGACTAAGTAGTGCGTTTTCGCCTATGGCTTTGAATTTTCAACAAAATGGAGCGGCGTCCGTGCGGCGCATCGTGTTCGGTGCGTTGCTTGCGGCGTCGCTTGTTCTCACTACTGTTTACTGCCGCGAGGGCGACGGCGGCCCGCTGCACGCCATCCAAGGCGCCTTCGGCGTGGTTGCATCGCCTATGCGCAACGTCGGGGCTCATGTGGGCTCCGCCATCGAATCGACGGGCGACTCGGTTGCCGACGCCACCGCCGACGACGCGACCCTTGCCGAGCTTCGCGAGCAGAACCGCCAGCTTCGTCTGTTACTTGCCCAGGCGGACGAGTACCGCATCGAGGTCGAGCGCCTTCAGGGCCTTCTTGACATCAAGAGCAAATCGGGCGTCAGCGGCGTCACCGCCACGGTAGTAGGGAAGAGCCTCGATGCTTGGAACCAAACCGTCACTATCGACAAGGGCTCTGCCGATGGCCTGCAAAGCGGCATGACAGTTATGGGTTCGTCGGGCGTTGTCGGCCAGGTGTCGCGTGTTGAAACGCATTCCGCTACGGTTCGCTTGCTTACCGACCCCAATTCGGGTGCTGCGGTCATGGTTCAGTCCAGCCGCACGAACGGCATCGTGCGCGGTTCACTTGAGGGCCTTCTTTATCTGGAGGATATCCCCGAGGATTCGATCCCCGTTGTCGGCGATGTGGTGATCACGTCAGGTTTGGGCGGCAGCTACACGTCGGGCCTTATCGTGGGTACTGTTGTCAGCGTCGAGAAAACCACGGCGAACGCGACTGGTCGCATCGTCGTGAGCATGAACGATGACGTCTCCCAGCTTGAGAACGTCATCGTCGTGACGGCCGCCGACGACTCGGACTCCAGCGCAAGCTCAAGCTCGAGTGCAAGTGGCTCGTCTGCAAGCTCGTCCGCTCAGTAATGCCGTTCATGCTGGCTAGCGGATTTTCATTGAAGAGGAGGTGGCGCGCGTGACGGATTCCCACGACGTCTTCGTTCTTTCCATAGCGGGCGTGGTTGCCTTCTTGTTGCAACTCATCCTCGCTCCCTATATCGCCATCGGGCATGCTATGCCTGATTTCGTCATGGTGTTCGTGTTCCTGTGCGCTGTGACGCGTTCTCAGTCGTTCGGTTGCGTCATGCCGTTCGTCTTGGGTCTTCTGTATGACTTCCTGTCGGGAGGCGTCGTTGGCGCCATGGCATTCGCGTTCACGCTGTTCGCGTACGTCGGCGCGCGTGTTTTCGCCACCATGGAGAACGACACGCTGTTCATGCCCATTGCGGTCATGAGCGCAGGCATGCTTCTGACCGAGCTTGTTTACGGTATCTTCCTGCTGGCAACCGGTTACAATGCGAGCTTCATCGACGCGCTCATCTTCCGTGCGCTTCCGTGCGCTATCTACGATTCGGTCATCGCCTTCATCCTGTACCCCTTGGCATCGCGCTTCTTCTCGTCGGGCGGCCCGGCATCTCCGATCGTCGCCACGCAATTGCGCTAGGACGTGGTAGTGTGCTGCAGGCTGTTCTTGTCGGACTTGCCGTACTGGTGGTCTGCGTCATCGCCGTTGTGGTGTTCTTCCGCGTGCGCTCGAACCGTTCGGGTGAGCCGCTGGTTGGCGGAAAGCACAGCGTGTCGTCTATCGATACGTTCGGCGTGCAAACCACCTTCGACGACACCCCTGTGGGTGGAACGGGTCCGCGCACGTTGGGCGCAAGCTCCGAATCTTCCGCGCCGAAAACCTCTTCGACCGGTCGTATTTCCGACGCCGTGCGCTCGCGCTTCGTGGCCATGGGCGTTCTGGCTGCGGCCATTTTCGGCTCGCTTACCGCGAAGCTGTGGAGCATGCAGGTGCTTGCCTCCAGCTCGTACGAAAGCCAGTCTGAAGAGAATAAGTACTCCAAGATCAAAACGCCCGCACCGCGTGGCTACATTTACGACGCCGGCGGCATCGCTATCGTGAAGAACCGCTCGGCGCTCACCGTTCTTGCCGACGCCGACGTGGCTGACGACCATGATGTCGTCCAGCGCCTTTCCACTGTTTTGGGCATTCCGTACAACGTTGTCCGAAGCCGTATCTTGGACAACTCGTCAGGTGCGCAGAGCCAGCGCGTGGTGACAAGCGATGCCCGCATGCGCGACGTCGCGTTCATCGCCGAGCACTCCGACGCCTTCTCGGGCGTCACTATTCAAGAGCGATCCATGCGTTCGTATCCGTACGGTGCCTTGGCTTCCCATGCGGTGGGTTACACCGGCTCGGTGAGCAAGGACATCCTTTCCAGCATGCCGAAGAACCGCAACGTCGAACTCGGCGATAGCATCGGGCAAAGCGGCGTTGAGGCCGCCTACGACGAGATCTTGGCCGGTGAACATGGCCTCCGTACCGTTATGGCCGACGCCGACGGCAATGTTGTGTCGGTGGTGAGCGAGACGGCCCCCTCGCGTGGTTCCGACGTCTATCTCACCATCAAGGCGCCCGTTCAGTACGTGGCTGAAACGGCCCTTAAAGACCTTATCGCCCCAACGGGCATCATCGGCGAAGGCAAAGGTGTTGCCGGTGCCGTGGTGGCCATGGACGTCACCGACGGCAGCATCGTCGCCATGGCGAGCTACCCAACCTTCAACCCCCAGACGTTCATCGGCGGCATCTCGCAGGATACCTGGGATCTGTACGAATCCGCCGAGTCGTATTACCCGCTTTTGAACCGTTGCATTTCAGGCACGTATCCCGCCGCTTCGACGTTCAAGTCGTTCACCGGCTTGGCGGCGTTGAAGTACGGCTTCGCCGATAAGAAGAAGGAATGGAACTGCACCGGCTCGTGGGATGGTTTCGGTTCGGGCGATATCCAGAAATGCTGGCTTTCGTCCGGTCATGGCAACATCACCTTCCACGAGGGCATCGTTCAGTCGTGCGACGTCGTTTTCTACGAGATCGCCTACGATTTCTACTTCGCGGGTAAATCGCAGGGCGGCAAGCTTTCCGACACTGCCATGCAGGAAGAGGTCGAGAAATACGGATTCGGCAAAACCACCGGCGTCGATATTTCAGGCGAGGAAGCGGGCCGCATCCCCACGCCCGAATGGAAGGCGCAACACTGGGTGGACGTTCCCACCGAGGGCGTTTGGCGCGGCGGTGACCTTACCAACATGGTCATCGGTCAGGGCGACGTTCTGGTTACGCCGTTGCAGATCGCCGTTGCTTACGGCGGCATCGCAACAGGTACCATGATGAAGCCGCACTTGCTGAAGGAGGTTCGCAACTCCGACAGCACCACGCCTGCCATCACGTACAAGTCGCAAGAGCTTGCCACGCCTGATGTTGACGAGAAGGATCTGGAAACCGTGCGCGATGCCCTTCATGACGTGGCCGCGGGTTCCGCCAACTTGGTCACAGCGTTTGAGGAAGCGGGCGTCAGCCTTGACGACATCGCTTGCAAAACCGGTACGGGCGAGGTTGCGGGCAAGGACGACTACGCGTGGTTCGTGTGCTACATGCCGTTCGACAACCCGAAATACGTATGCGCCGTGTTGGTTGAGCAGGGCGGTGGCGGCGCTTCCGCCGCGGGTCCTATTGGCGCTCAGATCATGGGCGCCCTTAAGGCGTACGATGCCGGCGAGCTTACCGACGTGGGCGTTGTCGCTGCATCAAGCGGCGAGTCGGTCGAATACGGCGGCTCGTCGGGCGGACGAACGGACTAGGAGGGGACATGCCGCAGTTACCGCAGATTTCAACGGTGCGCTCAGCCGGTTCGCGAACGCCGCGCATGGTGCGCCCTTCACGTTTCCCGTCGCTGAATATGCCGCTTCTCGTCGTCGTATGCGCGCTTACCGTGTACGGCCTGATCGTCGTGTACTCCGCTGTGTCGTCCGATGTCGACTACAACTTCTCGCGACAGCTGATGGGTGTCGCGGTGGGTGTTGTGGCCATGGTCGCCTTCTGGAAGTTCGATTACCGGCGCCTGTCAGACATGACGAAAATCCTGATGATCATCAACGTCGTGCTCATCTTGTCGCCGCACCTTCCGATTATCGGCGTGAACACCATGGGTGCGACGTCATGGATCAAGATCGGCATTCAGCTTCAGCCAGGCGAGTTCGCTAAGATCACGGTTATCCTCATGGATGCCAGCATCATGGCTCGCTACAACGGCCACTTGGATGACTTGCGTGAATATCTGAAGGCCGTCGGCCTGATGTTGGTCCCGTTCTTCTGCATCATGACGCAGCCTGACCTGGGAACCGGTTTGGTGTACATCTTCATCGCCGCCGTCGCGCTTGTGGTTGGCGGCGCCCGTCCGAAGTACCTGCTGATAACGCTGGCGGTTGGCATAGCGCTTATCGCCATGGTGTTCGTGGTCGATCAGATCATTTATGAGACCAGCAACCCGCATCAGTACAAGCTGCTCAAGCAGTACCAGCGAAACCGTCTGCTGGTGTTCATGAACCAGGGCTCCACCGACCTTTCCGACGAAGGTTACAACCTTCAGCAGGCGATGATCGCCATTGGCTCGGGCGGTCTGTTCGGTCAGGGCTACATGCAGGGAACGCAGCATGCGCTGGGCATTTTGCCCGAGGCACCCACCGACTTCATCTTCTGCGTGCTTGCCGAAGAGCTCGGGTTTTTCGGTGTTCTGGTGCTGCTTGGCCTGTATATCTCGCTGGTTGTAATAGCATTTCGTATTGCAAGGTCATCGAACGATATGTTCGGTTTGGTCTTGGTCATGTGCATCGTCGGCATGTGGTTGTTCCAGATCCTCGAGAACATCGGCATGACGTGCGGGCTCATGCCCATCACGGGTATCCCCCTGCCGTTCATGAGCTACGGCTCTTCGTTCATGATGGTCAACTTTGCCCTGTTGGGTCTTATCGGCTCGGTGTGGGCATGTAGCAATCAATCCGGGCGAAAGGCGTCCTATGCAACTACCCGTTGATATCACTGAGCTGCTCGACGAGGCAACCAATCTCGAGGCTGCGCGTAAAACCCCGCTTTCTGTTAGCGTTTACATCGACGATTCGGCCCCTGCCGATCTTATCGCCCATGTGCGTAAATCCTTTGCCAGCGAATTGGCCACGGTGCGCCTTACGCTTAGCTATCTGGGAGACCGGCCCGCAAGCGTATGCCCGACCGACGACGCGGCCATCATCGTCGCGGGATCTTCCGACGTGGTTGGGCCTTCGGCCGCGGCAATCCGCAGCGCGGGCGTTCCCGTTATGGTATGCGCCACTCAGCCCGCTCGCGTCGAGCTCATCGCCGCAGCGGCGAGCGCGCCTATCCCCGAGGGCGATCTGGTTGTTCCCAGCGACCCCGAGCGAACCATCGCGAAGAACGTTTGCAAGGTGGTTTCGCGCGTCGTTCCCAAGCAGGCTGCCGATATGACGAAGGGCCTGTCCGGCATGATGCACGCCGCGCAGATCACCGAGGAAGAGGCCATGGCCGATCCCATGCCTCTCGATGACGAGGCGGCTGCGGCGCTCGACATGCGCATGGGTGAGTGGATCGCCGTCGCCTGTCGTTCCAAGCGCCTGGCGTTCGCGCTGGCCTTCCCGTTCGTTCGCAAACCGCTTGCTCTTGAGGCTGTTTCTGAAACTGCGTTGCAGAACGCAGGTGTTGGTTTGGTTCCGTTCTTGAAGGCAGCCGACATGCCTATCATGACGCTCAACCAAGCGAAGATGGTCCTGCAGATCGCCGCCGCTTATGGACGCCCCATGGGAATGGAGCGCGCGAAGGAGATCTTGGCAGTGGTTGGCGGCGCCTTCGGTTGCCGCTCGATTGCCCGTACTGCTGTGGGATATGTTCCCGCATTGGGCGGCGTCATTCGCGCCGGCGTCGGTTTCGGCGGTACCGAGGCTATGGGTCGTGCGGTTATCGAGTACTTCGAGGGCGGCGAGAACGTCGCCGGCGTGACTCGCGTGGTTGAGAAAGCCGCCGCTCTTGCAGGGGAAGCCGCTTCGCAGGTGCGCGACAGGGTCGCCGAAGTGCGCTCGATGGAAACCAAGCCTGTCGCTTAAACGTATTTCAACTATCATTTGATCAGCATCGCCTGGATCGCCTTCGCTTGATGCGTCGTGCGATCCAGGCTGTTCTCTGCCTGAAGGGAAACCCAGACGATGTCCAAGCTCACTGATCTTTGGCCCCGCGTTCGCGAGATCGTCTCGACTGCCGAGCGTCCTTCGCGATACATCAACCACGAATGGGGAAGCGTCTACAAGGAAGACGCCGATTTCCATTTCTGCATGGTGTACCCCGACGTTTACGAAGTCGGTCAGCCCAACCAGGCACTCCGCATTCTGGTGAACGTCGTGAATGCCCGCGAGGGCCTGTCTGCCGAGCGCGGATTCCTGCCTGCTCCCGACATGGCCGACAAGATGCGTGCCGAGGGTATCCCCATGTTCTCAATCGAAAGCTGCGCGCCCTTGGCCGAGTTCGATGCGGTGGGCGTCACGCTTTCGCACGAGCTTGTTGCCACGAACGTGCTTGAGATGCTTGATCTGAGCGGCATTCCCTTGCATGCCGACGGGCGCTCCGAGGACGATCCGTTCGTCATCGCCGGCGGCCCGTGTGCATACAACCCCGAGCCGTACGCTCCGTTTTTCGACGCGTTCTGTGTGGGCGAGGGCGAAGTCATGCTGCCCGATGGCCTGGAGTTCATCAGGGACCAGCGCAAGGCAGGCGCCACGCGCGCAGAGGTTCTTCGAAAGCTCGCAACCGAGCCTGGCTGGTACGTGCCGTCTTTGTATCGTTGGCGCGATACCGACGAGGCGCAGGCCGCGGGCTCGTGGATCGAGCCGCTTGAAGAGGGACTTCCCGCCCATATCGAGAAGCAGCTGTTCACCGGCTTTGCGGAAAGTCCCGGTTGGGAGCCGTGCATCGTCCCGTTCGCCGAGGCCGTTCATGACCGCCTGAATGTCGAGATCCTGCGCGGTTGCGCGCGCGGCTGCCGCTTCTGCCAGGCGGGCATGATGTATCGCCCGGTGCGCGAGCGTTCCGCCGACAACGTGGTGCAGTCCGTTCTTGCGGGCCTTAAGGAAACGGGCTACGACGAGGTCAGCTTGACCTCGCTTTCCACCACCGATCACTCTCAGATCGCCGAGATCCTCACGCGCCTGAACGAGGCATGCGACGGCACCGGCGTGCGCGTCTCCATCCCCTCGCAGCGCCTTGATTCGTTCGGCGCCGAGATGGCTGCGCTGGTTGCGGGCAAGAAGAAGGGCGGATTGACGTTCGCCCCCGAGGCCGGTACGCAGCGTTTGCGCGACGTCATCAACAAGAACGTGACCGAGGAGAACCTGTTCTCGGCTATCGACGCGGCCTTCTCGATGGGGTGGCGTCGTTGCAAGCTATACTTCATGGTTGGCCTTCCCACCGAAACCGATGACGACCTGCGCGGAATCGCGAGTTTGTGCGAGCGCGCTTACGACCGTGCTGTGGCCGCCGTTCCGCGCGAGCAGAAGGGCGCTGTTCAGATCAGCGCGTCGCTCGCCCTGTTCGTGCCGAAGGCTCAGACCCCGTTCCAGTGGGACGGCCAGATCGCTCCCGAAGAGGCCGTTCGTCGCGTGAATCTGGTTCGCTCCAGCGTGAAGCGCCGTTCGGTCATCGTGCACTGGCACAATGCGGCAACCAGCTTCATCGAGGCCATCATGAGTCGCGGCGGCCGCGAAACCGCCGCGTTGGTTGAAGGCGCGTGGCATCGTGGCGCCCGCTTTGACGCATGGGACGAGCACTTCGACGAGGAAGCGTGGGCTGCCGCCGCAATCGATATCGGCATTGACGTTGCCGGTCTTGCGCAGACTACCTTCCCGCTTGACTACGTGCTTCCGTGGGAGCATGTCTCCACGGGTGTGAGCACGCGTTTCCTGCGTCACGAGCGCGAGTTGGCGTCGCAGGCCATCACCACCCCCGACTGTTCGTTCGAACGTTGCTCGGCGTGCGGCGTATGCCCTGGCATGAAGGTTGAAAACGAGCTCGCGGCTCCTCGCGTGCTTGGCGGATTGAGGTAAGCAAATGAGCGAGAAAAACGTCAACGCTGAACAGCCCGGCCGTCGCTTCGTGCTTCGTGCCACATACATCGAACGCGATCGTCTGGCGCTTCTGTCGCATCTTGAGGTCGCCCATGCTCTTGAGCGCACGGTTCGTCGTGCGGGATTGCCTTTCGCCATTTCGCAAGGCTTTTCGCCGCATATGAAAATCGCATTCGGCGCGGCGCTGCCCGTCGGTGTCGGATCGACGTGTGAGATCTTCGATATCCAGTTGCGCGAGTACGTTCCCGCCGATAAGGCGCTTGCGGCGCTTAAGGCGGCAAGCGTGCGCGACCTGATGGTTCAGGACGCCTATTACATCGATTCGCATGCGAAGGCCGCGTCGGTTGCCTATCCGGTGAGCGTTTACGAGGTCGAGTTCTCGCGCGCTCCCGGTAGCCTGCCCGTTCCTCAGGACATCGTGCGCATTCGTCGCAAGAAAGAGAAGGTGTTCCATGTGGCTGATCATCTGGTCGAGCCCATCATGTTCGATGAGGAACGCCCTGAAGTTGCTCATTTCGCGCTTGAAGCGCACGACACCGGCGCGCTTCGCGCTGATCTGCTTATGCAGGAATGCTTGAAGCTGTATAACGACGCGCTGCCCGAAGGCGAGCCCGCCTTGACCACGGTGAGCATCACCCGTGTCGCTCAGCGCGAGAATGCATGGGGAAGCGCAAGAATCGCAAGTTAATGAAGAGCGGTCGGAGCATGCGCTCCGACCGCTCTGATCGTTTCAAGGCGCGAGCGCTAGAACGAGAAGAACTCGCGCACCTCGATGCCAAGTGCCTCGCTGATTCTGATCAGCGTGCTGACCTTGACGTCTGAGGTTGCGTTCTCGATTTTCGAGATCTCGGCTTGCGTGGTGTCGGCCATGTAAGCAAGCTGACGCTGGGTGAGCTTCTGCTTAGATCGCTCACGTTCCACTGCTCGTCCGAGCTGTTTCTTTTTGGTGGCCATGTCCATGCGGCAAGCGTATTGCCGCTGTAAATAAAGCTGATATCCTGCAAGATATCAAGCCACGTTTCAGCGCAGCAATTTCATATCGTGTCGTATATCGCCGCGCTTCATCTTCATTCAAGCCCAAGGTTCTCGATGCGCGTCAGCTCCTCAAGGTTTTTGCCTGCATGACCAAGTCCGACGTCCAAAAGGACAGCAACCTGCCCCAGTGCCGTCGACTCGCCGTTCCATGTGGGGTCGCTTGCGATAAGCCCGATTATCTCGCGTGCCCCCTCCAAGATGCTTGCGGTCTCGGCGGCAAGTTCAAGTCGTGCGGCGTGGTATTCGTCCTGGTTGCCCATCCCCGTCCTTTCGATTTCGGTTGATTCTAATGCCTGCTAACGGGGGATAGGGTGTTCGCTTTCATATTGGCAATTCCCGTTCGATAGCTGTTGGGCGGCTGTTTGAAAGGCGTTTGGTCTGGTTGGCCGTAACGTTTGTCACGGCTCCGTCGCTGCGGATGCGCAAGACGTGTGGGTTATCTGAGCTTGGGCGCGAAAAAGGCGGCGCGGAACAAGTCCGACACCGCCTATCTCGCTTCTCTTGCGTTTCGTTATTGAAAGATGACGTTGAAGATGTATTTGGTGATGGCCGAGCGTCGGATGACGCCGACCAGCTTTCCCTCGTCGTCCACCACGGGAAGCTTCTTGAACTTCTTCTTCGCCAGCATATCGGCCACGCGGGCGATGCTTTGTTCTGGCCGCGCGCAAACAACCTTGCGTGTGGCGAAGTCCATGACGTTTCGGTCTTTCAGGCTGTCGATGCGCTGCTCGAGGGTTTGATCGTCGAAGTACAGCATCGACGCGTCGCCGCCGGTGAAGATGGTTCGTGCACGGTGCTGCGCGATGGCTCCCATGATGTCGCCGTCGGAAATGAACCCAACGACCTGCTTGCGCTCGTCGACGACGGGCATGCTCGTTACCTCGTTTTCGGCAAGCATGCGAACCACGTCGGAGATCGTGCTGTTCTTCGAGCAGGTGAAGGGGTCTTCGATCATGATGCTTGAAATGGGCGTGCCTTCGAACTCAAGCGGGATGCGCTCGGAAAGGATCTCGGACATAGCTTAAGCCTCCTTGGTTTGAGAAGCGGTTTTCTTGGAAGGACGAACGCTCACGATGGCGTAGATCAGCGACACCAGGCCGATAGCGGCGCAAACCTTGTAGGCGACGCCGGCGCCCGTAGCCGTGGCAACTTGGATGCTGGCACTCGTGCTGGCAGATGCGGTAACGCTGGTCATGACCGTGATGATAAGCGCTGTGCACAAGCCGCCGGCAACCTGACGACCGGTGTTGGCGATGGCGTTGCCGTGGGCGATCATGTCGTTCTTCAAGGCGTTGACGCCCCATGTGTTCACGGGCATGTTCGCCAGAGCCTGGCCGGCAGCTTGCAGCATGCAGAACAGCGCAACCACGGCGATGGGCGTGTTCGCTGTCGAAAGCGAGAGCAGGAACAGGGCCCCGGTCATCAGCATCAGGCCGAAGATCGAGATAACGCGTGGGCCGAATTTATCGAAGACGATGCCCGAGATGGGGCTGATGATGATGCCAACTGCAGCGGCAGGCAGCATTGCCATACCGGTTTCGAAGGCTGAAGCGCCCAGGGCGGTTTGCAAAAGAAGGGGCAACAGCGTGTTGGTAACCAGGCAGGCGGCGTTGATGAGCGTGACGATGATGGCCGCTACGCGGAACTCGTGCGTTTTCAGCGTGCCCAGTTGAAGCAGGGGGTCGTCGATGCGTCCTTGTCGAACGACGAACAACACCAGGCAGATCATGCCGGCGGCGATGGAGCCCAACACGACGATGCTGCCCCAGCCGAACGACGAGGCGCTCGAGAAGCCGTACAACAAGCCGCCGAAAGCGATGGTGGAAAGGGCAACCGAGACAAGATCGAGTTTCGGGTTCTTAAGCTCGCCTACGTTCTTCAGCATGAAAATGCCCAGAACCAACACCGCGAACGCAAAGGGCACGATCGCGCCGATCATCGTGCGCCAACCGTAGGCGTCGATCACGGCACCGCCGACGACGGGGCCGACGGCGGGGCCGGCTGACATGACGATGCCCGCCATGCCCATAGCGGTTCCGCGTTTCTCAACGGGAAAGACCAGCATGGGAACCACCGAGACCAGCGGCATGAGCACGCCTGAGCCTGCGGCTTGAAGCACGCGGCCGACGATGAGGGTGGTGAAATCGGGCGCCGCGGCGCACATCAGCGTGCCAAGAGCGAATACCAGCGTGGCTCCGAAGAAGAGCTTACGGGTGCTGAACTTGTCGATGAGGAACGCCGATACCGGCACCATGATGCCGCTGACCAGCGGGTAGATGGACATGATCCACTGAGCAGTAGAGGCATCGATGTTGAAGTCGGCCATGATGACCGGCAGTGCCGGGGACATCACCGTTTGGTTCAACAGGGCCAAGAAGGCGCCAAGGACGACGACGGCGACGATGTGGATTTGGGTGCCGGTGATGCGCCCGTTGGTGGGCGCGGAAACAGTAGTGCTAGACATAGGTTCCTTTCGCAGCTATGGGGATTGCCTGCCGCAGGTCGATGGTGCGGCGGCAGGCGGATTCGCGTTTGATAAAGCGCGAATTCAGCTGCGATAGGAAGAAAGCGACTGCTTGAAGGCGGGCTGGGCGATTGCTTTTCGGCAAATGTCGGACAAAGCCCCCGGCATGGGGAGCTCGCGATTCAGGGTGTATGCCTCGTTCAGTTCGTTCATAGCGGAGAGGTACCCTAACAGCCGATTTCCCAAGATTCAAGAGCCGTAACCCAGACGTAAGAATCACTCCAAAGGCTGAAGGGGGATTGTTGCGCCGATCGTTCGCGACGCAGCCGTAAGGGCTGTATTTCGTAAAATTACACCAAGCTAACAAAAGAGTTGCTATCGGCTCACTTAGTATCTAGAATCGTAAGTTAGAGAAATACAACTATCAGAAGAAGGAAAAAGGATAGAAATGCTTGACAATCCGTTTCTTTCCGTGCGTGACCTTGAGAAATCTTATGGCGAAGGGGATGCGCGCACAAAGGTTCTTCGTGGGATATCGACCGATGTTGGCAAAGGGGAAATATGCGTTCTTCTTGGTCCATCGGGTTCGGGCAAGTCGACTTTTCTAAATATCGTCGGCGGTCTTGAGGATGCCGATGCCGGCACGATTCGCGTTGGCGACGAGGAGCTCACTTCGCTCTCCGGCAAAGAGCTGGGGGAATATCGCAGACGTCAGCTGGGGTTCGTCTTCCAGTTTTACAATTTGGTGCCCGATCTTACTATCCGTGAGAATATCGAGGTCACCGCGCATTTAAGCAAGAACGCCTTGCCGATCGATGATTTATTGAAGTCCCTGGGTTTGTGGGATCATCGCGGTAAATTCCCGCGCCAGGTTTCAGGCGGACAGCAGCAGCGTTGCGCGATTGGGCGTGCTTTGGTTAAGAACCCTAGCTTGCTTTTGTGCGACGAGCCTACCGGAGCGCTTGATTACACCACGTCAAAGGAGATTCTCCGTTTGATGGAGGAGGTTAATCGCGATTACGGTTGCACGATCGTCATCGTCACCCACAATAATGCGATCTCGAACATGGCGCATCGGGTTTTGCGCTTGCACGACGGTGCGCTGGTGGAGGATCGCGTCAATCCGGTGCGCACTGCCGCATGCGATCTCGAATGGTAGGTTGTCATGTCTGCGCTATCGAAGCGGTTTCCCCGCGAACTGAAGAACAACCTTGGCAAATACCTGGGGATATTCTTGCTTATGGCGGTTGCGATCTCGTTGACCGCGGGTTTTCTCGTTGCTGCAAGTAGCATCGAGAAGTTGCAGGGCGAGGTCCGCGACACCTACAATCAAGAAGACGGTCAGTTCATCGCTAACTTCCAGGTTTCCGACAAGAACCTACGTGCCGTCGAGGACCTTGGTGTCCAGGTTTTCTCCAATTTCAGCCGCGACGTATCTTTGGAATACGCCGACGAGCCCGAAGGCGCTGCTCATGTGATGCGCGTTTTTGCCGACCGAACGCAAGTCGATCTCGCCGCATATTACGAAGGCTGCGCCCCGCAAGCCGACGATGAGCTCGCCATCGATCGCGTGTACGCGGTCCATCATGGCCTTGGGCTAGGCGACTCGATCGCCGTGGGCGGGAAATCGTTCAGGATTTGCGGCATCGTTTCGTTGTCCGATTATCAGGCGCTGTTCGAGAAGAACTCTGATTTCGTGTTCAACGCGCAATCGTTCTGCGTTGGATTGGTCACGCAAAGCGCGTTCGACTCGTTCGATCAGGGAAAGCTGCGCTATGTTTACTCGTTCACGTGCGATAACCGGAGTCTTTCCGATGCCGACCGCGTCGACCTGGAAGAGGATATCGCCGATGCCCTCTCGGGCGCCAACGTCGCCGTCAGCGACTTCATCGATGCGGATGCCAACAACGGCATCACGTATGCGGCCGACGACGTTGTCGGCGATCAGCAGATGTGGCGCGTTCTGCTGTGGATGATTATCGCTATCATGGCTTTCGTCTTCGTGATCTTGACCGGTTCCACCATCGAGGAAGAAAGCGCGGTTATCGGAACACTCCTTGCCAGCGGTTATAGGAAAAGCGAGCTCGTGCGCCATTATCTTGCCATGCCGATGATCGTTGGCACTGCGGGTGCGCTTCTTGGCAATGTGCTGGGTTACACGCTTTTTTCCGAGCCGATGCGCAACTTGTATTACAACAGTTACAGTCTGCCCCCGTACGAAGCGACGTTCGATCCGCATGTTCTGGTGAACACCACGGTGATTCCCTTGGTGATGTTGTTCGTCATCACCTTGTTCGGGCTCCTTTTCAAACTTCGCTGCACCCCGCTTCAGTTCCTGCGCCATGAGACGTCACGGTCGTCTCGCCGGCGCGGCGCGATGTTGCCTGAAAGGCTGTCTTTCGTCAGCAGGTTTCGCCTTCGTGTTCTGTTGCAGAACCTGCCTAATTTCGTGACGTTGTTCCTAGGGGTTGTCTTTTCGGGCCTGCTGATGTTGTTCGGGCTTTGCATGATGCCGTGCGTCTCCTCGTATGCAGACGACTTGCGAAGCAGTTTGGTTTGCGAGCACACATACACGTTGAAGGCCCCGCTTGAGCTTGAAGGAAGCCAAGCTGACAAGGACGCCTACGCGGCGGTTCTCAAATTGTCCGAGACGGTTGACATGAGCGCCATCGACGAGGATGAGATAGGCGACAAGCTCGCCGACATCGGAGCGGTCGATTTCACCGGCATTGAGCCCGAAGACGTTGGCCTTGGAGGCGTCGACCTTGGCGGATTGAGCTTGCAGGAGTTCTTCTCGCTTGTCGATCTTGCCAGCAACGTTTCCGATGACGACGACGCTCACCCGATCAACACGCTTGATAACAGCGAAAAGGCGATTGCTCAGGCCGAGAAGTTCTCGGTTGCCTCGTTGGACATCCAGCATAAGTCTGGAGAAGGCTACGAGAGCATTTCGGTTTACGGCGTGCAAGACAACTCGTCCTATTGGGAGGACATCGACGTTTCCGATAACCGGGTAGTCATAGGAAACGGCTTGGCGGAGAAATACGGCATCAAGACGGGCGATACGTTCACGGTGGAGGACCGATACGGCGGGAAGTCGTACAAGTTTTGCGTGGACGAGACGTACGGGTCGCTTGGCAACATGAACGTCTATCTGGGGATCGATGCCTTCAATGAGAAATTCGACCATCCTGCAGATTACTTCAACGGCTATGTGTCGGATGAAAGCCTGAACATCGATTCGCTGTACCTTGTGAACGATCTCACGCCTTCCGACATGGACAAAATCGTGGCGCAGATGGAAGACTCCATGGGAGGGATGGGCAACCTGTTGAAGACGGTCGCTGTTCTCATTGCGCTCATACTGATGTATCTGCTTACGAAGACAGTGATCGATCATTCTGCGCGATCGATTTCGTACATGAAGGTGTTCGGCTATCGGGACGATGAGATCAACCGGCTGTACATCGATTCGATAACCGCCACCGTCATCGTCTCGGTCATTGCGTCCATTCCTCTGATCATCTGGGTTTTGAGCATGGTCGTGAAGGTTGCGTTCGCGGAGTACTCCGGGAATTTCGTCATCGCAATCGATCCGATATACCTTGCGCAATATATAGCGCTTTCCCTGGTTGCCTATGCCGTCGTCGCGTTCTTGCATGTGCGCAGGATCAAGCGCGTGCCGCTGGCTTTGGCTTTGAAAGTTCAGGAGTAGCGCGTTCGGTTGCACTTAGAAGCACGTCAAGCAAGGCCGGTTTCGTTTTGGAGCCGGCCTTGCTTCGTGATCCTGCGTACAAGCATGTGCAGGTTTTCGGAGCCGCTTTGCGGATTCTCAGATTCGCCGCAATCGGGCTTGGCGATGGGGTAAAGTATTTGGTCGAATTTTCAGTTCAGCCATCTTGGCGCAGCGCAAAGGGGATCTATGGACACCGATCAGAACGTCGCAAACGAGGCTTTCGGGCAAGAGCAGGCGCACCTTACCGAAACCTACGCCAAGCTTCTTGATATCGAAGCGGAAACCGCAGATCGTATCGCTGAAATCCGTCGTCAGGCAACGAAGGACATGAGCGACATGCGCGACGAGCTTGCGCTTGACTTCTCGTCCGACGACATGGCCATGGAAACTTTGGCGGAGTACCAGTCGATGAACGGCATCATCGAGGGCTACAACCGCGCCATGGAAGTGAGCATGGACCGCTACAAGAAGGTCAAGCAGCTTATTCCGCGCGCGTATTTCGCGAAAGTGCAGCTGCAGTTCAAAGCCGGTGCTGCCCCACGCGACATCTACCTGGGAACGGCGGGCATGACCGATGACGATCGCCGCCACTTCATCGTCGACTGGCGAAGCCCCGTTGCCGAGACCTACTACAACCAAGAGATCGGCCCCACGTCGTATCGCGTCGATGATCGCGTGATCCATGCCGATTTGAAGGTTCGCCGTCAGTTCGACATCGACCACGACAAGCTGCGCGCGTGCTTCGACACAACGGTTGCCATCGAGGACCCGCTGCTGCTTTCGAAGCTTTCCGAGCGTCACTCCGAGAAACTACAGGCCATCACCGCAACCATTCAGCGCGAGCAGAACAAGGTCATTCGTCACGACGACGTCGACGTGCTGCTGGTCAACGGCATCGCCGGCTCGGGAAAGACCAGCGTGCTTCTGCAGCGCATCGCGTACCTGTTTTACCGCTATCGCGAGGATTTGGTTCCCTCTCAGGTGCACCTGTTCACGCCCAATCCCGTTTTCGGCAAGTACATCGACAGCGTCCTTCCCGACATGGGCGAGAGCAACCCGCAGATCACCACATGGAACGAGTTCTTCGATCAGCGCGGCCTCACGGGTCGCGGTATGGCCGTTGACGTCCCGGCGCAGAACCTGCGCGCGCTCGAGGAAGCCGTGAAGGGCCTTGCGTTGGTCGACGGCGACTTCAACGACATCGCGCTTGACGGCCGCGTCATTCTGAAGGCGTCCCAGATTCGCGGCGTCGTGTCGCGTTTCTCGCGCGAAACCGCCGGCCCGCGTCTTGCGGCCTTGGTCAACGAAGAGCTGTACGAGCGTTTCGAGAGCAAACTGAAATCGCTTGCCGGAAGCGATGAGATCCTTGACATCGTGGACACGCTTCCCGTTACCGAGCAGATTGCCCTGTTCGATCAGCAGATCTCAACCGAGTCGGAGGAAGACCTTAAGAAGTGGTCGCGCCGCTATGTTGAGGTCAAGTGGGGAAGCGCTGTCAGCCAGATCGACGACTTCTCGTGGCTGAACGTCACGCGCGTCGGTGCCCGCATTACCGGCAGGACCGACCTTTCCGCGCTCGAATGGATGTACCTGCGCCTTCTGCTTACGGGCGACTCCGACCGCGATGCGCGCTTCGTCATGATCGATGAGGTGCAAGATTACACGTTGTCGCAGCTCATGGTGCTGTCCCGCTACTTCTACAGGGCTCACTTCCTGCTTCTGGGCGACCAGCATCAGGCCATCAAGCCCGGCACGGCCACGTTCGAGCAGATCCACGAGCTGTTCGCCCGCGATCACGGCGTTGTCGACGAGTGCCGCCTTATGACCAGCTATCGTTCGACCCCCGAGATCACCGAGCTTTTCTGCAGCTTGCTTGAGAAGGACGAGCGCGTGCAAACTTCATCGGTTCAGCGCGAGGGTCAGGTGCCCACCATCAAGGCATGCGAAACGCGTGACGAGTGGGAGAAGGCCCTTCTTGAAGAGGTTCGCATCGGCGCCGGTGAGGGCGGTCTGACGGCGGTTGTTGCGATCGATAGGCAAACCGCTAAGCGCATTTCCAAGTTGTTAGGCGACGAAGCCGTTTTGGTGAAGGGCGATATGCAACTTCAGGGCTCGGGCGTCGTCGTACTCGACCTTCCGCTTGCAAAGGGTCTCGAGTTCGACCGCGTGATCATCCCCGATGCAACGCCGGCGGCGTACAGCGACGACGCGTTGTCGAAGAGCAGGCTCTACACCGCCATTTCGCGTGCCACGCAGCGCGTGACCATCCTTTCCGAGGGACCGCTCACCTCGTTGCTTTCCTAAGATGGAAAGCGTGGACGTGTTCGCGGTATGCGTTCCTTGGGCAACATAGTGAAGAAGCGCCAAGTGCTGGTTGGTCAGCGCTTGGCGTTTTGTCGTAAGAAGGCGGGGTTATCGAAGAGTGCGCTGGCCCGTCTGGCAGGCGTCGGCCGTTCGACTCTGCTTCGCGCCGAGCGCGGGGAGGATGTTCGGATTGGAACCCTGATGTGCCTTGCGGATGTTCTTGGCGTGCGCGTGCGTGATCTGATGTCTTCGATAGACGATTCGCAATCTCGTGTGGAGTGAAAGGATCGGTTCTCTTTCCGTCTGAAGAAATCCGCGAAAGGTGATTCTTTACGGAACCGTCACCACCTTGTTCCAGCAAGGCGAGAAAATGAAGCGAAATCTAATGACGATCTGACTCGTGGTTTGCCGTACGAGGAAAGTGAAAGAGGGGATGGCTATGAGCAATGCAATGCCCGGGCGCCCGATGCGCCTTGCCGGCCGAGAGGTTAAGGGTGCAGCCCAGCTGCGCGAGATCGTCGATGCTTGCCAGACGGTGCGCATTGCCGCCGTCGATAACGAAGGCGTTTTCATCGTTCCCATGAGCTTCGGCTACGATTGGGCTGACCCTGCGGATCTGGAAGGTTCGGACGAGCCTCGTCTTGCCCTTTGGGTTCATTCTGCGGTTGAAGGCCGTAAGGTTGATGTGTTCGATGCCGAGCCGCGCGTCGCGATCGAGATGGACGTCCAAGAGGGCGTCATCACGGGGAATTACGCATGTGCATACTCGTATGCCTATCGATCGATCGTGGGAACGGGAACGGTACATCGGATTCAGTCGCCCGAGATGAAACGTTACGGCCTTGAGCGCATTATGGCTCATCTGGCACCCGATGCTTTACCTGGATTCACGGATCAGGCGCTTGCTCGCACGAAGATTTACTGCATCGACATCGAGAAGTTCACGGGAAAGCAGCGTGCATGACGGGGAAGCGAAGGGGCGTCGCCTGCTTTGCTTGCGCGACGGCGCCGGCCGCTTCCCGCGCTGCTGAGCAAGGAATGAAAAAAAGCCGCCCGAAGGCGGCTTCAAGATTCAATGGCGGGAAGTACGAGACTTGAACTCGCGACCTCCGACGTGACAGGCCGGCGCTCTAACCAACTGAGCTAACTCCCCATTAGTGCTAGTCTTGGAAGAAAAAGCCGCCCGAAGGCGGCTTTCGAATTCAATGGCGGGAAGTACGAGACTTGAACTCGCGACCTCCGACGTGACAGGCCGGCGCTCTAACCAACTGAGCTAACTCCCCATTGGGTTGCTTCCAAAGCAGCGATAGCCAGTATAAGGGAGCCTTATTTATCACGCAAGGCTTTTTTCTGAACTCGCGAAAAATCATGTGCAACTTATGGAAAGCCAAGGTCAGAGATGCAAGCACGGAGCGACCATAAAGGTTTGGTAACGATTGGATTTCGTCCCTGGTCGTCTTTCTTTCGGGTTGGGACTGTTAGCGATAAAGTTAAACCTTACACAACAGGAAGGTTTTCATGCGCGTTATCAAGTATTTCAAAGGGCACGGTCTGGCCATCTTGCTTATCGTCGTCCTTCTTGCGGCTCAGGCGTTTTGTGATCTGGCACTGCCGAACTACACGTCTCAATTGGTGGACGTGGGAATCCAGCAATCGGGCGTCGATCATGCATCGCCCGAGGTGATGACGGAACCAACCTACGATTCTGTCGCTTCCGCGCTTGCGTCATCCGAAGGCGATGCAGCGTCTGTCTTTCAGGACGCGTACTTCAGGGGCGATGACGGTTCGTATCACCTGACGTCGTTCGGCAAAGAGAACCGTGCCGCTCTTGACGATATCGTTTCCATTCCTTTGATCCAGATTCACTTGGGAATGCCTGTTGAAGCGGTCGCCCAGCAAAGCGACAGCATCGTCGCTCAAGAGGCCATCGCTTCCGCTGTGGCGGAATATCGCCTTGCGGGCGCTGACGTGTCGGGCATGCAGCTCGGCTATCTTCTTCGCACCGGCGCATGCATGATGGGCTTCGTTGCCTTGAGCGTTGTCGTCGCCGCTCTGGTCGGCTTGGTGGCTTCGCGTACGGGCGCAGCGATCGGTCGCGACCTTCGCGAGAAGCTGTTCGCGAAGGTCATCTCGTTTTCGGATGCCGAGATCCAACGGTTCTCGGCAGCTTCCCTTATTACGCGCGGCACGAACGACGTTCAGCAGATCCAGCAGATGTCTATTATGTTCATGCGCATGATCTTGTATTCGCCCATCCTTGCCATTGGCGGCATCATCATGGTGGCGCGAACCGACCTTTCCATGGGCTGGATCATCGGCGTCGGCATCGGTGCCGTCATGCTGGTTGTGTCCGTGCTTTTCATCATCGCCATGCCGAAGTTCCGCGTTATGCAGAAACTCATCGACAAGGTGAACCTTGTCGCGCGTGAGATGTTGACCGGTGTTTCCGTCGTCCGCGCGTTCGGCCGTCAGGAAACCGAGCAGCAACGGTTCGACAAGGCCAGCACCGACCTGATGTCCACCCAGCTGTTCACGAACTGCGTCATGACCTTCATGATGCCCGCGATGATGCTCATCATGAACGGCATCTCGGTGCTTATTGTTTGGGTGGGAGGATCGGCTATCGACGCTGGCTCTCTTCAGACGGGCGACCTCATCGCGTTCATCACGTATTCCATGGTCGTCATCATGAGCTTCCTTATGCTGGGAATGCTTGCCATCATCATTCCGCGTGCCGACGTCTCGGCCCAACGGATCGACGAGGTTCTGGCAACTGAGCCCTCCATCTGCGACCCTTCGGTCCCTTCTGCGGATGCCATGCAGGGGCAGGTGAAAAGCGAAGGCGCCTGCATCGCGTTCAGCCACGTCGACTTCAAGTACAGCGACTCGGTTGAAAACGTGCTCGAAGACATCGATTTCGTTGCCGAACCCGGCAAGACCACGGCCATCATCGGCTCTACCGGCTCGGGCAAGTCCACCATCCTCAAGTTAATCGAGCGCTTCTACGACGTGACGGGCGGAAGCGTCACCATCGACGGCGTCGATGTGCGCGACTTAAGCCAGCATGATCTGCGCGCCCAGCTTGGTTACGCGCCGCAGCATGCGTTCCTGTTCGCCGGGACCATCGGCTCGAATATCGGATATGGCGCGAAGGACGCAAGCGACGACGCGTTGCTTCAAGCGGCCGATATCGCGCAGGCAACCGAGTTCATAGAGACGCAGGACGAGGGCATCGATTCGTTCGTCACCCAAGGCGGCGGCAACGTGTCGGGTGGTCAGCGCCAGAGGCTTTCCATTGCCCGCGCCCTGGCAACCGACGCCCGTGCTTACCTGTTCGATGACAGCTTCTCGGCCCTTGACTACAAGACCGACGCCGCGTTGCGCCGTGCTCTTCATTCGCGCATGGGCGGCAAAACCGTCATCATCGTCGCACAGCGCATCGCAACCATCATGCATGCCGACAAGATCGTCGTCCTTGACGAGGGTCGCGTTGCGGGCATGGGGACGCACGACCAGCTCATGCAGTCGTGTGACCTGTATCGCGAGATCGCGTATTCACAGCTATCGGAAAAGGAGCTGGCGGGAGGTGGTGCCGCATGAGCGAACGCGATGACATCCAGCAGCGCCAGCTAGAGGAAATGAAGGCCAAGCGCGCCGCGCGCGGCCGTCGTGGCGGACATGGCCCGCACGGGCCGCACGGGCGTATGGGCGCGGTCGAGAAGCCGCGCGACTTCAAGGGAACGGTCGCGAAACTCGCGCGTTTCTTGGGCCGGTTCAAAATGCTTCTGATCGTGGCTTTGGTATTCGCCATCGGATCGACCGTCTTCAACATTTTGGGTCCCAAGGTTCTTTCCGAAGCGACCACCGAGCTGTTCAACGGCTTGGTCGCCAAGGTCCAGGGAACAGGTGGCATCGATTTCACGCTGATCGGCGAGATCCTTGCGGCCACGCTGGGGTTGTACCTTCTTTCGGCTGTGTGCTCGTTCATCCAGGGATGGGTGCTTACCTATATCTCGCAGAAAACCTGCTACGAGTTCAGGCGCGAGATCGCTCAGAAGATCGACCGCCTTCCCGTTGGCTACTTCGAGAAAACCAGCATCGGCGACACGCTTTCGCGCATCACGAACGACGTCGACACGTTGGGACAAAGCCTGAACCAGGGTATTTCCCAGCTCATCACGTCCAGCGTCACCGTTATCGGCGTTTTGGGCATGATGATCTACATCAACCCGATCGCCGCGCTGGTGGCCGTGTGCATCGTGCCGGTGTCGCTGGTTTTGGTGAAGGCCATCGTCAAACGTTCGCAGAAATACTTCTACCGTCAGCAGGAAAGCCTGGGCGCCATCGACGGCATGATCGAGGAGACGTTCTCGGGTCATGCTGTGGTGAAGGCCTTCAACCGCGAGCAGCAGACGGTCGAGGAATTCAACAAGACGAACGGCACGCTTTACGAGTCGGCTTGGCGCTCTCAATTCCTCAGCGGCCTTATGAAGCCCGCCATGGATTTCGTGGGCAACTTAAGCTATGTGTGCGTTGCCATTCTGGGCGGCGTGTTCGCGTCGCGCGGCATCATCACGGTGGGCGATATCCAGGCTCTTATTCAGTATGTGAAGAACTTCACCCAGCCCATCACGCAGCTTGCCCAGGTATCGAATGTCCTTCAGCAGACAGCCGCCGCTGCCGAGCGTGTGTTCGAGTTCATCGAGGCTCCTGAGGAAGAGATCGAATCGCCGAAAGCACGTATGGCCGATTGCACCTCCGACGTCGAATTCGAGCATGTCCGCTTCGGCTACGACCCAGAAAAGCCCGTCATCAAGGACTTCACCGCCAGCGTTAAGGAAGGCCAGACTGTTGCCTTGGTCGGGCCGACCGGCGCCGGCAAGACCACCACGGTGAAGCTGCTGATGCGCTTTTATGACGTTCAGGGCGGCTTCATCCGAATCGGCGGTCACGACTTGCGCGATTTCTCGCGCGACGACGTCCGCTCGCAGTTCGGCGTGGTTCTTCAGGATACGTGGCTGTTCAACGGCACCATTCGCGAGAACATCCGATTCGGCGACCTTACCGCAACCGACGAGCAGGTCGAACAGGCCGCCCGCATGGCGTTTGCTCACCATTTCATCGAGACGCTTCCCGATGGGTACGATTGCGTTATCAACGAGGACGCCAGCAATATCTCGCAGGGACAGCGTCAGCTTTTAACCATTGCGCGCGCCTTCTTGGCCAACAGGCGCATGCTCATCCTCGACGAGGCCACGTCGTCGGTTGACACGCGCACCGAGGAACGCATCCAGAAGGCCATGGACGGTCTGATGAAGGGCCGTACCTCGTTCGTCATCGCGCACCGCCTATCTACCATCAAGAACGCCGATCTCATCTTGGTCATCAAGGACGGCGACATCGTCGAGCAGGGCACGCATGAGCAGCTTCTTGCGCAGAAGGGCTTTTACGCTGATCTTTACGAATCTCAATTTGCGGACGTTGTGGATTAGGGTGAAGAAGGGGCGATTTGCGGCGATAATTGTTTGATCTATAGATTGAACTAGCAACGCGGCTCGCGGCCGCGTATTAAGGACGAGAGCATGTCCCCCGATAAGGGATATTACACTTACGACAAAATCGACGGCGTGAACGCCTCGCATAATGGAAAAGCCCGCATCGCGGCCTTCGACTTCGATGGCACCAGCATTGACGGCAGCTCGCCGACGCAGCTCGTGTTCTATCTTTGGAAGAACGATATGCTCAGCAAGACCGATGCCTTGCGCATTGGCTTGTGGGCTTTCCGTTACAAGTTCCGTCTGCCCCAGGACGAGGCTTCGGTGCGCGGCATCGTGTTCCGTGCGTTCGAGGGCAAGCCGGTCGAAGAGGTCGATCAGTTCCTGTACGACTTCTACGACAGCGTTATCGAGCCTCGCTTCCGCATTGCGGCCGATGCTGCTATGGAACGTCACCGCATGGCTGGTGACGTCGTTCTCATTATCTCGGCAACGTTCGAACCCATTGCCCGTCGCGCGATGGAGTTTCATCCCATCGACGGTCAGGTCAGCACGCGCATGAAGACCAAGGACGGCTGCTACACACGCGAGGTTGACGGCAAGCCGGTGGAAGGCGCCGAGAAACTGGTTGTCATCAAGCAGTGGTGCGACGCCAAGTTCGGCGAGGGCAACTGGGAGCTTGCGTACGCATACGGCGACCATCACTCTGATCGCCCGATGCTCGATGCCGCGGAGCATGCCTTCGCGGTCAATCCCGACCATCCGCTTTCCCGCTCGGCGAAGGCGAAGAATTGGAACGTTTTGGAATGGTAAGGAGGCTGTGATGGAGAACAACGAACCCATCCCTGCAGCCAGCGGCGCGTCCGGTGCCGATGCCCCGCGCGAAGGCACTCCGAAATCGCCTCAGGTCGACTACATCGCAGCGGCGCAGTCCGCATGCGCTTCGGGCGATGACGTCCTGGGCATTCATCTGTATTTGGCGGCATTCGAGATCCAAAGCCAGGATTCGTTCCCGCCGTCTTCTGACGCGCTTGACGCGCTTCGCAGCGCTTGGAAGCTTGCCATCTCGTTGAAGGAGCGCTCGATCGCCGAGTACATCTTCGAGAAGCTTGAGCCGTTCATCTCTGCCCAGGAAATGGGCGAGTGCGCCGACGCCCTGCAGCAGCTTGCGCTCGATCGTCTTGAGGAGTTCGGCCTGTCGCGCGACGAGCTCGAGCAGATGGCCGACGCCTTGTCGGACGACTTCTTCGGTTCGAATATCGGCAAGCCCTCTATCCACATCGAGCAGTTCACGTTCCCGGCGAAGCCCGCTGCCGCTAACCAGACCGATGATGATCAGCCTCAAGAGGCGGCCTCAGCTAGCGCGGATGCCCAGGTTGAAGGTGTTGCGGCCGAACATGCCGAAGGCGTTACCGCTGTTCGGGCCGACGATGAGGCCCCTGCGCAGGCAGCCCAGAAAACGCCTGCCGAGCGCGAGTCGTATGCCGACTTGGTTGGATTCGACGAAGCCATTGCCGATATGCGGTCCTTGGGTATCGGCATGGGTAACGATCCCGAGTTCAAGGCATTCGTCGAGCAGCTGAACGCGCTTCATGGCCTTGATCGCATGCCTTCGGCCGACTCGCTGGTCTTCCGTGCGGTTGCCCGTGAAGACGCCAATCGGTTCCTTGCGGCAACGCTTCACGAGATCGGCCTTCCGGTTATCCGCATGTCCTTCGAGGAAAGCCTCCAAGGTGTTCCCATGCTCGTTGTCTCTTCGGAAGGCATCGATTTCCGCAGTCGTCAGAACTTCATGAGGCTTGGCTTCACGCAGCCGATGTCCCTGGTTATGGAAGACATCGATCTGTGGACCACCCCTGAGGACGAGATCCCTGAGGAAAAGGAGACCCCCGCTGTTCAGGCAAACGCCGCCCGCGGTGCGCGCGAGGCGTTGAACATCATCCGTTCCGCTGTGGCGAATCCCAACGTGTATGTGCTTGCCTCGGCTTCCAGCCTGAAGGATGTCGACCCGTTCTTCATCGATCTGCTTGCTCCGGCATCCGTGGTCGATATCGAGCTTCCGAGCGATGATGGCAGACGCGCTATCTGGGGAAAGATCCTCGCCGAGCACGGATCGCTCAGCCATATGAATCTTGACGACCTGGTTCGCCTGTCCGATGGCATGCCGCGTTTCGACATCGAGTCCGCGGCTCACGAGGCCATCGAGGAAGCCTACAAGCAAAGCTTGCAGCAGCGCCGCTTCGTCGCCGTTTCGGCGCAGAACATCTTCGAGAAATTGGCCAATTACCAGCCGCTCGAGTCGGAAATCTACCGCGATCTCGAAGAGAAGGTCATCGACGATTTCCGTCGTGATTTGGCGCACATCAACGACATCCTCAACGAAGGCGAGTAGCCCATGGCGCGCTCGACACGCTCCGGCGCCCCTGCAGTGGCGACGCAGGAAGACTGGGCCCGCATCGGCGTGTCGTGCCCCGATTTCGTAGAGCAGGCTCTGCTGAAGGGCAAGGAGAACTACCGCGATCTTCCGTGGCGAAACGTCGACGACCCGTATGCGGTGCTTGTTTCCGAGGTCATGCTTCAGCAGACGCAGGTCGCCCGCGTTCAGAAGTATTGGCCTCGATTCCTTGCGGCGTTCCCCACAATCGATGCGCTTGCGGCGGCTTCGACGGCCGATGTCTTGTTGTTTTGGCAGGGGCTTGGCTACAACCGTCGCGCTCTTGCCCTTAAGCGCTGTGCTGAGGAGTGCTCGGCTCGATACGGGGGAGAGCTTCCGGCAACGGTTGCCGGGCTCGAACAACTGCCGGGAATCGGTCCCGCCACCGCGGCGGGGGTCACCGCGTTTGCTCGAAACTTGCCCTCGTGTTATATCGAAACGAACGTCCGATCCGTTTTCTTGCACGACCTGTTCCCCGATCGCGAGAAGGTGCCCGATCGCGTTTTGGAGCCGTTCGTTCGCTCGGCTGCCGACCATGCGCTTTCTTTTGTAACGCCACGCGTTTGGTATTACGCACTGCTTGACTATGGCGCCTACATCAAGGCCAACACCGTCAACCCCTCGCGTCGTTCGGCGCATTACGCGCGCCAAAGCTCGTTCGAGGGTTCGCACCGTCAGAAACGCAGCTTTCTTCTGAAGATGGTCTTGGCGGCTCCTGAGGGGGTTTCAAGCGCCGATGCTTTTTCGGCTCTGTGCGATTTCGAGTCAAGTCGCAAGCGCCCGCCCGTTTCGGAAGAAGAGTTCGAAAGCTTGGTGAGTGAGCTTTCGGCGGAAGGTTTCTTTCGCCGGGAAGGCCTCTTGCTTTTGCCGTAGCTCTAAAATAGCCGGGCGTTTGGCGCGCCTCCCAACCGTCGTCGAGCGCGTGATCGCTCGCCATAACCGAAAACCGTTTGACCGAGCAGCCGTTCTGGCTGCGCTGTATTGAAAGAGGAAACCGAAGCATGTCGTTGTTCGAGTTGTTCTTAATCGCCGTCGGTCTTTCCATGGACGCGTTCGCGGTTGCCATTTGCAAGGGATTGGGCATGAAGAGGCTTGATATGCGCCAAGCCCTTGTCATTGGCTTGTTCTTCGGCGGCTTTCAGGCGCTCATGCCCACCATCGGTTGGTTCTTGGGCGCTCAGTTCGCCCCGTTGGTAACGCCCATCGATCATTGGATCGCCTTCATCTTGCTGGCGTTCATCGGCGGCAAGATGCTTTTCGATGCCATTAAAAGCGATGACGAACAGGAAACCGGAGATGGCGTCTCTCAGGACGGGGGAGATGCGAAGGGTAGCGCTCCCAATCTTGACCTGCGCGAACTTAGCATGCTGGCCATCGCAACCAGCATCGATGCCCTAGCCGTTGGCATCACGTTCGCTTTTTTGGACGTCGATATCGTTCCGGCGGCCAGCTTCATCGGCGTGGTCACGTTCATCTTGTCCGTTATCGGCGTTGCTGTTGGCAACCAGTTCGGTTCGCGCTGGGAAAAGCCCTCGACTATCGTCGGCGGCGTTGCGCTCATCCTTATCGGTGTTCACATCCTCTTGGAGCATTTAGGGGTCATGCCCCTTTAACCGCCCGCAAACGTTTTGCCCGCTAGCCGTTTTCGCACTGCCTCGAATCTGAAAGGATCGCCCATGTCCAAGAACACCATCGCCTACCTTGGCCCCCAGGGAACCTACTCGCACGAGGCGGCGAACGCATTCAAGCGGAAGCTTGAGAACGCGGGCGTTCCTGATTGCGTGCTCGAGCCGTGCGCGTCGTTCACCGAGGTGTTCGATGCGGTTGATCGCGGTCGCGTCGAATACGGCGTGGTTGCCACTGAGAACTCCATCGAAGGTCCGGTCACGGCAACACTTGACAACTTCGCGTTCAACTCCTCTGCGGCTATCGTCGGGTTTCATGTCGTTGATATCAACCATTGCCTGATCAAGAACCCGACGGCGTCGCTCATCGACATCGATACCATTGCGTCCCACGCACAGGGGATAGGGCAGTGCCGCCGCTTCATCACGTCGCGTTTCCTGAACGTGAAGACCGTCACCACTTCCTCAACCGCCGAGAGCGTGCGTTTGTGCATGGAGAAGCCCAACGTCGCGGCTATTGCCAACGAGTATGCTGCCGAATTGTATGGCGCGGAAGTCGTTGAGCGCGACATTGCCGACCGCTTCGGCAACCAGACGTCCTTTGCCCTCATCGCGCGTCCGGGGCAGGGTGCGACCCTTCCGGGATCGAAGATGCGCACCTCTGTCGCGCTGTTCCTTCAGGCCGACCGTGCGGGTGCGCTCCAGATGATCTTGTCGGAATTCGCCTATGCGAACGTCAACATCACCATGATCCAATCGCGTCCGACAAAACAGGCTTTGGGCGACTACATGTTCTTCCTTGATCTGGAGGGATCGACAAGCGACCCTGCTTTGCAAACGGCGCTGAATTGCCTTAGGTTAAAACTTCGCGACGTCAAAATCTTAGGCTCCTATCCTATTGACTAACGCAGTCAGGGGACTATGATGCGCAATAAGATGAAGAAACCAAGAAGAGGCTTGCAAGGGCAACTCCAATAAGTTTCATTCATCTGGCTATTCGGCGTCATGGGCGAAGTCGCAGGTACTAAGGCGATGGTTCCGTGAAGCGCAAACGCTAATCGATGGTGCAAGAGCTCCCAGAACCTTCGTCACGCATTGCGGTGGGGCGCATGCGATGAGGGAAGGGGCCGTCATGACCGATTCCAAGAATCCTAACGGATCTGCGAATACTGCTTCGCAGACGTCGAGCGACGTGGCCGTCGCTTCGAAAAAGAAGTCGAACAAGGGCAAGATCATCGGAATCGTCGTAGCTGTGGTCGCCGTTTTGGGCATTGCCTTCTGGACTTGGCATTCTCAGCCAAGTTTCTGTAACGCCGTTTGCCACACGCCCATGGATCCGTATGTTCAGACGTATGAGTCGGGTGATTCGGCAATGCTCTCTGCCGTTCACGCAAAGGCGGGAAAGAGTTGCCTAGATTGCCATGAGGCGACGTTTGGCGAGCAGGTCCACGAGGCTACCGCTTGGGTAAGCGGCAACTATCAGAACCCAATTCCCGAAAACACTTTCGAATACGATGAAACATATTGCTTGAACAAAGCTTGCCACAACATGACGCGTGACGAGCTTACTCAGAAGACCGCAGGTATGACTTTCAACCCTCACGACACTCATCATGGCGACATTGCCTGCTCCACGTGCCACAAGGCGCATTCCGATTCCGTCATGTACTGCACAGAGTGCCATGCTGCCGCCCAAACGCCTGATGGTTGGTTGACGTGGGATGAATACCAGCAGTCCAAGCAGGGGAAGTAAGGAGGTCGTCATCATGAAGAACGAGCGAGAGGCAGTTTTCACTGCGAGTATGGATCGTCGTCAGTTCCTGGCCTTGGCGGCCCTGGGCTTGGCGGCTGTTTCCACGGGAAGCCTTTCCGCATGTGCCGCAAATAGTTCTAAGACCTATGACTACGATGTGGTTGTCGTCGGATCGGGCGGCGCGGGCACGACGTCTGCGGCATTTGCTGCGAAGAACGGCGCGAAAACCGTTTGCATCGAGAAGCTTGGTTGGCAAGGTGGTTCGAGTTCGCTTGCCATGGGCACGTTTTACGGGTCTGGCACGGTTCAGCAGAAAGAGCTCGGCATAAATGACACGCCGGACGACTACTACAAGTACCTTCTTACGCGTAATGCGGATAAGGTTGACCTCAAGATGAACCGTTTTATGGCGGATCATTCGGGCGAGACCATCGATTGGTTGCGCGAGGATCTGAAGGTGCCTTTCAAGGACACGATCAAAGGCAATGGCAAAGACAAGGTCCAGCGTGGGCATATGTGCAAAAACAGCGCCGAGGATGCTTTGTCTGCCGTTACGGAACTTGCAAAACAGCAAGGTGCGGAATTTCATTTCAATACGGATGCCGTCGCCCTTATCGTCGATAAAAATGGTAGGGTTGCAGGCGTTAAGGCCAAGAAAGCCGGCGAAGACGTCATTTACAACGCGAAAACGGTGATCATCGCATCGGGAGGCTTCTGCAGAAACGACGAGATGATTGCAAAATACTGCCCTGACTATAAAGGCGTGTATACCGAGGTCGGTGTTGGCTGCGACGGCTCCGGATTGCAGATGGGACTTGACATCGGCGCCGGTTATGCGGGCCATGGCGGCACGAACGGAATCCTTGCTTGTCCGGTTGAGCCTGGCCAGTCGAAGCTTATCAGCGCGAAGGCGTTGTGGGTTGATTCGTCGGGCAAGCGCTTTGTGAACGAGGGCGGTCAAACCCACGACATCTATTACCAAGTCGCGCATTTCCCCGATCAAAAGTTCTTTGCGGTTTACGACCAGGCAATGGTTGACGCGCTCAGTGACGCCTTGAAGGAAAAAGTGAAGCTGGGTCTTGAAAAGGGCTACTTCGCAAAAGCCGATACGCTCGAAGCGGCATGTCAGGATCTCGGCGTCGATGGCGCTGCGGCGGCTGAGTCTCTCGCTAGGTACAATGCGCTTGCGGAATCCGGCGCGGATACCGACTTCAAGAAGAAAGCTGAGAATCTTTCCCCGATCACGAAGGCTCCGTTCTACGTAATGACCATGGGGGTTTGCACGCATGGGTCTTTCGGCGGGTTCGACATCAATACGGACTTTCAGGTGAAGGACGCGAACGGCAACGTGATCCCTGGGTTGTACTCGGCAGGCGAGGTTTGTTGCGGCACGTTCATTTACGACGATTATCCGGCAGGTGGATGCGGTTTGAATTTCGCTTATACTTCGGGGCGTTTTGCAGGTGCGAATGCGGCAGAAGAAGCTCTGAGCGCATAGGACGCTGCTACGTGGTTTGATGGGGGCGCGATTCTGCGGGATCACGCCCCCATTTCTTTCAGCATGACTGATTATGAACAAGGGTTCGCGCAGGTGAACGCGGCTTTTTTCGAAAGAAAATGTTACGTGCGATAGGGAACGTAACATTTTTTGTCATTCAGCAGAAATTTTTTACCTCTTTGTAATTTTGGGCGCGATTGACGCCTTTCATAGAGTAAAAGATATGTCGGACTTCCACAGCGGAAGTCCGAAATGTCAAGACGAGAACACGCACCATGAGGAGGTGTGCACATGGGACAAGAATCCACGGCGAGCTTCTATGGCATGCTCGACGCACGTGGGGTTAGCCGTCGCAGCTTCTTGAAGTTCTGCGGTGGTTTGGCCGCTGCGGCTGGACTCACCGGAGTGGGGGCTCCGCAAGCTGTTGCTGCTACTCTTGAAAAGTCCGTCATCGGCGCAACCACGGGTAATCTCTATCCCGTAATCTGGATCGAAGGCGCTTCGTGCACCGGCTGCACGGAGTCCCTGGCACAGGTTGAGACCCCCGATGTCGGGTCGGTCGTCCTGGAGCTGCTGTCGCTGAACTTCTCCGACACGCTTTCCGCAGGCGCCGGCGATTCCGCCGAGCTCGCCAAGAAGCAGACCATCGAGGCTGGCAACTACATCCTCGTGTTCGAGGGCGCTGTCACCCAGGCTTGGGCCGGTCAGGCATGCCGTTTCGGCAACAACGCCGACGGCTCTGACTCTCTGACCGCCGTCGAGCAGCTCGAGGAAGCCGCGCACAATGCGTCGGCAGTCGTCGCGCTTGGCTCTTGCGCAGTCAACGGAGGTTGGATGGGCGCCGAGCCCAATTCCGCTGCTGCCACGGGTGTTCAGGCTTACCTGAAGTCCGCAGGCATCGAGAAGACCGTCATCAACATCCCGGGCTGCCCCGCGAACCCCGAATGGCTCATCTCCGTGCTCGTTCAGGTTCTCATGCTCGACGGCCAGACGCTTAAGCTGAACGCCGCCAACATGCCCGAGGACATCTTCGGCCAGACCATCCATGACAACTGCGAGCGTCGTGGCCACTTCGAGAACGGCGAGTTCGTTTACCAGTTCGGCTCCAAGGAAGAGGCCCTGGGCTACTGCCTGTACCCGCTTGGCTGCCGTGGTCCTCAGACCCACTCGAACTGCTCCGTCACCATGTGGAACAACCGTCGCAGCTGGTGCGTCCAGGCTGGTTCTCCCTGCCTTGGCTGCTGCGAGGCCGATCCGAAGGATCCGGGTCACAACTGGGTCGAGGTGAACACCCCGTTCTACAAGCGTCATCGCGATCTTCACATCGGCAACGTTTGGTTCCAGCCCACCACCGTGGCTTTCGGTGTCACCGGCATCTTGGCTGCTGCCCTGCTTGTCCATGGCTTCGGCATGAAGGCCGCTGGCCGTATGGACGGCGGTGCCGACTTCGAGAAGATCCGCAAGTGGGACGAGAAGCACCCCGATCAGTCCATCGGCGATTACTCCGCCGCTTGGGATCCGAACGCTCCTGTTGAAACCGAAGACAAAGAAGAGGGGAGGTAAGCCATGACCCGTTCCGTTATCGATCCGATTACCCGTATCGAAGGCCACATGCGCGTCGAGATGGAGGTCCAGAACGGCGTCGTCACCGACGCTTGGGCTTCTGGTGGTAGCTTCCGCGGCATGGAGCTCGTCGTGCAGCACCGTGCCCCCGAAGACGCTGCCCAGATCGTTCAGCGCATCTGCGGCGTTTGCCCGGTTTCCCACGCTCATGCTTCCACCATCGCCGCCGAGAAGGCTTACGGCATCAAGATCTCGAACAACGCTCGTATCGTCCGTAACCTCATCGAGGGCGCTCAGTTCCTGCACAGCCACATCCTTTGGTTCTACAACCTGGCTGCGCTCGACTACGTCAACCCCATCCATGGCCTCGAGGCCAATGCGGCTGACGCTTGGGACCTCGCTGTTGCAGCCGGCACGTCCACGAACTCCGACTTCGGTGCTCTGAAGGAGCGTCTGACGAAGTTCGCCCAGAACGGCCAGCTGTCCATCTTCTCCGGCAACTGGTTCGACGCCGAGGATGGCAACGCTTACAAGCTCCCTGCCGAGCTCGACCTCATCTGCACCGCCCATTATCTCGAGGCTCTGAAGATGCAGGCCCGCTCCTCCGAGATCGCTGCTCTGCTTGGCGGCAAGATGCCCCATGTCATGACCATCGTTCCCGGTGGCACCGCATTCGTTCCCACCTCCCAGAAGCTCGACGATCTGAAGTACATGATCGACGAGGTTTACAACTGGGTCGAGGCAACCATGATCCCCGACACCTTGGCCATCGCTCCTTACTACAAGGACGCCCTGACCTTCGGCAAGGGCTGCGGCCGCTACGGCGCATGGGGCGTCTTCGAGGCTCCTTCCATGCAGATGAACGATCGTTATCTGCCGGCTGGCGTCCTGGACACCAACCTGAATCTCTCTGACGTCGACGAGAGCAAGATCGCCGAGTTCGTCGGCACCTCTTGGTACGAGGGCTCCGACGTTTACCCGGCTCCCGACTTCACCACGAAGCCGGCATTCACCAAGTACGACGTCAACGACCGTTACACCTGGTGCAAGGCTCCTACCTACGATGGCGAGCCGCTTGAGACCACGTCTTTGTCCCGTATCCTGGTTGCTTACCAGCGCAACGTTCCCTTCGTCAAGGAGAACGTCGACAAGCTGCTCGTTCAGCTTGGCGCCGCTCTGGGCACCGAGGTTCCGCTGTCCGCCGTTCAGTCCACGCTCGGCCGTGTTGCCGTCCGTCAGGTCGAGACGCTCTACATCGCCAAGCTCATGAAGGATTGGTGCGCCGAGCTCATCGAGGCCGTCAAGGGTGGCGACAGCGAGTACTTCCGCGAGCCCGCAACCACCACCGGCGAGGGTTCCGGCTTCTGGGAGGCACCGCGTGGCGCTCTCTACCACTCCGAGAAGGTCGTCAAGGGCAAGATCGAGGGTTACCAGATCATCATCCCGACCACGTGGAACATGGCTCCCATCAACCAGAACGGCGTTCATGGCCCCATCGAACAGTCCCTCATCGGCTGCCCGGTCGAGGACATCGAGAAGCCCATCAACGCGCTGCGTACCGTTCACAGCTACGATCCGTGCGTTTCTTGCGCCGTCCATATCAGCGAACCGGCAACCGGCAAGCATTTCGAGACCGTAACCAATCCGTGGGGGGTGAAGTAGAATGGCGCATCTCGCACACTACCGCGAAGCTCATCCGCTGCCCTTTGTCATCACGCACTGGATCAACCTCGTCGCCATGGTCGTTCTTCTGGTCACTGGCTTCATGATCCATTTTCCGGTGGCAGGCACCATGGGTGTTTGCCGTGGCGCTCACATCTTCTTCGGCATCGTGCTGTTCATCAACTGCATCTGCCGTGTCGTGATGGCCTTCTTCGTGCGTTCCGCCCCTACGGGCGGCACCCGCAAGACCGTCACCGACTATAAGACGTGGCTTCCGCAGAAGGACAACCGTCATCAGGGCGGTGCTTGGATCAAGTACTACCTGTTCCTGAAGAAGGACCATCCCTTGGCTGCTAAGCTGGGCGTTCCTCAGAAGATCTCCTACCTGATGATCCCGGTCCTGATCGTGCTGATGTTCTACACCGGCCTTTGCCTGTGGGGCACCACGATGGAGTGGCCGATCTGCCAGGCTGGCATCGCCGCCCTCGGTGGCACCATGTCCGTCCGCATCATCCACTACTTCGGCATGTTCGTGTTCATCTGCTTCATGTTCATCCACATCTATCTGGCAAACGTCGAGGGTCTTGCCCCCACGTTCCTGATGTTCTTCCGCAAGGAGCATGGCGGTCTGGTCTACGATCCCGACAAGCACGTCATCGTTGGCGAAGACAAGATGGAGCACTAATCGACAACCGTTCGATTCCATCTATGGATGTTTTTCAAGAAGAGGGCCCAATGGGCCCTCTTCTTTTGTTACATTCACCTTGTTTGTCTAACACGGCGTTCGCGCGATCAAGAAAGGAGAGGGATGGACCAGTTCCTCGAGCTGCTGCTCTCGTCGGAGCCGTTCGCGGTTCCTGTGGAAGTCGAGTACTTCTTCGTCCTTGTCGGCGTGCTGACGGGCTCTCTTTACGCGATCGACCGTAAGCTCGATGTTATCGGAACCATCACTTTGGGTTTGATCACCGGCTATGGCGGCGGCATCATCCGCGACGTCTTGCTGCAAACCCATGGCGTGTACCTTATCGACCACCCCAGCCTCGTTGTGATGAGCACATGTTTAAGCATTCTCGTGTTCTACTTCAAGGGCGTTTTCAGGCACTTGTCGGCCTCCATCACGCTTTGCGATGCCATTTCGGTAGCGCTGTTCGCGGCTGCCGGTGGCGGCAAGGCCATGTCGTGCGGTTTGGGAATGGTCATGTCCATCTTGCTTGCCGTTATCACGGCGGTTGGCGGCGGCGCGCTGCGCGATGTGTTCAGCGGCGAGACCCCGACTATTTTCAAGCAGGGCAATTACTATGCGGTGGCGGCTCTTTCCTCTGCCGTTGTGTTCGTTTTGATGCAGCGCATCGGCGCATCGCAGCTTGCCGCGACCTTGCTGTGCGTTCTTACCATGCTGTTGCTTCGCTACCTTAGCATCTACCGCGATTGGCGCACGCATGTGGACACCGACTTCACGTCGCGCCTGTCTGCCTCGCTCAAGCGTTTCTGGCGTTACCTTTCCGAGCATGGCGATCCGTTCGGGAAAGACATCAGGCGATAACCGTTTCGCTGCGGGTACAATCGGGACTGTTTTAAACGCCGTCCCGCGAAAGGTAGAGCATGGCAAGGGAATCCAGGCAAAACGAGCTTACGGACGAGCAGATCGCCGCGGAGAACGCGTTTCTCGAAGGCGTGCCGCGTTTGAATCTGGGCGCATTTCTGATGCCCGGCATTTGGGGCCCGGCTCATGGGCTTTGGATCTGCATCCTGTTTTACCCCCTTTGGCTTTTCGCCGACAACGCGTTCTATGCCGCGTTTTCCGAGCGCTCTCTGCTGGCTGTCGTTCTTGCGGCAATCGTCTTCGCCATGCTTGTGACCGTTCACGTGGTTTTCGGCATTCTCTCGCAGCCGTTCGCATGGCATCGCGCCGACGGTCTGGGCGTTGACAAGCAGACGTATCTGAAACGTGAGAAGATCTGGGCCGTTGCCATGGCTTTGGTGAGCTTGACGTTCGTCGTTGTGGCCACGTACTACAACCTGGTGATCCGTCCTGGAGTAGGCGCGTAGCCATGAGCAGCGAGAAGCCGATGGAGATCGCCGTATTCTGCGTGGGGAACAAGCTGTACCTTGACGACGGTCTTGGTCCCGCCGTTTACGAGGAAGTGCTTGAACGTTTCGATATCCCCTCGAACGTGAAGTTCCACGACGTGGGCTGCATGAGCATGGACATGATCGAGGATGTCGATAAGAACGACCTCATCATCACCGTCGATGCGATTGATGGCACCGACGCGGAACCGGGAACGGTGTTTCGTTACGTGCCCGAGGATCTTGCGCGTAACCCCCAGGTTCTCACCAGTTTGCATGATCTGCGCTTGGCCGACTTGTTCGATGCCGCATCTCTTTTGGGCTATCAGGCGCAGGGTGTGTGTCTGGGCATGCAGATCGAGAATTCGTCGCCGGCAGAGTTCGTCATCGGCCTTACGCCGAAGGTGTACGAGGCCTTGCCTAGGCTTATCGATGCGCTTCTAGCCGAGCTTTCGCATGCGGGCTCGCCGCTTATCGACAAGAAGACGGGCAAGTCCGTTACGGGCCCGACTGTTTAAGCGGGTTTATTTCTTGTTGCGCTTTTTAGGGGCGGCCTTCCCGAAACTGGGGCAGATGTCTGACAGGAAGCAATCGTCGCAATGCGGGCGTTGGGCGTCGCAGACCCCGCGGCCGAACAGCACCCATTCGTGGTTGACCGGCCCCCAGTATTCCTTAGGGTAGAGCTTCAACAGGTCTTGCTCGATTTTCGATGGGTCGTCCTGATTGGTGAATTTCAAGCGTTGGGCAATGCGCTTCACATGCGTGTCGACAGCGATCCCCTCGACGATGCCGAAGCCGGTGTTCATGACGATGTTGGCGGTTTTGCGCCCGACGCCGGGCAGCCGCTCAAGCTCTTCGTATGTATGCGGAACCTCGCCTCCGAACTCGGTCAGCACCATTTGGGCGCACTTCACGCAGTTGCGCGCCTTCGCGTGATGAAAGCCGATGGTTCGGATGATCTCTTCGACGTCCTCGACGTTGGCGGATGCCAGGTCGGCGATGGTGGGGTAGCGCTCCCACAGCGTCGGCGTCACCTTGTTCACGCCTTTGTCGGTCGTCTGAGCCGAAAGAAGCGTGGCGATTGTCAAATGAAAGGGGTCGTTGTCGAAGATCAGCGCGCACTCCGCATCGGGATAATGGGCGCCCATCCTGTTGGCAACCTCAAGCGCGCGCTCCCGTTTCGCCTTCATCGATTCACGTGGCATTACTTTGTCCTTTCCCGTCTCTTTGCCGTACCAGTATAGCGATTGGGCGTGAACGGCATGCGATGGGTTTTAGGCGGCAGGTCATTGTTAAGAGCTCATTTCAGCTGTTTTGCTTCGAGGTTAACCAGTTGGGGCAAACTAGAATGGGGTTCGACGTCTTACGGTGTAAGGCGACCGACCGAAAATCCGACCGAAATACCGACCGAAGGAGAAATATGTCTTACGTAGATGACGTCCTTGCGGACGTTAAGGAGAAGAACGCCGATCAACCGGAGTTCATTCAGGCAGTTACCGAGGTTTTGGAATCGCTTCGTTCGGTTGTCGAAGCCGATCCTTGTTACGAGCAGCATGCCATCCTGGAGCGTATGGTCGAGCCTGAGCGCACGATCATCTTCCGCGTTCCTTGGGTTGACGACGCCGGCAAGGTTCATGTGAACCGTGGCTTCCGCGTTCAGTTCAACAGCGCCATTGGACCTTACAAGGGCGGTTTGCGCTTCCATCCTTCGGTCAACCTTTCCATCATCAAATTCCTGGGCTTCGAACAGGTTTTCAAGAACAGCTTGACCACCCTTCCCATGGGTGGCGGCAAAGGCGGCTCCGACTTCAACCCCAAGGGCAAGTCCGACCGCGAGGTCATGGCTTTCTGCCAGTCGTTCATGACCGAGCTGTACCGCCATATCGGCGCAGATACCGACGTTCCGGCTGGCGACATCGGCGTTGGCGCTCGCGAGGTTGGCTACCTGTTCGGCCAGTACAAGCGCATTCGTGATTGCTACGAGGGCGTTCTTACCGGCAAGGGCCTTGCGTTCGGCGGATCGCTCGCCCGCACCGAGGCCACGGGTTACGGCGCGGTTTACCTGACCGCCGAGTACCTCCGTAGCGTGAAGGGCGACACTCTGGAAGGCAAGACGGTCGTCGTTTCGGGCGCTGGCAACGTTGCCACGTACGCAATCGAGAAGCTTGCCCAGCTTGGCGCCAAAGCTGTCACCTGCTCCGATTCCACCGGTTGGGTTTACGACCCCGAGGGCATCGACGTTGCTGCCCTTAAGGACATCAAGGAAGTCAAGCGCGCCCGTCTTTCCGAGTACACCAACTATCGCCCCAATGCCGAGTACCATGAGGGTCGCGGCGTGTGGCAGATCAAGTGCGACATCGCCATGCCGTGCGCTACGCAGAACGAGCTTCTCATCGATGATGCCAAGCAGCTTGTTGCCAACGGCTGCCAGGTGGTCACCGAGGGCGCTAACATGCCCACCACGCTTGAGGCAACCAAGTACCTGCAGGACAACGGCGTGACGTTCTTCCCGGGCAAGGCCTCCAACGCCGGCGGCGTTGCCACCAGCGGCCTTGAGATGACCCAGAACTCCGAGCGTCTTTCTTGGTCGTTCGACGAGGTTGACGCCAAGCTCGAGGGCATCATGAAGGGCATTTTCCACGCCGCCGACGATGCTGCACGCGAGGCTGGCATGGAAGGTAACTACGTTGCAGGCGCGAACATCGCCGGCTTCAAGAAGGTCGCCGATGCCATGATCGCTCAGGGTGTTTGCTAGTCTGTCTCATTCGGATATATGCGCAGTTGAAACGCTGCGGGGTTCCATAGCCCCGCAGCGTTTTTTCATGCGCGGCAGCTTTTAGGCGAGCGAGTTGGTGCCTTGGCGAGCGAGTTGGCACCCGTGGCGATCTATGCCGTCTTCTGTCTGTTATACTGTAATACAAATAGAAGGAGACTTTTATGAACGCCATGGTTGCAGCGCGTGTGCCCATAGAGGTGAAAGAACAAGGCGGAAAGATCTTGGAGGAAATCGGCTCGAATCCAACCGATCTCATCAATAAGGCTTACGCCTATGTTCTTAAGTACGGCGCATTGCCCGGCGATCTCGAGGCTTCCCAGAACGGGGCAGAGGAAAGGCAATCAATTTCGTCTGAAATGCTCGATGAGTTGCGTGGGATATACGAGGAAATCTCATTGCCTCTTGAAGACGCATGGGGCTCTACTAGCTTCAAAGAGATTCGAGATCAGCTGGAGGGGGATCGCTGTGCGCGCTTTGCTTGATACCTGTGTCCTGTTTGACATCATCGCGCGACGCATGACATTCGAGGAATCTTGCAAGTTGCTTGTTCCTCATGCGTTCGGCGATTTGGAGTTGTGGGTGTCCGCGAAGTCGTACACCGATATCTTCTACGTCTTGAGCAGGAAGGCAGCAAGCGAAGATATCCAGAAAACATTTCTTAGAAGCCTCGAATTGTTCAATGTCTGCTCGGTTGATAAGGCTGCTTTAGGAAGGGCCGCAAGCTTCTCTTGGCCCGATTTCGAGGATTGCCTGATTTCTGTATGCGCCGAGCGTATCGATGCCGATGCCATCGTAACGCGAGACGCGAAAGGCTTTGCGCGCTCGACGGTTCGGGCTTATTCGCCAGGGGAAATGTTCCGTCTGCTGCAGGAGCGGGGAGTGCAGTACGCGATCGAGGAAGTTTAGGAAGCTGTCGGGGAAAGCCTGGAATGAGGATCAATTCCAGGCTTGATCAGAAGCATCGCGTCAGATCGTTGGAGCTGCTTGCTCTTACAATTCCGAGGGTTCCTCGCGGGGTGTTTAGAATTCCAGCAGATCTTCGTAAAGCTGTTCGCCCTTCTTTGAGAACACGTTGAATACCACCGTTATGTCCGTTTCGGGGTGGTTGGCAAGCCATGCCTTCACGGTATCCACTGCGATCTGCGATGCTTCCTTTTCAGGGAAGCCGAACACGCCGGTCGAAATGCCGCAGAACGCAATTGAATGCATGTCGTGCTTCGCCGCCGCGTCCAAACAGCTTTTGTAGCACGAAGCCAACTCGCGCTTGTGCTTGGGGGTGGGGTTTCCGTTGGCGATGGGGCCTACGGTATGCACGATGTATTTGCTGGGCAGGTTGTAAGCACCGGTCACTTTTGCCGTACCTGTTGGTTCCTCGTGACCTTGTTTATTCATCAGTTTGTCGCATTCCATGCGCAGCTGCACCCCGGCATACGTGTGGATGGCGTTGTCGATGCAGTGGTGGCCCGGAACCCAGCATCCCAGCATCTGCGAATTCGCGGCGTTCACAATGCCGCCAACGGCAAGCGTGGTGATGTCGCCGAGCCATAAGCGGATGCGGTCGTTGGTGGGCGAAGGACGTGTGTCGTCCAAGGTCGAGATGCCGTTTTCGGCAATAAGGCTCTGGAGCAGTTGGTCTTGCGTGGCCAGGAAGTTCTCGCTTGCGGGTTGCGGGTGGCGGGTGTTCACCAGACCGCGGAAGATTGCCCAAAGGCGGTCGTCGTCAATGGCACCGGCCGATTCGGCGCGCTCGAGCTGTTCGATTTGGTCGAATTGCTGGCGCTCGGTATATAGGTACTCGATCAGGCTTATAAGTTCGTCGTGGTGGTTCGCGGCCATGTTCTCTCCCTTTGAATTGCTTCGATGCGCTCTGTTTGGTTTTGTTCGTTTCAGATTCTAGCCTTTTTCGGGAGCGGAAACGCACTGCGCGTCTCAACGGTCATGCGGGTTATCATAGGTTCGGGCGGAAACGCCCTATTTGTGTTTGTGCATTGTTCGCGCGGGCCCTAAATCCTGCGTTTAAGGGGAAATCTGTGCTAATCGAATCGCTTGTTTACCCGTTCGAGAAAACCGGCTGCCTCGATGCGTTCTGGGGCAAGCTTGACGCTGGGCAGGATGCCGTTTTGGGCGTGGCCTCTTCGGCGCGCCCCTTTATGGTTGCCGCTCGTTTCGCGTATCGGCCTCAGCCTACGCTTGTCGTGGTTGCGGGCGAGGACGCGGCTCTTTCGTTTGCGCGCAACGTGGCAGCGTATTTGGGCGAAGATCGCGTCCTTCGTTTTCCTGAGCGTACCGACTATCCTTTCGAAGTGAAGCCGCAGAATGCCAAGAAGGCCGCCGAGTCGGCGAAGCTTGCGGCTCGTCGAATGGAAGCCGCTTATGCGCTCCGTGAGGGCAAGGACATCGTTGTGGTTGCCAGCGCGCGTGCTCTTTTACGCATGCTGCCCCCGGCGGACAGCGACGTGTGCGTGCCGCTGGTTTTCCAAACGGGCGTTGAGGTGGCTGATATGCCAGGCGCTTCGAAGCGCGGGGTCGATTCGTTCGAGGACATCGCTCGTTCTTTGGAGGAGTGCGGCTACGCCAACACCGGCGAGATCGACGGTCCTGGCACATTCGCGGTTCGTGGCGGCGTGATCGACGTGTTCCCGGGCAACTCGGTTTTTCCCGTGCGCATCGACTTCTTCGGCGACGAGGTTGATGAGATCAGGCGAATCGTTCCGTCGACGGGGCAGACCATCTCGTCGCTTGATTCCATCGAAGTTTACCCGGTTCGCGAGTTCTCGTGTTCGGCGACCTCGCGTGCGAAGGCCATCCAGAAGCTCGAGCGCTCGGCGCGCATCAATCCTGCTCATCGCGATTTACTTGAGCAGCTCGAGGGTGGGCTTCATTTCGAGGGTGCCGATGCCCTGTTGGCGATGATCCACGACAAGACCGTTACTTTGGGTGATTACGCGCGCAAGGGCGTTTTGTCGTGTTTGGTTGAGCCGCGTTCTCTTGTTGACGATGCCATGCACGCGATGGACGAGATCGCGGCACGGGCCAAGGGGTCGAACATCGCCCTTGACGGTTTGTGCGCATCGCCGGCAACGTTGGATTTCGGCGGAGATGTGCGCGCGACCTACTTGTCTATCATGCGCGTCGGAAGCGCGCTCGATGAAGAGCTGCCGGTTAAGCGCGTTGAGGTGGCGGGACATCCCGAGAAACTGTACGGCCGCCTTCGCCAGCTCATCGATGACAACTATCTGGTGGTGTTCTCGGCTCCGGGTTATCGCGCCCGTGAGGACATGAAGCTCGCGTTCGTTGAGCACAACCTGCCCATTCAGGAGAGGCTGGATTCAGGCAACGACGCTGACGCCGAGCGCGCTTCGACGCCGAAGGGGCTTTCGCGAAAGCCCCTGACAGCGTCAGAGGGTCTGGAAGCGCAGCGACAGCGTCCCGATATTTCAGCCGAGCGCGGTACCGACAGCATGGCGACGTCGGCGCTGGCGCGTGAGGCGAAGGCGCGCGTTTCCGACGAAGATGAGCATGTCGAGCTTAGAAAGCGCCGCCTCCGTCGTGGCGTGGTGAACGTCGTTGACGTCGATATTCCCCTGGGCATGATTATCCCTAAGGCGAAGCTTGCCATGATCAGCTTGTCCGACACGCAGGGCGCCCAGGCGCATCGCGCTAACCGCCGTGTCGACGTGACCGAGGTCACGTTCCCGTACAAGCCAGGCGACTATGTCGTTCATGCTGCTCATGGCATCGCGTACTTTGCGGGGTTGGTGCGCCGCGAGATCGACGGCACCGAACGCGATTACCTTGAGCTGAAATACGACGGCGAAGACAAGCTGTTCGTTCCGGTCGAGCAGCTTGACCGCGTCACGCGTTATGTGGGTCCCGAAGGTTCCAGCCCGCGCCTTACGCGTCTGAACACCTCGGATTGGTCGCGCGCTCTTTCGAAGGCGCGCAAGGCAACGAAGAAACTCGCGTTCGATTTGGTGGACGTCTATGCCCGTCGCGCGGCGGTGCAAGGCTTCCGTTTCAGCCCCGATACCCCGTGGCAGCGCGAAATGGAAGATGCTTTCCCGTATCGGGAAACCCCCGATCAGCTTTCCGCCATCGCCGACGTGAAAGCGGACATGCAATCGCCTCGGCCGATGGACCGACTGGTCTGCGGTGACGTTGGCTTTGGCAAGACCGAGGTCGCGCTCCGTGCCGCGTTCAAAGCCACTCAAGATAACAAGCAGGTCATGGTTTTGTGCCCGACCACCATCTTGGCCCAGCAGCATTACACCAACTTCAGCGAGCGTTGCGAGCCTTTCGGCGTGAAGGTTGAGGTGCTTTCTCGTTTCCGCACGCCTCAGCAGCAGCAAGTCGCACTTGAGGGCTTCTCGAACGGCGACGTCGATATCCTGGTGGGCACGCATCGCCTGCTTTCTCGCGATGTGAACCCGCATGATCTTGGCCTTGTCATCATCGACGAGGAGCAGCGTTTCGGCGTGGGCCACAAGGAGCAGATGAAGAACCTGCGCGAGTACATCGACGTGCTCACGCTTTCGGCCACGCCAATCCCGCGCACCATGCAGATGTCGCTTTCCGGTGTGCGCGACATGAGCCTGATCCTCACGCCGCCCGACGAGCGCCGTCCTGTTGAAGTGCATGTGGGCGAATGGGACCCCGACTTGGTCAGCGCCGCCATCAGGCGTGAGCTTGGCCGCGGCGGCCAGGTTTACTACGTGTCGAACCGTGTTCGCTCCATTGACGGTGCCGTGCGTCGCGTGCAAGAGGCTGCGGGCGAGGCGCGTGTCGGCGTGGCTCACGGCAAGATGGACAAAGACTCGCTTGAGCGCACCATGGAGGATTTCGCGGCGGGCCAGCTCGATGTTCTGGTGGCAACCACGATCATTGAAAGCGGTATCGACAACCCCCATACCAACACGCTCATCATCGAGGACTCGCAACGCCTTGGCTTGGCGCAGATGTATCAGCTGAAAGGGCGCGTGGGACGTTCTTCCACGCAGGCCTACGCCTACTTCATGTTCCCCGACAACATCCCCCTTACCGAGGAGGCGACGGCGCGCCTTACCGCGCTTGGCGAGCATCAGGAGCTTGGCAGCGGCATGCGCATCGCCATGCGCGATCTCGAGATCCGCGGTGCGGGCGATATCCTAGGTGCCGAGCAGTCGGGCAACATGTCTGCGGTCGGTTTCGACCTGTTCGCGCAGATGCTTGCAAGCGCCGTTGGTGACACGCGTGAGGGTGTTGCCATCGACGGTGACGGCCTGCTGCCTGCTTTGTCGGACATCACGGTGAATCTTCCGGGCGACATGTTCTTCCCCGAACCGTATATCCCCGATGCCGACGAGCGCGTTCTTTGGTATCGTCGTGTGGCTTCAGCGGCGACGATCGAGGCGGTGGAGGACGTTTTCAACGACTTGTCCTCGAAGCGTCCCGACATGCCCGACGCCGCGAAGAGCATGTTCGATAAGGCGCGCATCCGCGCTTGGGCGGCCGAGCATCATATCAAGTTGATCTCGGTGGTGGGCGGCAAATTGGTTGTCGAGCCGGTTGACATACCGGACGAGCTTTCGACGAAGATCCGTCGTGCAGGTGGAAGCTATCTTGCAGACAAAAGGAAGCTGCGCCTTCCGTTGAGGTATTTTGGCCCCGACGGGTCGTCGTTGCGTGACCGATCGACCAGGCGCAGCTCGCGCGTGTCGGTTGGCGCGGGCAAGATCGGGGCTTCGAAGCGCAGCGGGGCAGGGGCCGGCATGGGCACTGCATCCTCTCGTGCGGCATCTTCTTCGGCTGCGCCGGGGGCGGGCGGGGTCGAGGGAACCTCGCTTACTCCTGCGGAACTTGTGGATGCTGTCTTCACATTTCTGCAAGAGCTTGCCTAGCAAGAAATTACGTACTATTATGCATTCTCGCAATGCGGACATGGCTCAGTTGGTAGAGCACCACCTTGCCAAGGTGGGGGTCGCGGGTTCGAACCCCGTTGTCCGCTCCATTGATAGCATCCGGCCAGGGCAATCGCTCTGGCCGTTTTCATTTCAAGGCAGGCTATCGATCAGGAGGGTTTCGCATGCAGTTTATCGACATCACGCTTCCCGGGTTATAGGCAGAAAAGTGTGTCTGCAACTTAATCCCAATCGGATCGGTACGG
>CALDCB010000008.1 GCA_937937585.1 uncultured Coriobacteriaceae bacterium
GGTTCTGAACAGGGGTTGGATGTCAGAATCGGACACACTTTTCTGCCTATAACCCAAGATTCGACAGCCCAGTGGGCTGTCGAAGGTCGAGCACGCCGAAGGCGAGCGCAGACCAGCGATTTCGCAAACGCGAAAGCGCCAAGATCCCCCTAGGCTCCACCATAGGTAAATTAGACGAACCCTTTTTTAAGGGTTCGTCTTTTATATGAGCAGGACATCGTCAGTAAACAATGAAAGGCCAAAGGCGGTTCATCTCGCCCTTGGCCTTATCTGTCTTTGCAGGAATCCCCACTGAGCAGCGCGTGTCTGGTTAGACTAAGGCACAACAAGGCCCCGACCAAAAGCTTTCGCGCACGTTACGAGGAAAGGAGAAACCTGCGCGCTGCCTTATGGTCGGGGCCCAAAGGCGCCCCGCGGCCGCACGGGCCTCAATCGAGAGGCCCTACATCGCGTGGTTGAATCGCGATGCCGAAGTACTGCGGCCGCAGAGGGGCTCATGATCGATCAGTTACTGCCTCTTATCCCCCTTCTTGCTTTTGCGGAGCGCGCCGAACGCTACAGCACCGACTGCACCCGCAACAAGAAGCGTCAAAGTTGCCACGCATACGATGAACATTGTTCCATCGCCCGTCTTCGCAAAGAACGCAGGAGGCTCGCTGGACGTGTCTGGGGTCACTGCGGGAGCAGGTTTCGTGTAAATGTTCTTGAACGTCGGAGGCGTTCCGTTCGGCCAAGTCACATTCGCAACTAGATTGCCCCTGCCATCATCGGTCACAGCAACGGTCACCTTATACGAGCAGTCGTCGTAGGTGATGCCAGCCTGCCCGTCGTTCACCTCGACCAGCGTGAAATCGTACGTTCCGACCTTGTCGAAATCGATCGCGGTGAACTCGATGCGACCGTCAGCGGCATTCTTCGCCTCGTGCGTGCGCCCGTCAGCGCCCGTCAACTTGAAGGTGAACTCGCCCGCCGCGAGCGTACGACCGTCGAGGGTCTTCGTCGCACCGATAATCACCGTCGTGCCCTTGGCCGCATACGCGTTCTTGAACACAGCCGCATCAGCGCCATCGAGAGCAAAGTCAACCCTCAGCTCGTTGTCGATCTCCACGACAGTGGCCATGACCTGATACGTCGTCGCGTCATAGGTAACGCCGACAGCCGTGGTGCCCGCGCCGATCTCGCGCATCGTGTAGATGTGTGTGCCCGCCTCGGTAAACTCGATGTCCGAGAACATCACGTTCCCATCTGCATCGTTGGTGCCCGTGGAGACGACCTTGCCATTCTCAAGCAACTCGAAGGAGAACTCGCCTGCAACCAGTGCGCGACCCTCGAGGATCTTCTTCGCTACGGGAGCAGCGAAAATAGGATCAGGATCGGGGATAACCGGCGGCGTATACGTATAGGTATTGGTGAAGGTGCGCAGCGGCGTGCCCTTCACGTAATCTTGCACGTTGGTCACATTCGCCCTGACGTTGCCATCGTTGCCCCTGGTCACCGTAACCTCGAAGATGAAAGTGGGGTTCGGATCGTTCGTCACGTCAACATGTCCACCCGCCTTCTCGGTGATGGTGTAGTGGAACACGAGCGTATTGACATCAACAGGCGGATTGTCGGTCGTCGGAACATCGCCCGCAGGCGCTGCCGCATCGTTTGCCGCAGGAACTGCAGCGACATCAGCAGCAGGAGCAGCCTTCGTGTCAGCAGGTGCGCTTCCCTCGCCCTTAGCACCATCGTCCGAATCAGACGTCAACGCGCCAGCCGTGGATGCTGCCGCGGCGTCTGCTGCAGGTGCCGGCACAGCGTCTGCTGCAGGGACATCACTCGCCACTGCCTTGACAGCTGCGTTCGATTCGCTCGCAACAGGCTTGGCATCGGTGGCGGCTGCGCTGTTGATCACGATAGGACTGTTGTCAAACAGGCTTGCATCGAAGTTGATCACACCGAAATCGACCGACCCGTCGGCAGCGTTGTGCGCCGTCGTTGCCGCAGGCATCGGAGCATTCTCCTCAGCAGCGGTCAGCTCGAAGGTAAACAGCCCCGTCATGTCCGGCATTTCGACCGTTGAGTTGTTCGTGAAGCGTTTGAACGCGTGGGGATCTGATTGTCGTCGTACTCGAAGCCGGCAACATTCGTGAACTCGCGCGTGTTGGGCGTAGTCGTGAGCTGGGCGGTTGCCACAAGCTTGCCCGTATGGACGCCGTTTTCATCAAGGTCGGTTACCGTCACCGTAAACTCAGCGGCATTGCTCGAGTACTGAACACCACCGATGATATGCCCAGCATTCGCCTCGGTCACGCGGTACTTATAAACACCGACCTGATTATACGTGATGTTCCCAAACGAAATCGAGGCATGGCCCGTAGCGGGGTCAACCCTATCGGCACCGACCGTCACGATGGTATCGCCCGGTAGCGGGGCACCCATGATCAGAGGCTCAAGCAGGAAGCTGAATGCATCGTTTGCTTGCCAATCGCGTCCCTCGAGCACCTTGTACAGCCCGAATTCCGCTTGCGTATCGAACACTGCAGGATCGGCTTCATAGGTATTCGTGAAAGAAACCTTGTTGCCAGCCGCGCCGTCGACCGTGGTCGTTATCACAAGCGCGCCCGCGTTGTCGGAAGCAACACTGATCGCAACGCTATGCATCGTCTTGTCATACGTCATGCCAGGCGCCCCGATGGAAGGCACGTTCTCGAACACATCGAAGGTGAACGTCTTGCCCGCGTCATCCTGCGTGAAGTGCAGGTCGGTAAGCAGGGTCGCCTCGTACGCAACGCCCGCAGCACGGGGCTCGGAATTCACAAACGTACGCGTGCCGTCGCCGCCGAGCAACACTGCAGCAGCGTCATTGGTGCCAGCGATGTGGAAAGTGAATTCGCCCTGGCCCATATCGCGACCATTGAGCGTCTTGCTCAGGACGAGTCCAGCGTAGTCGCCTTCCGCCGTATAACGGTTGGTGAAGTCAAGCGAGTTCTCGACCGTCCGCGTTGCCGCAAGCACGCCGTTGTTGTCGGTCACCGTCACCACGATCGTGGCGGTATGGCGATCGAACGTCATGCCCTGCGTGCCATCAGCGGGAATCCGCTGGCTGTTCCATGAATTCTCGCGCACCATGAAGGCGTACGTACCCGGCTTGGCGAACGTCGCATCGCCGAAGGAGAAGTCGACCGCTTGGCCGTTCATCCCTCGCAGCGCAACAGCGTCGGTACTCGTCAGGCGAACAGCGCCGTTCGCGATGGCAGACTGCGTCGCATCATCGGCAGGGAGCAGCACGAACCCGAAAGTCTCGTTCGAAAGCATGTCGCGCCCAGTGAGGGTCTTGGTGCCCGCCGCGAAGTCCTCGGCGGGAACGCTCACGGATTCAGGCGTATAGGAATTGCGGAAGGTTGCGAGCGGTTCGGCCGGAGAGCCTTGCGCCGCGTCGGCAAGCTGGTAGCTCGCCGCCCAAACCACGACCTGTTCACCGTCGACTTCCTCACTCGCAATGTCCACCGTGACAACCCACGTGGACTTATCGTAAGTCATCCCCGTCTGCAGCAGGGATTTATCGGCTTCGGCAACGTTGATCCAGTTGCCAGCACCATCCTGCACCACCTCGGTGATGCGATACTTGAACGACTTGCTGATCATGTCGCCCGTGAAGACGATGTCCTCGAACGTCACACTGCCATCGGCGTTAACTTCACCGATTGGGTTTGCGGGCATCGGGGCGTTATTCGTGGCCGGCTCGATGCGGAAGTTGAACATACCGCGCGCAAGGGGATTCGTACCCGAGTTGTCGGTGTATTCCTTCTTCACCGCAGGGTTCCATTTCGCTTCCCTCGCGGCGAACTCGTTGGTGAACGTTGCGGCGTCGACGCCGTCATCAGACTGGACGGTCTCGCCGTCGTCGTCGGTGATTTGCACCATGGCGCTCGACACGTTCAGTATGCCCTGATGGATGGCATCGTCGCCCTGCCCCGCAAGCTCTTCGGTCACCGTGACGATCACGCGATAGCGCGCCTGCGACAAGGACATGCCAGCTCCGGCGCCCACGCTCTGATCCTCGCTGATCTCATAAACGTACGTACCGGGCTTCGTGTAAGTGATGTTACCGAACGTGCCAGCAGCATAACCGCCGCCAGCCAAATCCTGCTTGGTGAGGGTAAGCACGCCATTAGGCTCGCCATTCTCGTCAAGCGGCATCGGAGCGTTGTCAGTCACCGGGGTAAGGATGAAGCGGAAGACGTCGTTGTCGGTCCAGCTACGACCGTTCAACACCTTCTTGACGGCAAGGGCCTTGTCGTTATCGAGCGTGCCGCTCGGACGATAGGCGTTGGTGAATTCAGCCTTCGCCTGCGTACCAGCAGCGATCGTTCCCGTCGCAGCTCGCGGGTCATTGTTTTCCGCAGGAGCTATCTGATCGAAACCAGTCGTAGGCTGCTCGCTGACGAGGTATTCCCAGCCCGCGCTCAAACCGCGGACGTAGAGCGTCTCGCCGTCCTTGAGCGAGTGCGTCGCCTTGCCGTTGCTGTCAAACGCGATGATGAACGCATCGCCCACGGGCTCGTTGTTCGCATCGCGGACTTCGGCGGGGAATTCCTGCCCCTTCGCCTTGTCAATCTCGATGGTAAAGGTGAACGTGTCGTTGCTAAACTCGGCGCGATCGTAACCCTCGGGGACGACCAGCGACTTGGAGATAGCCAGCGTACCCGGCTTCTCGATGACAAGCTTTCCGTTATTGCCCAGATGGCAGGCGACATTGCTCCCCGACCACACGGGGTTGAGCACCGTCGCCGCCGTTGCCGTCGGATTGTCGTCCTTGAGCGTGCGCAGCTCGTTGATATAGGTCAAACGTGGGGCACCCGATTTGAACACCGCGTTGCCAGAAGCGTCGGTGCCGATATAGCCAAGCCACGCCTCGGGAATGTTGCCCGAGAACTGGATGGCGCCAGACTGCAGCGTCGCCTTCCCGTTGTTGATCTTGTACCAGCTGCGCTTGTACTGATATGTGCCGTCTGCGCTCAATGCGCCCTTGGCCGGCACCGTGCACGCCTCATCCGTGTAAATCGGCGTTTCCTCGGTCATGTAGTAGTAGCTGTTGGATTTTGCGGGGGTGAACGTTGCCAGGACGCCGCCGTCTTCCCCACCGTTCCACTTGTTCGCGTAGAACGCCACGCCGTCACCCGTCGTGTTCGCCTCGATATAGGCGGCAAGCGCCGCATCAGGATTCGCCAAGGCGCTCTCCACGTCTTCCTTCACGCTCGACTCGAAGAACACGCGGATAGGGAACGTCATGTCGACATGGCCCGTACCAGTCGATTCGTCAATCTGGAAATGGCGCAGCGGGATGAGCGACGCCGGAATCTTCACTTCGACTAAGTCGCCCGTCGCCAAATCGTCTGATTTGGTCACCGTGATAACGATCGAGCTCAAATTGCCCGAAGGATAAAGCACGTTGCCCGCTTCGCCTGAGAAGGTGTACGTGTCGACGTTTCCACTCGTCGATTTCACTGGATTTTGGAACAGCTGCTTCGCGAACACGATTGTCGTGAACGAATCGACCTTCATGTAGTCGCCGAGCTGGTCGGTGAAGGTGATGTATCCCGAATTCGAAGGGTTATAGCCCTGCTGCACTTCGGTGGGGTGGCCCGTCGAGCTTGTGATCTCCTGGGAAATCTCGTCGAAGAGGGTCTTCAGGTCGGCAGCATTCGAAGCTGCTTTATAGAAGTCGGAATCGGTCGCGCGAGGGCCGAAGTCCCAAACCCAATTGTCGAATATGAAACCTTGATTGGTATAGCTGGCCGTAGGGTAGTTGCTCGACACGGCGTGCATGAATTTGTTCTCACGACTGGTATCGTTATTTGCAGGATCGGCCGAAGGGTTCGCGCCGCCGAAGATGCCGACGGAGTAAATGGTCGCCCCCGCATCCTTCATCGACTTAGCAGCGGAGACAGCCGAGCTTGCCACGTTGTCTTCAAAACCACTACTCTTCGTCGGCGAACCATCGGTGAAGAACACCACAATCTTCTTGGCGTCCTCGCGACCCGACGTCTGGTCAGCTGCAAGCTGCAATCCATAGTCGGCCCGCGTCGCGCCGGCAGGCTTAATGGCATTGACGGTCGACTTCAAGTCGTCCGCCGATGACCCGACGCACGAGGTCAGGTTCTTCATCACCTGGCTGTAGTTGTAGGTGTACCCGCCATCGCGATAGGTATCGTTACCAACCTGATTGCTCTTCTCCCCCGAAAACTTCACGAGTGAAACCTGATGCTGCTGGGCAGGGTCGCTTATGTTCGCGTTCTGCTTCGCAATCTCGTCGATAAACGAGTTCGCCGCAGTCTTGAGCGCATCAATCCTCTTTGTGCTATCGCTATTGCCCATAGGGTCGTCCATCGAGCCCGATGCGTCGAGCACCAGCACGATGTCGAGCGGCTGCGCGATCTTCGATTTCAGATTAGATGTGGACGAAAGCGCCGAGAACGCCGTGAGGAAATCTGCCTTGGGGCTCTTCTCGATCGTAATCGTCCCGTCGGCACCCGTCAGGGCGATGTCCTCGGTCGACACCGTTTTGTCAGTCCAGATGCGGCCGACGCTCTTGGTCGAGTAGTCCAGGCCCCAATCCCTCTACGTGCTTGTCGTATTGGGATCGGCTACCGTGTCCTTATCGCCTGCGGCATAGGGTGTAGTGCCTGCGCCCGACGCACCCGGTTCCGCAGAAGCGCCCTCATCGGCAAACGAAAGCGTCGGCATGCCGACAGTCAGCGCGAGAAGCGCTGAAAGCAAGATGTTACGAATCTTGGTGCGTTTCATGATGGAACCTCCGTCCCCCTTGTCCCGGAATCCTCGCGTGCTCGACGTTGTCTCGCGCCAGAAACGGCACCTCTCTTATTCCCGTCTTCATTTATTTCTCCTCTCCTCGTATACGCGCATCGACTTGCGCACTGCTACCCTTCCATCATGAGGGGAAATGGGTGAGAGGGTAACGTTCGTAGATACGCAAGGGGCTTTCGTATATACGAAAGCCCCTTTGTGAGTTCTCGCTATCTATTCTCATCGAATGTCCGCATTTTCGAAAAGGAACAGGACGCGAAGTATCCCGATTTGCGGCGATTTCGGCGCCTCGGCCAAAATGTCCCCCCTGAAAGGATTGTTCACGATACCACAATCACCTAACCCGCTTTCAACCTGTATAATGTCGCTCAGAGGAAAACTGTTCAATCAGGAATCGGGAAAGACTATTTATGAACGCCATTGCGAAAAATACCTTTATCGCGATGGTTTCGCTCGCGCTCTTCTACTTCATTTTTCTCGAGAGCAGCTCGTTTTACCTCACAAGCATGTCGTCCTTTTCGCTTGAGCCCGGGTTTGCTACAACAATTGCCCCGATAATGGGACTCAATGCCTTAGGATTTCTTTGCTATCCGCTCTATAGCTTGAAGCTTTCTCGAAGAAAACGGCGGGGCACGGCCCTCGTTTTCGCCATCCTTTGGGTTGCGAGCCTCATCGTTGCGGCGACGACCTCCTCGCCCATCGCGATTGTCGGGGCTGGTTATCTCTCGTTTTTCATTATGGGCGTCCTCGGCGGCGACGCTTATTTCGGCGTGGCGATGATGCTTGCGCAAAGCAACCGCCTGATCACCTGCGTTGCGCTCGCTCACGCCGCAGGTATCCTTCTGCATTTGATTTGCTTCCACATTCCATTGGGAAGAGCGGGAGACGCTGCCTTTTTAGGCCTTGGCATCGTCGTCTTCTCGCTCGTGGCGCTCTTCGGCTGGCCATCGCTTCAGGTACCCCATGAGGGGGCAGCGGTGGACCGCATGGGCAACCCGATATATCCTCGCAAGATCCTCGATCTTCGGGGAGCCGTCGCACCGCCCAATCTTCAGGAACCGCGATGGTTCGCTATCCAGCTTGTCGCGCTTACCATTCTGCTCGCGGTGCTATTTAACGTCCTCAACAGCGTAACTTCACTCGGAACCCCCTGGGTCAACCAGTACGCCGAAGTCTGGCCGCGGCTTGTTGTTGCGGTCTGCGGAGTCGCTGCAGGCGTTTTCTTCGATATTGATCGCCGTCGCCATATGGGAACGGTGGTTCTTTGCGTCGCATTCCTCGCAATGGCCGCAGCGCTCGCCGCGGGGTCGGGCTTGAATATCACGGTCTGCCGCGTTGTGTTCTACGCAGGATCGGGGATCTTCGCCGTTTTCTACTTATCACTGTTCATCTGGCTCGCGGCTTATATGCGAGTTCCCCAACTTTGGGCGGGAATGGGGAAGATTATCAGCAACGTTGTCGTGCTGGTCGTCACGATTCCTTCGGCCGTCCTCGCACAAGCCAATGACCAGGCACTCACTTCGCTCGCCTTTGTGCTGTTCGCGGCTGTTCTCATCTTGATGACGCGCGCAGGAATGCTCACCCCCGACTATGAAGAGCGCATCTCATCGTATTCCGAAAAATCGACAGACGCCGAAGAAACGCCCGACCATGAGAGTGTGAAGGATACCGGCCGAGAATCCCCCGAACAGGCTTCCCCGCGAAGCCCCGAGGAGACCCTTGCAGCGTTTTGCGAATCGTATGGACTCACGAAACGGGAAAGCGACGTTCTCGCCGCAGTGGTCTCGGATGAGCGGCCGCTCAAGCACGTCGCAGCAGAGCTGGGCGTGGGCTTGCGCACTGTTCAGCACCATCTCACCTCGCTGTACAAGAAGACGGGCACCCAAACGCGCACGGGACTCACCGCACGCTTCATCGAAGAGGCTCAAAACGACCCACGAACAAGGGAGGCCCGCACTAAACAAGCCGCTGAAGCTGTCCGCAGCGAGAGCGCCGAAGGCGACGCATCGTAAAACGCGGGGACCGCAACCTATTACGGTTGAACCTATAGCTTCGCGATTGGCTGCGGCCAGCTTGAACCCGTGAGTCCACAATTGTCTGCGGCCACACTGCAAGCACAAAAAAGGCCCGCTCGGAAGCGGGCCGATTCGATATTCGATTGTGTTTACAGCGTTCCCTACTCGGGTTTCACCGATGCATAGAACGTAGCCTCGCCTGCAAGGTCGTTGACCGACTTGCCGTCTTTGAACGGAAGCGTCAAGAACTCAGAGAGCGTGGGAACCAATTCGCTGCAGTCAACGTAATGGCCCTTGTCGTTCAGCTTGGACGTATCCTGCGCACGCCAGTAGCTGTCGTTCACATCGGACAGGTAATAGCTCGCACCGTCGACATCCATGTAAACCGAATGGTTCGCATGAAGGTAATTGGGGAGCTCCTCGAGAGATATCTCGAGAGCATCAGCTGCCTTAAGTCCCATAGCGACCTCCTGTTTTCCAGGTTCAACTAAATACGGTGAACTAATCATAGCAATTGAAGAGCGCATTTGTGGTCGGATTGTGAATTAATTTCGCCTGAAGACGATTAGCGCCACTCGAACGCAGCGAAGATGAAAAACGGCGCCTGGTAGTTAAGCGCCGTTAGCCGATCGAAAACAAGCCGAATGCATGTTAGAAAGACCCTCGGACCGCGCATGCAAGCGAATACCGTCCGCTACAAACGACGACTGAGATAGTCGCCCGGCAGAAGCTTAGACCCAACGAAGAATACGTAGTGTTCTTTCGAGCGGTTGGCCTTGGCAACAGGGAACTCCACCGAGTTAGCACGCACATCCTCAAGCGAAACCTCACCGCGCTCCACAAACGGCTTGCCGCCATCTGCCGGAGCCAGCCACGCAATAGCGCGAGGGTTCACCGTGGACACATCACGATGCGGCGACAGAACTTCAAGCTGGCCACCTTCTTCGAAGGCGTTATGGCAAGCCGCCGTAACACGCCAGAGCGGATTGCCGTCCGAGTCGGGCTCGGCAGCCTCGCACTCCTCCACCGTGGCAACGTGCACGCACTCTTTCACGTACCCGTCTCGTTCAGGCGACTGCGTAGCGCGACCGTAATAGAAACCCGTTGAGTAAGGTCGATGCGAAATCGAAAGCAACTCGCGCGCAGCCGATTCAACGTCTCCCCCATCAAGAGCCTGACGATATGCATGCACGACGGTGGCAACATAAAAAGCACGCTTGTTGCGTCCCTCGATTTTCAAGGAGTCGACGCCTGCACGACGAAGCTCGTCGATATGCTCGATCATATTCAGATCTTGCGCGTTCAGGATGAACGAACCCGTCTGATCTTCCTCGATAGGGAAATACTCGCCCGGCCGCTTCTCTTCCACCAAGGCATAGCTCCAACGACAGGATTGAGCGCATGCGCCCTTATTGCCTGAGCGGCCGGTCATTCCCGCCGAAAGCAAGCAGCGGCCCGAATAAGCCATGCACATGGCACCGTGCACGAAGGCCTCAATCTCGAGATCGCGCGGAGCATCGGCCTTCAAAGCCGCAATGTCTTCCAAGCTCATCTCGCGCGCGCATACCACGCGCTTGGCGCCCAGCTCGTGCCATACGCGCGCAGCCTCGGCATTCATGACCGACGCCTGGGTGCTGACATGAAGATCGACATGAGGCGCGTGCTTGCGGGCGATCGAGAAAGCACCCATGTCGCCGATGATGAACGCGTCGACCCCCGTCGCATCAAGCGCCTCGCAATACGCGGGCAACGTGGCGATGTCATCGCGACCCATGAGGATGTTCAGCGTGACGTGAACCTTCACCCCACGTGCATGGGCGAAGGAAACCACGTTTGCGATCTCGTCCAAGCGGAAGTTATCTGCGCGAGCGCGCATGCCGAAGCGATCGACGGCAAGGTATACGGCATCGGCGCCGAAACGGATAGCGGCCTGAAGCTGAGAAGGACCGCCGGCCGGAGCCAGCAGCTCGGGAAGCTTCAACGGGGAAGCCTCGCCGATCTGCAGTCCGGCCGTCGGCACCTTGCAATTCAAAAGAGATTCTTCACCCACGCGCCTATGCACGCTCCAAACGGCAGCCCTGCGGAGTGTCTTTCAAAATGAAGCCCAGCTCGGCCAAACGATCGCGAATCGCATCGGCGCGCGGCCAATCCTTCTGAGCGCGAGCGTCAGCGCGAGCGGCGATCAGGGCAGCTGCAGCCTCTTCGCCGTTGTCGCCCGCATAGCCGGCGATCTCCTGAGCAAGAGACAGAAGCTCGGCAGGATAAGACTCGGCATCGTCCTCCTTCGCAGACAACGCAGCCTGCATGTCGATACCCAAAACCGAAAGCGACTCGATGATCTGATCGCGCATGGCGATGGCGATGGTCTTGTCGGCGGCGGAAAGCTGCTTGCCGTCAAACAGGGCATTAGCGTTCGAGACGAACTCAAAAACACTGCCCAAAGCCTTGGGCGTGTTGAAGTCGTCATCCATGGACTCGATGAATGCGAGGCTGGACTCGCGCATGATGGGAGCGATCTGCTCGGGATCGAGCGAGTCGGCAGCAGCATCGTCGGCCTGAAGCAGCCAATCGATGTTCTTGATGGCATTCACGATGCGGCCAAGCGCCGTATGAGCCTCGTCCAGACGATCCTGCGAGAAGTCAAGCGGGCTGCGGTAGTGCGTCTGCAGCATAAGGAAGCGCAGGTCGTTCGGGTCGGTAGTCTTCAGCACGTCGCGCAGCAGCTTGAAGTTGCCAAGCGACTTGCTCATCTTCTCGGAATTGATTTGGAGCATGCCGCCGTGCATCCAATGTTTCGAGAACTCGCAGCCGGTTGCCGCCATGGACTGAGCGCGCTCGTTCTCGTGGTGCGGGAACACCAAGTCGGCGCCGCCGCCATGGATGTCAAACGGAAGACCCAGGTACTTGCGAGACATCGCGGAGCACTCGATGTGCCAGCCGGGGCGGCCCTTGCCCCAAGGCGAATCCCATGCGGGCTCACCGGGCTTTGCGGCCTTCCATACGGCAAAGTCAAGCGGGTCCTTCTTGCGATCCTCGATGCCTTCGGTGCGCAGATCGCGATGACCTGCCTCCATCTCGTCGATGTTGCGCCCCGAAAGCTGACCGTACTGATCGAACGAGCGGACGCTGAAGTACACGTCGCCGTCAGCCTCGTAGGCATGACCGCGCTCGATAAGCTGGGAAACCAGCTCGATCATCGTATCGATTTCCTCGGTTGCCTTCGGGCGAACCGTAGGGTCTTTGACATTGACGGAATGCATGTCCTCGATGAACGCCTTGGTGTACTGCTCGGCAACCTCTGCCGCGGTACGGCCTTCCTCGTTTGCCTTCTTGATGATCTTGTCGTCGACGTCGGTGACATTCGAGATGTACACGACCTCGAAGCCGCGCCACTCAAGATAGCGCCTGATCACGTCAAATGAAATGAAGGTGCGCGCGTTGCCGATGTGGATGTAGTTGTAAACGGTCGGGCCGCAAACGTACATACGGATCTTGCCCAGCTCCAAGGACTCGAGCTTAACCTTCGCGTGCAGCGCGGTATCGTAAATAGAAATCATATTGTCTCCCTGTTCAGGACCTATGCCTGATCTTTATACAGCAAGCAAACGGCCGTGGCTGAAATGCCCTCTTCGCGGCCTTCGAAACCCAAATGCTCAGTGGTGGTTGCCTTCACGCCGACGTTGTCAATCGGGATGCCCATAGCCTGAGCCAAATTGGCGCGCATCCTCTCGCGATGAGGGCTGAGCTTGGGCGCCTGAGCGGCAACGACCGTGTCGACGTCGATGATGCGATAGCCCGCGTCGCGAACGACCTGCGCCACATGCGAAAGCAGAACCATAGAATCGGCTCCCGCGTATGCCGGGTCGGTGTCGGGGAACAACTTCCCGATGTCACCGCCACGGATGGCGCCAAGCAAAGCATCGGAAACGGCATGCGCAAGCACGTCAGCATCGGAATGGCCCAAAAGACCCAGCGTATGAGGGATCTCAACCCCGCCAAGAATAAGCTTGCGGCCTTCGACCAAGGCATGAACATCCATGCCCTGCCCCACGCGCAATCGCATGGGATCGAACGGCTCGGAAGCGATCGGCTTGGGTGCGACCGTGGATTCGCCGGCCATTACTTGCATTCCTTTTGATACAAACGGATGACCGCGGCCTCGAGAAGATCGTAATCTTCAGGATACGTGAGCTTCAAGTTGTCGCGCTTGCCCTCGACCACCAGCACACGTCCGCCCAAACGCTCGATAAGCGCGGAGTCGTCGGTGCCAACGAAGCCGTCGGACAACGCCGAGGCATGAGCACGGCGATAGATGCCCGAGCGGAAGATCTGGGGCGTCTGGGCGTTCCAGAAAACGCTGCGGTCGGGGGTGCCCACGATGATGCCGTTCTCGACAACCTTGAGCGTGTCAACCGCAGGACAAGCCACCACAGCGCCGTCGCAATCGCTGTTGCCCTTGAGCATGGCAATGGTGTGCGAGATAAGCTCGGGGGTGACCAGCGGACGCGCACCGTCATGAAGGATGACGCACTCGAATTCCTCGGGGACGAACTCAAGACCCGAGAACGCCGACTCTTGGCGCGAGGGGCCTGAAGGAGCAACGACGACCGGGGTGACGAACGGGAACGGATCGATGGCGCGTTTCAGATACTCGTCAGCGCGTTCCTCGGGACACACGACGACAATGAGGCCAACGTCGCCAACGGCATCGAATGCCTCGGCAGACCACGTGAGAACCGGCTTGCCGGCGATCTCGACCAGCTGCTTGCCGCCTTCTTTGCCGAAGCGCTCGCCCGAACCGCCAGCCAAGATGATGACAGCGGTTTTAGGATGCTTGTCCACCTTGCCCGTAATGCAACGAAGAGAAGATCGAAGCGTTTCGAGATCGATATCAGAATCACGCTTGGTGCGAGCAGCATCGGGGATGTCAAGCACGTCGACGCTGTCCACCGCGTTCATGCGCGATGCAGGATCAGTGATTTGAGACATGGCGTTCCTTTTCTGCCGTCTTTTTCGATGGAACCATACTACCGCGAGCGCGCCGAAGCGCGCACGCAATTGTCGAAAAGAAGGTTAGTCGGCAGCGCCGCCAGCCGCAGGAAGGCCGCCTGAGGGAGCGCCCGCATGACCCAGGTTGTAGTCGCGAAGCAAAAGGTCGGTTTCGCGAGCGATGCCGTCGCGCTTGCGCGGAGCAGGGATCTCGCCCTGGCCGGCCGCAAAGACCAGCTTCTCACCGGTTTCGTCGACATCGACGTTAACGATGGAGCCGGCGCTCCACTTGCCCTCGAGGATCTGCTCAGACAGCGGGTCTTCCAGCTTGCTTTGGATCTCGCGACGCAGCGGACGAGCGCCGAACACGCGGTCGGTGCCGTTCTTGGCGATAAGCGCGCAAGCTGCGTCGGTCAAGTTGATGGACATGCCCATGGCGATCATGCGCTCGCGCAGGTCAGCCACCATCAGACGAACGATCTGGATCAGCTCGTCATCAGAAAGGCTCTTGAAAACGATGATTTCGTCAACACGGTTCAGGAACTCGGGGCGGAACAGCTTCTTCAGCTCGCCCATAACGCGACCGCGGATTTCCTTGTCGGAAAGGCCGGCGGAAGGATCGGTCGAGAAGCCAAGCGTCTGCGTCTCGGAGATGTCACGGGCGCCGACGTTGCTGGTCATGATGATGACGGTGTTGCGGAAGTCGACGGTGCGGCCCTGACCATCGGTCAAACGACCCTCTTCAAGGATCTGAAGCAGGATGTTGAAGACATCAGGGTGAGCCTTCTCGATCTCGTCGAACAGCACCACCGAATACGGGCGCTGGCGAACGGCCTTGGTAAGCTCGCCGCCCTCGTCGTAGCCAACGTATCCCGGAGGGGCGCCAACCAGACGCGAAACCGTGTGCTTCTCCATGTACTCGGACATATCGAACGAGATCAGCGCCTCTTCGCTGTTGAACAGGAACTCGGCCAACGCCTTCGCGAGCTCGGTCTTACCGACGCCCGAAGGGCCCGAGAAGATGAACGAACCGGCAGGACGCTTGGGATCTTTCAAGCCCGCACGCGAACGACGGATAGCCTTGGAAAGAGCCGTGACCGCCTCGTCCTGGCCGATGACGCGCTCATGAAGAACGCCTTCCATACGCAGGAGCTTGTCGGTTTCGGCCTCGGTCAGATTGGAAACGGGAACGCCGGTGGTCATCGAGACGACGTCGGCGATATCTTGAACGGAAACCTCCTGAACTTGCTTGGAGGAATTCTCTTCCCAGTCTTTCTGAGCGGCGTCGCGCTCGGCCTTGAGCTTGGTTTCCTCGTCGCGCAGCTCGGCAGCGCGCTCGAAGTCTTGATCGGCGATAGCGGTTTCCTTCTCGCCCTTCACGTGGCGCAGCCTGTCATCCAGATCGCGCAGCTCGGGCGGAAGCGTCATGTTGCGGATGCGCATGCGCGCGCCGGCCTCGTCGATGACGTCGACGGCCTTGTCGGGAAGGAAACGATCCTGAATGTAGCGGTCGGAAAGCTGCACGGCGGCTTGAAGCGCCTCGTCGGTGAAACGGACGTGATGGTGCTCTTCGTAGCGATCGCGCAGGCCTTCGAGGATGCGCGTGGCCTGCTCTTCGTTGGGCTCGCCAACGGTGATGGGCTGGAAGCGGCGCTCGAGCGCGGAGTCCTTCTCAAGGTGCTTGCGGTATTCGTCGATGGTAGTGGCGCCGATGACCTGAATCTCGCCACGGGACAGCGGCGGCTTGAGGATGGCTGCGGCATCGATGGAGCCTTCGGCGGAACCCGCACCGATCAGAGTGTGGATCTCGTCGATGAACAGGATGACGTCGCCCGCCTCCTGAACCTCTTTGATGCATTTCTTCAGGCGGTCCTCGAATTCGCCGCGGTACTTGGAACCGGCGACCAGCGCAGAGATGTCAAGCGTGATCAGACGCTTGTCGCGCAGGATGTCGGGAACCTGGTTGGAAACGATGAGCTGAGCCAAGCCCTCAACGACGGCGGTTTTGCCAACGCCCGGCTCGCCGATGAGAAGCGGGTTGTTCTTCTGGCGGCGCGAAAGGATCTGCATGATGCGCTCGATCTCGCCGGCGCGGCCGATAACGGGGTCAAGAGCGCCCTCGCGTGCCTTCTTGGTAAGGTCGGTGCCGAATTCCTTCAGCATGTCGCTGGAAGAAGAGGTGGATGCGAAAGGGCTGCGGCCGGCGTACACCGGGCTTTGACCGACCAAGTCGTTCAAAGCACCGCGCACATCATCGCCGGAAACGCCCATGCGCCCCAGCACGTCAAGCGCCGTGCCCTCGCCCTCGCGGACGATGCCCAGCAGCAAGTGCTCGGTGGAGATGTAGCTTTGACCCATCTGCATGGCCTCGCGCATAGCGTTCTCAAGAACACGCTTCACGCGCGGCGTGAACGACAGATGACCGGAAACGTCGGCGTCGGCGTCGATGACGACGGCCTGACGGATTGCCTGCACGGTGTCATCGTACTTAACGTTCAGACGCTCGAGCGCCTGCGCGGCAAGGCCGTCCTTTTCCTGGATAAGGCCGAGCAGGATATGCTCGGTTCCGACATACGGCTGGTTGAGCTTGCGGGCCTCTTCCTGAGCAAGGACCAGAACCTTGCGAGCCTTGTCGGTGAATTTCTCGAAAGACATGGATGATCCTAACTCGAGACTTTACGAACACGCTTGATGGCAAGGCGGCGGGGTCGATTCGCCCCGCCGCCGAGTTTTCCGATTCTGATACTAGCACTCGATTAGCACGAGTGCCAAAGCCACACGGATAGCCGATGGTTTTGAAACCGTTCCGTAAAAAGAAGGAGCTATAGGCGGCTAAGCCTGAAAGGAATCCTTGTCGGGATCGGTTTCCTTCATGGCCTCGATGACGCTGGCAAACAGGTCGTCGAGCTCCATGTCGTTGATAGCTGCGCCGCGCGTGATGTTGTCGCGGTTGCAACCGGCGGCGAACTTCTTGTCCTTGAACTTCTTCTTAAGGCTCTTAACGCTGAAGTCCTGAACCGACTTGCTGGGACGCATCAAAACGCACGCCTGGATAAGGCCGGAAAGCTCGTCGCAAGCGAACAGAACCTTCTCCATCTTGCACTCGGGAACCGGGAGGTTCTCGTTCAGATCGGAGTTATGCGTCTGGATACAACGCGTGAGAATGGGATTGGCGCCTGCCTGCTCGAGCATCTCGGCAGCCTTGAGCGTGTGATCGGCAGCAGTCGGGAACTCTTCCCAATCGATGTCATGTAAAAGGCCAACGATGCCCCAGAAGTCGATGTTCTCAGGGTCGTGCTTCTGCGCGTAGTAACGCATGAGCGCCTCGAGCGTGAGACCGTGATGGATGTGGAACTCGTCGGAGTTGTGAGCCTTCAGCAGATCGAATGCCTGATCGCGCGTGATGCCGGCGTCAACCTTCTGCCCGGCGACGGGCGCTGCGACGGTTGCTGCGCGAGGATCGCGCTCGTCAGCGGCGGTGTCGACCACCTCAACTTCATCAGCCTCGCATGCCTCGGCTTGAACCGGAGCGTCAGCTTCGACAGCTGCCTGGGCAGCAGCGGCTGCAGCAGTCTTGTTCGGGTTGTTGGTATTGCGCTCGGGGCGCATATGCGGGAACAAAAGCACGTCACGGATGGCGGGCTGGTCGGTAAGAAGCATGATCATGCGATCGATGCCGATGCCGATGCCACCAGCGGGCGGCATGCCGTACTCGAGCGCGCGAACGTAATCGTAGTCGTATTCCATGGCTTCGTCATCGCCGGCAGCCTTGGCGGCAACCTGATCGGCGAAGCGAGACTCCTGATCGACGGGGTCGTTCAGCTCGGTGAAGGCGTTGGCGTACTCGTGACCGGCGATGACAAGCTCGAAGCGGTCGGTCAGGCGCGGATCAGAGGGCTTGCGCTTGGCAAGCGGCGATACCTCGACCGGATAGTCGCAAACGAACGTGGGGTTGACGATCTGGGACTCGCACAGTTCATCGTACAAGGTAAACAGCATTTTGCCAGCGCCCCACTCCTCGTTCCACTCGAGGTGCTTGGCGTCGAGGATCTCACGGTAGCGCTCGACGGGCGTGTCGATGTCAACCTGCTCGCCAATAACCTCGCTGACCAGGTCGGCCATAGAGACGGAGCGCCATACGCCGGACAGGTCGATGGTGTTGCCCTGATACTGGATGACCTCGGTGTCGGAGACGGCATGCAAGCCGGCCTTGATGAAACCCATGGCCAGCTCTTTCATGCCCTCGACATCGGAGAAGGCGCAGTATGCCTCAACCGAGGTGAACTCGGGGTTGTGCGTGGCGTCCATGCCCTCGTTGCGGAACTGACGGCCGATTTCGTACACGCGATCAAGACCGCCAACAAGCAGGCGCTTCAAGTGAAGCTCGGTGGCAATGCGCAGGTAGCACTCCTGATTGAGCGCGTTGAAATGCGTGATGAACGGCTTGGCGTTCGCTCCGCCAAGCGTCTCTTGAAGAATAGGGGTTTCGACCTCGAGATAACCCTGAGCGTTCATATACGAACGGCACGCAGAGATGATCTTCGAGCGCTTGATGAACACGTCTTTGACATCGAGGTTCATGACCATGTCGACGTAACGCTGACGATAGCGCATCTCTTTGTCGGTGATGCCATGGAATTTCTCGGGCAGAGGGCGAAGCGACTTCGAAAGAAGCACGAACGAATCGACGGCAATGGAAAGCTCGCCGCGCTTGGAGCGCATGATGTTGCCTTCAACGCCGATCCAGTCGCCCATGTCGAGGTCTTTCATTTCCTCGAAGGCCTCTTCACCAAGGAAGTTGACGCGGCAGAACAGCTGGATATCACCCTCGCGCTCGCGCAGGACCATGAACATGATCTTGCCCTGCTTGCGGATGGCCATAATGCGACCGGCAACCTTAACGCGGTCGTCAAGCGTGACGCCGTTTTCGAGCGTTGCGTACTTCTCTTTGATCTGATCGACGTGCATGTCGTAATCGAAGCGCATGCCATACGGCTGCTTGCCCGCAGCGTACAGCGCCTCGCGCTTGGCCTTGCGCACCTCGATGGGGTCGTCCTCGATAAGAGCTTCTGCCTGTACCTGGTTGTTGTCCTGCGTCATGTTCTTCCTTACCTATTAATGAAAAAGGCCCAGCTAAGCCGGGCCTTCGCATGGCGTTCGAAAAGAAGGCCGTGTGGGACTAGTGCTCGATCTTGATGATCTTCATCTCAATCTTACGGCCGGTAGGACCGGTGGTCTCGATCTCGTCGCCCTTCTTGTGGCCGATGAGCGCAGCGCCAACCGGAGACTCGTTGGAGATACGACCGGAAGCCACGTCAGCCTCGGCACCGCCCACGATGGTGAAGACACGCTCGCGGCCGCCCATTTCGATGGTGACGGTGGAACCGATGTTCACCTTCGAAGAACGCTTGGGGGCTGCAACGACGGTGGCCTCAGAAAGGATATGGTTGATCTCGGCGATGCGAGCCTCAACCATGCCCTGCTCGTTCTTGGCGTCGTCGTACTCGGAGTTCTCGGAGATGTCGCCGAACTCGCGAGCGACCTTGATGCGGTCGCCGATCTCAGCGCGCTTCTCGGTTTCGAGGTAGTTCAGCTCTTCCTCGAGCTTCTGGCGCCCTTCCGGCGTCAGGATAACGTTTTCGCTAGCCATGTTTCCTCTTCTGCTAAACGGAAGCGACCTATTCGGCCTTCTTCTTCACGACTTTCTTAACCTTCTTGGGAGCCTCGTCTTCGGCGGATTCCTCCACCTCGTCCTCGTCAGCTTCCTCTTCATCAGCTTCCTCGGCGACTTCCTCGCTCTTCATGCCCTCTTTGACTTCCTGAGCACCCTCGCGCAGGCCCTTGACGGTCTTGCCGAACGCCTTACCCAGCTTGGGAAGCTGTTTCGGCCCGAAGATGAGCAAGACAACGAGCAGGATGATGACCAGTTCCGGCATGCCAAGACCGAAGATCTTCATTGCAAACCCTCCGAATCGTTTGGTTAAGCCAGCTTGCCAATGGGCGCGCCGGCGAACTCGCGCTGCAATAGTCAGCGTCCGATAAAATACCATTTCTGGCTGGCAAATGGGCGCATCCTATAAAAGAAACACGGTGGCGCAAGAAGACGTCGGCCGATGACCCTAACAGGTAGTGTGCTGCAAATAGAAAAGCCGACGCAAACGCCGGCTTTGAATTCGATGGTCGGGTTGACTGGATTTGAACCAGCGACCTCTGCGTCCCGAACGCAGCGCTCTACCAAGCTGAGCCACAACCCGATGCTGCTCTCACAGCGGGAAATATACTAACACAGATTCGGTCGAGCGCAAGCATCTATTTTAAGTTGAAGACTTCTATTTCTATCACTTCGCGACGAATCGCCATAAGATCGCATTCGGAACGGCTTCAAAGCAACGTTTTGGCAACTCAGATGGTGAGGTTGTGATCGGCACAGCGGCTTCACAACCGTCAGTCATACTGCAGGGCATGTTGAAATCAATTGCAAAAACCATCACAGGCGCCATCGTCGCCCTCGTCATCATCGGGTCCATCTGCTTCTTCACCGGAACTCTCAGCTCAACCGGCAAGATCGGAAACCCCTTCGATGCAGCGAAAACCACCGCGCTCAATGCGGCAATCGATGCCAGCGGCGTGAAGTCGAAGGTCAACAACACGCTTCAGAACAACGTAAGCAAGATCTCGCAGGCAACCGGCATTCCCGCCGATCAAGTGCAAGCCGGGATCTCGAACCTTGATGTTAACAACTGGACGGCGGTTTCTTCCCCGCAAGGCGCCGCCGCAACCGGTTCGTACGACGTGAACGCCAACGGCACAAACGCCACCATCACCACGTACAGCGACCCCAGCTACATCGGCGTGAAGGCCTACGGGCAAGATGTCACCTTCAAGGTTCCCGCCAGCGCCCAGGCATACGAAAACTATTTTGGCTACCTCGCCTACTTATAAAACCCGCGCCTGAACCGATCCCAACCCCATGAACGCAAAGAGCCTTCGCCGATTCGGCAAAGGCTCTTTCTTTACTTGCCTCAAAGCGTCATTCCTAAACGCTTGCACGCACGCAGCCTATTGCTGCGACTCGATTCCAAGCTTAATGCCTAACCATTCGGCAATGTCGTAATCGTAGTCGCTGGACAATTGAAACGCGTCATAAGCATTGCGGATACGCGTCTCATACAACGTGGCGCCCTTGTTGTCGGCAAGCTCCTGCAAGATATCGTCGCAGTCGTCCAAATCGCACACGACGGCGATCTCATCGAAACGCTTCGCCGCCGCGCGAAGAAGCGCCATGCGACGCAACTCGATGCTCTTTATGCAAGCAAGGAAGTTCGCCCCCGAAAGAACAACCTCGTCGAAATCGGGAACGTCTGCAACCAGCATATCGAACCCATCAACGATGCCCTCGGCACCAAGAGATAGGTCCACTGCCGCCGCTTCCACACCCGCCTGAGCGAACGCATCGACAAGCTGCGAATCGCACGACACGGCAACGCCCCAACGCTTCTGCAGCTGTTCGGCAAAACGCGCGGATTCCTGAACGTCGGACACCGCGAACAGAGCCCGCTCCACCTTGGGATTATGCATGATGCTTCCCCACTACCCCAAAGCGATATGGATATGCCTGTCGGCATCAAGGCTCATGCGGCCCTCAGCAATCCAGCCAAGAACACGCGGATACAGCTCGTGTTCAACCTGATGGATACGTTCCTCAAGGGAATCCAGATCGTCATCCTCAAGTACAGCGACGGGCTCTTGAGCAACGATGGGGCCCTTGTCATAGTCCTCGTTTGCCAAGTGAACAGTGACGCCCGTCACTTTCACGCCCGCATTCCAAGCATCTTCGATGGCATGAGCGCCCTTGAACGAAGGAAGCAAAGCCGGATGCAGGTTCAGCACGCGGTCGGGGAACGCGTTAAGCAGCACCGGGGTGACCTTGCGCATGTAACCAGCCATAACCACATATTGAGCGCCTGCTTCGACAAGGGCGTCGGCAATGCGCTTGTCAGCGGCCTGCGGATCGGCGTAAACATCGCGATTCGAAACCAGCGTGGGAATGCCTGCGGCCTTCGCACGCTCGATGCCGTACGCATCGGGACGCGACGAAACAACCAGCACAACCTCAACGGGAAGACCTTCATTTGCCGCATCGATGATGGCCTGAAGATTGGTCCCGCTTCCTGAAACCAAAACGCCGACTTTGAGTTTGCCGTCTTTCACCTTACCGCCTGCCTTCCACTAGGAATTTGCACCGAAAACAAGAAAAGGCCCGCCGCGATTCGGCAGCGGGCCCGCAAAGAAAACATGCCTACGCGAACAGGGCGTCCTCGTTCTGGTAACGGACAATGCCGGTGCCGGGAACGATCTTGCCCACGACCATGGGCGTCTCGCCTGCGTCGGCGATGGCGGCCATGACGTCGTCAACCTGCGCAGGGTCGACGATGAGAACCAGACCTAGACCCATGTTGAACGTCTTCAGGGCCTCTTCGACGGACAGGCTTGCCTTATCGCATGCGTAGCGAACGATAGGCGGAACCTTCCAGGTGCCCACCTCAACCAGCGCGTCCACCTTGTCGTTGAGCGCACGGTTCAGATTCTCGGTGATGCCGCCGCCGGTGATGTGAGCAAGCGCATGCACGGCACCGGGGAGTTGATTGATGACGGCACGAACCGGCTTGACGTACATACGCGTGGGGGTAAGCAGCGCGTCAATGACGCTCTGTCCCTCAAGCTGATCAAGCGGAGCGGAAAGCTCGTCGAGGCCCCTGTCGCCCATGCAAACCTTGCGCGCAAGGGAATAACCGTTGGAGTGAAGGCCGCTGGAAGCAAGGCCGATGAGCACATCGCCTTCGGCAACATTTGCGGGATCGAGCATCTTGACCTTGTCAACGATGCCCACGCAGAAGCCGGAAAGATCGTAATCGTCGGGATCCATGACGCCCGGATGCTCGGCCATCTCGCCGCCGATAAGGGCGCAACCAGCCTGACGGCAACCCTCGCCGATGCCGCCGACGATCTCGGCCATCGAAGTGGAGTCGATCTTGCCCGTGGCCACGTAGTCCAAGAAGAACAGCGGCTCGGCACCGGTGGCAAGGATGTCGTTGGCGCACATGGCAACCAGGTCGATGCCCACAGTGGAGTTCTTACCGGAAAGCTGGGCAACCTTCAGCTTGGTGCCAACGCCATCGGTTCCGGAAACCAGAACCGGCTCTTCCATATCCTTAGCAGCAGCGATGCTGAACAGACCGCCGAAACCGCCGATGTCGCCGATGACCTCGGGGCGATAGGTGGAGTGAACCGTCTTCTTGATTGCGTCGACGGCGCGAGCGCCCTCTTCGATGTCGACGCCTGCGCTTGCGTAGGTGATCTGGCCTTCAGGTTGATCTGCCATGATGTCTCCTTGGAATATCAGCTTGGGCATATGCCCGTCTGGGTTATCGGAATTGTATCACGCTGGAAAGGCGCGCTGCCTACGGCATGATGGGGTCGCCCTGCTCGCCCTTCGAATACGACTCCTCGAACAGCTCGCGCTTGGTGAGGAACGACTTCTTCGACATTGCCGCAGGGATGGGAACCGCATAGTCGCCCGTGAAGCAGGCGTCGCAGAAGCCGTCGTGGCGGCAGTCGGGGACAGCCGCATGAAGGCCCTCGACCGAGATGAACGCCAGCGAATCGGCGCCCATCCACTCGCACATCTCGGGCACGGTCATGTTGGCCGCGATAAGCTGCTCGCGCGAGTCGGTGTCGATGCCGTAGAAGCAGGGCCACGTGACCTCGGGCGAAACGATGCGCAAGTGAACCTCGGCAGCGCCGGCATCGCGAAGCATCTGAACGAGTTGGCGCGAGGTGTTGCCGCGAACGACCGAGTCGTCGATGACGATCAGGCGCTTGCCGGAAAGCACCGAGGACAAGGGGTTAAGCTTCAGACGAACGCCCAGTTGACGCATGGCCTGCGTGGGTTGGATGAACGTGCGTCCGACGTATCGGTTCTTCATGATGCCGTCGGAATACGGGATGCCGCTTTCCTCGGCATAGCCAAGTGCGGAGGGCAGGCCCGAATCGGGAACGCCCAAAACCAAATCGGCGTCGGTCGGAGCCTCGCGCGCAATGATACGGCCGAGGTTACGGCGAGCCTGATAAACGCTCTGACCGTCGATGTTGCTGTCAGGGCGTGCGAAGTAAACGTACTCGAAGATGCAGGAAGCGCGACGACGCGGTTCGATCGCCTGCTCGCTTTCCATGCCCGAGAAGCTGAACTTGATGACTTCGCCCGGCTCGACGTCACGCAGGTACGTGGCGCCGACGATGTCCAAACCGCAAGTCTCGCTGGAAACAACCCAACCACGGTTGTTGGGAAGCGTGCCGATGCACAACGGGCGGATGCCGTTAGGGTCGCGGAACGCGTACAAGGCGGTCGGCGAAGCGAGAACCATGGCGTAAGCTCCCTCGATGATCTCCATCGCGCGCTTGATGCCCGAACGGATGTGACTGGTCTGCTGAGTGTACAGGCCGATAAGCTTCGCGGCGATCTCGCTGTCGGTGCCAGCGCGCAGCTGGATGCCCTCTTCGACCGTCTTGACGCGCAGGTCGTTGGTGTTCACCAACGTGCCGTTGTGAGCCAAGGCGATGAGCATGTCATCGATGGCGGAAATATGGGGCTGGGCAGCTTCCCAGGTGTCGCCCGAGCAGCTGCTGGTGGAATAGCGCACGTGACCGATGGAAACGTATCCGGTAAGCGCCGCCAAGCTGGACTCGTTGAATGCCTGAGTGACCAGGCCAAGGTCCTTCGAGACGATCATGGACTCGCCATCGCCGACGGCGATGCCGGCGCTTTCCTGACCACGATGTTGCAAGGCCTGAAGGCCGAAGCAGGTCATGCGCGCAACATCCTCGCCCGGAGCGAAGATGCCGAAAACGCCGCACTCCTCTTCGAGATGATCGGGCAGCTCGCCCGGCACGATCGCGTCACTCATTCGATTGATCCCCCTAATAGTTACGGTTTATGCGGCACTGCCGACTTCCTCGACGGCGCAGAACATCACATAGCGGCCGTTAGATATCTGATTATCGCACGTGGAGAATGCGAAGAACTGATCGATCTTCGAAACATCGGGCACATCGCTCATTTGAACGGTGGACCTGTCGATGATGTCCATAAGGTAAGTGCGCTTTGCGGCGACGCTGGAAAACTCGGTCTGCAAAAGCGGGTCGTTTGCTCCGCAATGGACAAGCGAGAACGAACGCAGCTTCATGTTCACCGTAGGCGTGAACAGGTACACCGTGCGATGCTCGGCAACCGACTTCTCGTCGGAAATCGCCGAGAACATGGTGCCATCGTTCAGATGGTGCCCGAAAATGAAGTTGCCCGTGTCGGAAAAATCGCTGGCATTTTCGTAGTGCAGGAAGATGCAACCGTTGTTGGTGATTCCGCCCGCAGAACCCTCGAAGTCGTGCGTGAGGTAATAACTGTCGTCGTTGCCTTTGACCATCGGGTAGTTGATGTTGGTGCCCGGGACGTAAACCCACGCGACGATGTCGGGGTTGATTGCCGAAAGGGCGTTCCAATCGACCATAGACGAATCGAGGTCGAAAGAGTTGCTTGAAGTGACGTCGAGATCGGCAGCTTGGGAAACGCGGTCGTAGGCTTTCTGACCTTGCCAGTAGCTGAAACCGATTGCGCCAAGCGACGCAAGGGAGACGACCAGAACCACAAGCGAAACGATCAGCACGACCGTCCACGCGCGACCTTTGCGACGACGCCGCGCCTTCTGCGCGTAACCCTCCCGAGCGTAATCAGAACTCATGGCACGCGGCTGTCCATAGTAAGCGCGCATGTCGAAGTCGTTGCGTCCATGACCATGCTTTCCAGCCATGCCCCGTCCTTTCACATTCATCGATGCCGCCGACCGCACCCACGCTTGGCAGATGCGTCAATAAGAAGCGGGGCGTGTTCGAAAGAACCGCGCCCGCGAACAAACACAAGCGCCTCCCGAAAAGGAGGCGCCTATCAGAATACCTGTTCGATCAGGTCATTTCCGCTTCATCTCGTCGATGAAGCCTTTTGCCACAAAAAACACGATTACGCACACCATGATGGCGGGAACGATCCAGAACATGTCCATGGGGATGACTCCGAACACCATATTCTCCATCGCCTTCCTCCTTCATAGAACATCGCCGACGCGTGCGAACGCAGTCGCGAAGAGTGGGGCTTACTTGTCGCGCAGCCTTGCCTCGAGGGCATCGTTGACCGTTTGCAGAACCTTGACGCGAGCGTAGAGCTTGTCGTTGCTGTCAAGCAGCACCCACGGCGCATACGTGGTCGACGTCAAGCGGAACATATCGTTGACGGCAGCCTTGTACTGAGGATACTTGTCGCGGTTGCGCCAGTCCTCATCGGTGATCTTCCACTGACGTGCGGGGTCTGCCTCACGCGACTTGAAACGGGCAAGCTGCTCATCGGGCGTGACGTCCACCCAGAACTTCAGCAGAAGGGCACCCCACTGCACAAGCTCGTACTCGAACTCGTTGATCTCGTCGTACGCGCGCGCCCATTCGTCGGTGGAGGCAAAGCCCTCGATGCGTTCGACCAGCACGCGGCCGTACCAGCTGCGGTCGTAGATACCGACATGGCCGGCCTTCGGCAAACGCGTCCAGTAACGCCACAAGTGCGGATGCGCAAGCTCGGGCTTGGTGGGAGCCGGACTTGGGAAGATCGTGTAAGCGCGAGCGTCAAGCGCTTGGGCCACGCGCTTGATGGCGCCGCCCTTGCCCGCTGCATCCCATCCCTCGAACATCAGGATAAGGGGCACGCGCTTCTGATACATCTCGTTTTCAAGCTGAGCCAGACGCTTCTGCTCGCGCTTCAGGACGACGCGGTACTCCTCCTCGTCAAGCGACGGCTTCGGGGAGTCGTGGTCGATCTGCGGGTAGCCCGCCATGATGATGAACTTGGACGACTTGGGGGCGAGGCTTTGCTGCTCCTTCGCTATGGCCTCGGCTTGGGCGCGCACGGCCTCGGCATCGGGCTGCTGCCCTTCAGCAGCCTGTCCTTCGCCTTCGGGCATCATCTGGCTTGCCGAGTTCTTCAGCGCCGCCTTGGCTGCCGCTTCTGCTGCAGCGTCGGGAGCCTGATCGAGCGCGCGCTCGATGGCATCGACTAGCGTTTGGGCGATGAGGAGGTTCGCGCGACGCTTGTCTTCGCCGTTGACCAGCGTCCAAGGGGCGAAATCGAAGTTCGAGCCCTCAAGAAGGCGATCGTAAACCACGTACTCGCGCTTGTAATCCTTAGTGTGGCGGTACTTGAACTCGCTGACGCGCCAACGAGTTGAAGGGTCGTCATAGAGCTTTTGAATGCGCTTCTGGCGCATCTCCTCGGTGACATGGACGAAGAATTTCACCACGACGTAGCCGTCGGCCACGAGCATGTGCTCGAAGTTGTACGCGTATTGACGATAGCTTCCCAGCACGTCGTTCTGAAGGTCGCCGCGCGCGTTGGCAGCGGAGTCGCCGCTTTTCACCAGAGCAGCCTCGAGCTCTTTGGCCTCGGACTCGCTGATCTTGCTGCCATAGGTGTCGAACAGGTCGCGCTCGACCGCCGTGGTGTACCAGCCGCGATCGAAAATAGTGGTGGAACCGCGCTCGCCAAGCGCCTCCCAGAACTCGCTCATGTCGGGGTAGAAGCCGGTGACGCCGTACTTACGGCCCGCGAACTTCTTCAGGCCCTCTTCATCGATGTCTTTGGTGACGTGAACGGTTGTGGCGCGCGCATCGAGGTTGTACATAAGGTCGGAAATGCGGCTGCCCTTACCGGCACCGCCCCAACCTTCGAACAAGACGACAACGCCAGGTTTGCCTTCCCGGCGCACCCGTTGCTGCAAAAGAATAAGCTTCTGCATAAGCCCATCGTAGACCGGCTTGTAATCCTCTTTCGAAAGCGGTTCGACGTTGAAGTCGACAGTCTCGAGCATACGCGCCCCTTTCCATCAGCATTTCCCCGATCATACCACCGCCCATGCGGATTAACGCGGCATCGTTTCGTTTGTAAGGCGCCCGTAAACGCCGTCGGCGATGCGACGAAATCCCGCCAAACGCGGAAACCCATCGCCTCAACACCAACGCGCGACGGCGCTTGCCTACAATGAAAACGAATTGTCAAAGCAACGCATCCGAAGGATTCTCATGGCCAATTACGCTGTCATCGACGTCGGCTCGAACTCGATCCGCTTAGTCGTTTATTCCATTCCGAACGACAATCAAAAGGCATATCGACGCAGTGATTTCTCGAGCCTTGCCAACGACAAGGTAATGGCTGGACTTGCCGCCTACGTTTCGGAGGGCGTCTTCACCCCTGCCGGTATCAAGAAGGCCACCTCCACCATCAAGTCTCATTTGAAGCATGCCTCGTATTTCAAATGCAAGCGCATCGACGTGTTCGCGACGGCTGTTCTGAGGAACGCCCAAAACAGCGCCGAGGCCATCGAAGCGATCGAAAAAGGCGCCGGCTGCAAGATCAACCTGATCTCAGGCGAAGACGAGGCTCTTCTGGGCTTTGCTGGTGCCAGCAGCGAGACGCTCATCAAAAACGGGGTGACCGTCGACATCGGCGGCGGCTCCACCGAGCTCACCCTGATCAACGACGGCAAGCCGCAAATCTTTCGAAGCGTTCCCCAAGGTTCGCTGTGCTCCTACACCGGCTACGTCAAGAACATCCTGCCCACCGAAGAAGAGATGCTGACGATCCGCGAGTCATTCGAGGATAAGATGCGCACCGTGCTGAACCCCGACGACTATCAGGCGCAAACGCTGTACGGCATCGGCGGCAGCGTGCGCGCGGCCGCGAAGATGATGGCCGTCGAAAGCGAGGACCGCGTTCGCCCCAAAATCATCCTGCCAACCGACGTTGACGCTCTTCTGAAGAAATGCGTCGAGGATCCCAGCGCCTATGCGAGACAGGCCATCGCGGCGGCCCCCGAGCGAATCCACACGCTTACGCCCGGCTGCACCATCCTGTCGGAGGTCATGCACCGTTTGGGCGCATCGTCGCTTCGCGTGTGCAAATGCGGCATCCGCGAGGGATACCTGATCACACGCATGCTAGAAGCCGAAGTGGCCGATCCTGAGGCTTAATGCACACTGTCGGGTAAACGTCCCGTAAAAAGAATCTCGACACAGCTTGAAGCGCTCCGAAGGCGCCTGCGAGAGCACGTTATTGCGCTAGAATAAAAGTACGGCGATCGCCATTTTCGGTCGCTGAAATCATCGAACGAAGGAGACCGCCATGGATGATGCAACCACCGAGAAAAACGGACTGGGCCTCCTCGATGCGCAGGAAAACGAATTCAACGAGGATCTTGCCAGAAACAACGCCCAGGGCGACGTCAATTTCATGCAGAACCGCGAACTTTCGTGGCTCACGTTCAACCAACGCGTTCTTGACCAAGGCGCCGACCCATCGGTTCCCCTTCTGGCGCGCTTGAACTTCATCTCCATCTTCTGGAGCAACCTACAGGAGTTCTTCATGGTTCGCGTCGGCAGCCTTACCGACCTGTCATACATCGAGCCGCCGGTTCGCGATTCGAAAACCAACATGACGCCCGAAGAACAGCTGCTTGCCATTTACCGCCGCTGCCACGAGCTGTACCCCCTGTATGAAAGCAATTACGAGGAGCTTCGCCTGAAGCTTGCCGCCGAAGGCGTCAGCCACCTGCGCCCCGCCGACCTGACGGACGAGCAGCGCGATTTCCTTGCCGATTACATGCGCGACAACATCGAGCCCTTCCTGTCGCCGCAGATCATCAACGCACGCCACCCCTTCCCACACCTTGAGAACGGGAAGATCTACATCATCGTGCGCCTTGACGAGGACCTTGCCGTCGAGAACAACGATGCCAAGGAAGCCGACGTCAAGAAAAAGAAGAAAAAGAAGAAGGAGAAGGGCGCCGACGGCGTGGTTTTGGGCCTCATTCCCCTGCCCCACCAATGCAAGCGAGTCATCCAGGTGCCAGGAAAGGGCTTCGAGTTCGTCTTGCTCGAGCACGTCATCGAGATGTTCGCCCAGGACATCTTCTCGATGTACAACATCAAGCACGTGAACGTCATCTGCGTCACGCGCAACGCCGACCTTGACACCACGCGCATGGAAGACGGTGCCGACGAGGACTACCGCGAGAGCATGAAACACCTGCTGCGCCAGCGCACGCGCCTGGCCCCCGTGCGCCTGGAATGCGAGTCGCCCCTGTCGCCCGTCATGGAAAAGCTGCTGCTCAAGCGCCTGAACCTTCAACGCTATCAGGTGTTCGAAACCACCGTTCCGCTTGACCTTGGATATACCTGGGGCTTGGGAGACAACATCCCCGAGAAGAAGCGCCTGAAGCTGGCCGACCCCGCGTTCACGCCGCAGTGGCCGTCGTGTCTTGACCGTAACAGACCCATCATCGACCAGGTCGCCGAGCACGAAACCCTGCTGATGTACCCCTACGAGAGCATGGACCCGTTCGTTCAGCTTCTTAAAGAGGCATCGACCGACCCGTCGGTCATCTCCATCAAGATCACCTTGTATCGCTTGGCCCGCCAGTCGCATCTTGCCGAGGCGCTTATCGCCGCCGCCGAGAACGGCAAGGAAGTCACGGCTCTGTTCGAGCTGCGCGCACGCTTCGACGAGGCGAACAACATCGAGTGGTCGCAGCGATTCGAGGAAGCCGGCTGCAACGTCATCTACGGATTCGAGTACTACAAGGTCCATTCCAAGATCTGCTGCATCACGCGCCAGACCGCCGATGGCGTCCAGTACATCACGCAGCTGGGCACAGGCAACTACAACGAGAAAACAGCCAAGCTCTACACCGATCTTTCCTTCATCACTACCGACAAGGGCTTCGGTCGCGACGCCGTTGAGTTCTTCCGCAACATGGCGCTCGAGAACATTTCGGACAACTACGAGTACCTGCAGGTTGCCCCGCTGCAGATCGAGCCCAGGATCATCGAACTGCTTGACCAGGAAATGACGAAGGCGCGTGAAGGCAAGCCATGCGGCGTCTTTCTGAAAACCAATTCGGTCACCGACACTAAGATCATCCGCAAGATCGCCGAGGCGTCGCAGGCTGGCGTTCCCGTCACCATGCTGGTTCGCGGCATCTGCTGCCTGATCCCGCAGGTGAAGGGCTACACCGAGAACGTTCACGTATACTCGATCGTTGGCAAGCTGCTTGAGCACAGCCGCATCTACTGCTTCGGTGCCGGCGACGATGTCAAGATGTACCTGTCCAGCGCCGACCTCATGACGCGCAACATGAGCAAGCGCGTGGAAATCGCCTGGCCGATTTTCAACGACGACATCCGCACGCGCATCCTGGACTACATCCATACGTCCCTGAAGGACACTGCCAAGCTGCGCGAGCTGCTCCCCGACGGCACGTACACGCCGCTTGGAACGTGCGTGGGCGTTTGCAGCGAAAACGGCGACGAATACTTCGACTCACAGGTCTTCGAGATCCAGGAAGCTGCGCGACGTCAGAAAGACGCAGCCATCGACGCCGCGATACGCATGGCGAACAAGGCCAAGCAGCACGAGCATGTCGCTCAAGAAGCCGCAGAGCCTGGTCCTGAATTCAACTCGGAGCCCGCAGCGGAATCCGTCGCCGCGGCCACTCAGTCGACGACGTTCGCACCTGAACCCGTCGCCGTCAAGGTAACGCCGATCGAACCCGAGCCCACCCCGGCTCCCGCTCCTGCCGCCGCCGCTCAGACCCCCAAGGCGCAACCCGTCGACACCGAAGACGGCCCCACGATCTTCGCACCCGCGTCCTCGGTTCCCCCGAAGACGCCCAGCTTCATCGACCAGAAGCCGCAGATCGTGCCCATTCCCAAAAAGAAACACTTCGGCTTCCTCTCGCGCCTCTTCGGCCGCAAATAGCCCGACAAAAGCCGAACGGTTACCGCACGCCTCGTTTCCCGTATCCGGGAGACGAGGCGTTTTGCTATGCGAAACCTATCCGCTTCGATCGTTCCAGCAAAAACAGGACGCGCGGTGCCAATCGCGCCACTGCTCTGAGCCACGTGGCTGTTCCTCCTCTCCCGTGTTTTCGGCATCATTGGGTTAGCAAATAGCTCAACGATAAAGAGCGATACGGACTACGGGGAAAGGAAGTGCACTATGAAATCAAAGTTGAAGATATTCGCCGCCATAGCATGCGTGGCAACTCTTTGCTTGGCTCTGGTCGGCTGCGGCGGCGATAAGAGCGCCGAGTGGAAGAAGGCCGTCGTCGGCACCTGGGAAGTCACCGAGATCACCGGCACCAGCCAGGATGACATCGATATGATGAAGGCATTCGGCCTGAACGTCGAACTGGTATTCCAGAACGACGATTCCTTCAAGCTTGGCATGTTCGGCGAGACCATTGACGGCACCTGGAAAGCAACTTCCGCCGACAAGGTCGTCCTGAAAGCCGAAGGCGACGAGATCACCTGCACCCTGAAGGACGGCGTGCTTTCCATCGACGTTGAGGGCGACGTCATGAAATTCAAGAAGGTTTCCGACGAGCCCAAGGAAATCAAGGCTGTTGATTTCGGTAGCGCCAGCGGCGATTCTGGGACCAGCGCCACCGCCGACCAAGAAGTGATCTCCATCGACAAGGTTGTCCTGGACAACGAGATCGCCAAGGTCACCGTTATCGACAAGAAGAAGGACTGGGTCGACAGCTGCGGTTATACCATCAAGGTTGAGAACAAGAGCGACGCCAGCTTCGATATCACCACCGTCTACGGCACGTGGGTTGTCAACGGCAAGATGTGCGAGCCCTTCTACTACGAGACGGTTCAGCTTGGCGCCTACGCCGAGACTTTCGTCAGCTTCTCAACTGACAAGGTCAAGGACCTCAGCGAGCTGGTGAACGTCAAGGGCGAACTGGAAATTTGCGACAGCGACACCCTGGACACGATCCTCACCTTCCCCCTGACGCTGGAGTAACGCAAGCTGAAGCAAGCACAATGCACAGCCGAAACAGCCGATCGGCACAACAACGACGCCCTGGAGAAATCCAGGGCGTCGTTTGGCTTCGGCGGCATTCATTCTCACCCCAAAATGCCTGGCAAAAAGAAACGAGCCAGCGCCCGAAAGCACTGTTCGAACTTGCTAAGAATGCAACGACGCGACGTTACAGAACGCGCTCGACAACCTCGGCGATTGCCTTAGCAGCGTTTTCCGCAGCCTCAGCGTCGGACGCCTCGACCATCACGCGAACGACGGGCTCGGTGCCGGAAGGACGAATAAGAACACGGCCGTTGCCGGCAAGATCAGCTTCGGCGGCCGCAACGGCGGCAGCGATCTCGGCATTACCTTCAAGGGCATGCTTGTCCTTCACATGGACGTTGATGAGCGTCTGCGGATAATGAGTCATCACCTGCGCAGCCTGGTCAACGGTCTTGCCCGAACGAACAACCGCAGCAAGGAACTGGCAGGCGGTCATCAGGCCGTCGCCCGTGGAATTATGCTCAAGCAGGATCATATGGCCCGACTGCTCGCCACCGATGCTGTACCCGTTGGCGCGCATCTCCTCGAGCACGTAACGGTCGCCGACCTTGGTCTGGATAACTTTGATGCCGTGAGCCTCCATAGCCTTCACGAAGCCAAGGTTGCACATAACCGTAGAAACAACGGTGTCGTTGGAAAGAATGCCACGATCGCGCATATCAAGCGCGCACACGGCCTCGATGATATCGCCATCGATCTCGGTGCCGTCCTTGGCAATAAGCATGACGCGATCGGCGTCGCCGTCATGAGCCACGCCGACATCGGCGCCGGACTCCTCCATGAGCTTATGAAGAGGCTCGAGATTGGTGGAGCCACACTTGACGTTGATGTCGACGCCGTTGAAATCGTCGTTGATGACGGTGACCTTCGCGCCAAGTTCCTCGAAAGCGCGAGCGCTGGTAAGCGAGGAAGCGCCATGACCGGCGTCAAGCGCGATATGCAGCCCCTTGAAGTCGATGCCCTGGGCGCGCACGCTGGAAACCGCATGATCGATGTAAATATCGACGGCTTCGTCGACGGGGATTGCAACGCCAACCTGATCACCAGGAAGCATGGCATTCTCTTCGCCGCCCTGAGCGGCAAAACCCTCCAAGCCGCCCTGGCGAACGAACGCCTCGATCTCATCCTCAACCGCATCGGGAAGCTTGAATCCCTCGGAATCGAAAAGCTTGATGCCGTTGTACTCGGGCGGATTGTGAGACGCAGAGATCACGATACCTCCAGCGGCGTGAAGATGGCGAACCAGCAGGGCCACGCCAGGAGTTGGGATGATGCCTGCCAACAGTGCCGTGCCGCCTGCGCTCATGATGCCCGCGGCAGCCGCGCTCTCAAGCATGTCGCCCGAAAGACGCGTGTCCTTGCCGATGATGATGTTCTTGCCCATGAATTTAACGGCCGCCTGGCCGAGACGATATGCGATCTCGCAGGTGAGCTCGGTGTTCGCAACACCGCGCACGCCATCGGTTCCGAAAAGCCTTGCCATATCCGTCACCCTTCCTTGCGGTTGCATGCAAAAGAACGCCGAAGCGGGCGCCCTTGAATCGGAATCATAACCCTTTGATTTTACTACCATCAGGGTCTTGCTCCGACATAAAAGAAGGCTGCCGACCAGTTTTCGCTAATCGACAGCCTTTGAATCACATAGACAAATCTATGCCTGAGCGTTACTCCTCGTCAGAGGACATCTCGTCGTTGGAGCGCTCCTCGTCTTCTTTCGACGTGACGCCGAAGCCGAACGAGTCAAGCGAGCCAAGCAGAGCGTCAAGCTCTTCGAGGTTGCGCTGGTAAGAGCGCGGGGGCAGAGCCTCGCCCAGCATGTCCTCACCCTCGGTGTTGAACGTTGGGGGCTCGTCGCCGCCGATGAGGATGTTGTCATCAGGCGAGAACACCATGTCGAGCAGCTGGCTCATGTCGTCGCTCGTGGCATTCAGGTCGTCCTCGATGACCTCGGACAGGTTGTGCTCAGCCAAGCCGGCCTTAAGCTCTTCGATGGCCTTGGCGCCAATGCCCTCAATGCGGAGCAGATCGTCCTCGGTGCGGCCAACCAGGTCGGCAACGGTCTCGATGCCAGCCTCGGAGAACTTGTTAGCCCAACGCTGCGACACGCCCAGATCGTCGTAGATGTACAGACGAGCATCCTCGTCGGACAGCTGCGGGCCGCGATGGCCAAGCGACATGCCGTTGTAGTAGTTGCCGTACGAGGAACCCATGTTCAGGTAGCCATCGCCATCCAGCGACCAATCCTGCGGCTGCGGGAGAAGCTCCTCGATGTCGCGAAGATCATCGGGGGCGTAGTCGGGCAGAGACTCGATCTCTTCGGGCTCGACTGAGCGGCCCTTGTAGGTGAGCTTCACGTCGCGATAGCGCTTCAAGCCGGTACCAGCCGGGATGGGCTTGCCGATGATGACGTTTTCCTTCAAACCCTTGAGGGTGTCGGTCTTGCCCTCGATGGCGGCATCGGTAAGGACCTTCGTGGTTTCCTGGAAGGAAGCCGCGGACAGCCACGAGTCGGTTGCCAGAGAGGCCTTGGTGATGCCCAGCAGCAGCGGCTGACCAACCGGCGGGTTCTTGCCCTCGGCGATAAGCTCGTTGGCAGCATCCTGGAACTCGTAGCGGTTGACCTGGCTACCGGCAAGGTAGTCGGAGTCGCCCGGATCGAGAACGGTAACCTTGCGCAGCATCTGACGTGCGATGACCTCGATGTGCTTGTCGTTGATGTCTACGCCCTGGGACACGTAAACGTCCTGAACCTGAGACACGATGTAGCGCAGCGTGGTGTTCGGATCGGTGAGCTTGAGCAGTTCCTTGGGGTCGACAGAACCCTTGGTGAGCTGCTGGCCAACGCGAACCTCGCAACCATCGGTGACGCCGTTGGCAAGCTGAGCACGGGCCGAAACGGTGTACTCGCGGAAGTTGCCTTCCTGGTCATGCACGGTCAGGATCTTCGTATTCTTGTCGCCCGAAACCTGAAGGGTGCCGGCGATCTCGGCGAGGACGGCAAGACCCTTAGGCCTGCGCGCCTCGAAAAGCTCCTGAACACGGGGAAGACCGTGCGTGATGTCGTCACCTGCGACGCCGCCCTGGTGGAACGTACGCATCGTAAGCTGCGTGCCGGGCTCGCCAATGGACTGCGCGGCGATGATGCCGACTGCCGTGCCGATGTTGACCGGACGACCCGTGGCAAGGTCCCAACCGTAGCACTTCTGGCAGACGCCCTCGTGAGCATGGCAGGTCATGATGGTGCGGACATTGACCTCGGTGAGGCCTGCAGCCTCGAGCTTGGCAAGATCCTCCATGCTCGAGATGTAGGTGTCGGCATCCATGATGATCTCGCCGTTCTCGTCGACGGCAGGGGTCAGCAGGTTGCGGCCGATCAGGTTCTCGTCCAGCTCGCCCTTCTCGTTGTGCAGCGGGTAAGGCACGCCATCGGTGGTACCGCAGTCGATCTCGCGGATGATGACGTCCTGAGCGACGTCAACCAGACGACGCGTGAGGTAACCGGAGTCAGCAGTACGCAGAGCGGTGTCGGCCAGGCCCTTACGAGCGCCGTGCGTGGAGATGAAGTACTCCAGAACGGACAAGCCCTCGCGGAAGTTTGCCTTAATAGGACGGTCGAGCTGCTCGCCCTTCGGGTTCTGCATGATGCCGCGCATACCGGCAAGCTGACGAATCTGCTTGATGTTACCGCGGGCGCCGGAGAAGGCCATCATGTAGATCGGGTTGAAGCGGTCGAAGTTCTCGGCCATTGCCTCGCCGACCTCGTCGTTGGCAGCGTTCCAGATGTCGATGACCTGGTGATGACGCTCTTCGCGGCTCATCAGACCCATCTCGTAGTCCTCGTCGATGGCGTCGACCTTCTTGTCGGCAGCCTCGAGGATCGCAGCCTTGGTAGGCGGGATCGAAGCGTCGAAGACGGAAACGGTGATGCCTGCACGGGTGGCGTAATGGAAGCCGGCAGCCTTCAGGCCGTCGAGGACCGGCGGGACCTCCGAGGCGCTGTAACGGTTGCAGACGTCCTCGACCAGGCGGCTGACCTCAGACTTGTTCATACCGTAGTTGAGGAACGGGTAATCCTCGGGCAGCACGTTGTTGAACGTGATGCGGCCGATGGTGGTCTCGATGCGCTCGCCTGCCTTGTGCTCCTCGAACTTACCGAAGGCGGTAGCCACCTTGGTGTCCTTGGTAAGGCGCACGATGATCTTGGCCTGCATGTCGACGTCGGCGCGCGCATCGTAAGCGTTGAGCGCGTCGTTGAAATCGACGAACGTCCTGCCCTCGCCCGGGAAACCATCGCGAGCGGCGGTCAGATAGTACAGACCGATGATCATATCCTGCGTCGGGATGGTCAGAGGACGACCATGAGCAGGAGACTTGATGTTGTTGGTGGAGAGCATGAGCACGCGGGCCTCGGCCTGAGCGGCAGCGGACAGCGGTACGTGAACGGCCATCTGGTCGCCGTCGAAGTCGGCGTTGAAGGCGGTGCAGACCAGCGGGTGCAGCTTCAGGGCCTTGCCCTCGACCAGCACCGGCTCGAATGCCTGGATGCCCAAACGGTGAAGCGTAGGTGCGCGGTTCAGCAGAACCGGATGCTCGGTGATGACCTCTTCGAGGACGTCCCAAACGTAGCTTGCGCCGCGATCGACCGCACGCTTGGCAGCCTTGATGTTGGCAACGTACTCAAGCTCAACCAGGCGCTTCATCACGAAGGGCTTGAACAGCTCGAGAGCCATCTGGTTCGGCAGGCCGCACTGATGCATCTGCAGCTCAGGGCCGACGACGATGACCGAACGGCCAGAGTAGTCGACGCGCTTGCCCAGCAGGTTCTGACGGAAACGGCCCTGCTTGCCCTTGAGCATGTCAGCCAGGGACTTCAGAGGACGGTTGCCGGGACCCGTGACGGGACGGCCACGACGGCCGTTGTCGAACAGGCTGTCGACGGCCTCCTGAAGCATGCGCTTCTCGTTGTTGACGATGATCTCGGGAGCACCGAGGTCGAGCAGGCGCTTCAGACGGTTATTACGGTTGATGACGCGACGGTACAGGTCGTTCAGGTCGGACGTTGCGAAACGGCCGCCGTCAAGCTGGACCATAGGACGCAGATCCGGCGGAATAACCGGGATAACGTCCAGGATCATGTCGGAAGGCTTGTTGTCGGACTTCAGGAAAGCGTCAACGACCTTAAGGCGCTTGATAGCCTTGGCGCGCTTCTGACCCTTGCCCGTGGCGATGATCTCATTGAGCTCGACCGCGGTGGAAGCAAGGTCGATGGAGTCCAGAAGGTCGCGAACGGCCTCGGCGCCCATGCCGCCCTTGAAGTAATCGCGATAGTTGGCGCGCATCTCGCGGTAGAGAGCCTCGTCGGAAACGAGCTGCTTGGGCTCGATCTTCTGGAATGCCTCGAAAGCCTCCTGACGGAGAGCCTTGCGCTCGTTGAACTCCTCGTAGATGTCGGCGATTTCCTCTTCGACCTCTTCAGGGGTCAGACGGTCGTCCTCGTCGATCTCGTCGACGAAGTCGTCGTCCTCGGGAACATACGTCGTGGAAAGACGACGCGTGCTCTCGACGAGGCGATCGCGCTCGGCGTCGAGCTCTTCAAGGTCGGCGGCAAGCTCCTCGCGGAGCTCGTCGAGATCTTCCTTGCGAGCCTCGGTGTCGACCAAGGTGATGATGGAGCTGGCGAAGTACAGAACCTTCTCGAGGTCCTTCGGGGAAATGTCGAGCAGGTAGCCCAGACGCGAAGGAGAACCCTTGAAGTACCAGATGTGGCTTACCGGAGCGGCAAGCTCGATGTGGCCCATACGCTCGCGACGAACTTTGCTGCGGGTAACCTCGACGCCGCAGCGCTCGCAGACGATGCCCTTGAAGCGCACGCGCTTGTACTTGCCGCAGGCGCACTCCCAGTCCTTCGTCGGGCCGAAGATCTTCTCGCAGAACAGGCCGTCCTTCTCGGGCTTGAGCGTGCGGTAGTTGATGGTCTCGGGCTTCTTGACCTCGCCACGCGACCAGCTGCGGATATCCTCGGCGCTCGCAAGGGAAATGCGGATGGCGTCGAAATTGGTGACGTCGTACTCAGTCGTCATTTAGCGCTCCTCCCCTTCGTTGCCGATCAAATCGTTAGAATCTTCAGATTCCAAGTCACTCATCAAATCTCCCAGTTCCGCAGCGATGCTGTCCAGGGCAGACGCGTCGTCTTCCTCGGTCTTCTTGGCATCGGCTGCAAGTGCGCCGTAAAGCGCCTGGTCTTCGTCTTCGGCATCCTCGGATACCGTAATGGGTTGCAGGTCGTGGCCCTCGAGCTCGACGTTCAGGCACAAGGAACGCATTTCCTTGATAAGAACCTTGAAGCTCTCGGGGACCTCGGCGGCAGGGATGTTCTCGCCCTTGACGATGGCCTCGTACGACTTGACGCGGCCCGAAGTGTCGTCGGACTTAACGGTAAGGATCTCCTGCAGGACGTTCGATGCGCCGTATGCGTACAGCGCCCAAACTTCCATCTCGCCGAAACGCTGGCCGCCGAACTGAGCTTTGCCGCCCAGAGGTTGCTGCGTGATAAGGCTGTAAGGGCCGGTCGAACGGGCATGGATCTTGTCGTCGACCATATGGCCCAGCTTAAGCATGTAGGTGGTGCCGACGGTGATGGGCTCGCGGAACTTCTCGCCCGTGCGGCCGTCGTAGAGCCACGTCTTGCCTTCGGGGGTGACCTGCGGCACGAACTCGTCGCGAGCAAGGTCGCCGTACTTCTCGTGGTTCAGGTTGATAAGGTTGCGGTTCGAGTTGACGATGGCAGTCTGGATCTCTTCCTCGTTAGCACCGTCGAAGACCGGGGTGGAAACGAAGAACGGGCCCTCTACTGCCTCATCGGTCTTCTCGTCGTCCGACCAACCCCACATGGCTGCCCAGCCAAGGTGGTTCTCAAGGAGCTGGCCGACGTTCATACGAGAAGGAACGCCCAGGGGGTTCAGGATGACGTCGATCGGCGTGCCGTCTGCCATGTAAGGCATGTCCTCGACGGGGAGCACGCGGGAGATAACGCCCTTGTTGCCGTGACGACCGGAAAGTTTGTCGCCGGGCTGGACCTTACGCTTCTGAGCGATGTAGATGCGGACAAGCTCGTTCACGCCGGGAGCCAGCTCGTCGCCGGCCTCGCGGGTGAAGCGGCTGATGCCGATGACGCGACCACCGGAACCATGAGGCACCTTCAGAGAGGTGTCACGGACCTCGCGGGCCTTCTCACCGAAGATGGCGCGCAGCAGGCGCTCCTCGGCGGTGAGCTCGGTCTCGCCCTTCGGGGTGACCTTGCCGACCAGGACGTCGCCAGGGCCAACTTCGGCGCCGATGCGGATGATGCCGTCAGCATCGAGATCGGAGATCATGTCGTCGGAGATGTTCGGGATCTCGCGGGTGATTTCCTCGGGACCGAGCTTGGTGTCACGGGCATCGATCTCGTACTCGGAGATATGGATGGACGTGAGCAAGTCCTCAGACACGACACGCTCGGAGACGATGATAGCGTCCTCGTAGTTGTAGCCTTCCCACGGCATGTATGCAATGAGCAGGTTCTGACCGAGTGCAAGCTCGCCGCCGTCGCAGGACGGGCCGTCAGCCAGCACGTCGCCAGCCTGGACCTCGTCGCCCTTGCGGACGATCGGGCGGTGGTTGATGCAACCGGACTGATTGGAGCGCTGGAACTTGGGAACCAGGTACTCGTCGTACTCGCCGTCGTTGTTCAGGACGATGATGGTCTGGCCATCGACGTAGTCGACGACGCCTGCGTTCTGTGCGACCAGCATCTCGCCGGAGTCAACGGCGATGCGGTGCTCGATGCCGGTGCCGACATAAGGAGCATGCGGCTTGAGCAGCGGCACTGCCTGGCGCTGCATGTTCGAACCCATGAGCGCGCGGTTTGCGTCGTCGTGCTCGAGGAACGGGATGAGCGAGGTTGCGACGGAGGTCATCTGACGAGGGGAAACGTCCATGTACTGAACGTTCTCGGGCGCGATCTCGTCGGGCTCGCCGAACATGCCGGAAGCGTCCTTGGTGCGGCAAAGGATGCGCTCGGATTCATGGAAGGTGCCGTCCTCGTCGAAGCGGCCGAAGACGCGGGTTTCGGGATCGAAGGTCTCGTTTGCCTGGGCGATGACGTAGTTCTCTTCCTCGTCAGCGGTCAGGTAATCGACCTCGTCGGTGACCTTGCCATCGACGACGCGACGGTACGGGGTCTCGATGAAACCGAAGCGGTTGACGCGGGCATACGTAGCCAGCGAGCCGATAAGGCCGATGTTCGGGCCTTCAGGCGTCTCGATGGGGCACATACGGCCGTAATGCGAATTGTGAACGTCGCGGACTTCGAAGCCTGCACGCTCGCGCGACAAGCCGCCCGGGCCCAGTGCGGACAGACGACGCTTGTGCGTGATGCCTGCAGCAGGGTTGGACTGGTCCATGAACTGGGACAGCTGCGAAGAACCGAAGAACTCCTTGATGGAAGCGACGATAGGACGGATGTTCACCAACGACTGCGGGGTGATCTCGTCAGGCTCCTGCATGCTCATGCGCTCGCGGACGACGCGCTCCATGCGCGACAGGCCGATGCGGAACTGGTTCTGGATCAGCTCGCCGACCGTGCGGATGCGGCGGTTGCCGAAATGGTCGATATCGTCGACGGAGAAGCCCTCCTGGCCCTCATGCAGGGCGATGATGTACTTCATCGTCTTGACGATGTCCTCTTCGGTAAGCGTGGAGGCATCGTTCTCGGGGTCGAGCTGAAGCTTCTTATTGATTTTGTAGCGGCCGACAGCGGCAAGGTCGTAGCGCTGCGGGTTGAAGAACAGGCCGTCGAGAAGCGTGCGGGCAGAGTCGAGCGTGGGCGGCTCGCCTGGACGGAAACGCTTGTACAGCTCGATGAGGGACTCCTCGCGGGTAGTTGCGGGGTCGCGATCGAGCGTGCGCAGGATCATCTCGGAAGAGCCCAGAAGCTCGATGATCTCCTCGCGGGTCTCGGCAAGACCGAGGGCGCGGACCAGCAGGGTTGCCGGCTGCTTACGACGACGGTCGATGCGCACGTGGAGGACGTCGCGCTTGTCGGTTTCGAACTCGAGCCATGCACCACGGCTGGGGATGACCTTGGCGTTGTAGATGGTCTTCGGCGAAGTCTTGTCGACCTCGGTGGAGAAGTAAACGCCAGGGGAACGAACCAGCTGGGAAACGACGACGCGCTCGGTGCCGTTGATGATGAAGGTGCCGCGCGGGGTCATGAGCGGGAAGTCGCCCATAAAGACCTCTTGCTCCTTGATCTCGCCCGTTTCCTTGTTGATGAAACGGATCTCGACGAAGAGCGGGGCCTGATACGAGACGTCCTTCTCTTTGCACTCATCGACCGTGTACTTCGGGTCACCGAACGAATGCTTGCCGAACTCGACGACCATGTCCTTGGTCGAGTTCTCGATGGGGCTGATGCTCGCGAATGCCTGATCAAGACCTTCGGTCTTGAACCATTCGAAATTCTCCGTCTGAACGGCGATCAGGTTGGGAACATCCATTACGTCCGGAATTTTCGCGAAGCTGCGGCGCGTCCTATAACGGCTGGTGGAAGTGGGATTTTGTCCTTTAGCCACGAGGCTTTTCCTCCTTAGTGAACACCCGTGATTCTGCAAAAAGTCACAATCGAATAGACTATAACGGGATACAAGGAGGGTCAAGAAATTTTTTCAGTAACTATGTGGTTTCGCTGTTCTTTCCAGCTTTCATCAGGGATTTCGAACTGTGGATTCGGTTTGATGACGTAAATTCACGACGTCACACAAGCCGAATCCGCATGCGTTTTTGAACGATGCCGCAAACCCCGCGAACCCCCATCCGAACAACGGGGGAGGCCGCAGAAAGCACCCCTCCCCAACGTCTTGGATCAGTTGTTGCAAGCCGGACGCAAATGCGATTCGCACCACGCGCAGGCATCAGGCGTCGCTGCCAAACCGCCCAAAGCGCTTTCGCGCAATTCGAACGGAAGCGAACGACCCACTTTGAACATGGCCTCGACGGTTTGGTCGAAGCCCACCAGGTTGCCGATTCCCGCCAGCGCGATCTGAGCGCTGACCAACGCCGTGGCAGCGCCCGATGCGTTCCTTTTCTGGCACGGCACTTCAACAAGGCCGGCCACCGGATCGCACACCAGGCCCATCATGTTCGTGAGCGCGTTGCCGGCGGCGTTCAGGCACTGACGCGGCGATCCACCCTCGAGCTCGACCGCGGCGGCTGCAGCCATGGCGGCAGCCGAACCGATCTCGGCCTGGCATCCGCCCTCGGCGCCCGAAACCGTGGCATTGCACGTGATGAGGTAGCCAACCGCCGCAGCGCAGGCCAAAGCCCGCTCGATCTGCGCGTCGTCATAGCCATTCGCCTTCTGAAGCGCCAGCAGCACGCCGGGGATGACGCCCGCCGAACCGGCCGTGGGTGCGGCAACGATGCGGCCCATCGAGGCATTCGTCTCGAGCACCGCCATGGAATACGTCGCCGCGCTGGCAACAGGCTCTCCGCAGATATCGTGCACAGAGCCGCGAAGCGCCGCCATGCGCGCAGCCTCGCCGCCCAGCAGCCCGCCAATGGAAGGACGCTGAACGCTTAAAGGACCGAACGCCGATTCACGCATTACCTCAAGAACACGATGCAAGTACTCGGCGGAGGCGTCTTGGAAGCCGCGGCTTTCCGTAAGCGCCGCCTCGCGGCGCAAGAACGCCTCGGAAATGGAGATGCCGCTTTCATCGCAGCGGCGCAAAAGCGACTTGCCCGTGGCGAAATCGACGGACTTGAAACGCTCGAGCGCTTGCTGCTGCGCCTCAGCGGAAACCGCTTTCCCCGACGGCCCCGAGAAACCGACGGCGCCCATGATGCGAACGTCGTGGACAAGGGGGCTTGACATGATGGCCCGGCGAACCTCGCCCGCCACCTCTTGGTCGGTTTCCAAGATGGTCCATGCCGCATCGCCGCGCTGCTCGCGATACAAGCGCGCGGTGGCAATGTTCACGCCGTGCTCGCTCAAGCGCGCGGCGATATGCGCCAACACACCTGGCTTGTCGCTTTGATGCACGACGACACTGGGGATATCGCCCGTGATGAACACGTCCACCCCGTCGATGCGCTTGATGACCGCGGCGCCGCCGCCGATGCTCTCGCCGCGCACCTCCATATGGCCGCCGTCTTCGTCATCAAGGATGACATCGATAGTGTTGGGATGCTCGAAACCGTCGTCATCGGGAAGCGGAGTGAAGGTGAATGAGAGACCTGCGCCTTCGGCATAAGCGAAAGAATCGCGGATGCGCAGATCATCCGGTGCGAAACCAAGCATGCCCGCTACCAGCGCCTTATCGGTACCATGACCGACGAGCGTATGGGCGAAGCTTCCCAGAAGACGGAATTCGACACGCACCGGACGTGCAGCGGCAAGCCTGCGGGCCATGTACGCGATGCGCAAAGCGCCCGCCGTATGCGAGCTTGACGGCCCGACCATCACCGGCCCGATAACGTCCCTCAATCCCAAAGAAACCAAGGCGCCCTCCGTTCGAACGACCTACTGCGGCAGCGTTGACACTGCCTAATTGCGGAAACGTGTAGTCACGTCCCTTTGAACCAGCTTCTACATGCCGTCGCGCAGCGCCTTGAGCTTGGCAAGCGTGCCCGCGTCGATGCGCCCGGCAACCGTACGCTTCTCGGCGACCTTCGGCGTTTCGTCAAGATGGATCTCTTCGTAGTATCCCGCCATTTCGCGACTGAAGCCCTCGGCGCTCATGCGATCCACGCCGAAACCGAACACCGTGTCTTGGATGGTGGCGTCGGATGTGACGACGAGCGTCTCGATCTTGCGCTGGCGCGCATCGTGAGCAAGTTTCTCAATGACTTTGTCGGCAGACGAGCCAGCCGGCGAGAACACCACGCGCACGCCGCCGATCTTCTGCGTCTCGCCCGTGGAGTACTCGTTACCGCCACCGTCGAAGACGATCGTGGCCTGATACTCTTTGCCAGCGAAATACGCAACGTCTTTGATAAGCATCTCGCGCGACCTGTTCAGGATATCGTCCTCATAATCGGCAGTGGGAGCGGCGATGTGCTTGTAGCGGCTGCCGCTTCGCAGCACGTTGAAGCCGTCGACGATCAAAATGCGCTTGCGATCCTTCGGCATCAGCGCGCCTCCTTCGATTCAAGCGATGCGTTGACGGCGTCGCTTTTGTTGGCGGCGGCATGAAGCAGCTTCCCAAAGCCGTCATACAGCGCCGCGCGTACCTTCTCGTCTGACCCGATGATGGTTTTGAACGCGTCAATGGGTGTGGCAACCTTCTCGCCTTCGCCAAAACCTGTAGCGCCGCCGGACGAGCACACCAAGAAGAACGCCTCGATGAAACGCTCGCGCTCATCGGCGTCCATGGACCTCAGCCAATCGTCAAGGGTGCGTCTGCCGTAATCGGCAGCCGCATCAAGCTTGCCGCGATCGACGAACGAGGCGTTCTCGACGTCGACCAGCCAGGTATAAGGGTCATGCTGCATAAGGGTACCGATGCCGTTGCTTTGCACGACTTTCATGACAGGAACGGTCTCGAACAGCTGACCGAACACGGAAAGCTGCGGCACCGTTTTCGAGACCTTGGGGATAAGCGCGACGAACGCGTCCGACTCGACGACCTCTTCGTAAAAACCGGGACCATCGTGATCGAATACGCGCACGATGCGGTCGGACACCTTTGCCGGGGCGTTCATCGAGCAATAGGTTGCAAGGTTGCCACCCTTGGAATGACCGCCCACGAACAGGTTGCCCGTGGTTGCCTCTGCGCATTCGAGCAGATACGCAAGCGATTCGATCTGGGCGGGAACGGGGTAACTAACCGCCAGGTTGAAATCTTCCTTCCAACCGACGATGGTCATGTCCGTGCCGCGAAACGCCACGAACGTGTCACCATTCGGAAGAAGAAAGCACGTTGCCGAGAACTGGATGCCGCGATCGGCGTCGATGTCGTTGACGTAACGGCAAACGCGAACCTCGCGGAAGCGGGGCGAGGAAGCGAACGCGGCAATAAGGCGCGCGTTCGGCTTAGGGTCGCGCAAGCCGCCGTAAAGCCGTTCCAAATTCTCGGCTTGAAAGAGGTCGCGTAACAAGCGACCCTCACCCGTGGTTGCGTCGGGAAACGTCTCGCCGATTCGCAAGTAGGCAAGTTGGCAAAACGCCAAGCTGTCGACCTCGTTCACCGGAAAATCGGAAAACGACGCGAACGTGCGCTCGACGTAGTCGACGATGGTTCTTTGCTCCGGCATTGCCGCGCCTGTTCGCTGCTAAGCCTGCTCGGTCGAACGACACGGGTAGCCGCCCTTTTCGGGACGGTTCTGGCGCAGCCACTCGTACATGAACGCAGTGGAAGCCTGGGCGACGTTCAGCGAAGACACCTCGCCCATCTGGGGCAGGCGGCCGAACAGGTCGCAGTTATCAAGAGCCAGACGCGAAACGCCCTCGTGCTCGTTGCCCATGACCAGGCCGATCTTGCCCTTCAGGTTCATGTCCCAAATCTCGTCCTGAGCATGCTCGGTAGCAGCAGCGATCCAAAAGCCGCTTTCTTGCAGGCGCTTGATGGCCTGAACGATGTTCGAGGTTTGGGCGATGGGCATATGGGCCACGGCGCCCGCCGAGCTTTTGTAGGTGGAAGCATCGACATGAGCGCTGCGCTTGTTGGGGATGACCACGCCACATGCACCGACGGACTCGGCGCTGCGAATGACGGCACCCAGGTTACCCGCATCGGTGATGTGATCAAGCAGGACCACCAGGGCGCGACCGTCGTTTTCGGCGGCATAGCGCTCGGCTGAGGCGATAACATCGCCAACCCCGACGTAACCGAAAGGCTTGGCCTCGGCGATGACGCCCTGATGGCTGTCGCGCACCGAAAGCTCGTCAAGCTTCTTGCGCGAAACCTTGTCCACGCGGATGTCGCGCTGACGCGCCTTGCGCAGGATGTCGCCAACCATCTGGTCTTGATGGAGGTTATCGGCGATCATGATGCGCTTGAGCGGAACGTTCACGCGCATTGCCTCGATGATGGGGCGCTTGCCCTCGATGTAGTCGGCCATGTGCTGCCTTTCGCCCGCCGAGCCGTGCAGGCACGCGGGAATTCAATCGGAATCAAAATAGGTACATTGGTTGTATTCGACCGAAAAGTGTACCATGCGCCGCATCCTGCTGTGTTTATTTAGTCCCCATTTCGAACCATTCCATCAAAACCGCAGGCAAACCCCTGATAATCGATTCTGAACGATCTAATTACCCGCGCATCGCTCAGCGTATCGCGAAGCGCAACGGGCCAGCCCCGATATCACGTTCCAACCGCATTTGGTTCCATCTCCGTTCTAAGGAAAGAAATGAGTCAGAAATTCGCCGAACTCGGCATATCCCGTGACGCGCTCGAAGCCGTCAAGAAGATGGGATACACCGACCCCACCCCCGTTCAGGAACAGGCCATCCCTGAAATCCTGAAGGGCCACGACGTGTGCGCCGCCGCAGCAACTGGCACCGGCAAAACCGCCGCGTTCCTGCTGCCCACCATGAGCGCGCTTGGCCATGCCGTCGTCAACAAGAAGGCCGTCTCGGGCCCGCGCATGCTGGTGCTCACCCCCACACGCGAGCTTGCCGAGCAGATCGGCGACGTATGCAAGTCCATCTCCCGCGAGACCGATCACTACGTGGCAACCCTGTACGGCGGCACGAAGTACGGCCCGCAGATCAACAAGCTGCGCAAGGGCGTCGACATCGTCATCGCAACGCCCGGCCGCCTGATCGACCTGCGTGAGCGCGGCGTCGTCAACCTGAGCGACATCGACGTGCTGGTCATCGACGAGGCCGACCGCATGCTGGACATGGGCTTCTGGCCTTCCATGGAAACCATCATCGCCCAAACCCCGAAGGAGCGTCAGACGCTTCTGTTCTCGGCCACGCTTGACCGCAAGGTGATGCGCAAGGTCTCCCCCATCCTGAAGGATCCGGTCATGGTCGAGATCGCCCATCGCGGCGACACGGCAAAGACCGTCGAGCAGTACATCCTGCCCATCGAGAACAAGAAGAAGCAGGAGCTTCTGCAGGCGGTTCTGGGCGAGCATGCGTTCAGCCGCGTCGTCGTCTTCACGCGCACCAAGAAGCGCGCCGAAGAGTGCAACGACATGCTGCGTCACGCCGGCTTCGCCAGCGACTCCATCCACTCCGACAAGCCGCAGCACAAGCGCAAGCGCGCACTCGAGCGCTTCACCAACGGCAAGACCAACATCTTGGTTGCCACCGACGTCCTGGCTCGCGGCATCGACGTTCCCAGCGTCGACTACGTCGTGAACTACGACCTGCCCGACATGGCCGAGGATTACGTCCACCGCATCGGCCGCACGGGCCGCGCAGGCGAGGTCGGCTTCGCCGTCTCGTTCGTCACGCGCGAGTCGCGCTCCGAGCTGCGCGAGATCGAGTCGCTTATCGGCCGCGAGATCCCGATGATGGAAATCGACAGCTACGACGTCGACCCCAGCATTTTGGAAACCAAGAACAAGAACAAGCACGGCAAGAAGAAGCGCGTCCGCGAGCGTGACATCGAGCGCAGCCGTGCCCACAACTCAGGCAAGCAGGGCGACGACTTCGAAGACGGCCCCGCACCCAAGAAGTTCGACGGCCTGGCCGGCTACAAGACGCGCAGCAGCGCGAAACCGGGCAAGGGTAAAAACAACGGCAACAAGGGCGGCCGCAACGACAAGCCCGCCAAGGGCGGCAAGTCCTTCGGCAACAAGGGCGCTAACAAGAGCGGCCGTTCCGACAAGTTCGAGGAGAAGTCCATCGCCTTCGACAAGTTCGACAAGCGTAACAAGGGCAACAAGGGCGGCTGCAGCCAGGGCGACTGCGGCGATTTCACCGTTCGCGATGCGAAGCGCAACGACCGCGGCGGCAAGCGCAACGATCGCAACTGGCGCGATGACAACCGCGGCAACAAGGGTGGCAACGGCTTCGGCAACCGTCAGCGCAACGACCGCAACTTCGGCGATCGCGACAACCGTCGCGGTGGCAACGGCGGCCGTCGTGACGATAACCGCGGCTCCAAGCGCAACTACTTCGACGAGGAGAACCGCAACTACCGTGGCGGCAAACGCGGAAGCGCCAGCCACAAGAAGCGCTTCGACTCTCCGAAGCCCGCAAGCCGTCAGGGAATGGCAAAAGCCAAGCAGTCTCAGGGCAGCTTCAGCCGCTTCTACAACAAGAACGGCAACTAGCCTTTCCTAGAACATAACGCATTCATCGAAGATGCCGCATCCATTCAGGTGCGGCATCTTTGCTTTTAAGGAAAGCGAGGCCGGCTTCGCGAAGCGACAGGGTTTTCCCGCCACCTCTCGCATCACCCTTCCCCTGCCGAACGCCCCATCAATCAAATCGCGATTCAAACCACAAGAGAATCAACCATCAACCTTGAATGACATCCAAGATATACGCGAGCCCTTCCCGTCCGAAACGCTCAAGTGAATATAGTAGGATTTGATATTGGTATAAGGTTCGCTGATAGCAGCAGATAGCCAACGACTACGCAACGAGCCACGCCACGACCGTTTCCAAGCGTTTCAAAGGAGGCTCTGCATGCTAAGGAACAAAGGCTTGACCAACAAACTGATGATCTTGGGTATCGATGGCATGGACCCCAGGTTCACCAAGCGTTTGCTTGACGAAGGTAAGCTCCCCAACATCCAGAAGCTGGTCGATGCGGGCTCATGCCGCGAGGACCTGATGCTTCTGGGCGCCAACCCCACCATCACCCCGCCGCTTTGGGCCACGCTGGCAACCGGCTGCTACCCCATGACGCATGGCATCACCGACTACAACGTTTCCGCCAATCCTGATAAAGAAATCGCCTTGGGTGCGTTCAGCTCGCGCTTCATGGTTGCCGAGCCCATCTTCAACGTCACCGCAAAGGCAGGTCTGAAGACGCTCGTCTTCCACTGGCCGGGCGGCAGCTTCCCGCCCAGCATCGAAAGCGACAACCTGTTCACCGTCGACGGCTCCAGCCCAGGCGCCTGCTGCGGCTGGGTTTCCAGGTGCGATGACGACACCGCCATCATCGCCAGCACGCTCACCAAAGAGCCGGTCTATAAGCCCATGTCCACTACGGTCACCGACCTTAAGGGCGACGAAGAGCTGCAGGCCTACGCATGGGTCGCAGGCGATCCCGACCTGAAAAGGTGCAGCCCGGAAATGAGGGAAAAGGTCGAGCGTTATCGCAAGGAATACGAAGAGTTCATCAACGTCCCTGGCTACAAAGTCGAAAACAGCTACATCTCGTACGATGCGCGCACCGACCTGGATAAGAACGTCCAGTGGAAGGTTGAGGACTGGTGCATCAGTTGCTCGATGTCGCCGATCTCCGAACCCAGCGGATGGGAGTTCCCCATTCCCGAAGGTGCCAAGGAATTCACCATCAAGCTTTTCTATGGCAAGATCGATCGCCCAGCGCTGATCCTGCGCAACGACGAAGGCAAGTACGACCGCGTCGCCATCTACAAGGACAAACAAGTCGAGAACCAGATCGTCGTCCTTGAAGAGGACGTCTTCACCGGCCACGTATACGACACCATTCCCACGCCCAACGGCGAGGACAAAGTCACACGCAACATGCGCCTTCTGGAAGTTGCCGAGGACGGCACGTACGTTCGCATGTGGGCATCCACCGGCATGCGCTGCACCGACGACAGCGTCTTCTTCCCCAGGTCGCTTCACGCTGAGCTTGTTGAGAGGTTCGGCCCGCCGGTTCCGACCAGCCAGATGAGCGGCAACGACAAAGACCTCATCATGAAGTGCAACAACGAACAGTGGCGCATGGCAGCGAAGTGGCAGTCCGACTGCATCCACTACATGATCGAGGAGCGTGGCATCCAGGCCGTCTTCTCGCACTACCACAACGTCGATCTGCAAACGCATAATTACGTGAAGTACCTGAAGAACCGCGACACCTCCCGCTACGACGAGAGCGAAGTCCTCAAGTTCGCCGAAGCAACCTATCAGACCACCGACGAGTACCTGGGCACGTTCCTGCATTACCTGGACGAGGGTTGGACCATCATCCTTTGCTCCGACCACGGTCTGAACTGCTGCGAGGGCGACGGCTCGTACATCATGGGTGACTGCGGTTACGTCAATGTCGATCCGCTGCGCAAGCTGGGCTACACCGTGCTGAAGCGCGACGCCGATGGCAACGAGATGCGCGAGATCGACTGGGACAAGACCACCGCTTACCAGACGCGCTCGAACAGCATCTACATCAACGTCAAGGGCCGCGACCCGCATGGCATCGTCGATCCCGCCGACAAGTATGAAATGGAAGAGCGCGTCATTACCGATCTGTACGGTGTGCGCGATCCCGAAACCGGCCACCGCATCGTCTCGCTGGCACTGCACAACAAGGACGCCGTGTTGCTTGGCTTGGGCGGATCGCGCTGTGCCGACATCACCTGCTTTGTGCACGACGATTACTCTTGCGGTCATGGAAATGGTCTGTCAACCGCCCAGGGCTACAATGACACGTCCCTGTCGCCCATCTTCATCGCAGCAGGCCCTGGCATCAAGAAGGGCTTCACCACCGATCGCGTGATCCGCGAGGTCGACGTCGCCCCCACCGTCTCACTGCTTCTGGGCATTGACGTCCCCGCCGAATGCGAAGGCGCCCCTGTTTATCAGATCCTTTCCGAGAGCCTGTAAACGTCGTTAAGTCGTAAGAACCCGCGAATGCACGAGGGCCCCGACAATGTCGGGGCCCTCGTTTGATCCAACGTAAGCAAACCTGATGCGACTCGAACCCGCGCGCTTCCCCTATTTGCGGCGCCAGATATCGATGACGATCCATGCCGACAAGATGAATGCGCCCGCAAAACCGAAGAACGAAACCGCTGGAACGTCCAAGATCTCGGGTCCTAGCCCTGCGGTGGCGAACAAGCTCGACCCCATGAACAAACCCGCTGCCAAAATGCCCATGGTCATGCGGTTCACGATCTTCGAGAGCCGAAGCAACGGAGCCTCGGAACCAAGCACCTCCATGTTCATCTTCAACTGGCCGCGCGTCATCATACGCAGCGCCTCACCCGAATACTCAGCGGCGCTCGAAAGGCCCTCGGCGGCGCGCCTCATCACCAAAGCGGCATCCATAAGCGTGTCTTTCGCCTGTTCAACGGGGTCGGTCGAGCGCATGATGTGTCCATTTATGATGCCAATGATGCTTTCATTGGGAATATAGGGCGCCACCGTTCCCTCAACTGTCACGATACCGCGAGCAACGTTGGTGATGGTCGATGGCATCTGGCACTTCGACGCGCGCGTAACAGCCAGCACATCGTTCAGAAACGCACCGATATCCAAATCGGAAACATCGCATGACGCATATGTTCGAAGGATATTGTCAGTATCCGCCAGAAGCTTGGCGTGATCGACCTGCCCGCTGCCTCGCGCCACCGCGAACGAGATCAGGGCATCAGCCAGCTCAGACGAACTTTGGACGCTAACAGCATGGATGATGCGAGCAAATCCGGCGCGTTCAGCAGGAGTCAAACGACCCATGATGCCCAAGTCGATATAGACGATCTTCCCCTCGCGGATGATGATGTTACCCGGGTGCGGATCGGCATGGAAGAAGCCGTGATCAAGAACCTGCGTGGCGTAGTTGTCCAACAGCTTCTCGCCGATTTCCGCCAAATCATAACCAGCAGCAAGCAGCTCGTCGCTATGCGAGATGTTGATACCTTCGATGTACTCCATGACCAACACGTACTCGCCCGAATACTCGGTGTACACGTACGGCGAGTCGATGAAAACGCAGTCTTTGTTCAACTCCTTGAACGTTTGGAGGTTCTCGGCCTCGCGGCGGAAATCGGTTTCCTCGACGAAGGTGTCCCACATCTCCTCGACAACCTCTTCGAGGTCGATCATCGCATCGCCCTTGGTGAATCGGCTCATCTCGTGCGCAAGACCGCGCATGATGTCGATATCCTGCGCCATAGTGAACTTAACGCCGGGGCGCTGGATTTTCACGGCGACCGTTTCACCCGTGACCAGCTTGGCCTTGTGAACCTGAGCAAGCGACGCGCTTCCCAACGGCTTCGGATCGACCGACTCGAAGATTTTCCCGTACCTTTCGCCATAAATGGCACGAAGCGCCACGAGTATCTGTTCGAACGGAAGCGGATCGCATTCGGTTTGAAGTTTGGTGAGCTCCTCGCAATACGCCTTGGGCAGGATTTCAGAACGAGTGGACAGCGTTTGACCGATTTTCACGAAGCTGGGACCAAGCTCCTCGAGCGCCGCGCGGAACTCTTCAGGAGTAAGCTGATTTAGGAACTTGTGCTTGTGCAAAATGAAAACGATCTCGCGCATGCGCTTTGAACGCGACTTGCGATTCAATCCGAACTGGCTTGCTTTCTGCGCTCCGCCCGACTCGAAGAAATAATTGAGCAGGGTGTTCTCGGCCATGAACGTCCTCGTTCCATCAATAGCTAAGCAACCGGGATCGATTCCTGGTTGCAATCATGTACGTGAATATGAAGAAGCGGCCCGCCAAACGACAAGACCGCTTCAAAAATGCGTTATTCAGCCGGCTTGACGACGGGCTCTTCGGCTGCTTCGGGGGCAGCCTCTTCGGCAGCCGCAGGCTCAGCAGCGGGATCTTCAGCCGGTGCGGGCTCTTCGGCTGCTTCTTCGTCGTCGATGATCTCGACTTCAACAGCCGCAGCAGCTTCCTGAGCGTTCTGAGCTGCAGCAAACTCGGCGGCCTTGGCCGCGAACGCCTCGCGCTGCTCGGGCGACATTGCCTTCATGCGGGCCTCAAGCGCGGCCTCGCGGGCGGTCTTCGTAGCCTCGTCGGCCTTGTACTGGAGTTCCCTGTTGATCTGCTTGCCCTGGTCGATAGTCATCTCGCCCTTGGCAACCAGCGTATCGACAAGCTCCTTGCCCTTTTCGCCGCCGATGGCAAGCGCGCCGATGCCAGCCAGGAACACGTTCTTGAAGCCTTCGCTGATGCTGTTGACGCCGTCTTGAATTCCAGCCATGGGAACCTCCTTCATCGAAATGAATATGATTTGATCATGCACCAACAAAAGCAGAAGGGCAAGAGTTACACCCCATTTGACGAATAGCTGTTACTGGCTTGTCGAAAAAACGACCGTAAAGCGCAGCTGAACGCCTACAACTTGAAAGACTTACACAGGTCAGCCACGGTTTCGCAATAGATGTCGGGGTTTTCAACCGCCAACTTCTCGCGCGTGAACATGCCCCAAAGAACCGCGATGGTCGTGGTGCCGGCGCCGTTTCCCGAATGGATGTCGAAGGGGCTGTCACCCACGTAAACGCAGTTCGCGGGATCGAATCCCATACGACGGCACCCTTCAAGAACCGGGCCAGGCTCAGGCTTGTGCTCGGGGAAATCGTCAGGGCCGATTAAGAAGTCGAAATACGACGACAAGCCCGTGACCTCCAGGCCATGCCACGCCAGGGAATGCAGCTTCGATGTGACCACACCAAGCTTCAAACCGGCTTCCTTCAGCTGCGCCAACGCCTGATCCATGCCCCCGAACGGCTTGATCATCTGATCATGGATGGACTTGTTGTACTCGCGGTAAACGCTCAGAAGCTCCTCGGCCTTAGCAGGGTCGTCGGTGAAGTCAAACATCTGACCAGCCAAAGGGGTGCCGACGCCCTTCATGTACATCTCTTCGGGGAATACCTTCCCCAGAACCTCTTTAGTGGCGTACTGGAACGACGTCAGCAAAAGGTCATGCGTATCGACCAGCGTGCCGTCGTTGTCGAACAGCACTGCAGAGACGGGCGCCTCTTTGCCAGAGGGCAGGATAACCGAAGCCATGAAGCTCCCTTCAAAAGAAACGCGGCGCCGACACCAGCCGACGCCGCACGTGAACCAACAAGAAACCTGAGCCAGAAATTATTAATCAACAAACAAACCGTTGAAGGTGCCTTCGCCTGCGGGATGATCCTTCATGACGCTGCGAGCGAAGCGCATGAGCTCGGCGAACGACGCAAGCGAAACATCCTTGCGCTCGCCCGTGCGGCGAAGCTTGACCTCGACGTTGCCGGCCTCGACGCCACGCTTGCCCACGACAACCTGAAGCGGCCAGCCGATAAGGTCGGCGTCGTTGAACTTAACGCCTGCGCGCTCCTTGCGGTCGTCGATAGCCACCTCGAAGCCGATGGAGGAAAGCTCCTCGGCGATCTGCTGGGCAACCGGCTCGACCACGTCGTCGCCGACGGTAAGCGGAATGATGCAAACATGAGCAGGAGCAACGGACATGGGCCAGTAAATACCCTTATCGTCGTGGCACTGCTCAATGATAGCGGCCATCAGGCGCGTGACGCCAACGCCGTAGCAACCCATGATGAACGGCTGCTCGGTGCCGTCCTCGGCCATGAACGTGGCGCCCATGGTTTCGGAGTACTTGGTGCCCAGCTGGAAGATCTGTGAAACCTCGATGCCACGCGCGCTATGAAGGGGCTTGCCGCATTCGGGGCACGAGTCGCCTTCCTTGACCAGGCAAAGGTCGGCCCACTCGTCAACGGTGAAGTCGGAGCCAAGGCGAGCGCCCAGATAATGGAAGCCGTCCTCGTTGGCGCCGACAGCCCACTGCTCGATGTTCTTCAGACTGTTGTCGGCAACAACGGTGATGCCCTCGGGCAGGCCAACGGGGCCCATGGAACCCTTATGCAGGCCCGCAGCCACCATTTCCTCGTCGGTAAGAGGCTCGAAGCCGGGGATGACGCGGCCGGCCTTGATCTCGTTGATCTCGTGATCGCCGGGCACGAACAGAACGTAGATCTTGCCCTCGGCGTCTTTCACGGAGAATGCCTTCATGCACGACGTGGTGGGGATGCCAACGAACGCGGACAGCTCCTCGATAGTGTGAACGCCGGGCGTCTCGACCTTCTGCATGGCAGGAAGCTCGTGCTGAGTAGGATGAGGCAGGCAAGCGCCAGCCTCAGTGTCGGCTGCGTAATCGCAGTCGCAGTAGACCAGCTCGGCCTCGCCGGCGTCAGCAAGAGCCATGTACTCGCGCGAAACCTTACCGCCGATCTGACCGGTGTCGGCCTCGACGCCGCGCCACTTCAGACCGGTACGATCGCAGATGCGCGCATAAGCGTCGCCCATTTGATCGTAATACTCAGCGAGCGACTCCTGCGTGGCATGGAAGCTGTAGGTGTCGTTCATGACGAACTCGCGGCTGCGCATAAGGCCGAAGCGCGGGCGGATCTCGTCGCGGAACTTGATCTGCGACTGGTACAGCGCCGTAGGCAGCTGCTTGTAAGAGCGAAGCTCAGAGCGAACCAGGGCGGTGACGATCTCCTCGTGCGTGGGGCCAAGGCAGAACTCGTTGCCGTGACGGTCGGTGATGCGTGCAAGCTCGGGACCGTAGTCGTTCCAACGACCGGACTGATGCCACAGATCGCCCGGCTGAACGAACGGCAGCAGGATCTGCTGAGCGCCCGTGGACTCAACCTCTTCGTTAACGATGGCGGTGACCTTGTTCAGAACGCGCATGCCCAACGGCAAGAACGAGTACAAGCCCGAACCCATCTTGCGGATGTAGCCGGCGCGAAGCATCAGCCTGTGGCTGGCAAGCTCGGCGCCGTTCGGGTCTTCCTTGAGCGTGGGAGCGTAGAACTCGCTCATGCGCAGGATGTTGATCATCGTCGTCTCCTTTTTGATTATCGATAAGCGCGCAATGGCACGTTTCGTTGCGTGTCGCGCATTTGTTCGCTCTGCGATTCTACCGCAGGTCGCGCCTTACTTGGGAAGCTTGTCTATTTCCTCCATCAGGGCATCAACGATGTCCTCTTCAGAGACCTTGCGGATCACCTCGCCGTGAAGGAACACAGCACCCGACCCTTGCCCGCACGCAACGCCGATATCGGCATCGCGCGCCTCGCCGGGGCCGTTCACCACACAGCCCATAACCGCCACTTTCAGCGGACGGTCGACCTTCAAAAGACGTTTCTCAACTTGGTCGGCAAGGCCGATAAGATCGACCTGAGTGCGTCCGCACGTGGGGCAGCTGATAAGTTCGACGCCGCGATGTCGCAGGTCAAGCGCGGAAAGAAGCGCCCAGCAAGCACGGATCTCGTTCACCGGGTCGTCTGTAAGGGAGATGCGCATCGTGTCGCCGATGCCCTCTTCAAGCAAGATGCCCAAACCCGATGCCGACTTGATAAGCCCTTGGAACTGGGTTCCCGCCTCGGTGATACCGATATGAAGCGGCACCTGAGGAATGCGCTCGGCAAGCAAACGGTACGTGCGCACCGTGGTCATGACATCGTGTGCCTTGGCGGAAACAACCAGATCGGTGAAGCCGCGTTCTTCGCAGTAGGTTACGTACTGCACAGCCGACTCGGCAAGCTTCTGCGGCTGCGTGAGATCGGTGCGGGCGGCAAGGTCGGAATCGAGGGAGCCGGCGTTCACGCCGATGCGAATAGGAATGCCCGCTTCGCGCGCTGCGTCAAGGACAGCGTCCGTCTTCGCCAAACCGCCGATGTTGCCCGGGTTGATGCGGAGCTTGGCTGCACCGCGCTTCGCGGCCTCGATGGCGATCTGCGCATCGAAGTGGATGTCGGCAACAACGGGAAGGGGCGATTTCGCGCACACCTTCTCGAAGGAATCAAGGCAGTTCTTACGCGGGACGGCCATGCGAACGTATTCGCAGCCGGCCTCGGCTAGACGCTCGATCTGCGCGAGGTTGCCGTCGGCATCCTCGGCGGGCACGTTCAACATAGACTGTACGGCAACAGGCGCGCCCCCGCCAACGGGGACGTTTCCAACCATTACGCGATGCGTCAGTTCATGCGGCAAAGCCATGGCTTCCCTCTCGATCTTGATCATACCTACTGCTGCGCTGACATGCGGCTTGGCAACTGGGCTGCGCGGGCTAGCAACCGGGCCTGCGCGGCCTACCAATTCCCAAACACGAACCGTTGGATATCCTGGTTCATCATCACCACGAACAGCAACACGAACAGCGCCATGCCCACCATGGACAGCGCATTCAGCGCCTTGACGGACACGGAGCGGCGCCTGATGCGCGCAACCGTCTCAACCACCCAGCGACCGCCGTCAAGCGGCGGGATGGGCAGAAGATTCATGATTCCAAGTGAAACCGAGAGCATTGCCGTGAACGACAGGAAGCTCTCGAAGCCCTGCTCAGCCGCCGACTTCGAAAGCACGGCGATTCCCATGATGGACGTGGAGTTGGAAACGGTGTCGGCAACGGTTGCCGGATTGAACAGCCCGACGACGGCCTGGACGACCATGCCAATGTAAACGAAGCCCGCCTGAATGGCGCGCCACGGCGAAACGGTGACATGCGTGATCTCGCCTGTGGCGACGATCTGGTAATCGAAACCCATAACCGAGTAGATGATGACGAACGCCAGCAGCGCGAACAGGATATTCATGGTGATGCCCGCAAGCAAGATGACCGACTTCTTCCAATACGGCAGCGATCGGTACTGATGCTTATACTCGGCGACGAAGAACGCGTCGACGTCGGAAAGCGGGCGCGGCGTGCCACCTGCAAGCTTTTGAGGAACGGGGTCGCCCGCCGCCCGAGCACGACGGATTTCCTTGCGTGTAGGATTGACCGCAGGGGTGCGATACGTGTTGAACTCGTCCTTTTTCGTGGGGCCCGTGATGCTTCCCCACTCCACCAGCTCTTCCAGCGCGTCATACGCCTCGTCATCGGAAATGCCGCAATCGGCGGCGACATCTTCCATAAGAGCCTCGCCACGAGCATAGACCGATGCCATGGCCGCCTTAAGGTGCGGGCTCATCTCCCCTGGCTCCATGCCGCAAACGCGGGCATAACCGCCAAGAGGAACAGCCGTCACGCCAAAACGCGTGTCACCACGGGTGAACCCAATGGAGGGGCCGGGAAGACCCAGCACGAACTCGGAAACGCGCACGCCGAACGCACGCGACGCAAGATAATGCCCGCCTTCGTGAATGAGCACAAGAAAGCCCAGGCAAATGGTTGCGTATATGACCATAAGGACGATGTCCAAGGGATGTCCTTTCGAATCGACTCTCCCGATTATAAGCAGGCGGAACGGCTTTCGCCCATCCGTTTCCCCACCGACACCAATAACACCGAGAACGCCCGACCGTCTCCACTCGCACTATTCTGTTTCAATATCTTTTTCATTATTGATTGCTTATATCTAATTTGTTATTATTCTCTCCCGCAGGGGAGGATTGCGAAAGCTCCTAATCGCAATCTCAACGCAAAAGCAAACGCATCCAAAACACACCAGTAACGCAGCAGACACCCACCACGGAAGCACTTGCGAATCCTCCCTTTTGCCGTCAAAGTCTCGGCAAGGGTCTGCTCGCGCTCGAACAGGCGCTCAATGATCAAACGCGTCACAACGGTTTACCCCCTGGAAGGGACCAAGCTCATCGTTTGGTTCCAGGGCGGAGAGTCGCGTCTGTTTGACTGCAAGAAGAACCTCAGCCGTTCTGAATTCGCCCAAATCAAAAAAACCTCTGCATTCGAAAACGCAGAGGTCACCGCGGCAGGGTACGCCGTAAGCTGGAACAACGAAATCGACGTCACCAGCAAGGATCTATTCGAAAAGGGTCAGCCCATCGACGTCACCGATGCAGAGCAAGCACGCCTCATCGCGGAAGTTACCAACGTCCGCAAGCAGCGCGGCATCAGCCAATCGCAACTCGAGAGCATGACCGGCGTCCGTCAGCCCGTCATCGCACGTATGGAAACAGGCGCAAGCGCGCCGCGCCTTGACACCCTGATGAAGGTGCTTGCACCCCTGGGAAAAACCCTGCGCGTCGTCGATATCGCCAACTAACCCAGGGGCTTGCCTGCACACAAAAAGCAACCCCGCAGCCTAAACCGCGGGGCAGATATCCAAAACCTAGATTTGATCTGTTCACTTCAAGATCTGGCACCTCAACGCTGCGAGCCCTAACGGCCCCGCATTTTGGCGATCGCAGAACCGGAAACCCAGCACTCGAACCGATCCCTAGCGAATGCTCTTTCGCGCCATGTCGCGCGCCCAGGCGTCCACTTCCTCAAGCTGATCGACGCTTTCAACCCTCTGAACCTGATGAGCCTGCATAACGGCTTCGACGCACTCCGCGATGCCCAGATACGAGCCCTTCTTGGCTAGGAAGGCCGCCACGGCGATCTCGTTCGCCGCGTTCATGACGCAGGGAAGCGTGCCGCCGGTCTTTCCGGCCTCGCGCGCAAGGGCAAGGCAACGGAACGTGTCGGTATCGGGAGCTTCGAACTGAAGCGAGCCAAGCTGCGTGAAATCAAGGGGCGCAACGGGGGCCTCCCAGCGCTCGGGCCACGAAAGCGCATACTGAATAGGGATGCGCATGTCGGTAGTGCCCAAATGCGCCTTCACGCTGCCGTCCGTGAACTCGACCATGGAATGAATAGCGCTTTGAGGCTGCACCACCACGCTGATGCGGTCGTAATCCATGTTGAACAGATGATGCGCCTCGATAACCTCGAGGCCCTTGTTCATAAGCGTGGACGAATCGATGGAAATCTTCGCGCCCATGTTCCACGTGGGGTGTTTCAAAGCCTGTTCGGGCGTGATGCCCATAAGGTCAGCGCGCTTCTTGCCACGGAACGGGCCACCCGATGCAGTAACCCACAAACGGGAAACCTCACGCGGGTCCTCTCCGATCAGACACTGGTAAATGGCGCCGTGCTCGGAATCGATGGGCATGAGCTTGCCGGGCTCTTGGGCAAGCGGCATGATCAGATCGCCGCCAACAACCAGCGACTCCTTATTGGCCAGGGCAAGCACCTTCCCCGCCTTAAGGGCCTCGTAGCTGGCGCGAAGGCCGGCGGCACCAACCAGCGAATTGACCACGACGTCAACTTCGGGAAGGTGAACCAGCTGGCGAATGGCATCGGGGCCGAATTCGATGTCGGGCGTGCGGCCGTCCTTCAGCACGGGCACATCAAGCGAATCGATGCCGTCCTTGGGGGCGCTTGCGATAGCAACCTTGTCGACATCGAACTCGCGGACCTGATCGAACAGCTCGGCCACGCGGCGACCGCCCGCGGCAAGCGCAACCACCTTGATCTTATCGGGATGACGCCTGGCAACATCGATGGTTTGCGTTCCGATGGAACCCGTGGATCCAAGAATGACAACGCGCCTGGGGTAACGGGATGAGATGTCCATGCCAACCACTCCTTCGACGGCAAAAGCCGAGATCGAAATAGCAGAAATCGTCTGGTTTACAGCGGCAGCGCGAGGCAGCCGGTGCCGAAAAGCAAGACCGCAGCTACAACCGCAGTGGTGATAAGGGAGTCGCATCTATCGAACAGGCCACCATGACCAGGCATGATGGTGCCTGAATCCTTGAAGCCGGTGCCGCGCTTGATACGGCTTTCGCACAAGTCGCCGAAGACGCCCGCTATGCCGCAAATAAGGCCGTACAAAAGCGCCTGATAAATGTTGATATCCATATGAGGGATAAGCAGCGCCAGGCACCATGCTGCCATAGATGCGACAAGGCCGGCGAAGAAACCTTCCCAGCTTTTCTTGGGGCTGATCTTCGGTGCAAGCTTATGACGGCCGAATTTGCTTCCCACAAGATACGCGAACGCGTCGTTCATCCAGATGCCGAAGAACAGCACCAGCAAGAAAAGGCCGCCCCAAACACCGGGCATGGACTCGCGAATAAGGATAAGTGCGGAAAGCTGCATGCCCACATACACCGCACCGAACAGGCTGATGCCAACATCCGCAATGCGTGCGGGCAGCCAGAAGACATACCACACGGTAAGCGCGATCATCAGGGCGACAGTGACGTACATCAATCCGTGAAGCCCCAGGAAGAACGCCGAGACGGGGTAGCACATAGCGGCGATGACGCCGATGGTTTCGTTGGGAAGCTTGGCATCGGACCGCAGCATGTAATAAAACTCGCCCGCGCAAACAGCAGCGGTAAGCATCACCAAAATGAGCGTGGTCCAGCGACTGGCCATGATGAACAGAACGCTTAAGCTGACGTAGACCACGCCCGTGCGCAAACGAACCTGAAGCCCGCTGGGGTTCTTGAACTTCTCGGGGGTTTTGCGAGACGCGAAATCCTTCATGCGCTGTTTGCGCGCAGTGCGTTTCTCGCGGGCCGCTTCGCTGTCGTACGGCGCGCTCATACGCTCGGCCGCTCGCTCAGAGCGGGACTGCTTGGCGAAGTCGTCGTGGGCGGAAGCCTCTTCCCCATCTTGGTTGCCCGCCTGAGCGTCGGCGTTCACTTCGGTCGCATGTTCGTCCGACAACCCCTGCGTCAAATCGGGCGCAGAGGCGCCCGTCTGTTCGTCAAGAACCTCTTCAGACACTATTCCACCGCCCCGAAACGACGGTTGCGGCTTTGGAACTCAAGCAAAGCACGCAAGAGCTCATAGCGATCGAAATCGGGCCAGAGGACATCGGACACGACGAACTCGGAGTACGCGATCTGCCACAAAAGGAAATTGGAGATGCGCATCTCGCCCGACGTGCGAATAACCAAGTCGGGGTCGGGAATACCCGCCGTATGGAGATGGCGCTCGATGTCGGCTTCGGTGATCTCGACCTCGGGAAGACCTGCGGCGGTACGCGCAGCAGCCTCGGCGGCGACAGCACGAACAGCGTCAAGAATCTCGTCGCGACCACCGTAATTCACGGCAACCAGAAGCGTCATGCCGGTGTTGTCCTTGGTTTTCTCCCATGCCTCGGCGAACGCATCGCGCGTTTTTTCAGGCAGGGCGTCAAGGTTCCCGATGGTCATGACGCGGACGTTCTCGTCATTCAGGCCATCGACCTCGGCGAGCATGGTCTTGGCGAACAAATTCATAAGACCGATGACCTCGTCCTGGGGTCGCTTCCAGTTCTCGGTGGAGAACGAGTAGATGGTCAGGTAACGGACGCCCAGATCAGACGCGCAGCGAATAGTCTCGCGCACGGCCTCGATACCGGCCTTGTGCCCGTTAAGTCTGTTAAGGGCACGCTTCTTCGCCCAGCGGCCGTTTCCGTCCATGATGACGGCGACATGCTGGGGAATGCGGTTCGGGTCGAGCGCAGATGCGTCCAAACCCTCAGGCAGATTCGGGAATATGTAGTCCAGAGGCTTGTTCATAAACACCTACCTCGCAAAGTCGTGTCCACGCGTTGCCGCTCCGCCAAACAGCTGCGAACGCGGCGGCAATAAAAGAGGGATGGTCACCCTTAGATGGCCATGACCTCCTCTTCCTTCTTCTTGAAGGTTGCATCGACCTGAGCGATGTACTTGTCGGTGATCTTCTGAATGTCGGCCTCGGCACGCTTTGCCTCGTCTTCGGGCAGGCTGTCTTCTTTCTTTGCCTTCTCGATTGCCGTGTTGGCATCGCGGCGGGCATTGCGGACGGCAACGCGCGCTTCCTCGGCATACATCTTGCACTGCTTTACCAGCTCGCGACGACGCTCCTCGGTAAGAGCCGGGAAAGGCAGGCGGATGACCATGCCGTCGTTGTTGGGCATGACGCCCAGGTTGCTTTCGATGATGGCGCGCTCGATGGCACCCAGAACGGTTTTGTCCCAGGGCTCGATAACCAGCATGTGGGCATCGGGTGCTTTGACGCCGGCGATCTGGTTGACGGGCGTGGGCACGCCGTAGTACTCAACCTTGACCTTGTCCAAGATGGTTGCGTTCGCACGGCCGGTGCGAACGTCGGCGAAGCTGCTGGTAAGCTGGCGGATGACGCCTTCCATGCGCTCTTCTGCAGCCAGCTGGATTTCCTCGATGGTCATTTCTTGCTCCTTTTAGCTATCCGAATAAGCGCGTTTACTCGACAGTGGTGCCGACGGGCTCGCCCTTCAATGCACGGGCGATGTTGCCCTTCTGCGTAAGGTCGAAGACGATCATGGGCATGTCGTTGTCCATGCACAGCGAGGTGGCCGTGGAATCCATGACATGAAGACCGCGATTCAGAACCTCCATGTAGGAGATCTTGTCGAAGCGCTTCGCATCGGGGTTCTTGGCGGGGTCGCTGTCGTAAACGCCGTCGACCTTGGTAGCCTTCATCAGGCAGTCGACGTCAAGCTCGCATGCACGCAGAGCTGCGGTGGTGTCGGTGGTGAAGTACGGGTTGCCGGTGCCGGCTGCCAGAATGACCACACGGCCCTTCTCGAGGTGGCGCACCGCGCGACGACGAATATAGGGCTCGGAGACTTCCTGCATGTTGATGGCGCTTTGAACGCGGCTGTAAACGCCGTGACGCTCGAAAGAATCCTGCAGAGCAAGGGCGTTCATGACCGTGGCAAGCATGCCGATGTAGTCGGCCTGGGCACGGTCCATGCCCTCGGTTGCACCGGAAACGCCGCGGAAGATGTTGCCGCCGCCGACGACGATCGCGATCTGCACGCCGTCACGCACAACCTCGCCGATCTGCTCGGCAAGATCGTCGACGACCTTCGGGTCGATGCCGTATCCCAAGTCGCCCGCAAGCGCCTCGCCAGACAACTTCAACAGGACGCGTTTGTACTTGTAATCGCCGGCCATTTCTTTCTTCCTTTCGGCAGTAGGCTTCGCTATCTAACAGTCCATCTTAACCGAAAAAGAAGTCAGACCAAACGTCAGACGATCACTGGTTCAGAAAACCCCAAAGAGATCCTTGACCCCTGTTCGACTGCGAATTGGAACCGCCGTTGGAATTCTGGGTGGTCGAAGCAGCCTTCGAGCTGGAAGCATCCGAGCCCAGATTCACGCTGAACGTCTTCTCGGCGCCATCGCGGTTAACCTTCACGTCAACCGTGTCGTCGATGGAGCATTCGCGAACGGCAACCATCAAATCACTGGCAGACGAGATCTTCTTGCCATTGAACGAAACGATGATGTCGCCAACTTCGATGCCGGCCTCATCGGCGCCCGAGCCAGTGCTTACCGCCGAAACATACGCGCCTTCGGAAACCGCCAAACCGTAACGCTGAGCATTGGCGGAATTGACCGTGGACAGGCTCACGCCGAGTTGCGCATGGCTGGGGGTCTCGCCTGCGATGATCTGCTGTGCGATGGCGATAGCGTAGTTGACCGGGATGGCGAACCCAACGCCCGAGTAATTGCCCGAATAGGAAGTGATCAACGTGTTAACGCCGATGACCTTGCCATTCTTGTCGACAAGCGCACCGCCGGAGTTACCAGGGTTGATGGCAGCATCGGTTTGGATCATGTTCGGGTAAATGGTGATGGACGAGCTACCCTGCGAGCTGCCGTTATAGGAGCTGGAGTTGTCGATGATCTCGGAGCGACTGGTAGCCGACACAACGCCCGTTGCCACCGACTGCTCAAGGCCGAAGGGGCTGCCGATGGTCATGACCCACTGGCCCACGTTCAAATCGTCGGAATCGCCGATATCGGCAGGGGTCAGGCCCGAAGCGTCCTTCAACTTGATGACGGCAAGGTCGCTTGAAGCGTCGGTGCCCACGACCTCGGCGTCGTATTCCTGACCTCCCGCGTTCACCTTAAGCGCTTCGCTACCCTCAACGACGTGATAGTTGGTAAGCACGTAGCCGTCCTCGGTAAGGACGATGCCCGAGCCCAGCGATGACTGAGAAAGATCGGTATCGTTCGACACGCCGAAGTAGCCATACGAGCTGGACTGGCTGGTGTACACATAAATGCACACAACGGACGGGAGCGCCTTCGAGGCAACCGTCTCGGCCAGCGAGGAATCCTCGCCCGAAACGTTGATGGTCGAAGGCGACTGGCTTCCCAACGTGACGGAAGAACCCGACGTGCCAGATGCCTTCGAACTGCCCAGCGCGCCAAACGCCGTGAAGCCGGCGAATGTCAAGATGCATGCAAGCAAAGCGCCCAGAAACGCCGTGAAGAAGGTTTTCGCGGTGCTGGCTCCCTTGGCGCCGTGCGAAGAATGGGAAGAAGCGCTTCCCGAAGAGCTGCGCTGAGTATACGGCGTGGAAGAACCCCGATATTCCTTCGGGGGCTCGGGTGCGCCGGGCTGCTGACCGCCGAAACCATCGACCATGAAAACCACTCCTTGATTGAAACGAAACGGATCAAACCAAGCCCCGCATTAGCTTCGGGTTCACTCGAAGCATCGCGTCGCATGCCGAGTTATGCGCTTGCGCGCGCATGCGACCGACGCTTCGAATGGTTTTGTCTGTCCGACTTCGCAAACATATCACCAGCATCTGAAAAGTCGCTGAATCGAATTGAATCGTCATCTTCGCGTAACACTGGTGCATCGAATGCCCACAGGTTGCACAATGAGTGATGGTATGGTGCTTCAGAAGGAAAACCTACCAACCGAACAGGAGCAAGAACATGAAGATCGAGGGACTCATCGCGCCTGGTGCAGAAGACGTCAAGACAATCGAGAAACTTTCTTACATGATGGGCGAAAGCTTCATGGAGGAGAACTGGACGCGCGCCACCCTCGACGCTTTGGGCGAAAACGTCAGCGGCAAGCGCAAGCTCGAGCTTTCGCGCGAGATCATGCGCTTGGAGTTCACGTACGGCACACCCTACCCCGCCTGCTATGCCACGCCCGACCTTGCCGCCTGCACCGGCGCCTACCTGAAAAGCGACCTGAACGGCGTAAGTTGGGCTGCCGTCGAGGACAAGGCGCACGCCCAAATGGCACGCGACTTCATGACGCCCAAAGAAGCCTCTGCGTACTCCGAGGCCTTCAAGCGCCTTGAGCCCGTCTCCGACTTCGACTGGGAAGCCGGCCGCGCAAAGGAAACCGGCTACGACGACTTCATCCACTTCTACGTGATCGGCGTCGACAAGAACGCACGCGGCACGGGTGCCTTCCGCCGCTTGATCGAGCCGTTCTTCGCATACGCGGACGAGCACAACGTCCCTTGCTATTTGGAAACCTACTCTGACAACCTGATCTCGCTGTACGAGCACGTTGGCTTCAAGCAGATTAAAACCATCGAAATGTCTGGCGAGGACCTGCGCGAAACCTTGATGGAGCGTCTGCCCAACCAGAACTAGCGCGAAGCCTCTTACTCGGCTTGCGAATCGCCCCTAAGAAACGCCTTGGTGCGCTCATGCTGGGGGTTTCCGATGACCTCGGCAGCAGGGCCCTGTTCGACGATGACGCCGCCATCCATGAACACGGCCGTGTCGGCAACGTCGCGGGCGAACGCCATCTCGTGCGTGACGATGACCATGGTCATATGCTCGTCGGCAAGCTGGCGGATGACGCGCAGAACGCCTTTGGTAAGCTCGGGGTCAAGAGCGCTGGTAGGCTCGTCGAAGAACAGCACATCGGGGTTCAACGCCAACGCACGGGCAATGGCCACGCGTTGCTGCTGGCCGCCGGAAAGCTCGCAGGGAACCATGTTCTCCTTGCCCGAAAGGCCCATCTTCTCAAGCAGCGCACGAGCGGTTTCGTACGCCTGCTCTTTGGGAACTTTCTGCACGTTGATAGGCGCATCGACGATGTTTTTCATCACCGTATAGTGCGGGAACAGGTTGAAGTTCTGGAACACCAGACCGAACTTCTGGCGCGCTGCGCGAAGCGTGTCCTTCGACGCGTAAACGGACTTGCCGTCCTTGTCCTGCGCAACCTGGATATCGCCAAACGACAGCGAGCCCGAATCAAGCGTTTCAAGCAACGTGCAGCAGCGCAGAAGCGTTGACTTGCCACCGCCCGACGGGCCGATGATGGAAAGAACCTCGCCCTTGTTCACCGACAGCGAGATGTCCTTCAGGACTTTCGTGTTGCCGAAGCTTTTCTTCGCGTGCGACAGCTGGACAAGCGTCTGCACGGTTTCGTTTTGCGGGTTTTCCGACATGGGAATGCTCCTTGAGTCAAACAGCCAGTAGCGAGATTAGTCGTGGTAGTAATTCATGCGCTTCTCGACGCGGCTCAGAATGAACTCGATCACGATGTTGATGATCCAGTAAATACCGGCGGCGATGACGTACGGAAGCATGCTGACCTGCGAGGCAGCGATTGCCTTAGCCTGGGTGAACATCTCCATGATGCCAAGGACGAACGCAAGCGAGGTGTCCTTGACCAGCGTGATGATCTCGTTGCCCATTGCGGGAAGGACGCGCTTGGCAACCTGGGGCAGCACGATCTTGAAGAACGTTTGCGAACGCGTGTAGCCAAGGACCTCGGCAGCCTCGTACTGGCCGCGCGGAATGGACTGAATGCCACTGCGATAAATCTCCGCGAAGTACGCGGCGTAGTTAAAGATGAAGCCGATGGCGCATGCCCAGAACTTCCAATCGGTGCCAAGCTGCACATGGAACAGGTAGTACGGGCCGAACATAAGAGCCATCAGCTGAAGCATGAGCGGCGTGCCGCGCATGAACGAGATGTAGATGCTGGCAAGCCACGACAACGGCTTGAACTTGCTCATACGGCAAAGCGCGATGACCACGCCCAAAGGCAGCGAGCCAACCAGCGTGATCACGAAGATCTGCGCCGTCAGGATAAGGCCCTGGCCAAGCAGGCCGAACATAACCGATAAATCCACGTCGTTCCTTCCTTTTCGATGACGCTTCGGGAAACGAAGCCCGCACAGGAGACATATGCCGGGCTTGACGCTTTCCGAAACGCCTCGTTACTTCCCTTTCACGCGCAAACACCTCCCGCCTTACGGCAGGAGGTGCGCGTGTCATTCCACGATGTCGGTCGATCAAACGACCGAGTGAATGCTACTTCAAGATCCAGTTGTCGAAGGACAAACCGTAGTCGGCGTACTTCTCGCAGAGCTTCTGGATAGTGCCATCCTCGTACATTGCCTTCAGGGTCTCGGTGACGGTGTTGGCAAGCTCGGTGTCGCCCTTCTTGAAACCAACGGCGTAGTGCTCCTTGGAAAGGCTCTCGTCAAGCTGAACGTACTTGTCGCCGGTCTGAGCGATCTGGTACTGAGCGATGGACAGGTCGCATGCAACGGCGTCGACCATGCCGGAATCAAGCTGCATGAAGGCGTTGTTGTAGTCGCCGATGGTCTGGGCAGCGCCGCCGGCGAAGGTAGCTGCAAGCTCGGCCTTGCCTTCGGGATCCTCGAGAACGGAAAGAGCAGCGGAGTCGACCTGGGTCATGACGGTTTTGCCGGAAAGGTCGGCCAGCGAAGCGATGTTGCTGCCCTTCTTCACCACGACAACCTGCTCGTTGAGCATGTACGGCTCGGAGAAGGTGTAGTCGCCCTCGCGGCCTTCCATGGTGAAGCCGTTCCAAATGCAATTGATGTTGCCGGCGTTGAGCAGGGCGTCCTTAGCGTCCCAGTCGATGGGGTCGGCCTTGAAGTCCCAACCGTTGCGGTCGGCGACTTCCTTGGCAAGGTCAAGATCGAAGCCGGTATAGTTGCCGTCGTCGCCGACGAAGCCGTACGGCGGGTAAGCGGAGTCGAAACCGACGATGAGGGTTTTGGTTGCAGACGAGCTGGCGGAAGAGCTTCCCTGAGCGCTAGCGGATGCGCTGGAGGAAGCCTGCGAGCCGCAGCCGGCAAGTGCAAACGCAGCCAAGGCCAGCGTGGTTGCAACAGCAGCCAAGAGCTTGAACTTCTTCATGTTGTCTCCTTCTTGCCGGGCGGCGCCTTGCGCGGCGGTCAACCCGTGCTCGAACTTCTATCAATTCACTAAATCACTTTAGAGTGCTAAAGCGATTGCGAGTATAACATACCGCCTCGCAAGCTCAAGCGAAGTTGCGAAAATGGAAACAATAGCCACCCAGAAGCCGCGAACGGCTGCTCTTGCACAATCGCAAAGCCTGGCGGCTACCTCAAGCGGAAAATGCGGGGCTCGAACGAGAACAGCTCGTCAGTCGTGATGGGCGCGCGCAGCGTGATGCTTTTCTTCCAGCAAACATCCTGGCACAAGCCGCATTGCACGCAATCACTGGCGCTGAACTCAAGCACTTTTGATCGCATCGAGAACTCGTCGCTTGAAGGCGGGCGCTTTATCGCCGATGTTGGGCAGAACACGGCGCACATCCCGCAAGCGTTGCATTTGTTGACGTCGATGTCGACGGCGCCGAAGAACGGCAGGTCGACTATCGCCGGACCACCTTCGCCCGCGTCAGACGCATCGCCCTGAAAATCTGCCTCCCCCATAATCGCATACAACGCATTCAGCGCAGATTCGTGCCCGGGAACAGGAATGTTCGGGAGCGTGCCTTCGTCAGAAACATGCAAGCGACGACCGATATTGTCGCCCTCGCCAATGCCGAGTTCCTTCTTGATGGCCGTATCCGCCGCCGTTGCGGCGATGTCGCGCGCCGAGCGCATCGTGTCGGCAAGGAACCCTCGCCTGGTCGAACCGAACACGCCTTCGGTTTCGGAAACGAGCATCGCTTCGGGGAACTCGCTTACGCGCGAAACGCGCGCCTCAAGCCCGCCCGCAGCAAGCACCTGGTTGGCGGAGTCAACCGCAGCATCAACCGTCTCGCTCACGAACCCGTATTTGCACGACGAGCAACCGCCATCGATCAACAGCACCCCCGTGGCACCATCGACAATCGGAGAAAGCAGGTCAACCGCCGCCAAACGCCCGAAGCAAGGAACTTCAACGAACCTGCCAGGATCGGCAACCTGACGCGCAGCCATACGCGCGCAGGCCACTGCGGCAACCCCGTCGTTCGCCTCGCGCACGACCGCAAGTTGCTGGGCAAGCTGCGAAGCCGTGGGCTCGATGGCACGGATCGCCTCGGTTGGGCACGCCGCCACGCACAGCCCGCAATCGACACAGTGGGTCGTGGTCAATTTGATTTTGTTTCGATCGACCGATATCGCGTCATTCGGACAGACTTCGACGCACGCCCTGCAATGGGCGTTCCTGTTGCGCACGGCCACGCAGCTGTCCTGCAAGACAACAACACGGCGCTTATCTAAAGATTCTGCAACATCGACCAAGTCGTTCACGCTGGGCATGGGCGCACCTCGCTTTCGAAACGGAAGTATACCAGCGTCAAACGATGGAATCGCAGCGATCGCCCCACTACGCCGCATACGGCGCGGTAGAATTCACCCTTGCGCAAATCAACCTCTGGCACTCGCCTTCGGACAGTCACCAGACCATGCGCAAGAACCGAAACCCGCAACCGGAGCCAGCCCATGCCTTTCGACCCCATGCAATGCCTGATCATCTTGCCGCTCGTCTTCATTGCGGGCTTTATCGACGCCATCGCAGGCGGTGGCGGCTTGATCTCGCTGCCAGCCTACATGATCGCGGGCCTTCCGGCGCACACGGCCATCGCCACCAACAAGCTCAGCGCCTGCATGGGAACGGGCTTGACCACATTCCGTTTCGCCAAAAACGGCTACATCCCCTGGAAGATCGCCCTGCCTTGCATTCCTGCAGCCTTCATCGGAAGCACCGCCGGCGCACAGCTTACCCTTCTGATCAGCGACTTTTATTTGAAGGTTGCCATGCTGGTCATCCTGCCGCTCATCGCGGCCTACGTCATGCGCGACAAAGCCTTCAAAGCCGAAGGCGAAGAGCCCCCCATGAAGAAGATGATCCTTATCGGTATGGGAATCTCACTTGTGGTGGGCGTATACGACGGCTTCTACGGGCCAGGTACGGGCACGTTCCTGCTGCTCGCCCTAACCGCGTTCGCGCATATGAACCTGACGCGCGCGAACGGCACCACGAAGGCAATCAACATGACCACGAACACCTCGGCGCTCATCGTGTTCCTGGTAAACGGAACCGCCCTGATCCCCTTGGGCCTTCTTGCTGGCGCGTTCAACATCGCCGGCAACTACCTGGGCTCGAAGTCGTTCGACAAGGGCGGCTCCAAGATCGTGAAACCCGTTATGATCACCATTTTGGTTGTCTTCTTCATCCGCGTTATCGGCGACTTGACGGGCATTTTCTAAACGATTCACGCTTTCGAGCAAGCGGCTTCTAAAGAACGATCGTATCAACCTTCCAGCCGTACACGATAAGCGACAGACCGCGCATGATCACGAACACAGCGAGGAAGATGGCGAGCATCGCTGGCCACACGAAGAAGATCACGCCGCACAGGATATCGACGATACCCGAGAAGATCATCCAACCCCACAGGCCCAAACCGACTGCGTGAAACTTAACTGCGGCAACAAGCTCGAAAATGCCGAACGCCAGCACGAAGAAGCCAACCATCCACGAGATCACATCGGCCAGAAGCACCGGTTGCAGCACGAACATCATGCCCAGGATGAAATCGAGCACGCCGTAAGCGATCATCCAACCCGAAGGACGGGCGAAGCGCGCGAAACGCGTGTAACCCACCATCGAGAACACGCCGGCGATAATGAAGCCGATGCCGACAATGGTGGTTATCGTCGCCATCGTAAGACCCGGGAATGCCGTGATCAGACAAGCAAGGACTACAAGAAGAACACCCGATACGATAAGTCCCCAATCGTGACGCTTGACCTTGGCCATACGATCAACCTCCTAAAACACTGCCTCATTCCGCCTTGCTGAAGCAAGGCCCTTGTTTCTTCTTTAGTATAGTCCATTTATCCTCATGTGTGGCTTATTTTTCAGTTGGGTATGTTTACGGTAAGGTAACATGGCAGCGGCCCGTTTCCAGCGGCACCCGAGGTCCGAAGAATTGCAATCAGGTTTCTTGAATTTGGAATTGTTCAGGGCTTTATTTGGGCGTTTTCCTACGCAGTCGCAGTGCCCAACTATACTGTCAAGGCACCTGTTTTTGCGTGCTACCCCCGATGCGATCAAGCTGCGGTTCGCATCGTTTCGCTCCGCCGCAATCAATACGGCGCACGACTCTCGCAGACACCTGGGCGACCGCGTAAGGCGCCCCATATCAATGCACAATCGAATATCTTTCGAAAGCTAAGTTAGGAGCATTGAACGTTTATGGGTTTGGATAGGAATCAGAAGATCATGGTTGCCGTTTTGCTCTCAGGAGCAATCCTGGTGATCCTTAACGCTACGCTGCTGTCGCCGGCGCTACCGCACATCATGCGCGACACCGGAGTTGACGCAACCACAGTACAGTGGCTGACCAGCGCTTACTCTTTGGTTGAAGCGGTCGTCATCCCGCTGAACGCCTTCTTCGTGGGGCGTTTCAGCACGCGCAAGCTTTTCATCGGCGGAATCGGCTGGTTCTGTATCTCGTGCATCATCGCCGCCTGCGCGCCGAACTTCGAGGTCATTCTTCTTGGCCGCGTCATGATGGCATGCGCCACCGGCATCATCATGCCCATGGTGTTCACGCTCATCCTTCTGGTGTTCCCACGCGAGCAACGCGGTGCGGCTATGCGCATGGTCGGTCTGATGATCTCGTTCGCGCCCGCAATCGGCCCTACCCTTTCGGGCGTGCTGGTCGACTCGGTTGGCTGGCGCATGCTGTTCGTAGTCATCGCCGTCATCTGCGTGCTGGTGATGATTCCCGCATTCAAGTTCCTGAAAAACTTCGAGGGCTTCGAGAAGGTTCCATTCGACGTGCCCTCCGTGGCCATGCTGCTTGCGGGCATGCTCAGCCTGCTGTACGGCATCTCGTCGTCCACAACGGCCGAAAACATCGCTGTGCCGCTGGCACTTATCGTCTTCGGCCTTATCGTGCTGACGATCTTCTGCCGCCGTCAGTTCAAGCTGGAAGTCCCTGTTCTGCGCATTCAGGTTCTTTCTAGCCGCAAGTTCCGCACCGCCGTCATCCTCATCGGCTTGCTTCAGGCATCGATGATCGGCTCCGAGGTTGTTCTTCCTATTTACGTGCAGCAAGTCATGGGACAATCCGCCACGGTTTCGGGCTTGCTGATGTTGCCCGGTGCGGTTATCGGTGCCATCTGCGGCCTTATCGCCGGCAGGATCTTCGACAACTCGGGCGTGCGCGGCGTCACCGTTTTCGGCGCCTGCGTGCTTGGCTTGGGTGCGTTCGGTGTGACCACGTTCAACATGGACATGTCCATTCTTATGGTGACCGTGGTGTACTCCACCATGTCCATCGGCATCCAGTTCCTGTCCACCCCGCTGAACACCTGGGGCGTGAACTCGCTTGACAACAAGGTCGTCCAGCATGCCAATGCACTTTCTTCCACCACCAACCAGGTCGGCATCTCCATCGGCACGGCGTTCATCGTAAGCCTGACCGCCCTTGGCTATCTGTTCGTCCCCGCCGACGCAACCGCGCTGCAAGTAACCTACGCCGGCGTTCACACGTCGTTTTGCGGCATGGCCATCATGCTTGCCTGCGTTGTTTTGGGCATCCTGTTCTTCGTGCACGACACCAAGGCTGATGAAGCCGTCGATGCGCAGCACAAGGCAGAACTCGCCGAACTGGCCGAGAAGGAGAAAGACCACGGCATTCCCGGTGTCGATCGTCCGTTCTTCGTTGCCGACGTCATGAACCCCGAGCCGAACGTCATCCATGACACCGCCACTATCCGCGATGCCGTCGACGCTATGCGCGCAACAGAAACCAGCGGCCTGCCCATCGTCGATGCCGACGACAAGCTGGTCGCCTTCATTTCGGATGGCGACATCATGAAGTACCTCTCGAACGAAAGCGGCAACTACAACGACGCCACGAACTACTACCGCATCGTCGAGAACGAGGACTTCTGGACGCGTCTGTCCACCATGTTGGACCTGAACGTCATGCGCCTTGCCACCAAGAAGGTCATTGCCATGGGCGTGGGCGAAGATGCCGAAACCGCGTTCAACACCCTGGCCGAGCGCCGCATCAAGAAAGTGCCCGTCGTGAAGGACGGCCGCGTGGTCGGCACGCTTTCGCGCCGCAACATCATCAACACGCTGGCTACCGCCGAGCAGATGCTCGAGGGTATGAAGCACTAGCCAATCGAGAAAGCATCCGCGAACGCACAGGGCCCGCCTCACTGAGGCGGGCCCTGTTTGCTATCAATGTCGTTTCACTTGACTATTTATTCAGGCAGCCCTTGCTGCGGCAGCTTCTTCGTTAGCGCAAAGACAAGCACGCCAACCCCGACGGCTATCAAAGGCAGCGAGAGCACCTGCCCCATCGTCAGCCAATTCGTCCCCAAAAGATAACCCAGCTGAACGTCAGGCTGGCGGACGAACTCGATCACGAACCTGCACAGTCCGTACAGTATAAGGAACACGCCCAAATGCGTGCCGCGCGGAAACGGCGGCTTCTTTCGCGACAACGCGAACAGCACGATGAACAGCAGCACGCCCTCAAGCAGGGCTTCGTACAGCTGAGATGGATGACGAGGTAGCATGCCTGCCGAACCGCCGAAGACAACGCCCCACGGAACATCGGTGACCGCGCCCCACAGCTCACCGTTGACAAAATTGGCGCAACGACCGAAGAACAGGCCGATGGGAGCCGCAACCACGCCCATATCGGCCAGAGTCAGGTACGGGATTCCCGTCATTTTCGCCGCGGCGATGCCCGAAAGAAGCGCGCCGATCAGCCCGCCGTGGAAGCTCATGCCACCCTGATTAAGCATCAGGATCTCCAACGGGTGCGCCACGTAGTACCCGTTTCCGTAGAACAGGCAATACCCCAAGCGAGCGCCCAAGATAACGCCGATCATCACGCAAAAGATGATGGTCAAAAGCGAATCCTCGTCGAATTTAAGCTGCCAGCGCTTCGACAGGCGCCAAATGAGGATCCCCGCAAAAAGAAAGCCTGCCAAATAGGCAAGCGCATACCACCTAATGCACACTGGCCCGAAAGAGATGGCAACCGGGTCAAGGCTTTGATAGATCTGATTCAGCATTCGTCATCCTCGAAAAAGCGCCCGAAAGCAGGCGAACCGCATATTAAACGGCTGTTGAAAACCGCTCATGTTCACAAGGATGATACCAGCGCGCAGCCTAGCCGCACGCACCACGAAAAGCTAGAACAAAAAACGAGCACCGCCGTACAGTTTGTCCGTCTCTTTGCGGTCTTTGACATCGGGACCGTACTTCAGGAAGAACTCGCACGAGCGACACACCTCCTTAGGTGCGCGATCATAATCGCGGTCGGGATTGAGCAACAGCTCGAAATCGGTTGCCACCACATGCGTCGGGCGATCGCAAATGGTGTTGATGCAGTCCGACGGGCATAGATCGTCGCCCAGGTTATGAGGGCAGCGACCCTGCCACTCTTCATCGCATCCGCGCGTTTCCCAACATTTCGCCATAGGTTCCTCCTTGTTTTGCAGCATGGTATCACCGAACAGGAACCCGAAAGCCGCCCATCGGCCAAGGATCGGTCAAGGGGCGCTTAGGGAAGGAAAGGCGATGCAAACGAACAAGGGCGACCCGAAGGCCGCCCTTGCGCTTGGTTCGATTCTGTCGAAACCGAGACTACTCCTCGGCGTCCTCGTCGACCATGGGGACGACGCGAACAACGCCGGGTACGCGCTCGCGCAGAACACGCTCAATGCCGTTGGCAAGCGTGAGCTCGGACAGCGGGCAACCACGGCAAGCGCCGGTAAGCTCAACCGTAACGATACCGTCTTCGGACACGTCAACGAGCCTGACGTCGCCGCCATCGGCAAGCAGACTAGGACGGACGAGGTCCAGAACCGCTGCAACATCGTATTTATCTACCACGATGATCTCTCCTTCTGTTCGCATTTTTGATCAGGTGGATTTTATCACAGCGTCACACCAGGGACGTGCGCGCATACAAATCCCAATCAAAGACGCTATTTGCTGGGCTTGTAGTCGCCGCCCAAGATAACAAGCACATCGGTGTCGTATTCGTAATAACCCTGACCCTTCACGGCGCGTCCAACACCAAGGGCGTTGATAACCGTCTGAGCGCGCTCAAGGCCGTTGTCCTTATCGTAAATGACCAAAGTTTGCTCATAGATCTGCTGATCGGCATTGCCCGATTTCTCAACCTTGAAGCCAAGCTTGGTTAGCTTCTCGGTAGTAGTGGTTGCGGCGCCGGTGATAGAGGTGCCGTTTCGCACCTCGATGGTGAAGCTTGCGGGATCAACCGTCTCGATAGTGGACTTGCCCGCCTCGGTGTTGCCTTCGTCAAGGTCGGACATGATGGTCTTCCACGAGCTGGTAGACGGGATGAAATACGTCGTCGAGCCAGATGCGATGCTTGACTGCGTTTTCTCATAACCCGGAACCGAGACCGTAGTGAAATCCGATGCCTTCATATCGGAAAGCGAGCCAGCCAAGGAGATGATGTCGTTTGAAGACATATCCGTCTTGAAATACGGCGCGATATCCGAAAGCACGTTTGCAAACGAAAGCGATCCGGTGTCGAACAGCTTGGAGAGCAAGGCGCTTACGAACTTCACCTGGTTTTGGAGCTGCCCGTCAAGGCCGCCGCTGACATTGGTGGCGCGCTGGAACACGACGGCCTGCTGGCCGTTCAGCGTTTGATCGCCTGCGGGAATGTAGATGTCGCCTGCGTTGGGGTCGTCGATTTCCTGCGAAAGGCTGAGGTCAACGCCATCCAGTTGATCGACCAGCTTGACCAGATCGCCCTCTTCCAGCTTGAAATAATGCGCGATGTCGACGTCGGCGAAGGTTTTCACGGCATTGATGAACGCAGCGTCCCCCTTCTGCTGCACACTTGCCAGCTGCAAGGTCTCGCTTTCGTACGTGACCTGCAGGTTTGCCGGAATCGGAACGAATGTGACCGCCTTCGAAGAAGCATCCACACGCGTAAGGAAGATGACATCGGGACCGTTGTTGTCCAACGTTGCCGACGTTGATCCCAACTCGACCGAGATCAACGTGTAGAACGGCTTGCTATCCTTCGTGGCGGTAAGAGCCGACTTCGCATCGGACTTGCCAAGACCGGTGTTGCCGCCCACCGTGTTGTTGTACGTGAAGATGCCAGCGCCAACAGCCAAGCCGACGATCAACAGAACGCCTGCAGCAAGCAAGGCGATGCTGCGCATGCGCGAGCGATGCTGGATCTGCTTGGCGTATTGACGCTGGTTGACACGTTGATTGTAGGCGCGCTTTCCTTCACGCGAGCCGGTGTTGGGAACAAACGCCTGAACCTCGCCACGAACAGCGCGGTTGCGTTTGCGGCTGCTTGAAAACGACACGCTGGAGGCATTCATCTTGCGGCCGCCCGCCTGAACGGAAGGGCGCACGTGAGTGCCAACCATGTTGTCGCTTACATGTCGTGACGTGCGGCGCGATTGCTTCGCGTTGAAATTGGCAGGTCGACCGCTTCGCTGGCCGCCCACATGGCTTCCCCGCGAGCCTGTACGCGAGCTGGGGCGCGAGGAACTGCGCTGGCTACCCCTTTGCTGGCTGTAACGCTGATCTCGAGGCATATGAAGCTAGTCCCTGACCTCGCGACGGACATCGGCGCCAAGCGAGGAAAGCTTGCCCACGTAGTCCTCGTAACCACGGTCGATATGCGCGATGTTGTGAACATCGGTCTCGCCGTCGGCGACCACGCCCGCAAGAACGATTGCGGCACCGGCGCGCAGATCGGTAGAGGAAACGGGAGCGCCCTCAAGGTGCGAGACACCGCGAACGATGGCATGATGACCGTCGATGGTGATATCGGCGCCCATACGCTTAAGCTCGGCAGCGAACATGAAGCGGCTCTCGAAGATGTTCTCGGTGATAACCGAGGTGCCCTCGGCCAAAGACGCCAGAAGCATGAACTGCGCCTGAAGGTCGGTGGGGAAACCAGGGTGCGGAAGCGTTTGGATATCGACCGGCTTCAAAGGCTGGTCACGCGAAATGGTCAGCCAATCATCGCCCGTCTCGACCGTGCAGCCCATGGCGCGGAACTTCATGACGGCCATATGCAAGTACTCGGGATCGACGCCGCGGACGGTAACGGGGCCGCCGGTAAGCGCGCCACCTGTAAGGAACGTGCCCGCTTCGATGCGATCACCCACCGTAGTGTGCTCGCACGGGTGCATGGACGAAAGCTCAACGCCTTCGATCTCGATAAGAGAGGTGCCGGCGCCGGTGATCTTGGCGCCCATTTCGTTGAGCATATTGGCAAGATCGACGATCTCGGGCTCGCGCGCAGCGTTCTCGATGACGGTGTTGCCCTGCGCCACGACGGCGGCCATCATAAGGTTCTCGGTGGCACCGACGCTTGGGAAGTCAAGTGAAACCTGGTTGCCATGAAGGCCGTTGGGCGTTTCGGCGTGAAGCGAGCCGTGCTCTGTTTTGAAGGTGACGCCAAGGGCCTGAAGGCCGGCAAGATGCATGTCGATCTTGCGGGCGCCGATTTGGCAGCCGCCCGGCATAGCAACGACTGCGCGGCCGAAGCGACCGACAAGCGGGCCTAGAACCGAAATGCTGGCGCGCATCTTGGAAACAAGCTCGTACGGAGCCTCCTGCTTGTCGACGCCCGAAGTGTCGATGCGAACGGTGTGCCCCTCGCGCTGGATCTTAGCGCCTAAGCAGGAAAGAACATCGGACATAACCTGGATATCCGAGATATGCGGAACATTATGAATAACGCTTTCGCCGCAGCCCAGAAGCGATGCAGCAAGCAATTTAAGTGCGGAATTCTTCGCGCCGGCCACGTGAACCTCGCCGGAAAATGCGTTATTACCCCGAACTACGATGATCTCTTCAGACATCGAAACCACCCCAGCAGTGTTGTCGTTTGCAGTACGTTTCAATGCTTCCATTATACGAAGAAGCCCGCCGGTTTGACCCGACGGGCTTCCTGTTTACGCGATAGATTCGCAAGGGTGAAATAAAACCTTGGCCTACGCGGCTCGCTCGTTCCAAGGAACTCGCGCCCGCTGGCGGTTACTCACCCAGAGCGAAACGCACGAAGTTAGCAACCTTGATGGTGCCGCCGAGCTGCTTTGCGGTAGCATCGGTGTACTGCTGGATGGTCTGGTCGGAATTCTTGACGAACTCCTGCTCGGTGAGGCAGTTCTCCTTGTAGAACTTCTCCAGACGGCCAGTGGCGATCTTCTCCTGGATAGCCTCGGGCTTGCCGGACTCAGCGGCCTGAGCCTTGTAGATGCTCATCTCGTGCTCGACAACCTCAGCAGGAACCTGCTCGCGGTTAGCGGCAACTGCGGGGATAGCAGCAACCTGCATAGCGACGTCGCGGCCATAAGCCCGGAACTCATCGGTAGCGGGGTCGATACCCTCAACCTCGAACTCAACCAGAACGCCGATCTTGCCACCCATGTGGATGTAAGAAGCGACAGCGCCGGCCTCGACGACCTGGACGCGCTTGAGGGTGGTGTTCTCGCCCATAACATGGACGCAGTCGGTGAGGATAGCCTCAACGGTCTCGCCGTCAGCATCAGCGGTGGCCTTAAGGGCCTCGACGTCAGAGATCTTGTTGTTGAGAGCGACCTTAGCCATGCGCTCGGCGTAAGCCTTGAACTTCTCGTTCATGCCAACGAAGTCGGTCTCGCAGTTGAGCTCGAGAACGACACCGGACTTAGCGTCATCGGACAGAAGAGCAACGACGGTGCCCTCGTTGGTAGCACGGCCGGCCTTCTTGGCGGCAGCGGCAAGACCACGGGTACGCAGAACGTCGATGGCCTTTTCCATTTCGCCTTCGACCTCGGCCAGAGCCTTCTTGCACTCCATCATGCCAGCGCCGGTCATCTCGCGAAGTTCCTTAACCATGGCAGCGGTGATGTTAGCCATGCGTGTTCCTTTCCTTCGAAAAGCCCGCCCGAAGGCGGGCACATGCAGTTATTTGAACTACTCGGCAGCAGCTTCAGCTGCGGGGGCCTCAGCGGCCATTTCCTCGGCGGTAACCGGGGCACCGATGCCGGCGATAGCAGCGTCGGCGATGAAGTCGGCAAGCAGCTTGACCGAACGAATGGCGTCGTCGTTTGCGGGGATGCCGTAATCGACGTCGTCGGGATCGCAGTTGGTGTCGAGGGTGCCGACAACCGGAATGTTCAGGCGCTCAGCCTCGTTGATGGCGATGCCCTCACGGTTGGTGTCGATGACGAAGATGGCGTCGGGGGTCTTAGCCATGTTGCGGATGCCGTTGAGGTTGGTCTGCAGCTTGGCGAGCTCCTTGTGCAGCAGGATCTGCTCCTTCTTGGGGAGGAGAGCCATGCGACCGTCAGCGTCCATAGCCTCGAGCTCTTCCATGCGCTTCACGCGGGAGCGGATGGTGGTGAAGTTGGTGAGCATGCCGCCGAGCCAGCGAGCGTTGACGTAAGGCATGCCGCAACGGTTGGCAGCGTCAGCAACGGCTTCCTGAGCCTGCTTCTTGGTGCCGACGAAGAGGATGGTGCCGCCGTTCTTGGTGAGTTCGGAGACGAAGGTGTAGGCCTGGTCGAGACCGAGAAGGGTCTGCTTCAGGTCGAGGATGTAGATGTCGCCACGGTTGCCGAAGATGTAGGGCTTCATCTTGGGGTTCCAGCGACGGGTCTGGTGACCGAAGTGCGCGCCTGCGTCAAGCAGGGTCTGAATACTGACTTTCGCCATATTCATTTCTCCATTCGTTAGTCCTCTGCTTTGGGTCTTCCCCGAAGTCCGCAGCCTTTTCCGGTGGCCACTAGCGGATCGAGTCGCCAAAGCATGTGTGATTAGAAACCCGTTTAGTTTAATACGAAGAGGCCCTGCTGAGAACATCTAATTCCAGCAAGGCCCCAATATCCACAATTCGGCTATTCCACGCCAGCTATTCTACGTTGAAGCTCCTGCCCGATGCGGCCGACAAAGCGATAGTCGAGGCATTGTGCGCAAGCGACGACGTCTGCGGGGTGATCGCGCCGGCGATTCCCAATGCAAGGAACAGCGAATTCAGACCCAAGACGGTCCTGAACGTGCTATCCAATCGATGCGAAAGCTCAACCGAGAGCTTGCGCAGCGTGACCAACGATGAAAGATCGCCGTCCGTAAGCGTGATGTCAGCGACTTCCTTCGCGACAGCCGTCCCTTGCCCCATGGCGATGCCAACGTCGGCAAGCGCAAGGGCTGGGGCGTCGTTCACGCCGTCGCCCACCATCATGACGTTGTAGCCTTCGTCTTTCAACTGCTTGACGAACGCATGCTTGTCTTCGGGAAGCATGTTGGCGCGGTACTCGTCGAGTCCCGCTTCCTTCGCGATGCGCTCGGCGGTATGGTCGTGATCGCCCGTGAGCATGACCAAACGCTTGAATCCAAGGGCGCGCAGCTCCTTCACAGCCTTAGCCGCAGAAGGCTTGATCGGGTCCTCGATGTAGATGACGCCAACCAAGGCACCGTCAACCGCAAGGTACAAAGGCGACATCCCGTTGCCCTGATCCCTTATAACAGCTGCTTGGTCATCGGTGATGACGACGCCTTCGTCCTCAACGACGAAGTGCTCGGACCCAATAACCACGCGCTTCCCGTCAAGCGAGCTGGCAATGCCGTGGGCAACGACATACTCCACCTCGGCGTGACGCTCGCGATGGTTCAAGCCCGCCTTGGCCGCAGCGTTCACCACAGCGCGCGCAACAGGATGCGGGAAGTGCTCCTCAAGGCATGCGGCAAAGCGAAGGATGTCGTCTTCAGGGCTGCCGTCAAGCGAAAGCACCTTCGAAACCTTGGGCGTTGCCTCGGTAAGAGTTCCGGTCTTGTCGAACACGATGGCATCAGCCTGCTCGACCGCATCGAAGTACTTCGAGCCCTTAACCGTGAAGCCGGCTTTTGCAGACTGGCTCATGGCGGAAAGCACGGCGATGGAGCCCGTAAGCTTCAGTCCGCACGAGTAGTCAACCATCAACGCCGCGGAAGTGCGCACGATGTCGCGCGTCGTCAAAGCAACGATGCCAGCCAGCAGGAAGTTCCACGGGACGATGCGATTCGCAAGCTCTTCGCGATGCGCCTGTCGGGGAGAACGGTACTGATCGGCATTCTTCACCAGCGACACAATGGATCGCAAACGCGTCTCGCCGGGGTCGCTGCTGACGCGAACAAGAATCTCGCCCGCCTCAACCGAAGTGCCTGCGAAAACGCTGTCGCCGACCAAACGGTTGACCGCTGCGGATTCGCCCGTAAGCGACGCTTGATTGACCATGGCGTTCCCGGAAACGACTTCGCCGTCAACAGGGATGGGCATGCCCATGCGAATGACGATGACATCGCCCTTCGTCAAGTCGCTTGCCTTGACTTCGCGCTCGACGTCACCTTCCACCTTATGCGCAGTCTCCGCCAGATCCATAAGGGCATCGATCAGAGCGCTTTCCGACTGCGCTTGCGTATAGTCCTCAAGGGTTTCACCCACATGCAGAAGGAACATGGTCTCGCCGGCAGTGGTCTTATCCCCCTGAACAAGCGACATGGCAATGGCCGATGCGTCAAGAACAGGGACGTCAAGCCTGGCTTTGCCCAAAGAACGCAGGGCATCGGCAAGGAAGACGCGGAAGCTCCACAGGGTCAAAGCCCACGAAATCGGAGTGGGCAAGAACAAGCGCCGCATGAAATAGACGCCCGTCATAGTCGCAAGATCAAGCAGAAGGTTTTGCGTCATGGAACGCGTGGAGATCGAATGGCCCTCACGCGATGCGTCGATCATCTCTTTGTCGATGGCGCAAAGATACGCCATCGCTCGCTTGCGTCCGCCTGCTTCAGGCGAATACGTCAAGGTCAGCGAACCGATACGAGGGTAAACACGGAAATCGACAATCGCGGGGCTTTTCTTCAGAACCGCCTCGAAGGCGCCCAGATCTTCCTGAGGCACCGGACCGTGAAGCTTCACCCGAAGATGACCCGGGTACTCTTTTTCAATCGAATATTTCATTGGAAACGAACTTCTTCCGTTTCAAAGCGCGCCAGGAGGCACGCGTGCAATAACGGTAAAAACAATACGGGCGTGCTTGACGGTATCCCGCCCCGCACGCCCGCCTTTAACTATTCGGCGTCAGCCTCGGCCTTGGCAGCCTCGACCTCTTCCTCGGAGACGCTGATGTAGGTTGCCTGGGCGACGATGTCGTCGTACTCGGCCTTGGCGGCCTCGACCATATCCTGGTAGCCCTTCTTGCACTTCATGCCCTGAGCCATGGCGTGCACGTAACCCTTCTTGGCAGTCTCGCTGGTGATTGCGGCAATGCCCGCAGTGCCAGCCAGAAAACCGATGCCGGTGAACAGCCAGTTGTTCTTAGTCTGCTTTTTCATGTTGCTCCCTTTCCTCAATGGTGCGTCGACGCGATCACGCCGCGGATTAAATTGCGGCGCCTCTCTCGATCAAGGCATCGACGATACAAACATATTACCCATTTCTTGCCTAAAGCCTTGGTTAACTTAATGCGTAAGCTAAGGTTGACTTTTCGCTAGTGACAAGTTGTTGTTTCCTTTAGTTAAGTTGTTTCGTCAAATACCTTGATGAATCCATATGTTAGACGTGTCATACATTATTTGTTCACCGTGGTGAATTTTTCACACCATCGCCATGATCGAGAAAATTGTTTCAGTGATGGTGAAACCGTGTAGCCAACCGGCGGCATCGGTTGCAATCGAGCGATCAGGTCAAACCAAGCGTGTAAAATGGGAAGACACGAAATCACACGAACCAGGACGGTTTACATGGACTTCCAACACGTTGAATACGAACTGTCTTTCGGCACGGTCGCGCAGATCGTTCCCTCCACCCTTCCCGAAATCGCCTTCGCCGGTCGATCGAACGTCGGGAAATCTTCGCTGCTGAACAAGCTGTTCAACCGCAAGCAACTTGCCCGCGTCTCGCAGAACCCGGGCAAAACGGCAACCATCAACTTCTACAAGTCGAAAGATGCACGTTTCGTCGACCTGCCGGGCTACGGCTACGCAAAGGTATCCAAGTCCGAGCGAAACCGTTGGTCGCGCCTGATCGAGGGGTACTTCGCGCAGGATCGCAACTTCGCACTGGTCTGCTCGCTCATCGACATCCGCCATACCGCAAGCGAGCTGGACGAGAACATGGTCAGCTTCCTGCAGGAATCCGACCTGCCCTACGCCATCGTGTTCACGAAGGGCGACAAACTCTCGCGCTCGAAGTGCAACGCCCAGGCAGCCGCTCTGTGCAAGCAACTTGGCGTTCGAGAAGGCACCCCCTGGGTTGTCACCTCGGCCGAGAAGGGCACGGGCATCCCCGAGCTTAAAGCCATCATCGCCGAGGCCGCAGGTCTGAATTAGCACCACAAAGCAAAACGCCGACTAGCGTTCCGCCTTCACAGCAAACAGCAACGGAAAACAACAGAAGCGGCTCGATTGCTCGAGCCGCTTCTTCGTTTCAACTATGTTCGCCGCTTGCATCGTCAAGACAAAACTGCTAGACATCCTTCTGCATGATGTAATCGTCCATCACGAAGCCGCCGCCGATGTCGTTCACGACGGATTCGATGATGCTAAAGCCCTTACCCTTGTATGCCCTCAGGCCAAGCTCGTTGTGCTTGTTGACGCTTAAGTACATGGCATGGAAACCGCGCTCGTGACACAAGTCGGTGTAGAAGCCGATGATCTTGGATGCGTGATGCTTGCCGCGCTCGCCCGCAACGAGGTAGATCTTCGAGATGAAGTAGCGGTTGGTTTCCTTCTCTTCCCTGCCGCCAGTGAAGCCGACGACCTTGTCGTTTTCGTCTACCACGAACCAGTATTCATAGCCATGCTCGGCCATATCGAACTTAATGGCATCGATGCTTTGGAACTTGTCAACCATATAGTCGGTTTGAGCCTTGCCGATGATAGGCGGCCAGTACTCGTGCCAAACTTCGTCAGCCAGCTTTGCGAGCTTTTCCTGATCCTCTGCGGTTTCCACGGCAACAAAGCACACGTCCATGGTTGGCCCTTTCATTCGCGCTGATACGACAATGCGCCCGATGCCGGGCGCATTCAAAACAGATCGAGCGGCGTTCGCCTACTCAGTGAATCCTTTGTCTTCGATGAGCTTACCGCTGTCGGCAGCTGCGGTTGCCAAGGCATCGCAACGCTCGTTTTCGGGGTGGCCATTATGACCGCGAACCCACTCGAATGTAACGCGGTGAGGCTCTTTAGCGGCAAGAAGACGCTTCCACAGGTCGACGTTCTTGACGGGTTTCTTCTGCGAGTTCACCCATCCGCGCTTGAGCCATCCGGCGATCCAGTTCTCGTTGAAGGCCTTCACCACGTACTGCGAATCAGTGTAGAACGTGATGTCGCAGGGGCGGTTCAGGGCCTCAAGCGCAACGATGACGCCCATCAGCTCCATACGGTTGTTGGTGGTGCGCTTGTAACCGCACGAGAACTCACGCTCGTGAACGACGCCCTTCGAATCGACGAACCGCAGGATGGAACCGTAGCCGCCAGGACCCGGGTTGCCCCGCGAGCTGCCGTCGCTGAACGCTTCGATATGCGAAGCCATTGCGCCGCCGTTAGTTCGGGCGGACGATGGTGTAATCGCCCTCGGAGAAGTAACCGTTCATGCCGGTTTCGGCAACGCCCTGCTGCTGATTGACAGCATGAATGATGCTGGTGACTTTGCCATTGGCGTCGACACCGGAAACGATGGCAACATGACCGCCGTTAACGACCAGGTCGCCAGGCTGAGCGGTGGTTGCCTGGTTGTAGCCCATGAAGGTGTAAGTGTTGCCCAAGCGGTTGCCCGTCTGACCGGTGATGGCGTAGCTAACCAGGCCGGAGCAGTCGAAGCCGCCCCAAGAGCCACCGGTGCCGCCCCAGACGTAAGCGGAGCCGATCATGGCGCGAGCGCGGTCAACGATGGAGTTGCCGGTTGCAGCCGTGTAAGACGACACGGACGAGTAGGTTTGACCCGTGTTGGAATCGTAGACGGTGCCGTCGGAATTGATGGTTGCACCGTATGCCGCAGCAGCCTGCGCATAAGCGGACTCGGCAGCGTAAGCCGATTGAGCCTCGGCGCTCAGGTTGTCGTAAGCAGCCTGCATCTGAAGGATGGTCTCATTGGCCTTCTCATACAGCTGAGATGCTTCGTCAGCCTTGGTTTGAGCAGTAGCGGCCTGCTTGTCGTACTCCTCCTGCTTCTTCGCGGCTTCCTCGCGAAGGTCCTTGGCCTGCTGGACAAGGTCGGCGTCGTTCTCGTTCATGCGACCGAGAAGATCCCAGTTGGTGGTGAACTCCTCGAAAGAGGTGGCACCCAAAAGAAGGTCGAGCGAAGAGGACGAACCGGAGCGATACATGGAACGAGCGCGATCGCCCAGGCGATCCTGGATGTCGGCAATCTGCTCGTTCAGCTCGTCGATCTGAGCCTTGGCCTCGTCACGGAGACGGGTGGCCTGCTCGTAATCGGCAAGAGCCTGGATGTATTCGTTGTAGTAAGAATTTGCGACATCCTGCATGGAAGTAAGCTCCTGCAGCGCGGCATCGGCCTGCGCCTGGAGCTCGGCAGCAGTGTCGGCATAAGCCGGAGTGATGTTGGCCGGCATTCCCAAGGTGATCAGCGACGCGGCAAGGGCGGCGCTGGAAACACCCACGATAAGACGGTTCTTTACGTCAGCATGCAGAGCTTTTTGCATAAGACCCTCCGTTTGCATATTCTTCTGCAGTGACAGCCGTGAGCTTGATAAGCGTGCATTTAAAGTTCGTTCGGTTAGCGTTCCGACTGCCTTCATTGGCGGTATTTCGTCATGAAACAACAGGGATTAGCGTAGCACACCAAGAACTGGACACCAAAACCGTTACCTAATCAAGAAGGCGCATGGCAACTGCACAAACAGTCGACATGCGCCTTGATTTTCTAAAAGACCTGTTCAGGGTTTCGCCAAAACCTTTTCGCTGATCAATTTACTTCTTGAACTGGGATGGATGTTTCTTGAAGAAGTCGGTACGAGGAGGAAGCTCGCGCACCGGATGATCGGTCTCACCCTGCTCTGCCAACTCGGCAAGCGTCAGGAAATCATGATCCCAGCTGAAGAACGACTCGGGCTGGAAGTTCAAATACGAGCAGATCTCCTCGCAGCCCGCGGGAACGATGGGATGCATAAGCATGGTCGTCGCCCACAGCAGGTATGCGGAATCGGAGAGCACCTGACGACGAAGCGCCTCGTCGCCGTTGTTCTCGGCGGCCTTGATGCCATCGGCCCAATGCTTGTTCGCCGCGCGAATGAAGTCGTCCATGATCGACATCACGGAATGAAGCTCGGCTTTTTGCATAAGCTGGTCGTACGAACGCAGCGTGCGATGCACGAGTGCCACAACCTCGGCCGAGGGGTCGTCAAGCGGCACGTTGCCCTCGAAGTTGTTCTTGGCTTCGTACAGAACGCTTCGCGCCAAACGGTTGAAGACGTTGGTCAGAAGCGCGCCCTCCTTCAAAGCAGGGTCGGCAACACGCGGGTCGTCGCGCTCTTCGGGCGATGCCGTGAAGGGCTTCGGCTTGAAGCCGACCGACTTCTGATCAAGGCCGAGCGCCAAGAAGTGCGCGCGAAGCTGTTCAACGGTATAGAAATCAAGCAGCTCGTCGGCGGTCGGCGGCTTAACCGAACCCGAGGACGACGCTTTCTTGTTGCCAAGAAGCACATGATAGTTGGCAACAAGCGTGGTCTGGCGAAGCGGACGGTCGGTTGCCTCGTGCGAGAAAATCTCGCCAGGCTGCAGTGCCTTCCACAAAGCAGGTTGAACCACGCCGTAGAAGTACAGGTTGTCCTGGCCGATGAACTGATAAACCGTTGCATCGGGGCTGCACCAGAAATCCTTCCACGTGTCAACCGGCAGGCCAAGCGCGTCGTTCGCCGCGATGGTGAACGAGATCGGCGCCCACAGGCTTTCAGGCCAGCACCATACGGTAAGGCCCTCTACCCCGTCGATGACCGGGGCTTTCACACCCCACTCGATGTTGCCGGTAATGCGGAACGGTACCAGCGCCTTGCTGGTGCGGAAACGAAGACCACGGTTGCGAAGCACATCGCGAGCTGCGTCGCGCTCGTCGATGGACTTGAACTCAAGCTCGAAGCTCTGCTTGCCCTTCGGGGCCTCATGAAGCTCATGAGCAGGAAGGTCGGCTGCAAGCGCCTCGTAGTCGTCGCGCAGGTCGTTCTTCACGTAGATGATAGGCGCGCCCAAGAACTCGCTGATGACCTGGGGGACGATGTCGCGAACGTTGCCGTCCTCCTGAAGAGCCGCCACGTGCTCGCGCAGGTACTCCGCGAACGCAGGCAGATCGAAGTACCAGTTCTCGACCGGGCGCATCTCGGGCACCGTGCCGGTAAGGGACGACTCGGGCTTGATAAGCTCCTCGGGAGCGTAGCTGTGGCCAAGGTCGCACTCGTCGGCGTAGGCATGCTCGGACTTGCATCCTTGCACCGGGCAATGGCCGTGAACCTGACGTCCGTTCAGGAACGTCTGAGCCTGCGTATCGTAGAACTGAAGGGTCGAGCGCTTCTGAAGGAAGCCGTTCTCGTACAAACGCGTGATGAACTCGTTGGACACGCGCTGATGAACCTCGCCCGCATGACCGATGCCCGAGCCCTCGAAGATGGACAGGCTGATGTCGTACGCGTCAAGCGTGGCCTTCTGGGCGTCGTGATTGCGAGCGACGTAATCGTTGATGGTGCCTTCGAACTCACCGGATTCGACCAACTTGCGGTAGCCCTCGTTGATGGGCGAGCCGAAACAGTCGGTTCCACTGATGAAGCGCACGTTTTGCGAACCGATGCGGTCACGCAGGAAACGCGCGTACGCGTCGGCGGGCACGAAGACGCCGGCGATGTGGCCGAAATGAAGCGGCTTGTTGCCATACGGCATGCCCGCCGTGACGACCGCGCGAGCAGGCCACGTCAAACGCTGATCGCGCAGATAGGTTTCGTTGTTATTGAACTGCATGTTCGGATCGCTCCTTCAAAAGCAATGCCAAATCGCTGTCTGATTCGCTCTCTCCCAAAAGGCTCGAGAGGCTTGAAAAGTCGTAGAGACCGGAAAGATGCAGATCGTACGTACTGTAGGATCGCGCGCCCGCAAGCTTGGCCGCGTATGCGCATGCATCCTCAAGCGTTCCGATCTCGTCGGCGATGCCGTTCTTCACAGCCGTCTGGCCGGTGAAGACCATGCCCGTTGCCATTGAACGAGCCCAGGAGACGGACTTGCCGCGACCGTCGGCCACGATCTCGATGAACACCTCGTTGATCTCGTCGACCATGCTCTGATAGTACGCGCGCTCTTCTTCAGTGAGAGGACGCGTGCCGTAGCTGGAATCCTTGCTTTCGGACGACGTGATGTTGTCCACACTGATCCCCAGCTTCTCAAGCAAGCCCGAGAAGTCGGTGCTCTGCATGGCCGTGCCGATCGCGCCGATCTCGGTGGTCTTTGCCACGAAGATGGCGTCGGCCTGCGACGAGATCATGTAGGCTGCGCTGGCGTTAAGCGACGCGCTGGACACTACAACCGGCTTACCCGTATCCTCGCGGAACTCCTTCAGATACGTGGCCATTTCCTCGCCTGCGGTGGCCGTGCCGCCGCCCGAGTTGACGCGCAGGACGACAGCGATGGTGTTGTCGTCATCGGCCGCCTCATCAAGCAACTGCTTAAATCCCTCGGGGCTGTTGGAGGTGCCGTCGTACTGGATGGTTCCGTCGATATCGATAACCGCAACGCTGTTGGCGTCGTTCGCGATTTCGATGCCCGAGGAGGATGGGCCCACGATCGACTTCACCATGCTGGTGCACGACGTGATGGATACAACCAGCACGATAAGCAGGGCGACAACCACCACGATGGCGACGATCCAACCACGCGACTTCTTCTTTTCGGGAGCCGGCGCAGAAGCAGGCTGCTGCGTCGCCGCGTGCGGCGCGTAGGCGTTCGGCGCCGCCTGAGCCTGCGGTTGCGGCTGCGGCTGGGCTTGCGGCTGCGCTGCGCCGTTGAAGCCCGAAACCTGCGACTGAGCCTGCGGGGGCGTGTAGCCGCTCGGCGGAACAGGACCGCCCTGCCCCGCCTGCGGTGCAGGCGGAACGGGACTCGGCTGAGTTTGCTGCGGCGCAGGCGTCGGCGACGCGGCCTGAGGGTTCAGGTTGTTTTCATCCTCGGTCATCGTTCATCCTAACCTTCAAAGGTTACAGCTCGAGAGAATCGACCTTGGTGCCCTGGTGCGCTTTGCGCGCCATGCGCAGAAGGAATTCCTCGTTGTTCTCGGTCTGCTTGATGGACTTGATCAGCGTGCCGGTTGCACGCTCGGTGTTGTTCATGTTGGCAAGAATGCGGCGAACAGCCCAGATCAACGGAGCGACCTGTGCATCCATGAGCAGCTCTTCCTTGCGTGTGCCGCTGGCGACGGCATCGATTGCCGGGAAGATGCGCCTGTCGGCAAGGCTGCGGTCGAGCTTGAGCTCCATATTGCCCGTGCCCTTGAACTCCTCGAAGATGACTTCGTCCATCTTGGATCCGGTGTCGATAAGAGCCGAAGCCAAAATGGTAAGCGAACCGCCGTTCTCGATGTTGCGCGCGGCACCCAGGAACTTCTTCGGCGGATACAGCGCCGTGGAATCGACGCCACCGGAAAGAACACGGCCGCTGGCAGGCTGCGCCAGGTTGTAGGCACGCGCCAGACGCGTGATGGAGTCCAGCAGAATGACGACGTCCTGACCGTTCTCGACCAGGCGCTTCGCGCGTTCGATGACCATCTCAGCGCAAGCGATGTGGTTGTCAGCCGGCATGTCGAACGTAGACGACACCACTTCGCCCTTGATGGAGCGCTCCATGTCGGTAACTTCCTCGGGTCGCTCGTCGATGAGCAGGCACATCAGGTGCACCTCGGGATTGTTAGCGCTGATGGAAGCCGCGATATCCTTCAAGATGGTGGTCTTGCCCGCCTTCGGAGGCGAGACGATAAGGCCACGCTGACCCTTGCCGATGGGAGCAACCAAGTCGATCACGCGCGAGGTGATGGTGTTCTTGCCATGCTCCATGCGCAGACGCTCCTGCGGGTAAACAGGCGTGAGATCGGCGAAACGCACGCGACGGCCAAGCTCTTCGATCGGCGTGCCGTTAACGGAGATGATCTTGTGGATGGCACGGTACTTCTCGTTCGGTCGAACGGGCCTGGTTTGCGCCACGACAAGATCGCCCTTGCGCAGGCCGTTGCGCTTGACCAGGGAAAGGCCGACATAGCAATCGTTCTCGCTGGGCAGATAGCCCTGCGTGCGCACGAAACCGTAGCCGTCGGCAAGGATGTCGAGAATGCCCGACACCTCAAGGAAGCCCTCAGCCTTGACAGTTGCGCTGTACACGGCTTCAACCAGCTCGGCCTTCTTCAGCCCGGTGACGTCAAGCTCGAGCTCAGCGGCTTTCGCGCGAAGATCAGCGACCTTCAACTCTGCCAGGCCCTCACGGGTAACGCTGGGCTCAACCTCGCGATTGCGATCGCGTTTGTTGCGGCTGTTATGGTTGCGCGCATTGCGATCGTTGCGGTTGCCGTTGTTGCGATCGTTACGGTTATCGTTACCGCGATCGTTGTTGCGATTACCCTGCCTCTTGGCGCCGGCCTTGTTATGGCCATTGCCCGAAGCTGCGCTCTTGCCTTCGCTCTGGGAATCACCCTGAGTACATGCCTGCGAGGAAGACTGCTGCTCGTCAGACGCAGAACGCGGGGTCTTGCGCTCGCCGCGAACCGAACGGCCCGGACGAACGTCGGCGGAAGCCTTCTCCTGCTCGGGTTTCTCCTGCTCGGTTTTGCCCTCGGGGGCGGAATCGGCAACAGCCTGCACGGCATCTTCGGCAGCGAATGCGGCTGCTCCACCTTCGGCCTTTACCGAACGGCGAGGCCTGCGACGCGGGGTCTCGACACTGTCGGTTGCGACGGAATCGTCGGCAGCTTCTTGAGTGCGCGCAACGCGACGACGTTTGGGATACGGAGCGGTGGGATCGACCTCGGCGGTCTGGGAAGCGGGCTTGGAAGGCGCAGACTCAACCTTCTCAGTGGCTTCGGCATTCTCTGAAGCGTCCTTTTTGGAAGCGGGCTTGCGCTTCGGGGCTGCGGCTTTCGCGGAAGCCCCGATCTTCGGGGCAACCTCGGCCGACTGACGCGCTGCGGCAGCAGGGCCTGCAGCGATCAGAGCTGCAGCCTCGGCCTCGGTCAAAGCATGAACGGGCTCTTCCTTCGGCTTGGCTGCCCGAGTGGAACGAGTGCGCGGCTTAGGCGCAGCTTCAGCCTGAGCAGGCTGCTCTTCCTGAACTACCTTAGGCTTGCGGCCGCGACGGGGCTTCGGAGCCTCTTCGTCTTGAGCCTTGGCTTCGGGCACTGGCTGCGCATCGGATTTCGCTTCTGCGGCTTTAACGGCAGCAGGCTTAGTTGCCGCCGGCTTCGCAGCGGGCTTGGCCTTCGCAGCAGGCTTAGCCGGCGTGGCCGCCTCTGCCTGCACAGCAGGTTCGGCGGCCTCGACCTTGGGCTTGCGCGCGGTAGTGCGCCTTGGTTTCTTCTCGATTTCTACTTGCTCGACGTGCTGAGCTTCTTCACTCATGCGTTAAGTACTTTCTCCCAGTCCTTCATGAAGGAATCGAGGCCGCGATCGGTAAGCGGATGCTGAACCATCTTCTTCAGAACACCGAAGGGAACGGTGGCGATATCGGCGCCCATAAGGGCGGTCTGGGTGACGTGGTTGGCGCTGCGGATGGAAGCAGCGATGATCTCGATCTGCTCGCCGTTAACGGTGTTCGGCGTGAAATCGTAGTTGTTGATGGCGGTGACGATGTTGGCGACCTGCTCCAGGCCATCCTCGGAGATGTCGTCGAAACGGCCGATGAAGGGGCTGATGTAACGAGCGCCGGCACGGGCAGCCAGAAGAGCCTGCGGCACGCTGAAGCACAGCGTCATGTTCACGCGGATGCCCTCGTTGGCAAGGGTGCGCGTAGCGGCAAGGCCCTCGACCATGGTGGGGACCTTCACGACGATGTTCGGAGCGAGAGCGGCCAGTTCACGGCCGTCGCGAACGATCTCGTCACGCGTCATGGCAACGGTCTCGGCGGAAACAGGGCAATCGGGGCCGACGATCTCGCAGATCTTCTTCATGTGAGCATGGAAATCGTCAAGCTTGCCGCCGATGCGGGCATACAGCGACGGATTGGTGGTAACGCCAGCCAGAGCACCCCAGCTTGCTGCCTCTTCGATTTCGTTCAGATCAGCGGTGTCCAGAAAAAACTTCACTTTGTCCTCCTCTAGGATTGAAGCTACCGCAACCAGCCATCAATGATGGCGATATACCTGGTGGAATGTCCCATGCGGCCGAAATGACCGCAGGTGATACAAGATTTTCAGGTGATTTCCCCGCCAACGCCTCGATGCGATCGAACGCGTATCGAAATAGCGGACGCGCATGTTGTTGTAAGGGGGATTTAAGAACAGCCTGAATAGTAAAACAACGCGCCAGCCAGCGCAAGACCAAGGAAAACGGGCATCGCGAAGTGCACCGATATCATCAGATTTCAGTGGAATGCGCAAGAAAGCTCAAGCCACGGAAGGGCCGCATCAAGCCGAATGGAGTTGCGCAACGCCCTGGCGAATGCCGATCAAGCGACGCACCGAAAACGGAGTCGGACCGAAAAAGCGCGCCTGCCAAACGGCAAGCGCACAAACGGCCTTTAATCCCGATTGTCTAAACAGTGCGAAAGAAGCACGAAACCGCGCCCGTATGGCATGCGGGGCCTTTCGGGCGAACCAAAGCCAACAGCGTGTCGGCGTCGCAGTCGTAGCGCAACTCAACGAGCTTCTGCGTGTTTCCGCTGGTAAGACCCTTATGCCAGATTTCCTTGCGGCTGCGGCTCCAGAAAACGGTCTCGCCGATCTCGAGCGTAAGACGAAGGCTTTCGGCGTTCATCCAAGCCATCATCAGCACCTCGCGCGTGTCGACGTCCTGAACGATGCAGGGGATAAGACCCCGCTCGTCGAACTTCAATTCGGGGAGTTGCACTGCAGCTGCCGTCGATCCCTGATCCATTTCTATAACCTAACCGGAACGCCCTGCGAACGCAGGTATTCCTTAACTTGACGGATAGTGAATTCACCAAAGTGAAAGACGCTGGCCGCAAGAACCGCGTCGGCCTCGCCCTCGATGATGCCCTCGGCGAAGTGCTCGAGCTTGCCGACGCCGCCGCTGGCGATAACCGGGATGTCAACGGCGCGCGCAACCGCACGGGTAAGCGCGCAATCGAAGCCCTCGCGGCTGCCATCGCGATCCATGCTGGTCAGAAGAATCTCGCCGGCTCCACGACGCGCTGCCTCGCGGGCCCATTCGACAACGTCGATGTCCGTGGCCTTGCGACCGCCATGCACGTACACTTCCCATTTATTGGGGTTGTCGGCACGGCGCTTGGCATCGATGGCGCACACCACGGCCTGCGTGCCGAATGCAGTTGCTGCCTCAGTGATCAGCGCGGGGTTTGCAACCGCAGCCGAGTTGACGGAAACCTTGTCGGCTCCCGCCGCGATCATCTTGCGAATGTCGGCAACGCTTCTGAAACCGCCACCAACGCAGTACGGCAAGCGCAGCTCGGCGGAAGCGCGGCTGGCAAGATCAACCGTCGTCGAACGATCATCGCTGGTAGCGGTGATGTCCAAGAACACCACCTCATCGGCCTTCTGCTCGTCATAGCGCTGAGCAAGCTCGATAGGATCGCCTGCATCGCGCAGGTTCACGAAGTTGACGCCCTTAACCACACGGCCATCTTTCACGTCCATGCAGGGAATGACTCGTTTGGCTAGCATGCGCCCATCACCTGTCCTTCGCTTGCCGCCTTGCAGGCAGCAACTCCATCGGCAACGCTCAGCGTGCCTTCGTACACCGCGCGCCCGGTGATGACACCCTCGATGCTTTCCGCCACGGGCGCCAAGCGTTCGATATCGGCCACGCTTGCCACGCCGCCACTTGCGATGACGGGGTGCCCGAACGCCTGCGCCATGGCGACGTACCCCGCCGGGTCGATACCGGTCTGCATGCCGTCACGCGCGATGTCGGTGTAAACCACATGGCGGAAACCCGCCTTGCCCATAGCCCGGGCCAGATCGGTTGCCGCAACGCCGGAACCTTCGATCCAGCCCGACACCGCAACCTCGCCGCCCTTCGCATCGATGCCGGCGGTTAACCTGTCGCCACCGACAGCCTCGACGGCAGCACGCGCAAGCTCGGGGTCGTTCACCAAAGCGGTGCCCAAAACCATGCGGGCCGCGCCCACATCGGCAAGGCGCTTAAGCGTTTCGAGGGAACGGATGCCGCCGCCGATCTCAACCGAAAGCGACGTCTCACGCACGATGCGCTCAACCACGGCGATGTTGAGCGGGTTTCCCGTTCGCGCACCATCAAGGTCGACCACGTGAATCCAGGAAGCGCCCTGCTCCTCGAACAGACGAGCCTGTGCGACGGGGTCGTCGTTGTAAACCGTAACCAGGTTGTAGTCGCCCTTGGCGAGGCGAACCGCCTTGCCGCCAAGGATATCGATTGCTGGAAGCAGATACATGAAACGCCTTTCGTTTCGGTTTGTTGTTGTTTGAAGGTCGGGTTTAGGAGGGGCTTCGTTCGCCGTACTCGCTCTTACGCGCGGTTGCCTTGCATCATCGCCTGGCTGCGTAGGCGAACTCCGCCCCTCCTAAACCCGACCAACACATCACACTCACTAAACAATTAATGTGCCTTCTATTGCAAGCGTTCGCCTAAACGCTCGCAGCGGTTCGAAATCGACAGGGCTTGAAGTTTCTAGGCGAACTCCGCCCCTCCTCAAAGCCGACCTTGCACCTTATTCAAAGCAAATTATTTATCAATAACCGCTATCGCGAACTCTTTTCTAAGCGAATGAGACGGTTCGAAATCGACGGGGCTTGGGTATTTCTTTAGCTCTTCACCAGGTTGGCGAAGTTGCGCAAAAGGCGCATGCCCGCATCCGAGCTTTTCTCGGGATGGAACTGAACACCGAATGCACGTTCGCCGAACGACACCGCGCTGGGAAACACGATGCTGTGCGCCGTATGCGCAAGTTCTGTTTCACCTGACGGGACGACGTAGCTATGCGTGAAATAGAAATATTCGCCCGACTCGATGCCATCGAACAGCTCGGACTTCTGACCGCGATCAGTGAGCTCGACCGTATTCCAGCCCACATGCGGCACTTTGAACGAACGGCCACGCGCATCGGTTTTCGGGATAAGATCGACCGTCCCCGACAGAAGCCCCAGACCACGAGCAGGGGAAGCCGCAGAAGCACCTTCCACGCCGAACTCGTGCATAAGCTGCATTCCCAGGCAAATGCCCAAGAACGGCACGCCCGCGCGAACGCGATCGGCGATGGTGTCCATCTGGCCAAGCTCGTTCATAGTGGCAACGGCATCGGCAAACGCGCCCACACCCGGCAGCACAATGGCATCCGCGCGCGCGATCTCGGCGGCATCGGACGTGGTGCGCGCATCAGCGCCCACTGCAACAAGCCCGCGCTCAACGGACAGCAAATTGCCCTTCTGATAATCAACGACAGCGATCATCGGCTTCTCCTAAACCAGCGCCCTTGGCGCCAAACCCTACAGCGCGCCCTTCGTGGAGGGAAGCACATCGCCCATGCGGACGTCGTACTCGCAAGCCACGCGCATCGCACGCGCCACGGCCTTAAACATGCCCTCGATGATGTGATGGACGTTCTCGCCCGCCAACTGGCGAATGTGAAGCGTGACACCGGCGTTAGTTGCGAAGGCAATGAAGAACTCCTTGGCAAGCTGGGCATCGAACGAGCCAACCATGACGAGCGGAAGCGACGCGTCCATATACAGCGCACCGCGCCCCGAAATGTCGACGGCGGCAAGGATCAAGGCCTCGTCCATAGGAAGGGCGATATCGCCGAAGCGACGGATGCCGCGCTTATCGCCCAACGCCGAAACGAACGCTTGACCCAAAACGATGCCGCAGTCCTCAACCGTGTGATGACCGTCCACCTCGAGGTCGCCCTTTGCAACCAGATTCATATCGAACAAGCCATGGCGTGAGAACGCCGTCAGCATGTGATCGAAGAAGCCAATGCCCGTCTCGATAGAGGACGCGCCCGCGCCGTCAAGATCAAGCGAAAGCGTGATGTCGGTTTCCTTGGTTTTGCGGGCGATCTGCGCCGTGCGCGAACCCTGCTCCTCCACCGTTGCCATATCAGTTTCCTTTCACAATCCGACCGAGCTCCAACAAAAGCTTGTCATTTTCTTCCGGCGATCCAACAGAGATTCTCAGGCAATTCTCCAAATATTGAGACTTCGAGAAGTCGCGAACCAGAACCCCCGCATCCAGCAGCTTCTGCCAAACCTCGCCGGCATCAGCCAAACGAACGAGCACGTAGTTCGAATCGGACGGCCAAACCTCAATGCCGCCGATAGCGGAAATCCCCTCGACCAGCTTTCCACGCTCCTCGATGATGCGATCGACGCTCTTCTCGAATCGCGCGCGATTCTTGTAAACAACCTGGCCGATAGCCTGAGACACGGCATCAACCGAATAAGGTTGACGCACCTTCTTGAACTCGTTGATGACGCCCTCGCTGCCCAAAAGGTAGCCAAGGCGCACACCCGCCAAGCTGAACGCCTTCGAGAACGTACGCAGAATCACCAGGTTATCGTACTCGTTCAGAAGCGGGCGCACGGTACGACGCGAGAATTCGAAATAAGCCTCGTCAACCATGACCAGCGTGTCGCTTGCGTCGAGAACGCGACGCACGAACTCCTCACCGGCAAGGTCGCCCGTGGGATTGTTCGGGCTGGTAATGGTCAGGTAATCGATGTCGCCTTGCGCCACGCGCTGAACGACGGCATCCTCATCGATGCTGAAGTCGGGCAGACGTGGGATGTCGACCACGTTGGTTCGCGTGAGCATGGCGTTATACGCGTAAACCGAGAACGTGGGCGGGATATTCAGCATGGTGCGCCCCGGGCCGCCGTACGCCAACGCGATGTTGAACAGCAGTTCGTCACCGCCATTGCCCACGATGACGTTGTCGCGGTCAAGGCCGTTCGCCTCGGCGATGAGGTCTCGCAGGCCGTTCGCCAACGGATCGGGATAACGATTGAGATGAACCTTGCGGATCTCATGCTCGATCTCGCGACGAACTTCCTGATCGACGTCGTCGGGATTCTCGTTCGCCGAAATCATGACCTCGGCGGGGATGTATTTCGGGTCGTACGGCACCACGCCCGCCAGATTCGGCGCCGATGCTCGCACCTGATGTTTAGACATTTTGCTCTTCCTATATTGCGATTACTTTTTTAACAAGGGGCGACGCGACTCGCTCGTTTACGCTTCGCTAGAACTCGCGATCGCTGCCAATCTGAGCTCCACACTGTGCGCGTGAGCCCAGAGGCCCTCACGCTGGGCGATGGCGACAACCGCCTCGCCGTCCTGCGAAAGCGCTTCAGGCGAATACTGAATGACACTGGACTTCTTGATGAACTCATCAACCGAAAGCGGGCTTGAGAAGCGGGCCGTGCCGCCGGTGGGAAGCGTGTGGTTCGGGCCGGCGACGTAATCGCCAACAGCCTCGGGGGTCCACTCGCCCATGAAGATGGCGCCGGCATGGCGGATCTTACCCAAGGCTTCCTGCGGGTTCTTGATATGCAGCTCCAAGTGCTCGGGTGCGATGACGTTTACGGCCTGAAGCGCCTGAGCACGGTCGTTGCACACAACGACAAGACCCTCGTTGTCAAGCGATGCGGTGGTGATGTCTGCACGCGTGGAGTCCTTCATATGCTGGGCAACCGCGGCCTCCACGGCGTCGGCGTACTCAGCCGAAAACGTGACCAAATAGCAGCTTGCCAGCGGATCGTGCTCGGCCTGCGCCATAAGATCAATGGCAACAAGAGCCGGATCGGCGGTTTCGTCGGCGACAACGCACACCTCGGAAGGACCGGCGATCATATCGATTCCCACGTCGCCCGAAACAAGCTTCTTCGCAGCGGCCACGAACGCGTTGCCAGGACCCGTGATCTTATCGACCGCGGGAATCTGTTCGGTACCATACGCAAGCGCGGCCACAGCTTGAGCGCCGCCCACGCGGTAGATCTCGGTGACACCGGAAAGCTCGGCAGCCTTAAGGACAGCGGGGTCGAGCGAGCCGTCCTTGGTAGGCGGATTCACCACGGCGATGCGCGACACGCCCGCAACCGAAGCGGGAATGGCGTTCATCAGCAGCGTGGAGGGATACAGCGCGCGACCGCCGGGAACGTAAATGCCCACGGAATCGATCGGGCGAACCAGTGCGCCAACGATCGCGCCGTTCGGACGCGTCTCGATCCAGCTCTGCTGAAGCTGGCGCTCATGGAACTCGCGAATCTGCGCGGCAGCATGTTCAAGAGCCCGCGACAGCTCCTTTGGGCACTTGGCCACAGCCTGATCAATCTCTTCCTGGGAAACGCGGAAACGATCGAGGTCGACGCCGTCGAACTTCGACGTGTACTCGCGAACAGCCTCGTCGCCGCGCTCGCGCACGTCCTCGACGATAGCGGTTGCAGCAGTCAGCGCCTTCGCGTTGAACGCGCTCTTGCGCTGCAGGTGCTTGTTGGAGAAAACCTCTTCTTTATTCAGAACAACTCGACGCATTCGAATACCTCTTCCCTTTATCGACGTGCTGTTGGTTAATCGTTTATCGGAATGCCGGCGATCAGTTCGAAACCGAACCGCCCGCAGTGACTTTCAATTCCTGACCGGCGACTTGATGGCCAAGCTCCTCAGCCAGGCCCCTAACGCGGTCGTCCGTTCGAAAACTGCAGACATTGGCGAAGAAACGCGCAGTTGAGGACATGACCTCGTCAACGATGACCAGGTTGTTCTCGCGCAGCGTGCGCCCCGTCGCCGTGATGTCGACGATGCAGTCGGACATGCCCGTCAGCGGGCCAAGCTCGATGTTGCCGTTAAGCTTGACGATTTCGACCTGCGTGCCCTTTCGACCGAAGAATGCCTGAGTGATGCGCGGGTATTTCGTGGTCACACGAAGGCTGCCAAGCTTGCGATAGCGCTCCTCGACCGCTTCCGCAGCGCCCTCGCGCTGAGCGACGATGAAACGGCAACCGCCGAAGCGCAGGTCGGTAAGCTCTACCACGTCGGCACCGGTTTCGATGAGCGAGTCCTCGCCGCAGATGCCGCAATCGGCAGCGCCCATCTCCACGAACACCGGCGCATCGGAAGGACGCACGATGATGTACTCGACACCCGGGTTCGAGATGATCAGCTGCCTGCCCGGGTCGTCCAAACCCGTGACGTCAAGACCGGCCTGGGCCAGCACGTCAATGGCGTCGGGATTGAGCGATCCTTTGGGAACCGCAATGCGAAGCGGGCGCTGATCAGGCGAATCGGCCGCCACGCTTGCCGCCTGCATGGCTTCATCCAAGTAGAAGGCGAAGCCGGCGGCGGGACGGCTGCAGCCGAAGTTGCCCAACATGTTGTCGTAACGGCCACCGCTGCCCAAAGGCGTGCCCAAGCTGGGCGAAAACGCCTCGAACACGATGCCCGTGTAGTAATCGAACGAACTCATGACCGAGAAATCGATGAGGATGTTGTCGGCCAGACCCTCCTTGGCCAGCAAGTCGTAGGTGGCCTCGAAATCGTCGAGCCCCTGCGCGCACCCAAGCGGAGCCGCCAGCGCGCGAACCTGCTCGATGGCCTCGCGCCCGCTGCGAATACGCGCAAGCCTGCGAATGGCATCAGCGAAAACAGGCGCCGCTGCACCAGGAACGCCCGGCTCGGTAAGCTTGTCGATCTCGACGAAGTTTGAAGCATGGAACGCCTCGAGCACCGCCTCGCTCCATGCGGGATCGGCGGCGCTGGCGTTGATCAGCGAGCGAAGAACGCCCACCGTGGCAAGCGACAACTTGTAGTCGCGAACGCCGGCAAGGTCAAGCGCTTGCGCGAACAGGGAAACAACCTCTGCGTCGGCAGCAGGGCCCTCCTCACCAATGCACTCGATGCCGATCTGGGTGCGTTCGCGCACGTTAGCGCGCTGACGGCCCTCGGCTTCACGGAAGACGCGCTGCATATAGCGGAAACGAAACGGGCCGGGTTGATTGCCCAGGCGCGTTGCGCACATGCGCGCAACCTGAAGGGTGACGTCGGGGCGCATGGTAACTAAATCACCCTTGGCGTCGAAGAACTTGAAAGGCGACGCGGGGATGCGACCGCCCGCCTGCATGGCGGACAGGTTCTCAAGGGTAGGCGTTTCGATAGGCAGATAGCCGCGCGCCGCAAAGCAATCCTGAACTGCGCGTTCGATCGCTTCACGCGCGATTGCCTCATCGGCAAGAACATCGCGGAAACCCGCCGGTGTCACAAATTCCATTTTTAACTCTCGCCTCGTCTTCGGTCGGACGCCGTGATTATAGGAGCTTCAAAGGAAGATGCTCGGACGATCGCGTGACATTTTGCACAGACGTAACGCAGGCATCGGAAGCGCGACGAACCCTTCCTTCGATGTTTGTACTTTACTACGGTAGAGTACTAAAGCAAAGCAACGATTCTTCTTTCACAATGCCTGCATAAAAGAACACGCACCGAAAAGAGCCACTTGCGCGCAACCTCTTCCCCGCGCTAAACTTCGCTGGCAATTGAATAGGCAGTTCGAAACCATCCTGCCAAGGAGCGGGCCGCACAAGCGAACCGCGCGACCGAATCAAAACTAGGGAGATAAGCAACGGGCCAAGCCCGCTTGCGTTGTCGGCTTGCCGCCGTCAGCGAAGCGCGCGATCGGCCGAAGGCGCCCCTTGTGGGCGCTTTACTTTTTTATGGACAGATACAGCAAGATATACGACAAACGCCCCCGCGAGATCGTTCTGCTCCGCGGGCGAGGCTGCGCATTCACCACCTGCGCTTTCTGCGACTACCACGACGATAAAAGCCCCGACGACAACGCGAACTTCACCTTGAATTCAGGGATCCTTTCGCACGTCACGGGCGAGTTCGGCGAAATCGAGATCATCAACAGCGGCTCGGTGTTCGAGCTTGACAAAAAGACGATCGACCTGATCAAAGAAACTTGCACCAAACAAGGCATCTCGACGATCCATTTCGAAGCGCATTACGGCTACCGAAACGACATCCCCGAACTGCGCCGCAGATTCGACGGCTTCGATTTGAAGATGAAGCTGGGTCTGGAGACATTCGACGCCGATTTCCGCGCGAACGTACTGAAGAAGTTCATCGACGACACCGACCCCGCCGTTATCGCCGAGCAGTTCGATGAGGCAAATTTCCTATTCGGCATAACCGGGCAAACCGTTGAATCCATGAAACACGACATCGAGCTGGGCCTTCAGAACTTCGATCGCATCTGCCTGAATATCATGTGCCCTAATTCCTCGGCAATCGACCCCGATGACGCCGTGATCGACGCGTTCGTCCGCGAGATCTATCCGATCTACCGCGACGACGACCGCGTCGACATCCTTTTGAACAACACCGATTTCGGAGTGGGAGACTAACATGACCAACGAACTTCTTCTTGCGGCATCCGTCGTGATCATCTTCGGCGCGGCACTTCTCGCCTACCGCCTGTTCGGCAAAGCGGGCCTGCTTGTGGTAAGCGCCTGCGCCAGCATTCTTGCCAACATCGAAGCCACCATGCTGGTGGACGCGTTCGGCATGGAGCAGACTTTGGGCAACGTTCTGTTCGCCGTGACGTTTTTGGTTACCGACATCCTTTCGGAGTGCGAGACCAAGCAGGATGCCCAGCTTGCCGTGTGGCTTGGCGTGTTCGCCAGCTCGTTCTTCCTGATTTTGAATCAAAGCTGGCTCTTCTACATCCCCAGCCCCAACGACATCTCGATGCCTGCGGCAAGCGCGCTGTTCGGCAGCACGCCGCGCCTGCTTCTGTCGTCGCTGACCGTGTATGCGATCAGCCAGGCCTTCGACGTGTGGCTGTACCACAAATGGTGGAATCTTACCGAGCGCCTGTCCGGCAACAAACGCAGCCACCTGTGGCTGCGCAATACTGGCTCGACGCTGATCAGCCAGATCATCAACACGCTGCTGTTCACAACGCTTGCTTTCTGGGGAACGTACGAGATCCCGACGCTGATCTCGATCTTCCTTTCCAGCTACGTGATCTTCATCTTCACGTCCATCTTGGATACGCCGGCCGCCTATCTGGCACGTCGCATGAAGGAAGCAGGCAAGGTCGGCGCACTGGTGAAGAAGGAAGCAGTCGCATAGCTTTACCAAGGATCCGCCATGCGCCTAAGCGAAAGCCTTCTTTCTAATCCGCGTTTAGACCCATCTAAGACAACTGGGGATGTGCCCGATATCGGTCACATCCCCAATTTTTTGTTGGTGCTTTTTCGAATATGCAGATGCGGAAGCTAATGCAGCCCTTCAAAAGCTGGTTCATCAAAACAAACTGGCTGGTCAAGATCGCCATCAAGTTCAGGCGGAACAGCGAACGACTCGTCTTTCGAGGCGCCATATATGTCCCAAAAGCCATCAGGCCAAACATGCGCATCCGAAGCATCCATATGCAAAGACGATTGCAGCATGATACCCCCCTTCCAACCTTCAAAACACGGCAACGTTTCTACAAGCATATCCTCTGAAAGGCACTAGTTCAACGGGCCTTAAGCGCTAGAAGCACCGCTCCGACGACCAACACGATCACCGTTCCCACCAGCCCGAATGTCGGAGATTTGTAACCTACCAGCATGACACCGGTTCCGAAAATCGCCATCGCCGCGCACAGCACCGAAAGCCATTTCGCGTACAACTTCGGTTCCATTTAAGCCACACCCTCATCATCCAAGCGCCCCGCGAACACACGATACGCGATGACGTGATAGATCAGTACCAGCGGCACGCCCACGCATGCGATCCCCGTCATCCACGCAAGCGAGGTGTCGGACGAGGCGGCGCTCATCAGCGTAATGGAGGCGCCAACACTGCCAGGAGCAGCCACCACCAAGTTCGGGAACAGCGTGGTCGCACTTAACGCAACTAAACACACAGCTGCAGCCGACTGCAGAACGAACGCCGGAAGATCGGCACCCTTTCCGCCCAGCGCAATGGAAGCAACCATGCAACCCACGAAGGCAACCGCGAACACAGCGCTTACCACAAGCATGCCTGAGGCGAACTCGGGACGAACAACCGCGAACACCAGCACTGTGGCCAGCGCGAACACGACGATCGCAGCGATCTGGAACAAGCGACGCAGCTTCTCGGCGCGAGCATGAACGTCAGAACCCTGACGAACCTTCAACGCCACCCAGGCAGCGCCGGCGGAAAGGCACATCGCGAAACCAAGAAGACCGGCCGTCAGCGTGAACGGAGACAGCAACCCCAGCAAGGGAACGCCCGAATAATCGCCGTTCGCAGCCATGGGGATACCGGCAATGACATTGCCCAAGGCCACGCCCAAAAGCAGTGCAGGCAGGAACGAGCCCACCATGAAGCACGCATCCCAAGCCTTGCCCCATTCGGGATCGTGCGCGCGAAACTCAAGCGAGACGGCACGAACGATCAAACCGAACAGCACCAGCATGACCGCCAGATAGAACCCCGAGAACGTCGTGGCATACGCAGCCGGGAACGCCGCGAACAAAGCACCGCCGGCCGTAAGCAGCCACACTTCGTTGCCGTCCCACACCGGGCCGATGCTGCGGCGCAGCAAAGCGCGCTCGGACTCGTTCTTCGCCAACGCGCGATACAAAACGCCCACACCCAGGTCGAAGCCATCAAGAACAAAGTACCCGGCGATCAACACGAAGATCAGGAAGAACCACAACACTGCAAGGAAGCTCATGCTACTCACCATCCTTCACCGCGTGCTTCGCGGATTCAGTCATCTCGGAAACCGGGCCGCGCTTGATGAGATGCGAAATCACGCGAACCCACCCAGCGAACAGTAACACATACACGACCGCAAACAAAGCCAGCGTCGTAAGCAGCTCGGGAGCAGAAACAGCCTGCGAGATGGCGTTCTGCGTAAGCAGCGCGACGCCATCGGGACTTGACGCGCCCGGGTACACAACCCACGGCTGACGCCCCACTTCCGCCGTGATCCAACCAACCTGAATGGCAAGGAACGGGAATAGCGGCGAGATCACCAGCAGCTTCTGAAGCCAACGCATTGAGCGAACCTTGCCATCGCGGAACGAGAACACGATCGCCAGAATCGCCGTGATCACGATCAAGCCGTACATGGCAACCATCAGGTGGTACGACTGGAAGACCAAATTAACCGGGGCGTTCTCAACGTCAAGATCCCCGTAACGCTCGGTCTGCGACAGAGAGTCCAGACCCTGGTACTCGGTATCCCACGTGCCCGTTGCAAGGAAACTGGTCCCGCCGGGAATCGAGAACGGCGCGATGACCTGCTTGTTCTCTTCGTCGACCCAACCGATGGCATACAGCGGAGGCACATCGTCGGCGTACATGCCCTCCATCATGGCAAGCTTCGTCGGCTGCTCCTCGGAAACTTGAACAGCCGAGGCGTGCGCCGTCACAATCAGCGCGCACGAGGCCACGATACCAACCGCCGCACCCACGCGCACGGTCTTCATTGCGAAGTCAGCATGCTTACCCTTCAACATATACCAGGCGCCAACGCACATGGCGGCGAAGGAACCCAAGATCAGCAAGGCGACTACCACGTGGGTGTAGCGCGGCAATGTGGACGGGTTGAACGCCGCAGCGATGAAGTCGGTGATGATCGCCTTCGAGCCATCGGAAGCAAGCTCGGCACCGGCAGGGGTTTGCATCCACGAGTTAGCGATGAGGATCCAAAGGGCACTCAGGCACGAGCCGGCCCAAACAAGCCACGCCGATACCGTGTAGAACTTGCGCGACACCTTGTTGCGCCCGAACAGCAGCACGCCCAGGAAGACGGACTCCAAGAAGAACGCGAACAAGGCTTCGGCGGCAAGCGGAGCACCGAAGATGTCGCCTACGAAACGAGAGTAGTCGGCCCAGTTGGTGCCGAACGAGAACTCCATCGTGATGCCCGTGGCAACGCCGATCGCAAACGTCGCGGTGAAGATGCGCACCCAGAAGCGCATCGCGTCGCCGTCCTTCTCGTCGTTGCTGCGGTAGTACTTAGTTGCGAAGATAGCCGTAATCAAGCCAAGGCCGATCGACAGCGGCACGAAGATGAAATGATATGCCACCGTCAACGCGAATTGGATGCGCGAGAGCAGCACAACATCGTTCAATGCTTCCATCCCAACCCCCTCTAGTAGTTGCTTTTGGAATCTTTCCCAAATGCTACATCGTGGGATGCCGGAATGGAAGACTTATTGATAATAGTTTCTATTATTATTTGCTATACCTAGCCGACATAAACAAAAAAACGCTCGATGCAAGGCGCAAAACCTCGCATCGAGCGCGAAAAACAATTGAGTCGAGCCGCAGCAACAGCTGCGAACTCACAGCCTTGGCTGAGCCGCTTAGCTCAGCTTCTTGGCAATAAGCTGATTCAACAGCTTGGGGTTGCCCTGCCCCTTCGAAGCCTTCATGCACTGGCCGACGAAGAAGCCGATAAGCTTGGTGTTACCCTCCTTGTAGCGGGCAACCTCATCGGGGTTGGCGGCGATGACCTCGTCGACGATAGCCTCAAGGGCACCCGTGTCGGAGACCTGCTTCATACCGCGCTCTTCAACGATGGCAGCAGGGTCCTTGTTCTCGTCAAGCACCGCGGCGAACACCTCCTTAGCCTGCTTCGACGAAATGGTGTCGTCAGCAAGAAGCTCGACCAGCTCGATAGCGCGAGCAGGCGTCAACGGCATAGAAGCGAAGTCGACGCCGTCGTTGGCGTTCACGTAGGCAGTAACGTCGTTTAGCGCCAGGTTGGCAAGCGGCTTGGCCAGCTTTGCCACGTCCTTGCCAGCCTCGGCGGCAACCTTCATGCCACCCTCGAACAGCTCAACCGTGAAAGGCTGCTCGACCAAATGGCGGGCGTCGTATGCCGACAGACCGAAGTCGGCGGCGTAACGGGCAGCTTTCTGGTCGGGCAGTTCGGGGAGCTTGGCGCGCACGTTCTCAATGAACTCGTCGCTCAGATCGTACGGAGCAAGGTCGGGGTCGGGGAACATGCGGTAGTCGTCCGCCGTTTCCTTCACGCGCATCACGATGGTGTGCTTCATGGACGGATCCCAGTGACGGGTTTCCTGATAGATCTGGCCGCCTTCCTCAAGAACCTGGGCCTGGCGGCAGATCTCGTACTCAAGACCATCATGCAAGCTTTTGAAGCTGTTGAGGTTCTTGAGCTCGGTTTTGGTGCCAAGCGTGGTGGAACCGCGACGACGCAGCGACACGTTGCCGTCGCAGCGCATGGAGCCCTCCTCCATTGAGCAGTCGGAAATGCCGATTGCCAGGAAGATCTGGCGAAGCTTCTGCATAAACAGACGCGCCTCTTCAGGCGTGCGCAGGTCGGGCTCGGTAACCAACTCGATAAGCGGCGTGCCCGCGCGGTTGTAATCAACCAGGGAATGCGTGGCGCCGGCGATGCGGCCCTCGTCGCCGCCGATGTGGATCATCTTGCCCGCGTCTTCCTCCATGTGGATGCGGGTGATGCCCACATGCGCGGTGTAACCGTCAGCGGTGCGCACGATGTTCTCGGTGGACTCGCCCTCGGCCAGGTCGTTCAGGCGGTAACGCTCGCCGGCGGCCTTGCCGTCAACGTCAAGATCAAGATGACCTCGCATGCAGAACGCCTTCGGACCTTGGGTGGTCTGGAAGTTCTTCGACATGTCGGGATAGATGTAGCCCTTGCGGTAGAACATCGTGTGCTTCTCGATGTCGCAGTTAGTGGCCAGACCGGCCAGCACGATGCTTTCGATAGCGGCCTTGTTCGGCACGGGCAGCGCACCGGGAAGACCCAGGCAAACCGGGCAAGTGTGCGTGTTCGGGGCTGCGCCGAACTCAAGCTTACAGCCGCAGAACATCTTGGTTTCAAGGGTGGTCAGCTCGGTATGGATCTCAAGGCCAATGACGGCCTCCCAATCCTCAAGAACTTCGTTGAGCTTCTTCATTAGTTAGCCCCCTTTGCCGTTGCGAACGCAGGCGCAACGGGCGCCTTGCCGTAGACGGTCTCGAGCGCGGCAGCGACGCGCAGCATGTTCTGGTCCTTGAACTGCGGCGCGATAAGCTGAGCGCCAACCGGCAGCCCGCTTTCAGCACCCAGGCCCAAAGGCATGCTCATGCCGCCGTTGCCGGCGATGTTGATGGAAATGGTGAACATATCGGAGAGGTACATCGACGTGGGGTCGGAGATCTCACCGAACTTGAACGCGGTGCGAGGAGCAGCCGGAGCCAAGATGCAGTCGCACTTCTTGTAGGCCTCGACGTAGTCGTTCGTGATAAGGGTGCGCACCTGCTGCGCCGGGTAGTAGTACTTCTCGTACACGCCTGCAGAAAGCAGGTAGCTGCCCAGCATGATGCGGCGGCGCGCCTCGATGCCGAAGCCCTTCGCGCGCGACTCCTCGTACTGACCGCCCAGATCGGTGTGGCCTTCGGCGCAGTAGCCGTAGCGGACCGAGTCGAAACGAGACAGGTTCGAGAAAGCCTCGCACGGACCAAGCACGTAGTATGCGCTGATGGCGGCCTTGGCATTGGGCAAATCAACCTCGACGATCTCGGCGCCAAGCTGACGCAGCTGCTCGGCAGCGTCCTCGATCTTCGCGCGGACCTCAGGCTGCAGGCCCTCAGCCTCCATGAACTCGCGGACAAGGCCGATCTTCATGCCGCGCACGCCCTCGGCCAAGTTAGCCGTGAAGTCGGTGCGGACATCCTGGCTGGTTGCATCCAGCGGGTCGTGACCAGTGATGGCATTAAGCGCAAGCGCCGCGTCCTCGACCGAGCGGGCGAACGGACCGACCTGGTCAAGCGAGCTGCCGAAGGCGACGACGCCATAACGGGAAACCATGCCGTAGGTGGGCTTGACTGCGACGACGCCGCAGAAGCTGCCCGGCTGACGAATGGAGCCACCGGTGTCGGAACCCAACGTGACAGTTGCAAGGCCGGCCGCAACAGCAGCGGCGCTGCCGCCCGAAGAGCCGCCGGGAACGCGGGAGAGGTCCCACGGGTTCTTGGTGGGGCCGAAGGCGGAGGTTTCAGTGGAAGAGCCGAACGCGAACTCGTCCATGTTCAGCTTGCCCAGCGGGATGCCGCCCGCATTGACGGTGCGAGCGACGCACGTTGCAGTGAAGGGCGAGACGTAGTTCTCGAGCATCCTAGACGAGCACGTGGTATGCGTGCCGATCTGGTTCATGTTGTCCTTGAATGCAACGGGCATGCCGGCAAGGGGGCCCATCTCGGAGAAGGTGCCGTTAGAGATGGCAGCGTCCAGCTCGGCGGCCTTAGCGAGCGCAAGCTCGTCGGTGACCTCGAGGAACGCGTGGACATCGGCGTCGACCGCGGCAATGCGCGCAAGCGAAGCCTCGGCGACCTCACGTGCCGAAAATTCCTTGTTAGCCAGACCGGCCTGGATCTGGCGGACGCCCATGGTTGCGAAATCGTTCTGAACTGCCATTAGCGATCGCCTCCCTCACCAAGGATCGACGGGATAAGGAAGTAGCCATCCTGCTGCTTGGGAGCGTTCTCGAGCGCCGTTTCCTGAGAGAAGCCGGGCACCTCGACGTCGTCGCGCATGACGTTGGAAAGGCTTCCTATGGGATGGAACGTGGGCTCAACGCCCTCAAGATCGTATTCGGTGATGGGCTTCAGGCTGTCGATGATGTTGTTCAAATCGACAGTCATCTGAGCGACCTCGGAATCGTCCAGGTGGATGCGCGTGTATTCGGCGATATCACGCACATCGTGTTCTGACACATGCTGGGTCATCTGCACGAACCTGCTTTCATAAACGATGGGAACGATTACTTGGCTGTTAGCGCCGCGTGCATGGCGCAGCGCAGGCTAGTTTAACCCGCTCATGATAGCAAATGACGCCGCCAAGCACCCGTCGGGGCGGTCAATCGCCAGTATTAACACAGGAGGCTGGGCATGCATCATGCGGATACGCGCAGGCCAAGCGGACATGCGGGCCTGACGGATATGACGGGCCAAGCAGACATGCGGATCCGGCGGACACGCGCAGCCCGCACAAGCTGCCCGAAATCTTGATCCCAATGCCCACGCCAGGAGCCTCGCGTCCAAGCTCGCAATCGTTTCCACACGACCTCGGAAGTGTCACTATCGCCTCAATAAGTTTGCTAGAACGTACTATAATCGTCTTGTTTCCGAACCCAATCGAAGGAGGACCCATGGAAGAGCTTTTGGAATTCATGAAGAAGAACGAGACCTACTACCTGGCAACCGTCGATGAAGAGGGCAACCCGCAGGTTCGTCCGTTCGGAACCTTCTCGCTGATCGACGGCAAGTTCTACATCCAGACCGGCCGCACCAAGAACGTGGCGAAGGAAATCGCAGCGCATCCGCGTTTGGCGATCTGCGACTTCGCAACCGACGGCAGCCAGTGGGTACGCATCGAAGCCGATGGCGTCGACACCAACGACCCGGTTATCGAGCAGAAGGTCCTGGACGAGTACCCCAATCTGCAGGCTATGTACAAGGCTGGCGACGGCAACACCTGCGCCATGCGCCTGGACAACGTCACCGCAACCTTCTACAGCTTCACAGCCGAGCCCCGCAAGGTTCTGTAGCTCGCTCGATTCCTGGTCGAAACCGGCTTTTGGCGCAGGCGGCAGCGGCAAAACGGCTGTCGAAACCGGCTTAGGCACAGCAGAGCTTCAGCTTCGCTGCCAGCAACCGCCGCAGCGGGAAAACAGTTGGTCGTAAACAAGGCGTGGCCCTTTCCCGGGGATCACGCCTTTCCTTTTACATTCGGCCGGGGCCTTGCACAAATTTTCCCGTTTTGCGCAAGTGGATTCTGCGGCTTATCACGACCACCTTCGCTGATCAGGCGTTTTGCAACGCTTGCAAGCCAATTTTGCAACACATGCATATTCAAAAGAGGGAACGGCACGCCAAAAGAAGCAGAAACGTCGCAAAACAGGAGAATCTGCGCGCGGGCGATCCGGCAGGAGCCCCAACGGGAAATTCCTTGCGCGGGCGATGAGACAAAAACGTCGCAAAACGGGAGAAGCTGTGCGTGGTCGGTTCCGCCGCACCCCCCAACAGAAGAATCCGCTCGCGCACTATTTCGCAACCGCGCTCTCGAAGATCAAACGCAAGCCTTCAAGCGTCAGCTGCGAGTTCGTGTCGGTGATGGTGCTTGATGCTTTGGCGACACGAGGGGCAAGACCGCCCGTTGCGACAACCGGCGCAGTGTAACCTAACTGCTTGAAAATGCCGCTTACCAAGCCATCCACACGAGCAACCTCGCCGCGTACGATGCCGATCTGAATGGCCTCGGAAGATGAGCGGCCAATAGCAGTGCCGGGATCAATCAGCTCGGTGGCCGCCAGCTTCGTGGCATGCGAGAACAAGGCGGAAGCCGACGTCTGAACGCCCGGCGCGATGATGCCGCCGATGAACACGCCATCCTTGTCGATGACCTCGATGTTCGTGGCCGTGCCGAAGTCAACCACCACAACCGGCGCGCCATAACGGCTCTTCACCGCAACGGCATCGGCAATGCGGTCGGCGCCAATCTCGGACGGATTGGGGTAATCGGTCTTGAAAAGCGATCCGGCCGTTTCCGCCGAACACACCAGCGGGGCCTCCCCCAGCATCTGCTCCAATGCATCGACCCAAGCATCGGTGAGCGCGGGAACAACCGAGGCTAACGCCGAGCCGCGAACGCCCTCTTCGGGAATGCCTTCGGCCTTAAGAAGCGAAAGGGCCTTCAAACGCAGCTCGTCGGCGGTGTTCGTCTTGATAGTTCCCAATCGCCACATATGAACCAAGCTCTCGCCGTCGTAGACGCCGATCACGGTTTGAGTGTTTCCCACATCGATGGCAAGTAACATGTTCCCAACAAACCCTTTCGAATACGGTTGACGGCGCAACTGTCGCGGCACGTGCGCCTTTCGGAACGCTATTATAGCAACCATAAGAACGAACCTTGACCCCTGCAGGTTCGGCTTCGAAGAGAGGCTACGAAATGACTGAAGCACAAAAACGCATCCTGGTCGTCGACGACGAATCGTCCATCACCGAGTTCGTCAGCTACGCTTTGAAGGAGGAAGGCTATCAGGTTGACGTCGCCGATAATGGTGAAACCGCCTTCGAGATGATCAAGCAGAACAGGTACGACCTGTATATCCTGGACATCATGCTTCCCGGCATGGACGGCCTTGAGCTTTGCCGCAAGATCCGCGCCATCAGCTCGTCCCCCGTTCTGTTCCTTTCCGCACGCGACAAAGAAGTCGACAAGGTCATCGGCCTTGAGATCGGCGGCGACGACTACCTGGCCAAGCCCTTCGGCGTGCGCGAGCTCATCGCCCGCGTTCATGCGCTCATCCGTCGCGGCAGCGGCGACTTCGCTGCATCCGCCCATATCATCGCGGCGGGCGGCCTCACCCTTGACGAAGACGCCCACACCGCCAAGGGCGCAAACGGCGCGCTTGACCTTACCCCGCGCGAATTCGAGCTGCTTGCCAGCCTGATGAAGAACGCCGGCAACGTCGTGTCACGCGAAGACCTGCTGCGCGACGCTTGGGGCTGGGAGTACCTCACCGAAACCAAGACGGTCGACACCCACATCAAGCGCCTGCGCGACAAGATCGAGCAAGCTGGCTACGACCCCTCGCTCGTCGAGACCGTCCGCGGCTACGGCTACCGCTTCAAGAAATAACGGGGAGTGAGCGCCACGCGCCGTCTGGAAACATACTTCGCCCTGCTGTCGCTGCTGCTGTGCATCCTAGGCTCCGCTATTGCGCTGGCCTTCTGCATGATCGCGTACAGCATCCCATGGACCTGCGTGTTCATCATCGCGCCTATCGCGCTGTTCGTTTTCGTCATCAGCATCCTTATCGGGCACTGCCTGGCGGAACCGCTAAGGTTGCTCATCGGCAAAACGCAGGCCTACAAAAACGGTAAGGACGTATCGTTTGAGCCCGACGGGCGCTTGCGCGAAAGCGACGAACTGTCCGAACTTATCGGCGACCTAATCAAGACGTCAGATTCAAGGAAAAGCGATCTTGCGCGCCGCAAGAACGTGCAGTCGCAGTTCATCAGCGATGTCGCCCACGAGCTGCGCACACCCCTTACCGCCATCAGGGGAAACGCCGAAATGCTGGAAGACCCCGATTTACCGCCCGAGCTTCATGCGAAGTTCTGCGGCATCATCATCTCGGAAAGCGAGCGCCTCTCGCGCCTGACCAACGACCTGCTCACCCTGCGTCGCATCGAAGAAGACGACAACGCCATGGCGCTGCAGCGCATCAATCTGCGAGAGCTTTCGCAAGGTGTGCTTGATGCCCTGCGCCCCATCATCGAAGACAGCCAGGCAAACGCTCAGGTCGTGGGCGAGGCCCCCGACATCTTGGGCAACCCCGACATGATGAAGCAGGCGCTTACCAACTTGGTGGCCAACGCAACCAAGTTCATCGAGCCCGGCGGGCATATCACCATCGAGCTTTCGGGCTTACATGGAAATGCCGTCATCCAAGTCAAGGACGACGGCACGGGATTCGGGGATATCGATCCCAAGTTGTTGTTCGGGCGTTTCTACCGTACCGACTCCTCGCGCGCCAGGAACACCGGCGGCACGGGCCTAGGCCTCGCGATCGTCAAGTCGATCGTCGAAGCCCACGACGGCACCGTCGAAGCAGTGAACCTCCCCGACGGGGGCGCCTGCTTCATCGTTGCCATCCCCTCGATTAGCGAGTAGGAACGGCGCGCACGACCACGCGCGCAGCCAGGGCGGCGCAAACGATCTTGCCCAGATCAAGCAAAACGAACGGGAACACGGTCACCGCAAGGGCGCCCATCATATCGACGTGGGCGATGTTCATGAACTGAACAGTGCCGCATGCGTACGAAACCACCGTGAACACGATGCCAACCAGCACGGCAACGAAAACGTTGTCGATGCCGCGCGAACGGAACAGCGCAAGCAAACCCACGGCAACGATAACGCCAAGAATAAAGCCCCAGATGAAACCACCAGTCGGACCGGCAAGAACACCGAAACCGCCGCGCATGCCCGAAAAGACCGGCGCGCCGATGGCACCCAACAAAATGTAGCAGCAAATAGCCGCGATGCACTGCTTGGGAGTAAGCACCAGGATGCTGAACACGATGGCGAACATCTGCAGGGTGACGGGCACCGGGCCAATAGGCACCGTGACCCATGCGGAAACGGCCATAATCGCGACGCACAAAGCAACGAACACGAGCGAACGCGTGCGCGAAGAGGTTGCGGTCAAGGGTTGAACCTTACTAGCAGAACTCATCCTGAAGCCTCCTTAGGCTTGTCGAAACGGACGCAACAGCGAGATGTTACCCACTGCGCGGCGAACTGCGCAATAGCTGCGACCAATTCCCTACACGTTCCTAACACGCCCGAAACAACAGAATCGCCCGCGTAAACACACGGGCGATTCTCTCACTAGCTTTATTTCGCGAGCTGGCAGACGATTTAGTACTGCGGAGCGGGCTGATGATGCTCGATGCGCGACAGGCGACGAAGCTCGATGACGTCCAAAATCGCGGTAAGAATGAACGACAGGGAGTCGGAAATCGGCATGGCGATGCAGATGCTGTCGAGCGCCGAGAAACTGGTGAAGGTAGGCAGCCACTCGGGCAGGATGAACATCAGAGGCATCAAGATCAGAACCTGACGTGACAACGACAGGATAATGGATTTGGCGGGCTGGCCGGTTGCCTGGAAGTAGTTCGAACCAACGATCTGAGAACCGACGATAGGAATCATCAGCATCTGAACCTTCAACGCGAATACTGCGAACTCCATGAGCGACGGATCAGTCAGACCGAAGAAAGCAATGATCTCATCGGGGAAGAGATGGATGATGGCGAACATGATAACCGAGAAGATGGTCGCCAAGATCATGCCGTCGAACACCGTGGTGCGAACGCGACCGTACAGCTTGGCGCCGTAGTTGAAGCCAAGGATAGGCTGAACAGCAGTGGCCACGCCGATAAGAGGCATAACCGCGAACATGCCAACGCGCTGGACCAAACCGATAGAGGCCAATGCGGCGCTTTCGCCGATGGCGCTCATGGCACCGTACTTAACCAACAGGAAGTTGGTAGCGAAGCTCAGGATGGCAGCGGCGATCTGAACGCAGAAGCTTGCAGCACCCAGAGCGAAGATCTGCCTGGAGATAGGAGCGCTCAGCTTCAGGCAACGACGACGCAACTTAAGCGGCGAGCCCTTTGTGAACAGGAAGTACCACAGAACCGAAACGCAGGAAGCGCCCTGGCCGACGAGCGTTGCGGCAGCACTGCCCGCCGCACCCCAGTCGAACACCAGAACGAAGAGATAGTTGCAAACGATGCAAACTGCGGCGCCGATGACCATGGTCAACAGCGCGCGGTTCGGCGCGCCGGCAGTACGGATGAAGTTGTTCACACCGAAACCGATGCACTGCAGGACATAGCCGAAGCAGATGATCTGAATATAGATCGCGGCGTACGGGCGGATTTCCTCGGTGCAACTGGAAATGGTAAGGATCCAATCCAAGAACGAGGGGAACATGGCGAAAACCGCGACGATCGCAGCAATGACCACGCTGAGCGTGACGGTGTTGCCAAGAACATGCTCGGCCTCGTCATGCTTGCCGGCGCCAAGACGCAGTGCGCACAGCGCGTTGCCGCCCGCACCGACCATCATGGCGATAGCCAGGAAGATGGTCATGATAGGCTGAGCGACCTGCGTGACAGAAACGCCGATGGTACCCAAAGCCTGACCCAGGAAGGCTGCAGAGATAAGGTTGTACGCAGCGTTCACCAGCATGCCGATGATTGCAGGAATGGCGAATTCGATAACGAGCGGCCAGATCTTTCCCGTACCCAGCCTGTTAACTTTTTCGTCGTTGTCATGATGCTCGCCGCCAGCGTTGCCGGCAGGCTTCTTCTCGATTGATTCTGATTCCATTTCCGCAGGTGACATGCTTGAAGACATAGGCGTAGTTCTTTCTTCCCTGAATTTTCGACTATTCTTTATTATAACTACGCTGCAAATTGGGTCTATACGTGCGACACATCACCAGTATCGCTTAATTGAAATTCCATGATTTCGGAAACTCCGAACAGTTGCGAATCTTAAGAAATTCGCGAAATATGGGCCTCGCCCGACGAGACGAAAACAAAAGAGCCTGCATCGTCTTGAAGGACAAGCCGCCCATCATCGGCAACGCCCTGCACCACGCCGGAAGATAACGACGCACCATCAACGGCAACGATCTCGACCCGCGAGCCAAGCATGGTCATGCACGAACGGAAAGAATCGACGCAGCCGGCGAAGCCATTGCTCTCCCACATGCGGTAATAACACTCGAACGAAGAAACCAACGAATCACGCACGCGGATAAGCAGATCGCGCTGCGCATCGTCTAGGGAATCAACTTGAAGCTTACGATTGACGCCGGGGATGAAATCGGCCACATACGCTGGAACGTTCTTCCCCGAAACAGACATCGACCCGAACGGCTCGAACACGTTGATGCCTATCCCGATGCACAGTGCACCGCGAACGAGTTCCGACGAAATACCGCAGAGTTTGCCGCTGTCGCACACCACGTCATTCGGCCATTTAACTTTGACCGCGTCTTCAATACCTAGGCGATCATCACCCATCGAGCCGTCAACAGTCGCGCAACACGACTTCACCGCATCGACGATCGCGTCACGCACAGCCAAGGCAGCAACAAGGGCAATCGTCGAGATTTGCTCGACGGGAACATCGGGACGAAACAAGAACGAAGCGTAAAGGCCACCATAGGGGCTAACCCATGTGCGGCCTTGTCTTCCATAACCAGCTGTCTGCTTGAATGCACAATGGACCAGCCCCTCGGGCTGGCCCTGCTTGATGGCGTCCTTGATCAGGTCGTTCGTGGTTGGAACGGAATCGTGCTGAACAATACGGAACGCCATGGCAAACCTCCCTTGCCGATAGTTAGAACTGCGGGTTCGAGATAAGCGTGGCCTTACCGTACTTCACGCCGTCAAACGAAAGCGGAGTGTCGTCGGCGAACACGTAGCCGGGACGGATCTCAGCAAGGGGCTTCACCACGAAATCACGCTCAAGCGCGCGGGGGTGCGGCAGAGTGAGGATATCGTTGTCCACGATGTAGAGCTGATAGTCGACAATGTCGATGTCGCAGGTACGCGGGCCGTTGGGAATCTCACGCACGCGGCCCAAGCTGTTCTCGATGGAGTGCAGGTACTTCAACAGCTCTTTAGGCGGCACACCGGTGCGAACCAGCACAACAGCGTTCACGAAAACATCCTGGTCTTCCAGATAAGCAGGCTCGCTTTCATAGAAGCTGGAAATGTCGATGATCTGCGTGTCGGGCACGCTGCACAGATCAGTAATGACATGGTTCAGGATGGCGATCTTTCCTGCTTGCTCCTCGCCCTCGTTCGCGACAAGCGGCACATTGCTGCCAAGCGAAAGGACGCAGAAGGGGCGCAGGCCTTTCAAAACCTCGACGGTAAGCGGCACGTTGTGCGTGCGGATGACACCGGCGCCAAGCTCGCAAGCCATGAGAGCCTCTTCGGCCGAAGCCTGATCGCGATCAGCCGGAACGTCGATGCCATATGCCGCTCCGATGTAGCTCTTACGCGAAACGGCAACCATAACGGGGTAACCAAGACGTGCGAACTCCTGGAAATTGCGCACCATCTCAAGCGTCTGGCTTGCCGTCTTGCCGAAGCCGGGGCCCGGATCGACGCAGATGCGATCGTGAGCGATGCCGCGTTCCTCAAGCTGAGCGGCACGGTCGCGAAGGTACTCGCGCACGTCGACGACGACGTCGTTGTAGGTGGTGTCGTTCTGCATGGTACCAGGCTCGCCCTTCATGTGCATGACGACCAAGCCGCAATCGCCTTGAGCGACGACATCGACCATAGCGGGGTCGCGGAAGCCCGAGACGTCGTTCACGATGCTGGCGCCCGCCTCAAGGGCAGCGCGTGCAACTTCGGAATGACGCGTGTCGATGCTGACGCAAATGCCAGCCTCAGACAGAGCGCGCACGACATCCTGCGTGCGAGCGATCTCTTCCTGAACCGTCACCTCGGCAGAGCCAGGGCGCGTGGACTCGCCGCCCACGTCAATGATGACCGCGCCGTCGGCGATCATTTGCTTGCCAGCGGCAACAGCCTCGTCGACGTTCGAGAAGCGGCCGCCATCCGAGAAAGAATCGGGCGTAACGTTAAGGATGCCCATGATAATGGGCATCCTGTCATCGAATTGGAAACCGGAACAACGCCAAAGCATTAGTTAGTTGTCCTTTCCTGGACGATCTTCAACATCAGTTGGATTGGCTGCAGGGGTCTGCGACGCAACGGGGACCTGCGGCACGAAACCAGGGTCGTTCTTCGCCATATTGGCATCGGCCGAAGCGTCAGCGGCAGGTGCGCTAGCCGAAACCGCCTGTGCGACGGGCTGGGCTTCTGCAGGAGCTGCGGGAGCCACAGGAGCCTCGGGAACCTCGGACAGGTTTGTGGCAGCGGCATCGCGGGCACGTGCCTCAGCCTCTTCACGCTCATGCATGGCGATGATCTCGCCCTCGTGGGCAAGGTAGTCATCCCAGGTGTTGTTAAGAAGCGCCTGGCAAGCCTCGCCATCGACGGTCTCGCGCTCAAGAAGAACGTTGGCCATGAGGTTCATCTGGTCGGCGTGCGAGCTAAGGATCTCGTAAGCACGGTCGTGAGCCTCGCGCATAAGACGTGCAACCTCGTCGTCGATACGGCGTGCCGTTGCCTCGGAGTAGTCCTGTGTGTTGCCGTAGTCGCGGCCAAGGAACACCTCGTGGTTGGGCTGACCGAACACCTGAGCGCCAAGTTCTTTGCTCATGCCGTACTGAGTGACGATGGCACGGGCGATCTTGGTTGCACGCTCCAGGTCGTTGGATGCGCCGGTGGTGATGTCCTGGCGGTAGATCTCCTCGGCCACGCGACCGCCCATGAAGACAGCCATCTGGTCGAGCATTTCCTTATAGCTGCTGAGCATCTTGTCCTCGTCAGGGATGGACAAGGTGTAGCCAAGCGCACGGCCACGGCTGATGATGCTGATCTTATGCACCGGATCGGCATGCTCAAGCAAGTGGCCGACCAGGGCATGACCGCTTTCGTGGTAAGCGATGGTCTTCTTGGTATCGGCGTTCATGACGCGGCCCTTCTTTTCGGGGCCGGCGATGACGCGCTCCATGGACTCGGTGACCTCACGCATGGTGATGATCTTCTTGCCGCGACGTGCGGTAAGAAGGGCGCTTTCGTTCATGAGGTTCATCAGGTCGGCACCCGTGAAGCCCGGGGTGAGCTGAGCGATCTTCTGAAGGTCGACGTCGGAACCGCACGGCTTGTCGGCAGCGTGAACCTGAAGGATGCGCTCGCGGCCCTTGACATCGGGCACGTCGACGGTGATTTGGCGGTCGAATCGGCCCGGGCGAAGCAGAGCCGGGTCAAGGATGTCGACACGGTTGGTTGCGGCGATAAGCACGACGGAATCGTTCTTCTCGAAGCCGTCCATCTCGACGAGCAGCTGGTTCAGCGTTTGCTCGCGCTCGTCGTGACCGCCGCCCAAGCCGGCGCCACGCTGGCGACCAACGGCGTCGATCTCGTCGATGAAGATGATGGAAGGCGAAGCTTCCTTTGCCTGAGCGAACAGGTCGCGAACGCGGCTTGCGCCGACACCGACGAACATCTCGACGAAGTCGGAACCGGAAATGCTGAAGAACGGCACACCCGCCTCGCCTGCAACGGCGCGCGCGAGCAGTGTTTTACCAGTGCCCGGAGGGCCAACCAGAAGGCAGCCGCGCGGGATCTTAGCACCCAAAGACTGGTACTTCTGGGGGTTGGCCAGGAAGTCCTTGATCTCCTGCATTTCCTCGACGGCCTCGTCGACGCCGGCAACGTCGGCGAACTTGACGTCGGGGCGCTCTTCAACGGCCTTCTTTGCCTTGGTCTTGCCGAAGCCCATCTGCTGGTTGTTGGCGCGCTGCATCTGCGTGAAGAAGAAGTACAGCAATGCGCCGATGATCAAGATGGGAAGGATGGTGCCAAGAACCTCGGTCCACTGCGACGGCAGCTTGACCTGGTAGGAGGTTTGCGGATGCTTCGCGACGAGCTGAGCAAGCGATTCCTGACCCACATAGGTGGTGGTGTAGTTATGCAGCTCGCCCAAGTTCGCCCCATCAAGCGACGAGGTGGCGATGCCCGTAAGACCGCGCCCTGCATCGGACTTGTACTGCGAGACAGCGGCGTTCATGGTGTTGAATGCGCTGTTGAACGCATTAAGTGCCGCAGAACCCGCCGTTGCCGCAGGGTAATACGTGCCCGTGACCGTGTAGCTGCCGGCATCGTAGACAACCGACTCGACGCGATCTTGCTCGACCGCCTGCAGGAACTCGGACGTGATAAGCGTGTCAGTGGTGCGCTGATCGGAGCCATTGGTCATAAGGCCTTGATACTGGTTGCCCACCAGCACGGCCACGATCAGGAACACGGCAACCGCGATGATCGCTGTGCGCCCACTGGTTTCGTTGTTGTTCTTCTTGTTTCGCTGTGGAGCCATTAACGGTAAACCTCAGGTTTCAAAACGCCGATGTACGGAAGATTGCGGTAGCGCTCGGAATAATCGAGGCCGTAGCCGACGATGAACTGGTCGGGGCACTCGAAGCCGACGTACTTGCAGTTGATCTTGGCCTGCTGGCGCGTGAGCTTACGCAGAAGGGTGACCACCTCGATAGAGGCAGGCTGGCGCGACTGCAGGTTGCGCAGCAGGTAGCTAATGGTAAGGCCGGAGTCCAGGATGTCCTCGGCGATGATGACATGTTTGCCGCGGATGTTGGAGGAAAGGTCTTTGACGATTTTCACCTCGCCGGAGCTTTTCACGCCGTTGCCGTAAGACGACACCGCCATGAAGTCCATCTCCAGGGGAACCTTGATCTCGCGCGCAAGGTCGGCCATGAAGATTGCCGCACCACGCAAGACGCTGAGCAGGACGATTCCCTCACCGCGTTCAGCAACGTCGGCGTATTCCTCGGTAAGCGCCGCGCCGATTTCGGCAACACGCTGGCGAACCTGATCTTCGGTGTACAGAACTTCGCTGATATCTGGATGCACGATATCCCCTTTTGCTTGAGGTTGGCGCCCATGGAGCATGGTGCACCTCGCCTATTAATACAAGCTAACAGTGTACCATTGGGGATTTTTATGGCGAGTCACAAATGCGTAACGTCAGAACTCGAGCAAAATGGGTGGCGATTCGGTTGGATCGACGGGCGCCGTTGCCCTATTTCGCTTTTGACGATGGCAGCTATCGCTACGCTTCAAAGTCGGCTCGGCGGCTACAGAGTCAGCTCGGTTTCAACGAATGGTGGCTGTCGGTACGCCTCAGGAAACCTTGCCGCTCTCAGTGACTTTCACGAAAGCCGCTTCGGCGGCGGAAGCGCGTTCGGAGGTCATCATTCTATTTCGCTTTTGGCGATGGCGGCTGTCGCTCGACTCTTTACAGAGTCGGCTCGGCCGCGGCCGCAATATCCGGGAACTCCGCCAGAAGGCGCTCGATGGGAAGGCCGATGACGGTGGAGATGGACCCGTCGACGCGCTCGACCAACGCCGCACCCTCGCCCTGAATGGCATAGGCGCCGGCCTTGTCGTACGACTCGCCCTTCTTCAGATACTCCGAAATTTCCTGATCGGAAAGGTCTTTGAACGTGACGTGCGCGGTGTCCACGAACGTGCGGTAGCCAAGCGAAACGTCCTCTTCGGTGTGAGCATGAACCAGCCATACCGACACCGCGGTATGGACCTGGTGCGTGTCGCCCGAAAGCGTGCGCAGCATATGCGTTCCCTCGGAGGCGTTATGAGGCTTGCCGAAGATGGTGCCGTTGTGGACGACCATGGTGTCGGCGCCCAATACGATGATCGAGCCGACGAAGCCGGGCGTTCCCAGGATCTCCTGCACAACCGCACCGGCCTTGCGCTCGGCAAGCTTCTTCGCGGCCTCGGTTGGCTGAGCAATGTCGTCGGGTTCGAGCGACTCGTCAACCTCGGCGGCATGCACCGTGAACTTGACGCCTGCCTCTTCAAGCAGCTGTCTCCTGCGTGGCGAGCCGCTGGCCAAGATGACATCGAAGGCGATAGCCTCCTCGACAGCACCCTCGCCTGCCCGCTCAGAGGTCTGATCGGTCTGCTGCTGCATCTGCTCGTTGTTTTCCTGCATGATCGGCAAACCCTCACTAGTCATGTTTAAAATCTCGTTTGGTTCAGGCGGATTCTACCGCAAAAACGCGCGCATGCACGCAGCCTATCTACAAGCGTTTACGACGCGCACGGAAAACGGCCATGGGCTCGATGCGCACACCCTGCTTGTTGGCGGAAACAGCCAAGTCGCCCTGGATGTTGGCAACGTAGCCTCCCTTGATGCCCGCCGCGGCCTTGCCATCGCCCGCAACCCCGGTTTCAACCGCGCCTAAAACCGCCTCGACGGACGAGCCCTCGATACGAGGCTCGACCCCCAAGATCAAACTCAGCACACGCGTGACCAGTCGGCGCTGGATCGGTCGCGGCTCATGGGCGAACGCAGGCAGCACGACGCAGCCGTCAATGTAATCGGGATCGGCGCCGGGACGCACGCTCTCCCACTTCACCGTCGACGTCATCAGCCGATCGACGTACGACTCAAGCATCTCGTCCTCATCAGCGATCAGATTCATGGTATGCGTCAAAGTCTGCAGAAGCTTGGGGTTGCGCTCCTTGGCGTCCGGCACGATTTCGGCGCGAACGAATGCACGGAAGCGATCGGTGTGCTCGTTGGTGGCGTCATCGCGCCAAAGAGCGCCCTGACCGTCACGCACAACAAGCAGACCTGAATCGGCGCGTTCTTGCAAGTAGTCGCGCAAGTCCTGTCGACCAACCTCAAGAAGCGGGCGCGCCACCTGGCCATTCAGGTAGCGCATGGCACGGAACCCACCTGGTCCCGTGCCCACGATCGAGCGCATGTAGAAGTTCTCGACCCGATCGTCAGCAGTGTGCGCCGTGAAAATGCGCCCCTCGGAAACGGGCGCGCCCACGTGGCGGCACAGGCTGACCAGCGCATCGTGCGCTGCGGCATAGCGCTCACGACGCGCAACGGCCTCGATGTTGCCGCCTTCAGCAGCGACAATGCCCGATACGTTGATCTCGCATGCGAACAGAGAGATCCCCAGCGCATCGGCAAGCTGAGCCGTGAACAGGGCATCGTCGTCGGCATCGGCGCCACGCAGTTTATGGTTCACGTGAAGCATGGCAACAGGGCCAATGTCCCCCGACCGAACAAGATCGGCGGCGATGTACGCCAACGCGGTCGAGTCGGAGCCGCCCGAAACCATTAACAGCACCGGGGTCTCGCCGGTTGCAAGCCCATGCGCGGAAATGACCTCGCGTGCGCTGGAAAGAACGTCCATACCTGCTTCCTATCTTAGAATCTGTTCGATCGAAATATCGTTGCCCATGCACGTAACCTTCGCGAAGCTACCGCAGATCAACGGCATCGACGGGGGAATATGCCCGATATCGGCATCCATGATGATAGGCACGTGGTACTTCTCCAGAATGCCGCACACAGCCTGATACGCGTCCAAGCCCAAGAACGGCTCGGCACCGCAGAGCGGGCGGCCAAGCACGAAACCGCGCACCTTATCGAACCAGCCGGCGTTCTCCATTTGCCAAAGCGCGCGGCGAATGGACATGGGATTCAAGTCGCACGATTCCAAAAACCAGATGACGCCATCGTCGGCATAGCGCTCGTTGAACGCCTTCACCTGGTCGAATCGTGTTCCCACCAACATGGCGAGAATGTCCATGCAGCCACCCAGCAAGCGGCCCTCCATGTACGCGGCGCCATCACCGATGCGCATCTCGCCGTTCGAAAGCACGCGCCTCAGCGAAAGCGCGGTGCAATTGTAGGGCGCCAAAGGATGCTCGGCATCCTTCAACCCCTCGACCTCGTGACGCGGATAACTGTTCGCAACGATGTGAGGAATGCCCTCTTCATCCAAGAAAGCGCTACTGCCGGAAAGCGTGCCAAGCGCGTCTTCGACGCACGTATGCCACGGCTCCATGCCAAACGTTGAGGCGCAGGGGCCGTACACCGAGGCGACGTCGCACAGCGTGGTTAACGTGAACGTGAGATTCGTGTTGTCGGAGTAGCCCTCGAACCACTTGGGCTTCGCCGCGCGCACAGCATCGAGGTCGACGTTGGCAAGCGTTTCGCACGCAAGCTCGCCGCCGCCGCACGCGATAAGCGCGGCGGAATCGTCGGCACAGTACATCTCGGTGAACTCGCGCCCGCAGCTTTCCGGCGTGGAGCTAATGCCAATGCCGTCGCCCGCATATGCGTTGGAGCCCGGCTTCACTTCGTAACCGCGGCCCGAAAGAACTTTAAGAGCATGGTCGAACGCGGTTCGATAGGGCTCGATGTTCGCGCCGAACGATGGCGCAGGAAACCCGATGGTCTCGCCCTGCGCGATGAATTCCGGATACCTCACGTTTGCCTCACTTCCCCAGCCTCTCTGGACCCTTGTCTCCCAAAGGCGTCGATTCGAATAAGTATACAGGCGAGATGACGTCAGCACAGGAAAGCGGCCCGAGCAAGAGCGCTGCCTTCCGGCCCCTACCTGCCCTTGACGATCAAAGCCACCGTCTCGACGTGGTTGGTGTGCGGAAACATATCCACGGGAACGACCTTCGTCGTTTTGTAGCCGAGCTTCTGCAGATACGCCAGGTCGCGCACCTGGGTTTCAGGGTTGCACGAGATGTAAACCACGCGCTGGGGGGCAAGCATCGCCAGCGAGTCAAGGAACTCCTCGGTCGAACCCGCACGAGGCGGATCCATGAACACGACGGTCTCACCCGCAGCAGGGCCGGCACCCGCAGCAGAACCCTCAGCCGAAGAAAGCCCCTCGTCGGCCAAACCGTCGCCTGCGGCGAATTCGCGCATGAACGCGCTTGCGTCGCCCACCACGAAACGAGCGTTCTCGATGCCGTTATGGCGGGCGTTCTCGCGAGCGTCGCGAATGGCCGACTCCACCGAATCAACGCCCACCACCGAGCGGGCGCCACGCGACGCCGCAACCAAGCCGATGGTACCCGTGCCGCAGTAGGCGTCGATGACGTCCTGCGTCCCATCAAGCTCGGCAAGGTCGATGGCGGTGTTGTACAGAACCTCGGTCTGCACCGAGTTCACCTGATAGAACGACTTCGACGAGATACGGAAGCTCAGCCCGCACAGCGTGTCCAAAATGAACCCGGGACCGTACAGACGGTTCTCCTTCTCGCCCAAGATGACGTTGGTTTGGCGCGTGTTCACGTTCTGCACCACCGTGGTGATGAACGGGCAGCGGCGCACCAGCTCGCGGCAGAATGCGCGCGACGCAGGGAACTCGTCGTCGTTCGTAACCAAGGTAACCAGCATCTCGCCGCTCTCGTGACCCACGCGAACCACCACGTGACGCATAAAGCCGACACCCGCGTCCTCGTCATAGGGCTCGATGCCGAACTTGCCCATAAGGTGCTTGATCTGGCGAACGACCTGCTTGGCCTGCTCGTTTTCGATCAGGCAGCCGTCGGTGTCCACCAGCCTGTGCGAATGAGCCGCATACATGCCGGTTTTGATCTCGTAGCGTGCGCCGCGCTTGCCGTCGGCAAGACGCTTGCCGCGCGCAAACGGCGAGATAACCTTGTTGCGATAGCGATAAGGCTCGTCCATGCCCAAAACCGGGAGGAAGATGCTTTCGTTTGCCACTGCATCATCCGCAACAATGCCCGCATTGACGAACAGCTGGCGCACATATTCGCCCTTCGCCTGAAGCTGCTGGTCGTAGGGCTTGGCGATATGCTGGCACGCGCCGCACTTGAAGCTTGCGCCGCAGGGGTCGTTTTTGGAAGGAGCCGAGGCAGCAGGGCGCTTCGTCTTCATCTTCTTCTTGCCCGCCCCGCTTGCCTGCGGCTTTTTCTTCGCCGTCTTCTTTTTCGACGCGGTATCGGATCGCTTCTGAGCCATCGGTACTCCCCTTGTGATTGAAAAACTAACGGCTATTTTACGATTAACGCGCCGTTGACTTTCGGGGCGCGAACAAATACTAGAATGAAACGAGTATATAGGTTGAACATGCGCGTTTTCAGCCCGCTTCGGGCAACGCAAAACCAACGAGAAGCGAGGCAACCATGTCATTCGTCATTCGCTGGTTGGTCACGGCAATCGCCTGCGCCGCCGCAATCTGGATCGTCCCTGGTCTTACCGTCGCCGACGGCATCACCGGCATCATCGTGCTGGGCCTTATCCTTGCCCTGGTTGACACCAGCCTCAAACCCATCGTTCAAATGCTCAGCCTACCGCTTACGTTCATGACCTTCGGCATCTTCTACCTTATCGTGAACACGTTGATGCTCTACGTTGCCGGCTGGCTGTCAAACGGCCTGTTCAACGTGGGCGTTGGCATCGCAGGGTTCGGAAGCGCGTTCCTTGCCAGCATCATCATCAGCATCGTCTCGGCGCTGGTGAACGGGGTCGTGGCCAAGTAGCCAACACCCGCCCACACGCAACACTATTTCAAACGAAAAAGTTAGGCACCGCATGCTCCAGCTCACCGATATCCGCAAGTCGTACACCACCGGCGATTTCACGCAAACAGCCTTGGACGGCGTCTCCATCACGTTCCGCGACAACGAATTCGCCGCTATTTTGGGCACCTCGGGTTCGGGCAAGACCACCATGCTCAACATCATCGGCGGCCTTGACCACTACGACTCGGGCGACCTGGTAATCGACGGCGTTTCCACCAAAGAATACTCCGATCGCGACTGGGACACCTACCGCAATCATCGCGTGGGCTTCATCTTCCAAAGCTACAACCTTATCCCGCACCAGACTATTCTGTCGAACGTGGAACTTGCCCTGACGCTTACCGGCGTCGAGCGCGCCGAACGTCGCCGGCGCGCCATCGAGGCGCTTGGACGCGTTGGCCTGGGCGACCACATGAACAAGAGACCCAACCAGCTTTCCGGCGGCCAGATGCAGCGCGTCGCCATCGCGCGCGCCCTGGTGAACGACCCCGAAATCGTCCTTGCCGACGAACCAACGGGCGCGCTTGACACCGAGACCGGCATTCAGGTTATGGACCTGCTGAAGGACATTGCGTCCGATCGCCTGGTCATCATGGTCACGCACAACCCCGAGCTGGCGCATCAGTACGCCACGCGCATCGTCAACCTGAAGGACGGCCACATCATCGGCGACAACGACCCCGTTGGCGCACCAGACGATGCAAGCCACGAAGCCACAGCTAGTGCCACCACAAGAACCGCTGGCAAAGCGAAGAAGCCCGACAAGAAGGCCAGCATGTCGTTTCTCACGGCACTGGCGCTCTCCTTCAACAACCTCATGACCAAGAAGGGCCGCACCGCCCTTACCGCCTTCGCGGGCTCTATCGGCATCATCGGCATCGCATCCATCCTGGCGCTGTCGAACGGCGTGAACAATTACATCGCCGACACCGAAGAAGAGGCGCTCACAAGCTACCCTCTTACCATCACCAAGTCCAGCTTCGACTTCACCGCGCTTATGGGCGGCATGAGCGGCTACATGACAGGCGAAGACGCAGACAACGTCGACAAAAGCGCCGAGCGCACCTCCAGCACGCCCATCCCCGAATCTGACATCATGAGCGACATGTTCGCCAAGGTTAAGAACAACGACTTGGTCGCGTTCAAGGAATACCTCGAGAACGGCAACTCGGGCATCGACCAGTACGTTCACACCATCCAATACAACTACGGCGTTGAGCCGCAGGTGTACATGGCCAACCCCGAGGAAAACGGCATCAACCAGCTAAATCCCTCGTCGATGGCCGCCATCTTCCAGAACGGTGTGAGCACCTCCTCGCTTTCGACCGGGTCCTCCAGCATGTCGGCGTTCCAAGAAATGCTGGACAACCAGGACATCATCGAATCGCAGATGGAAGTTGTCGAGGGCCGCTGGCCTGAAAGCTACGATGAGGGCGTGCTGGTTCTTTCCAAGCAGGGCCACATCAGCGACTACACGTTGTACAGCCTGGGTGTTTACGACCCGACTATCATGAAGAACATGGTCACCGATGCACTTTCGGGCGACGAAGTGACCGTTCCCGAAGTCAGCAAGAACTTCACCTACGACGACGCGCTGAACCTTGAGTTCTCGGTTGTGCCCGCAAGCGCGAAGTACCAGTACAACGCCGAACAGGGCACCTGGACCGACATGTCCAAAGACACCGAGTACATGACGCAGCAGGTGAACAACGGCATCAAGCTGAAGATCGTCGGCGTTGTGAAGCCCACTGACGTCTCCACGGCGCATGCGCTGGGCGAAGGCGTTGCCTACACCCCCGCGCTGATCGATCACCTCATCGACGCGGCCGCAGGCTCCGACATCGTGAAGCAGCAGCTTGCCAACAGCGAGACCGACGTGTTCACCGGCAAGTCGTTTGAGGAACTGCAGGACGACCAAGAGAGCGGCTTCGACATGCAGTCGATGTTCTCCATCGACGAGAACGCCTTGAAGAACGCATTCAGCTTCGACACCAGCGCGCTTTCCAATAGCACCGACGTGAGCCTCGATCTGTCGGGCATCGACATGTCTTCGTTCAGCGGCGACATCGACGTTTCCAAGATCGATACCAGCGCGCTTAGCCAGTCGTTCAGCCCCGAGGTTATGGCAAAGATCCTGGCAGGCGCCCCGCAGTTCGACATGTCGAAGCTGAAGGCCGAGATCGACCCCGAACAGCAGAAGGCACTGAATCAGGCGCAAGGCAAGATGATGGCCGATTTCATGTCGTTCGTCATGAAGAACCCCGGCACATACATGAACCCCGACGGCACCCTTGATTACAACCGCGCATACAGCGACTTCCTGCAAACCGACGAGGGCATTCAAGACGCCGCCGCCGTTCAGGCCGCTTCGCAAGGTGCCTATGCCGACGTCATCCAGAAGGCCATGCGCGACTACATGCAAAACCAGTTCGCGCCCTACCTGTCTCAGCAGCTAAGCGCCCTGATGCAACAAGCTGCTCAGACAATGGCAACCGCCATGACGCAGCAGATGGCAGCTCAAATGGCCGCTTCCGCCGACAAGATGGGCACGCAGCTGTCGCAAAGCATCTCAAGCCAGCTTTCCAGCCAGATGTCCGGCCTCAGCGAATCACTTGCCAACGGCTTCCATTTCGATGCCAGCGCATTCGCCAACGCCATCCAGTTCAACATGACACAGGAAGATCTTGCCTCGCTCATGACGAACTACATGAACTCCGAGGAGCTGACCTACGACAATAACCTGACCAAGCTGGGCTACGCCGACAAGAACAGCCCCGAAACCATCAGCATCTACCCTGTTGACTTCCCCGCTAAAGAGAAGGTCATGGACCTTATCGACGCCTACAACAGCGACAAGACCACCGCGGGCGACGACGAATCCACCATCCAATACACCGACCTGGTTGGCACGTTGATGAGTTCGGTCACCAGCATCGTGAACACCATCAGCATCGTATTGATCGCGTTCGTAGCCATCTCGCTGGTGGTCAGCTCGATCATGATCGCCATCATCACGTACATCTCGGTGCTCGAACGCCGCAAAGAGATCGGCATCCTGCGCGCCATGGGCGCTTCGAAGCTGAACATCGCGAACATCTTCAACGCCGAAACCATCATCGAGGGCCTGATCTCGGGCATATTCGCCATCTTGCTGGTGTATTTGGCTTCGATCCCCGTGAACGCCATCGTGCTTGCCGGGTTCGACGTGCCCAACGTCATGTCGTTGCCGCTCAGCAACGCGCTGTTCCTGATTGCCATTAGCGTGATCCTAACGTTCGTCGCGGGCCTTATCCCCTCGTCGATGGCAGCTAAGCGCGATCCGGTCGAGGCGCTTCGCTCCGAATAGCCACCGCGCGAAACCACGATGCAAGAAGGGGTTGCCGCTCGTCGAGCGACAACCCCTTTTCTTTTCGCTAGCGCCTCTTGGCGCCTATGACCTTACCGATAAGAAGCTTGGCTTACTTGACGTAGTCCTGCTTCAGCGCCTCCCATGCAGCACGGGAGTTCTTGATGGTCTCGGGCGAGATGCAGTAGCTGCAGCGCACCCAACCCTTCATACCGAAGCTGTCAGACGGAACCAGCAACAGTTCGTGCGTCTTAGCCTGATCGGAGAACGCCTGAGCGTCGTCCTCGAGTGCCTTCACCCACAGATAAAAGGCACCATCGGGATTCACGAACTCAAAGCCAAGTTCGGACAACATGTCGGTGAGCAGTTGACGATTCTGACGATATGCCTCGACATCGGTGGGCAGGTCGATGCAATCCTGGATAACCTGCTGGAACAAAACCGGAGCGCAGATGAAGCCCAACGCACGACCGGCTCCGGACACCGCGGCGAACACCTCATCGGCGTTGTCAATGCGGTCGGAAACGTAAACGTAGCCGATGCGCTCGCCCGGCAGGGACAGGCTCTTTGCCCAGGAATAGCACACGATGGTGTTCTGATAGTAGTTCGCGGCAAACGGTACGTCCAGGTCGTAGACGACCTCGCGGTACGGCTCATCGGAAAGCAGGTAGATGGGATGACCGTACTCGGCCTGCTTTTCCTCCATAAGAGCGGCAAGGGCTTTGATGTTGTCCTCGGAGTACACGCAGCCAACGGGATTGTTGGGCGAGTTGATGATGATCATGGACGTCTTCTCGTTGATGGCAGCACGCAAACCGTCGATATCAAGCTGGAACTCAGGCGCGGTCATCATAACCTCGACGCAGGTGCACTTGGCGGTTTCAATCATCACGCGGTACTCGGGGAAGTACGGCACGTTAACGATAACCTCGTCGCCTGGATTGGTGAGGGCCGAGATGGTGATATCCAAAGCAGCCGTGGCGCCGGCGGTCATGTAGATGCGCTCGGGCGTAGCCGGAATGCCGAAGCGCTGCTTCAGATTGTCGGCAACGGCCTTGCGGGTGCTGTACAAACCGGCGGACATGGAGTATGCATGCACTTCGACCGGATCGGCGTCGGCAAGTTCCTTGATCTTGTCGGAAATGCCTGCGGGGGCTGGAACAGACGGATTGCCGATAGAGTAATCGAACACGTTCTCGGCACCGATTTCTGCAGCGCGGCGCAGACCATGAGCGTACAGCTTGCGAATGGCGGAAGGCTCTTGGCCAAGCGCCAACATCCTGGGATTGATCATCGTTCATCCAATCGTCCGTGAATTTTCGAATACCTGAAACTATAACCAAAGCACCCCGCCGAAGGGAATTCGTTCGACGGGGTGCATAAGATTTAATAAACGCAACGTTGCACAGTAGCGCAGAGGCGATTACTTGACCTCGGGCTTAACGACCAGGACGTCGCACTCCATGTTGCGGATAAGGAACGTGGAAACGCTGCCGACAAACGCGTACTTGATGTTGGACAGACCACGGGCGCCGCAGATAACCAGGTCGGGCTTGAAGGGCTGAACCAGACGCTCGGCTAGGGTGTCGTTAATGCGACCAGCACGAACCTCGAGCTTGACGGAAGGGATTTTCTCGGAGTTGCGAGCCTTGTCCAGAAGGTCCTTCAGGTCTTCCTCGATGCGGGCGCGGCCATCATCGCACAAGGCAACGAAGTCGATGCCATTGGCCTCATACGGAACAGAGTCGATGACATGACCGAGCAGCAGTTCGGCGCCATTGTCTTCGGCCAAGTTGATAGCGCGCTCGAGAACGGCTTCTTGCGTAGAGCCGCCGTCGAGAGCAGCGAAGATGCGAGTGTAGCGAGCCATGATGGGCCTCCTAGTGAAACGTTTGCGCACCGCTTTCGGGTGCTTGCTTAAGCTCATTTTAACGCACCTCGGCAAAACGTCACCTTCTTTTTTGAGTATTTAGCCTCACGGCTCAAATGTCCAGGAAGAAACTGCATTTCACCAGCTCAGATAAACAAAACGCCCCACCTGTCACACAGGCGGGGCGTTCGAAGCCGATATGGGAGCCAGTCTTTACATGCTCGAGAAGCGCTCGGGCGAAACCTCAAGGCCGGAACCAGACTCGTCCTTGCCCTCGATCTTGGCGTCGACGAAGCCGGAATCCTTGCGCTTGCCGCCCTTCTTGTCGCGTTTCTTCTTACCGCCGGTCTCGTTACCGGCAAGACGACGCTCGAGGTTGCCGACAACCTTGGCAAGCGGCAGAGTAAGCACCAAGTAGAACAGCGCCGCGACGATGTACGGGGTGATGGAACCCGTGGAGGCGACGATGGTCTTGGCGTACATGACCAGCTCCATAACGCCAACGGCGGCCAGCATGGAGGTGTCCTTGTACAGCAGGATGAACTCGTTGGTCATGGTGGGCAGCACGCGACGAACGGTCTGCGGGATGATGACGTACGCCATGGTTTGCGCGGCATTCATGCCAAGCGAGCGAGCAGCCTCGAACTGGCCCTTGCTGATGGACTGGATGCCCGCGCGGAAGATCTCGCACTGGTACGCAGCCGAATTCATGGCCAAAACGATGACGCCCAGCGGGAACGACGGGATGTTGATGCCAGCCAGTGGCAGGCCGAAGAACGCGATGTACACCTGCAGGAAGACCGGGGTGCCGCGAACCACGTTAACGTAGAGCGAACCCAGACCACGCAGAATGGCGAACTTGGACATGCGCATGAACGAAAGCAACAGGCCCAGCGGAATGGCAATGGGGAACGCCACCAAAACGATGCCCACGGCCATGAAGAAGCCTTGCAGCACAATGGGGAGGCTGGAAACGAAGATGGGCGGGTTCAGGAACAGGCGCAGGAACGTGTTGGAGTTCCAGGCCTTCACCCATTCCTGCTGAGCAAGCGAGTCGGAAAGGGTTTGAACGAAGGTGGTGCTTTTAACCGCGATGGTCGGAATGGAGGTGATCTTCTTGACCGTGCCGTCGGTAAGCGTGTAGGCGCCCGTAAGCTGCTGATCGCCGCCGTTCTGTGGGAACATGACGCCGTAAAGCTCGATGCGATAGTAACCGCCAGCCTGACCCGGCTCGCCGAACGACGCAATGACAGTCTGGCCGTCCTGAGCGAATGTTGCCTTCAGGTTCACACGGGTCATAAGGTCATCGCCGGTAAGGAGCGTGGCCTTGGCGTTGTTGATCGAACACGTGGTTCCCTCGGGAAGGGTAAGCGAGATGGAAGCCAGCGACTCGTCGGCATCTGCCTGAGCCTCCCAGGTGATGCGCGTTTCCACGCCGCCCAGAACATCGCTGCTGGAATCGGAGTTGGGGCGCGCCGTGCACTTCTGCACGTCAAGCGCGTATGCCGAAGCAGGGGAAACGAACGAAGCAGCAAACGGAAGCACCAGCGAGGCAACCAGAGCCACAACGAACAGCAGCGAAAACGACTTTTTGCAAACCGCACGGTTTGTTTTGAACATCATAGAAACCCGTCTAAATAGGTCGACAACAACGAAAACCCGCAATGAATGCAGGAACTTTCATTATAGCCACGGTTTCAATTCGTAAACAGTTGGCGACGCAACGAAGCGTGTAATTGCCACACACGGCTCATGAAGTTGGGGGACACGACGGGATGAAGATGCGAATCAAAGCAAAACGCGAAGCAAAAGGACCCTTACCCCGCCAAGCCGAACTTCACGCGCACGCGGCGAAGCTTCTTCACCCACGGGGCGTACAATACTAGAAGAAAGACGACTGTAGCCGCACCATGCGCGATGTCAAACGGCAGCGCCGCGGCGTACACCGCAAGAACGCCAGCCCAGCCGCTTGCCTGCGCATGGAAGAACGCCAAAATGCTCCATGCGTTCAAGATGAAGCCATACCCCAAGCATGTCACGAACCCATAGACGTACACCACCGAAAGATGCGCATCCACCAGGCGCTTGTCGCCCGCGCCCGCACTTGCAAGAAGGCCGGCGCCGTAACCCACAAGGCCCCAGGCGTACATCTGCCACGGCGTCCAGGGACCCTGGCCAAAGAAAAAGTTAGACGCAAGCGCCGCCAGTGCACCTACCATGAACCCGCTTCGGCGCCCGAAGACGACGCCCGCGATGATCGCAATTGCGCTAACGGGCTTGAAGTCGGGAATAGGCGCGAACAAAATGCGGCCCGCCGCAGCCAAAGCTGCCAACACCACCGTGGGCATGATGTCGCGCAAGCGCGGGCGCGAAGCCTCATATGTTGCGAAGAAAACGCCAATCGAAGCAAGCACCACGACAAACGACAGCGCCGCCGTCTGCTCGACGTTGGCAACCGCGCATGCCACCAGCACCACCGGGGTTGCCGCCAAAGCAACCGCCTCGACGGTCACACGAGCGAACCTATTCATGAAGCGCGCCTCTCGCAGCGCTGACGGCCCCACCGTCGCCGCCAGCGTCCACCGCTTCAGCAGCAACCTCTACTTCAGCAGCAATCGCGCCGAACAAGCGGCTTTTCGCATTGGGGCAATACATCAAATTGTTCGCCAGGAACTCCTCGGCTGGTTCGCTACAAGCAACCTCACCGTCGAAGAGCATCGAGATCTGGTCGGCAACTACGAACGCGAAATCAAGGTCGTGCGTCACCAAGACGATCGTTGTTCCCTGGTCCGCCAAATCGCGAATGATACGGGACAGCCCCGCGCTGGAATACGGGTCAAGACCCTTGGTGGGCTCGTCAAGCAACAACAAACGCGGCTTCGCAAGCAACAGTTTCGCCAAGGCGAGCTTTTGCTGCTGACCGCCTGATAAGTCATACGGGTGCGAATCAAGAAACCCGTCAAGCCCAAACCGATGCGCAGCCTCTACTGCTTGAGCACGATCGTAGCCGCAGCGACCCGACCACTCCATCAGCTCTTCCATCACGCTATCGCACACCAAAAGCGCCTTAGGGTCCTGCGGAAGCAGCGCCTGCGAACCCACCAGCCTGTTCTTCATGCTGCCACGCTGCGGCTTGAGCACCCCCGCGATGCAGCGCAGCAATGTGGTCTTGCCGCACCCATTGCCGCCCACGACGGCATGAACGCTGCCCTGAGTGATATCAAGATCGACGCCGCGCAAAACCCACGGCGACTTTCGCTCGAACCGGTAATGCAAGCCGCGCACGCTGATGGCAGGCTCTTCGCCCGCAAGCTTAGCCGCTCGAGCAGCACGACGCGGGGCCAGAACACGCGCCGCCTGCTCGCGCGAAGCGGCGGCAACCGCGTTGTCAAGGCGAACGAACTGGGTTGCGTGCGCTTCGACGTCTTCGGGCGAATGCGTCGCCATGACCACGGTGATGCCCAGCTCGCGGTTCACACGGGACAAAAGAAAAACGAACTGCTTGACAGCATTGGGGTCAAGCTGCGCCGTTGGCTCGTCAAGAAGAAGCAAGCGCGGACGAAGCGCCAGAACGGCAGCCAAATTCACCAGCTGTTTTTGACCGCCCGAAAGCGATTCCGTCGAAGAACGGATCCAAGGCTCGATCCCGAAGAAATGGGCAACCTCGGCCACGCGACGGCGCATCTGGTCCTGCGGCATGCCGATGTTCTCAAGCCCGAAAGCAAGCTCGTGCCAAACCGTGTCGCACACGATCTGCGCCGACGGGTCCTGCATCACGAAGCCGATGGACTGCGCCGACTCGAGCGGCGACATGACGGGCAGGTCATCGCCAGCAGCCCGCTCGACAGCGACACCCGCGCCCACGCCGCGCGCACCATCTCCACTCGCCCCGAAGAGCTCATACCCAAGCACGCTGAGCAAACCGCTTCGTGTGCCCACCGGCGCAAGCTCGGGCTTCATGCAGCGCAGAAGCGTGGTCTTGCCCGAACCGGTTGAGCCGGTCATCACGCAAAACGCCCCCTGCTCAACCTGAAAGGAAACACCGCGCACTGCCTCGCGCGCATCGGCCGAACCCTGCCTGGGATACTGAAACCCGAAATCCTGAACAACCACCGCAGGGGCAACGGCGCCAGCGAGCTTTTCTCCTGTCATCATTCGCACGACCTCCATTGCCACCAATCTATCACCCACAGAATCACGGGCACCATCATGAACAGGGCATACGGGATATACCCCCACCAAAACGCAACCGGATCGGTCACGGGATAAAACGAATAGCGCGAGCAAACCGCCCATGCGGTAACGGCGCTAACCACCGCCAACACCAAAACGAATCCCACAGCGACGGCATCGCGCACATGAACACGCAACCGTTTATATGTCGTGCGCTTCGCCCCGCATTCGTAGCCGCGCGCCCGCATGGCGTCGCTACGCTCAAGGGCATCTTCCATTCCCCATCCCATCAAAACGCTGACGATGCGCATGCGCCCACGCGCCGCCTCGCGCTTGCCATTGGGAGCCGCAACGCTCACGGCGTCTTGGACGCAGGCGACAGACTTTCCCCGCGAAACGAACTGGGGAACGAGGCGCAACACTTGCGAGACCATAAGCGTCACGACGGGTAAGACGTTGCCGAACAGGGCAAGCGAGCTTTCGGAATCCATGCAGGACGAATACGAAGCGAACCACAGGAACACCGACGCGAACACCGCGCCCGAACACAAGCCGTAGATAAGCGCTTCAAGATAAACGGCGCGCAAACCCACGCGGAACAGCTCGGTGGAACCCGATGCGACGAACAACGGATTTGCCGCAGCCACGATCAGGCACAAAGGCACAACCCACCGAAGCGACAGCAAAGTGGCGCGTCCGCCACGGCACACGCACGAGCACGCAAGCGCGCCGGCAAGAGAAAGCGCTACATACGCGGGGTGCATGCAGCACATAGACAAATCAAGCGCGCAGGCAAGGAACAGGAATGCCACAGCAGGGTGATATGTATGGAAAACGTTCTGCATCTCTATCAGGCGTCAAATCAACATCAGCAAGCAGTACGACGATGGCAACTTAGTTGCCCGTGACGTAGAACCAGCTAACAACATCGCCATCGGAAAGAACGTAATTGGCGCACGACGTCATAGGTGAAATCCCATTCACGGAGTACACCCACCCGCTTTTGCCGCCGTGCTCTTTCTCTGCCAAACCGCCGATGGCGCTTACGTACAGGCCGTACTGGCTGCCGCGCGCGTTCACCGACAGCCCGCAAGCGCAAAGCGCGTCATAAGCCGTGGCGCCTTGGTTGAAAGCGAAAGAACCGCCGCCCGAAACAGATCCGCCCACAGCAGAGCTGCTGACAGAAACTGAAACAGCGATGCGGTTGGACGGCGTCTGGCTTGGCTGCTCGGCCGGCTCGGGAGAAGGGGCAGGCGAAGCGTCCTGCCCCGACGAAGACGGGGTGCTGCCATCGGTTGTCGACGACCCCTCGTCGCGCGAAGGAGAGTCGGTTGTAGAAGAAGCGAATCCGTCGTTGGAAGCAACGGTTTTACCGTCAGCGGGTGCCGAAGAGCCTCCCTCGGAGGATGCGGGCGAACCCGATTCGGCCGCGCTGCCACCATCGTCTGCGGATGCCGAAGCGACAGCGGAGGAGGATCCAGTAGGCAAGCTGGCACCGCCAGACGTGCCGCCGAATATCAAGAAAACGCCAGCGACTATCAGCAGAATGGAAGCCAGCACAAGCGCCGCGATCCCCACGCGCGTGCGCGTGGGGATCGACTGTTGGGAACCTTCGTCAAGGACGGAGGGGCCTCCCACCGTCAGAGCGGCTGCGCGAGCCGAATCGCGAGGCGGTTCGGACTCGCTATGGCTGAACTTGTTTTCGACGTCGTTATCGGTCACTTCGCAACCTTACCTTCCGAAATTGCGACGCCTGACGCCGATCATCCAGGCAGCAGCACCAGCAAGACCAAGGCCGCCCACACCAAGTAAAACGAACGGCAGGGGCGTTCCGCCCTTGACGGGCTGGTCAGCACCATCGTCCATCGAGATCAGCATGATGTCCTCTTCGCCACCAGCGGCAGATCGGATAGTCGCCGCGTCGTCAGATTCTTCCGCTTTAGCGGCATCGGCTTTGTCAGCATCGGCGTCATCGATCGGAGTTGCCGCAGGTGCGACGTAGCCGCCAAGCTGCGAACCGTTGTTGTCACCGTCATTACCAGACGCCCCGCCGTTGCCACCACCAGGCTGTCCACCCGGCACGGGCTTCGGATCCGCCGGCGTGACGGGCTCGGTAGCTTCGCCTTCCTGCGCCGCGATCTTGAACAAATAGCCCGAATCATTCGTGTAGTACAAGTTGCCCGCACCATCGGAAACGATCGAGGCCATGCAGTACTGCGCGAAACCAACACCCGGAGCAAAGATCAGCTTCGCCTGTTCGTCGCCCAAGCAATACGCATACACACCGCCGCCCGACGTGTAGTTGGGCCGATCGCCCTGGGCGCCATTTAGCGTGAAGTACACGTACGTCTTTCCGTTGCGCGTCGAAACAAGCGGAGTGCTCTTGCTTTCGAACGGAAGCAGCTCGCCATCGGCCTTGGTGACCTTGGTCACGCTGAGGTCGAACAACTTGATGCACGCAAGCACGCCCTTGTAATCGTCGGAACCACCAACAAATGCATAACCACCGCTGATAGTGGGCGTGGACGTGGAATAGCCCGCAAACTGGACTTTGCCCGTCTCGGACAGGTTGCCCGCCGCATCAACGGCGAATCGATGCAAGACGCCGTCCTTCGAAACGGCATAGATGTTGTCGTCGTCAACAACAAGCACGCTGCGGAATCCCACCGGGGACGCGCTCACAGAAGAAACTTTACGCGACAGATCGGCCGAAAATACCGACACGCCGCCCATGTCATCGGCGACAACGTAGTAGTCGCCGACAATCACGCCGCCGGCCCAGTAATAGCCCGCACCGTCATCGGTGAAGGAGCCCGCAACGGCACCCGTAAGCAGATTCACCCGACGCAGCGTGCCTGCCGAGGCGGACCAGCTGTCGTCAAACGAATCGACGGTTGCCAAGTACACGTAGCCATCGGAGATCGTCAGCGTGGACAGATTCTGATTCGCGAACGCGTCACTCACCCAAAGAGTTTCGAGAGTGGTTGCCGAAACGGCCTGCAGATAACCGCCCGCCAGGGGAACGACGATGATGCCGTCAGCGTAAATCGGACGACAGGTGGTATCCATCGTCGAGCCAAGCGTGATTTGCTTTGCAACCGCACCCGTTGCCGAGTCGATCAGCTGAAGGCGCGCAAGGCTCGAGGTGTACACCTGGGTGGTCGGATCGAAATAAGACGAAGCGGAAACGACGTACAGCTTGCCGTCAACGACAAGCGGCGTAGAGGCCGACGAAGATGCGCCAAGTTCGCGCTCTTTATCGGTAAGCAGGCTGCTGCTCCATGCGGCATCAGTCTTGGCCACGGGCGTGTTGCCGCTGGTGATTGCTCCGGTGCCGCCATTGGCAAAGCCGTTGAACTGCACATCAACAGAAGGATGATCGGCCTTGGGGTTGGTTTCTACATCAGCCTTGGGAAGTTCGGCGCCGTCACCTGCAAAATACCATGCGATCTTGTCGCCAGGCTGAACCTTATAGGTCGAGGCAAGCTTATTGCTCAGCTTCCCATTGATATAGAAGGCCCACCACAACCAGTTGCCCTGGGCATCCTGCTTGCTGCCCAGGCTTGCCTCGCCGTTCGGGAGTGTGCCGCCGTCCTTGGCGGAAATGGTCCACATGCCGCCATCGCAGGTCATGCCATAGCGCTCAAGAACCTTTTTGGTAAGAGCTGCTGCGGTCATGCCATCTTCGGCGGCGATCTTCACTTCGGTTTCGGGAGCCCAAACAACATCCTTGCCGGAAGCGTCGGGACCGATGATTTTGACTGTCGAGACGAACATGGCTTTGCCGATGTTGTCAAGTGTATCGCCGAACGCCGAGTAATACAGAACGACGGAATCGCCCGGGTTCAGAGTAACGCTACTGGCGCCAACCTCAGACGCCTTACCGTTCACGAACAGCTGCCAGTACTTCCCGGTTGCCGCGTCATACCCGAGCGTCCTGCCATCAGCAGACGTGATGTCGGAAAGGTAATAACCGTACGCGCTCGTCGACGAAGTATGTATGAGTTCGCATGCGTTCAGCACCTGCTCTATAAGCGCATCGGCGGTCGAACCGAAGGCGATGCCCTGGGCGCCATCCGACCAAACCTCGTCGTTGCCCTTGGCATCAACGCCAACCAACTGGAAGTTCACCGAGATCTGCGGATCGGAATGATCGGTCGTGCCAACGATGCGATACGTCGCGCTAACAGGCTGGTTCACCAAACTCTGCAGCTTGGCGTTCTCGGGATGAGCTTCGGCCAAGGCCACGTACTTCTCGTACGTAAGAGAGCTCTGCACCGTAACGAGCGTATCGGCGACAGGCTGAGTGACACGCAGGGTCTCATCGGCAACAACAGAACTATTGTCAGATTTGAACGTGCGCCAGTTCGTGCCGGCCATAGAGTCGTAACCAGGCAGATCGGCAGTATGAAGACCACCCGCCTCGTACTTCTTCGAATATGAAACCGTGCCGTCGTCCTGAAGCACAGCGGTGCTCCAGGGGTTCAGGTCCTGGCTGACGCTGTCAACGGAAGCGTTGTTTCCCAGAAGCGATGCGGCATAACCGTCCTTCACCTTTTGCATGAAGGCAACGGCGGCATCGATCTCGGCCTCGTCGATGGGCTTGACGTTGACAACGATATCGCGGGTTGCGACGACGCCATCACGCGTGAGGGTTGCCGTGATGGTGGCCTGATTGGTTCCGCCGGCAATGTCGGGAGTGACGATAACGCGATAGCCGTTGATCTTCAGAACGGAGTCGTCGCTCGACGAATACGAAAGCTTGACGTTGTTGTCCCTGATAAGCTTCCCGGCGCGGGGCAAGATAAAGTCGGACTCGACAGCCGACAGGTCGACACCCTTGCTGGTGTCGTCATACGCAACGACAAGCCCGTCGATCTGGGCAAGCGCAGCCTCAAGCTCGGCCTTCTCGGCAGCGACATCCTCATCCGACTTAGAGGCAACCTTCACCTGGTATGAGCGATCGACGCTGGTGCCGGGTGCATTGTCGTAACCGGAAACGAACATCTGCACGGAAACGTTAAGCTGAACGGCGGCATCGCCGCTACCATGTGTGTAGGCAACCTTGTAAACAGTGTTGTAATCGGAGTCGTAGCTGGAAGTGACTTTCGCCGCAGACTCATCGGATGAAGTCCAGGTAAGCGACGCGACCTTCTTGCCATTCGAGTAAAGCGTGCCGGGAAGGGTTTCTTCCTTGACGGACGACTCAGCAACGCCCGATTTCACGGACGCAGTAAGCTCGGCGGAATCAAGCAGGTCAGAAAGATAAGCTTCGACCTTCGCGTCGTTCCACGGCAGCATGGAGTTCGAGCTGGGGGTGAACTCGACCGACTCTTCGCCCAGCGTCAGCGTGTACGTGGGCTGGAATTGACGCAAAACAGACCAGTCGGTGAAGACAGTCTTGTCGGCATTCGTCAAAAAGAAGTACGTGACGGATCCATCATCGGCAATGCCGCCCTGTTGAGCGGGGTCGGAACCTCCGTACCAGACCGACTTCAAAGACGGGGCCACATCAGGATAGCCAAGCTCCTGAAGCTTGGACTTAAGCATGTCGACGATATTGGTGTCGGCGCCATATTTAAGAACGGGCTTCCATGTAGAAAGCTTCTTGGCGGCCTCGGCAAGCTTCGCGGCATCGGGGTTGGACGGCGCAACGGCGTCGCCCTCAATGGGTTTGGCAAGGCTGGCGGTATCTTTGGAGTCCCACTTGTTGTACGTCACGTAGCACAGCACGTACTTGCCAACCATGTCGGACGTAATGACCAGCTCGCGGGAGTTAGCGCCGTCGATAGCGGAGTAACCAGAGGCGGAATGAGCAGACGCCCTCTCGGTTCCGATGTACCACTGGTAGGTGAGCTGGGCATACTCAGAGTCGGTAAGCTCGACGTCCTCGTAGTCGCCCAAGTAATCTTCGTACTCGCACATGGCAACAAGCTTGACGGTATCGCCAACCTTGGCCGCAGGGACGCTGCTGTCCGTACAGGTAACGTCTTTGCCGGATGCGTTATGAATGGTAGCACTGCTAACCGTGACAGTCTCAGCGGCATAAGCAACCGCATCGGCGTCGTCGCCACCAGAAGCTGCCTGAGCGCTCTGCTCGGCCTTGCTTTCGTCAGCGGACTGGTCTTCTTGCTGAGCGTCAGCGGCTTCAGCCTTCGGCGCCTCCACAGCATCCTTGGCTGCAGCGGATTCGCCGTCGGAAGCAGCAGCATCCTTGGCAACAGGCTGCGAAGCCGCAGCCTCGTCTTCGGCGGCCTTCGCGCCGGAATCGGCGAACGCCAAGCTTGGCGTCATGGCCGTTGCCATGACAACCGCCATGAAGCTGGCAAGCGTACGCCGCCACAAAGACGTCTTCAATGTTTCGGGTTTCTGCGCTGTCTTGTTCTGCACAGCAGAATCGTCGGGCGCGTTAGCGCGCACGAATTTGGGGCCGATGCTCATCGGTTCCTCTCTTTCCCAGGGCTTAGTGCGATGGATGAGCGATCCGACTTCGCCTCGTCTGGACAGCCCGCGCGCCCGCGGCAACCCTGCCCATCAGCATTTACGGTTCCTGGTAGAGCGCAGGACTTTCACCCGCATTCTCTCAAGCGCAATCGCGCCCGCGCCGTGCCCGACGCAACCATCTGTGCCATTTACGTTGCGGATTTTACCACGTCAAAGGCGTGTTTTAGGCACTTCCTACCCCGCGGGCATAAAAAAGGTGGGGCAAGCCGCTTTCGCAGCCTGCCCCACCCGAGTCAATCCGAAGCTATCGGGTTGCGGTCTTACATGTACTTGGCAACCAGAGCATCGATGGTGCCGTCAGCCTGAAGCTCCTCGAGAGCCTTGTTAATGGCGGCGGTCAGAGCCTTGTTCTCCTGAGCGACGGCGACAGCGTACTCCTCGCCGGTGGCAATGGACTTAACAACCTGAGCATCGGTGTAGGCGTTGGCGAGCATGCGCTCGACGACAGCCTTGTTGGTGCACACGGCGTTAGCCTGGCCAGACTGCAGAGCAGCGAATGCGTCGGTGGAGTTGCCGTAAGGCTGAACGGTGGCCTTGGGGTAGTTCTCCTTGACGTAGGTCTCACCCGAAGAACCGGACTGAACGGCGATGACAACGCCTTCCTTGTTCAGAGCCTCATCAGCATTGTCGGCGGTGATGTCGGCGTTGTCCTTCATAGCGGCAACGGACAGGTCGTCAACGTAGTAGCTGTCAGAGAAGTCGACGGTCTTGGCGCGCTCGGGGTCGACGGTGAGGCCGGAGATTCCGACGTCAGCCTGGGTGCCAGCGGCAACAGCGGTAAGGATGCTGTCGAACTGCAGGCTAACGAACTCGGGCTCAAGACCCAGCTTCTCGGCAACAGCCTTGCCAATCTCGATGTCAAGACCGACCATCTCGCCATTCTCAAGGTTCTCGAACGGCGGGAAGTCGGGCGACGTAGCGATGAGCAGCTTGCCTTCCTTCACAAGCTTCATCTCGGTGGAAGCGCTGGCAGAACCAGAAGCGCTAGCCGAAGCAGAGCCGCTTGCGCTGCCCGAGCCCGAATTGCCCGAAGCGCAGCCGACAAGCGCCAGAGCGGCGGCAAGAGCGCCGGCGGCGACAAGCGCGAGCCATTTCTTCTTAGACATAATCCCTCATTTCTGTTTGAAACGTTCCTTGCAAAACGCACCGCACGCACGCGATGCCCTGTGCTCCAGACAGAATAGCGCATGATCGGCGGTTATTACGATTCTTTAACACGAATACGGCAAATTGCGACGATGGCCGGGGAATCGGCCGATTGACCTAGCTAACGCGCCAGCTGCCAGAACGCGACGGCGCTTGACGCGGCCACATTCAGCGAGTCGACGCCATGTCGCATGGGGATGCGCACGGTGTAGTCGCATCGGCTGATAGTTGCGGGCGCAAGACCGTCGCCCTCGGTGCCGAACACCAGCGCAAGACGATCGCACTGAGCCAATCGCGGGTCGCGAAGCGAGATGGAGTCGTCCTCAAGGGCCATAGCCGCCGTGGTGAACCCAAGGTCGTGAAGAAGCGGCACGCCGTCGCGCGCCCAATCGTGCGGGTTCGTCCCAATGCGGGCCCAGGGCACTTGGAAAACCGTTCCCATGGAGACACGCACGGCGCGACGGTACAGCGGGTCGTAGCACGCAGGTGAAACCAGCACGGCGTCGGCGCCAAGCGCTGCGGCCGAGCGGAAGATCGCGCCCACATTCGTGTGGTTGCGGATATTCTCGAGCACCGCAACCAAATGAGCATCGCGCACAACCTCTTCAACGCTGCGCTCGGGCGGACGACGAAATGCCGCCAAGGCGCCGCGCGTCAACTCGAAACCGGTGAGCTTCTTCAGCTCGTCCTCGGGCAGAACGAAAATAGGCGCATCGGGGTTCGCAGCCTGGAAGCGATCCATCAGCGGCTCAAGCTGCGGCAGGTATTTCTCTTCGGTTAGAAGCGACAGCGGCATGTTGCCGCCATCCAGCGCGCGAACGATCACCTCAACGGTCTCGGCAATGAAAATGGCCTTGCTGGGCTCGATCCTGCTTCGAAGCTGCAGGTCGGTCAAACGAGCGTACACATCGAGCCGCTCGTCTTCGAATGCCGTTACCTTCTGAATGCCCATGCTCTGCCTTTCTGTGGGGTATTCCCCTTATCGTCCCTGATAGGGTGCCGTTTTGGCAGAGTCGTTCCCAAACCGTGGACAAGACGCCGCCTAACGCATCCGCTTTCCCAGTATAATGGAAACCCGCGGCCCGCAAGCAACTCGCTTTGCGGGCGCCGTCGTAAATCGAAACCGTTATCGCGCGCAATGCACGCGAACAGGAGATGCGCCCAATGTCTGTGAAGTCGGTCGCCAAAAACATCGAGCACGTCACCGGCTCTAAGCCCCGTTCCGTTCCCCCCGAAATCGAAATGGCCTACCCGTACGAGGCCTTCGCATCGAAGATCCTGCCGCATATCCGCAAGTACGACGCGGCCATGAGCGAGCTGAAGGTCCGCTTCGAGATCATCGACAAAGACCTGCAGGTGCGCAGCCACCGCAACCCCATCCATCACATCGAGTCGCGCACCAAGTCGCCGCGCAGTATGTACGAGAAAATCGTCCGTTACGGCTACAACCCCACGGTCGAGAACGTCGAGGCGCATCTGATGGACGTGGCGGGAATCCGCATCATCACCTCGTACATCCAAGACGTCTACCGTATGGTCGAAATGCTGAAGCGCCAAGACGACCTTGAGATCGTCGAAATCAAAGATTACATCGCCAACCCCAAGCCCAATGGCTACCGAAGCCTTCACGTCATTGTGCGCATCCCCGTGTTCTTCATGGACTCTAAACAGATGATCCCCGTTGAAGTGCAGATCCGCACCATCGCCATGGACTTCTGGGCCAGCCTCGAGCACGACCTGAAGTACAAGGCTATCGGTGAGGTCAGCGGCATCGATTCCTCGGCCGAGTTGAAAGAATGCTCGCAGATCATCGAGGGCGTCGAGAAGCGCATGCAGTTCTTGGCATATGCGCTGGACGAGGGATCTTCGGTCTGCCTGCTGTAAGGGTTTTCGTGGAACGCACGCAAAAATCGCCTGCAAAACACCGACTGAGATTGCTGCAAAAGCACGGTTCGTTTTGCTGCAAAAGATCGATTGAAAACCCTGTAAAACATCGAATGGATCTGCGATAAAATATCGACTGAGAATCGTGCAAAATATCGAATGTCCAGATCATCGAGGTCGGTACTATGGCCAAATCAAAAACACTCATCCCTAAAGGATATAGACCGCGCTTGCTAGAAAAGCGGCTCGATTCCCTTATGGAGGCGTTCGGATGCGTCGAGATCAACGGTCCCAAATGGTGCGGCAAGACCTGGACGGCAATGTCTCGAAGTGCCAGCATCACCAAACTCGACAACCCATCCGAGCGCGAAGCCGCCGAACTCGACCCCGCCCTGGCGCTTCTCGGCGACATGCCGCACCTTGTTGACGAGTGGCAGGAGGTGCCTGAGGTTTGGGACGCAGCGCGACGCTTCGTAGACGATTCGGGCAACCAACGCGGACTGCTATTGCTCACCGGCTCGACGGCTCTTAAAAAGGATGATCGCAACAAGGTCCGACATTCAGGCGCTGGAAGAATAGCTCGCCTGACTATGAGGCCCATGACCCTATGCGAATCGGGCGACGGAGAAGCGACGGTTTCCCTCTCGGCCCTATTCGAGGGCGAGGACATCAAACCAGCTCGCAGAGAAACCGGCATCCTTGATGTCGCCCGCTGGTGCTGCCGCGGAGGATGGCCAGCCAATCTGGGGCTTTCTGATGAAGCAGCCAGCGAAACCGCAGCTCAATACATAAATGCGGTCGCGAATCAAAACGTCATCGAGGAAGGCCGATCCTCCGCGACGGCGCTCTCCCTTATGAAAGCGCTTGCCTTGAACGAAAGCCAAGCTGTTACGTACAAGACCCTTGCCAAAGACATGGCAAGCGGAGAAGCCGCCCCCACGAATGAGACCATCGCCGCATACCTCGAGCTGTTCGACCGACTGATGATCACTGAAGAGCTTTGTGGTTGGGAGCCCCCTATGCGCAGCAAAGCCCGCGTGCGCGTAAAACCGAAACGCTACTTCTGCGACCCATCCCTTGCCGCAGCCCTCCTAGGCGCCACGCCCCAAAGGCTCTTAAGCGACACCCAAACGCTGGGCATGCTGTTCGAGAATCTGGTTATCAGAGATCTGCGCGTATTCCTGTCGTCCTACGCCGGCCTTGGCAATAACGTGTTCTACTATCGAGACGCTAATGGCCTTGAAGTCGATGCGATCGTGGAGCGCAACGGCGTTTGGGGTGGAATCGAAATCAAGCTCTCCGACACCAAAGCCGACGAAGGCGCGAAGAATCTGCTTGCTTTACGCGACAAGATTGCAGCCAACCCCGCCGCCCAAAACGCCGAGCCGGCGTTTCTTGCCGTGGTGGTGGGCCGCGGCAACCTCGCATACAGGCGCGATGACGGCGTGTACGTCATTCCCGCCGCAATGCTCTGCGCGTAGCAACTGGTGCCGTCTGTACCCAGCTCAGACGTCAGAAAGAAAGGGAGGTTGGCAATCTTGTTGCCAACCTCCCTTTAGATTTCCGCCATTGTGCAAACGCCGTTTTGCCGCGAACGCTATTTCGCGATAAGAACCGCGACGGGCGAAGCGTGCAGCACCTTGTAGCTGACCGAGCCCGTGTACTCTTTACGGCCGGAAAGACCGCGGTTGCCCATAACCACCAGGTCGTAGCCGCCCTTCTCAAGCAGCTTCACGATCTCGGCAGAGGGATTCACGCCCGCCAGGCACATGACGTCGGCCTGCTCGGCGGTGTCGCCCAAGAAATCAAGGGCCGTCTGAAGGATGGCGTTGCCGTCTTCCTTCATAAGGGTGATGATGTGGCCCAGCTCGGCGTTGGCCTCCTCGCTCAACGCGGGGATAGGCGCCACGTACAAGACGTCGATCTGCATCTCGGGATTAGTTTCGGCCAAGGTTTTCGCCATCTCGAGCGCATGGTTGGCGCCGTCGGAACCATCAATGGGAACCAAGATCTTCGAAAGTGCCATGACTACCTCTTTTCCTCGAAGCGTCCCGCAGGACGCAAATGCAGCCGCGCCGCCTTGCGGCGCCCACGACTGCTTACTTACTTCGTTTCCTGAACCAGCGAGAACACCGGAGCATCGGACTCCTTGGCGATAAGCTCGCGCGGGTTCAGATATTCAAGCTCGGTGATGAACGCGAAGCCGGCAACGGTGCCGCCTGCGGCTTCGACCAGCTTCTTCTGGGCGATGGCGGTGCCGCCGGTGGCAACCAGGTCGTCAACTATAAGGACGATGTCGCCGGGCTTGATGGCGTCAGCATGGATCTGCAGAGAGTCGGTGCCGTACTCAAGCTCGTAGCTTTGCGAGATAACCTCGCGCGGAAGCTTGCCGGGCTTGCGTGCAGGAACGAACCCTGCGTGCAGTTTGTATGCAACCGGGGTGCCGATGATGAAGCCGCGGGCCTCGGCACCGACGACCTTGGTGATGCCCTTTCCTGCGAACTGGTCGGCAATGCGGTCGACTGCTGCCTGCAGGGCATCGGCGTCCATCATGAGCGACGTGAGGTCGACGAAGATGATGCCGGGTTCGGGATAATCGGGGATGCGCGTGAGCGCGGCGGACAAATCGACGGAATCCATGACGTTCCTTATCTGATACGGATTATGAACGGTTAACGGAACGCGCACATGCCCGCGGGTGAACCGCGCGGGCAGGCAACGCGAGCCTTTCTTCAGATTCTACCGCAACGTTGCGCCACGCGTGGTGAGTATCCCCTACGAAACGGTAACGCCGCCAGGGCGGCGACACGACCGCGCGCGAAGCCCCACGCCGTAAGGACCGCCGCACGAGCAAGAAAACGCCGTGAGCTGCACCTGCAGCCCACGGCGTTGCATCAACCCGATCGGAAACGAATCGCGCTGTTACATCAGCTTGCAGATTGTCTCAGCGAACGCGACCGGATCCTCGATAGGCATACGCTCAACCAACAGCGCCTGATCGTACAGAAGCTCGGTGTACAAGCCCAGCTTCTCGCTGTCGTCGGCGGCCTTGGCAGCCTTCAGCTTCTCGAACACCGGATGCTTGGCGTTCAGCTGCAGCACACGCTGGGCCTTCGCGCGCTCGGCGTCGGGGCCCTGAGCCAGCACGCGCTCCATCTCGAGCGACAGCATGCCCTTCGCAGCGATAGCGGACGGCGCGTCCTCAAGCGTGGGAGACACGACCACGTCGGATACCTTGTCGCCAAGAAGCTCCTTCATGGCGGCGAACAGCTCCTTGTTTTCCTTCGTGGCGTCGGCGGCCTGCTTCTTCTCGTCCTCGGTAGCAAGATCAAGATCGGCAGAAGTCACGTTCTTCATGTTGAACTCTTTGTAAGCACGCATGGACTGGATAGTGAACTCGTCCACGTCCTCGGTGCACAGAAGCACGTCGTAGCCCTTCTTCAGAGCCGACTTAACTGCAGGAAGCGTCATCGGCGTGTCGCGCGACTCACCCGCAGCGTAGTAGATCTCCTTCTTGTCCTTCTGCTCGGGATCCATGGCCTCGATGTACTCGTCAAGGGTGACCAGCTTCTGATCCTTGGCAGACCAGAACAGGAACAGCGGGGCAAGCTCGTCGGTCTTCGAGCCGTACGTTTGGTACACGCCAAACTTGAGCGAGCGGCCGAATGCCTGGAAGAACTTCTCGTAATCCTCGCGCTCGTTATCACGCATCTTCTCAAGCTCGGAGGTGATCTTCTTCTCGACCTTGTTGGCGATGGCATGCAGCTGGCTGTTGCGCTGAAGGGTCTCACGCGAGATGTTCAGCGTAAGATCGGCGGAGTCGACGATGCCGCGCACGAAGTTGTAGTAATCGGGCAGAAGGTCGGCGCATTTGTCCATGATCAGCACGTTCGAGCTGTACAGAGCCAGGCCCTTCTCAAAATCGCGGCTGTACATATCGAACGGGGCGCGACCCGGGATGAACAGCAGCGCGTCATAAGTAAGGGCGCCTTCGGCATGAACCGAAATGCTGCGCAGCGGATCCTCGAAGTCATGGAAGTTGGACTTGTAGAACTCGTTGTAGTCCTCGTCGGAAACCTCGGACTTGCGGCGCTTCCAAATGGGGATCATCGAGTTGATAGTGGCGACCTCGGTGTAGTCCTCATATTCGGGCGTGTAATCGTCGCCGGCATCCTCGGGCTTGGCCTTCTCGCGCGACTTGGTAACCTCCATCTTGATGGGGTAACGCACGTAGTTGCTGTACTGCTGAATAAGGTGGCGCAGCTCATACTCGTTCAGGTAGGCGGTGTAGCTGTCCTCATCGGTGTCGTCCTTCATGAACAGCGTGATCTCGGTACCATGCTCGGCCTTTTCGGCGGGCTCAATGGTATAACCGTCAATGCCGTTGGACTCCCAGGCGTTCGCCTCGTCGGAGCCGTACGCCTTGGAAACCACGCGCACGCGCTTGGCAACCATGAAGGAAGAGTAGAAACCAACGCCGAATTGGCCGATGACGCCTGCAGCGTCGGTTTCGGCAAGGTCGTTCTCGGCCTTGAATTCCTGACTGCCCGAATGGGCGATGGTGCCCAGGTTCTTCTCGAGCTCGTCGGCGGTCATGCCGATGCCCGTGTCGGAAACGGTGATGGTACGGGCCTCGGGGTCGAACGCGACGCTGATGAACAGGTCGTCCTTGCCGATTTGAATGGAGCTATCAGTCAGGCTTTTGAAGTACAGCTTGTCAACGGCGTCCGAAGCGTTCGAGATCAGCTCGCGCAGGAAGATCTCCTTGTTCGTGTAAATGGAGTTGATCATCAGATCAAGCAGTTTCTTGCTTTCTGTTTTGAACTTGCGCATGTGCGAATGTCCTTTCGTTTTGCAAGGCCGCCTGCGTCGCGCCGTCTGCATGGGATTAGCGCGAATCGCGCCGCTCACATGAGTCGATACGCGATTAGCAGTCTCGCCCTCTGAGTGCTAATAATCGATTTTAGGCAGTGAAAAACGCGTGTCAACAAAGGCACGCGTCATTCGGAAGACTGTTTTTCGGTTGTTACCTTGGGAACATCACCCGGACGGCCGAGACTGCGTCTTCGCACCTCCGGCACCCGGTCGCGAGACAGCAGCTTCGCGCTCAGAACGCCCGCTCGCAAGCCGACCCGACGCCCCGCGCCCCCTACTCGGAAAGCTGGCAGACGTGCATCCAGCTGTTGCCCGTGGAAAGCGCATGCGCACAGCCCACACACGAGCGGCCCGGATACGGGCACGGGTCGCTGGACTCGAAGCCCCTGAGGTCAACGTGCGCCGCGGCAAGCTCGGTATCGCTGGGCTTACGGAACGACGACGAGACGCTCTTCATGCCCAGAACCATCATGTCGGCCATCTGACGCATGCCAAGCTTGGTGGGATGCGTGCCCTCGATGCTGTCGTAGTCGTAGCCCATAGACGCGATGTCGACGGCAATGGCACCGTGTGACTCGGCCGCATCGATGATGGCCTGGTTGTACGCCGAAAACGCCACGCCGCGATAGTTGTACGGGAACGTTGACTTCGCGTGGTACTTCACGCGGCCTGGCAACATGGTGAAGCACCAGATGCGCGCCTTAGGGAAGCGGCTCTTCATGCGGTCGATCATCTGACCGTACGCACGGCCGAAGCCCTGCGCTGCGTTCGCGGGGGCGTTACCTGCCTCAACCGGGTCGGGCAAGCCGGCCTGAATCAGACAACGCGGCATGGCGCTTCCCCTGCCGCGAGCCTGGGCATCGGGGCCTCCCCAACCGTAGTCGTTGATGCCGTAATACACCAGGATGTCGTCGGGCGCCGCGTCGTCCACACCCAAAGCCGCAACGCGCTCGTTGCAGTTGCCGCAGGGGTAGCCTGCACCCTCAAGCATCGAGCCCGACCACGCCGCGTTGGCCAGCAACTGGCCGTCGAAAGCACGGATAACGCGCATCCACCAGGTGTCCTCAATGGACGTTATGCCCGCTCGCTCGCAATTCGCCTTGTTGTAGAAAACCGCGAAGCCCTCGTGCGTGCACCCCTCGAACGTGCTGATGGAGTCGCCGAAAACCGAAAACGTACGTGCCATGCGATCTTCCCCTTTGCCCTCTTCGCTCTCTTATTGAAAACAACCCGCCGACGGCTGTTTCGCCGAAGCGGGGTCATATGTCACAGAACGGGATTATACCGTGAGCCACGCGTCCCATTTTTGCAATCACTTTAACAGTGACCTATCGCCATACGTTAGAATTCGAATCGGAAACCCCCGCACACGCAAAAAGGAGGGTACATGGCTTTCGAGACAACGAACTACCAGTGCATCTCGTGCAACGGCCCGCTTCACTTCTCAAGCGAATCAGGCCTTCTTGAGTGCGATTACTGCGGGTCGAAGTTCACACCCGCCCAGATTGAGGAGTACTACGCTCAATCCGAAGAGAAGCACGAGGCAGCCGCTGCGGCAGCCGTCGCCGCCGAGGCAAAGCGAAACGCCCAGGCAGCGCCGGAAGAACCAGCGAGCACGCCTGCGCAAAACGCCGCGCCCGACAAGGACTTCGACCCCATTCAGAACTACCTGAACCGCTCGAAGTGGGAAGAGGGCGAGCGGGACAACCTGCGCCCGTTCACGTGCTCCAGCTGCGGCGCCGAACTGCTTACCGACACCACCACGGCCGTCACGCAGTGCCCCTACTGCGGCAATCCCACCGTGCTGCCGGGCCAACTAAACGACACCTTGCGCCCCGAGTTCGTCATCCCCTTCCGCCAGAACAAAGACCAAGCAGTCGACGCCCTTAAGGAATACTACAAAGGCAAGAAGTTCCTGCCCGACAACTTCACCAAGGGAAACCACCTTGAAGAGGTTCAGGGCGTGTACGTGCCGTTCTGGCTGTACACCGCTTCGGCCGAGGGCAGCGCGACCTTCACCGCAACGAACTCCACCTACTGGTCGGACTCCGAGAACGACTACGTCGAAACCGAGTTCTACGATGCCACGCGCGAAGGCACGATGGACTTCGAGAAAGTTCCCGTTGACGCATCCAGCAAGATGCCTGACGCGCATATGGACGCCATCGAGCCGTTCGACTACTCCGACCTGCAGCCCTTTTCGATGGGCTATCTGCCCGGCTACCTGACCGACCGCTACGACGAGGACGCCTCGATGTGTCAAAGCCGCGCTCAGGGCCGCATCGAGCAAACCACGGTGGACCTTTTAAGAGAAACCGTCACCGGGTACGACTCGGTCTACCCCAAAAGCAGCTCTGTAGACCCCACCTGGGAAGACGCCACCTACGCGCTCCTTCCCGTGTGGATGCTGCACACCAAGTTCAACAACGAGGACCTGCTGTTCGCCATGAACGGGCAAACCGGGCGCCTCATCGGCGACCTGCCTGTGGACAAGGGCAAAGTCGTCTTCCAGTTCCTTGTCGTATTCCTGCCGGTTTTGGCGGTCCTTATCGCCATCATCTGCCTGTTCCTTCTGAAATGAGGTGCGCATCGTGAACGCTATCGCTTCAAGGAAACACCAGGCGCACCGCCTAAGCCGCCTGCAACTTCTGCTCGCTGGATTCGTCGTGATCATGGCGGCAACGCTCGCGCTTGCGCTTGCGCCTAAAACGGCCCTGGCCGACGACGACGGCACCTTCATCATCGAAGAGTACAGCCTATTCTCGCCCAGCCAGAAAAGCACGCTCGAGGCGCAGGCCAAGGAAACGTCCGACAAGTACGGTGTGGGCGTCTATCTGCTGATCACCGACACCATCGGGTCGAAAACAGCCCGCACGTACGCCATCGACTACTACAAAAACCACCAGCTGGGTCTTGGCAACCAGAAAAGCGGCATCCTGTTCTTGGTGGCCGCTGAATCGCGCGATTATGTCACCATCACGTACGGCGACGGCGTGAACGCCTTCACCGACTGGCAGATCGCCCAGATGGAAGATTTGATCGTCGACGAGCTCAAGGACAACGAATGGTACGCGGCCGCCGATGTTTACCTGGAACAAGCTGAGTACACGCTGGCATTCAGAGCCGAGAATGGTGAACCGCTTGACCGCGGCAACGCGCCCACCAGCCCGCTCATGGCATTCGTCATGTTCGCCATCGCATTCGCCCTTGCCGCAGGCGTCGCGGGTGGCCGCTGCTTCTACCTGTACAAGCAGATGAAGACGGCCGTCGAAGCCTCGCACGCGGGCGACTACGTCGACCGGTCGTCCTTCACGCTTACCGGCAAGGACGACCGGTTCGTCACCTCGACCATCACGGTCACGCCCAAGAAGAAAGAATCCTCCTCCTCGAGCGGATCCTCCACCGACAGCAGCGGCTTCGGCGGATCGTCGGGAGGCAAGTTCTAAACGGCCTCGCGAACGGCCGGCAGCTGTCGGGCATCTAGGCAGCTGCGAACGATTCGCACGCGACTGCAACCAGATCGCGGCCGCACCGAAACAGTTGACAAGCGCCGCCGCAGCGCATGAAGCGGCAAGATTGTTAGGAGCAAAACCATGGGACTTATCAAAGCAGCCGTTGGAGCAGCTGGCGGCGCATTGGCCGATTCTTGGCGTGAATTCTTCTACTGCGACGCACTTGACCAGAACACCCTTGCCGTGAAGGGATCGAAGCGCACTTCCTCGAAGGGCCGCTCTTCCAACACCAAGGCCGAAGACAGCATCATCACCAACGGCTCGGTCATCGCCGTTGCCGACGGTCAGTGCATGATCATCGTCGAGCAGGGCGAGGTCGTCGACATGTGCGCCGAGCCCGGCGAGTTCACCTACGACACCTCCACCGAGCCCAGCCTGTTCTACGGCAACTTGGGCGAGAACATCATGAAGACGTTCTCGCAGGTTGGACGCCGCTTCACCTTCGGTGGCGACACGGGCAAGGACCAGCGTGTCTATTACTTCAACACCAAGGAGATCTACGGCAACAAGTACGGCACGTCGTCGCCCATCCCCTTCCGCGTCATCGACCGCAACATCGGCCTTGACCTTGACACCGCGGTTCGCTGCAACGGCGAGTACTCGTACAGGCTTACCGACCCGCTGCTGTTCTACAAGAACGTCTGCGGCAACGTCGACGAGCCCTTCACGCGCGACAGGCTTGACAGCCAGATGAAGAGCGAGCTGCTCACCGCCATGCAGCCCACCCTGGCGAAGATCTCGGCCATGGGCGTTCGCTACAGCGAGGTCCCGGCTCACGCAGGCGATATGGTCGAGCTGCTGAACCAAGAGCTGTCCGAGAAGTGGGTCAACCTGCGCGGCATCAGCGTCGCCTCGTTCGGCGTGAACGCCATCACGCTGTCCGAGGAAGATCAGGATCGCATCAAAAACCTGCAGGCAGCCGCCGTCATGCGCGACCCGAACATGGCTGCCGCGAACATCGCCGCCGCTCAGAGCGACGCAATGCGTACCGCGGCTGGCAACGAGGCCGGCGCAGCCATGGGCTTCATGGGCATGGGCATGGCCGGCAACATCGGCGGCATGAACGCCGCTCAGCTGTTCCAGCAGGGCGCTGCCCAGCAGGCTGCAGCTCCGGCACCTGCTCCCGCCCCGACACCCGCACCTGCAGCCGCAGCCGCCGCCGGCGGTTGGTTCTGCCCGCAGTGCGGCGCCAACAACTCCGGCAAATTCTGCAGCGAGTGCGGCACACCCAAGCCCTCCACCGACTGGACCTGCGAGTGCGGTTCGGTGAACTCGGGCAAGTTCTGCAGCAACTGCGGCAAGCCCAGGCCGTAACGGTTTAGGCTAAAAGCCCTGGCAACAACGAGGCGCCTGCGGGTCAATCACCTGCAGGCGCCTTTCTCTTTGCCTGAAAGCGCACTCTTGAGCTTGACGCGCTTGCTAAAATAGCTTCACGAGAGAAAACGGCTGTGATTCGCTTCCGCGAACGCACTTCCGCCTTGCCGCGGCAAGCGCGCAACATCTCAGCCATAAACGAAAAACAAGGGGGTCCCATGAAAGTACTGCTGGTCAACGGCAGCCCGAAGCCGAACGGCAACACCGGCCGCGCACTCGAAGAGGTCGAGGACGCGCTGAACGCCCAAGGCATCGACACCGAGATCTTCCAGGTGGGCAACCAGCCCATCCGCGACTGCATCGGCTGCTCCTGCTGCGTGAAGCTGGACAACGCCTGCACGTTCGACAACGACATCGTGAACGATTTCATCAAGATCGCCGCCGAGTGCGATGGCTACATCTTCGCCACGCCCGTGTATTACGCGCACCCCGCAGGCCGCATCCTCGACCTGCTCGACCGCGCCTTCTACGCCGCAAGCGGCGTGTTCGCGCATAAACCGGGCGCTTCCATTGCCGTTGCCCGCCGCGCTGGCACCGTCGCTTCGTTCGACGTGCTGAACAAGTACTTCACCATCAACCAGATGCCCATTGTCTCATCCAACTACTGGAACGACGCATTCGGTGCCATCCCCGGCGAGGATGAGAAGGACGAAGAGGGCATGCAGGTTATGCGTGTTCTGGGCAACAATATGGCATGGCTGCTGAAATGCATTGAGGCTGGCAAGGCCGCCGGCATCGAGGCTCCTGCTGCCGAGCGCAAGATCAAGACGAACTTCATTCGCTAACGCCAAAGCGTGCTGGCCCACGCGTCGAGCCGGTTGACGCATGCGTAACCGCACACCGCAAGCACGAAGAAGCGCCCGTTCGGGAAACCCCGGACGGGCGCTTTCGCGTTTATGAACGGATTAGCCGTGCAGCTGGAACAAGCAGCCCAGCCAGCCGAACAATGCCAGTCAGGGCCGCAGGCCAAACCGAATCTTTCAGCTGAAAAGCGATTACGCCCAATGCGAGCGGATGAACTCCCACTTGGCATCACGGCCGGCAACCGCATGCTGCACGTCGTCTTCGCTCATATGCTTGAAACGCTTCTGACTGCGCAGATAGTGCTCGATATCCGAGAACTCCTTCGGATTGCGATTCAGCCTGAACGCGCCACCGGAAACGCCGCTTTCCTGCGAGCCCTCGAACTCGGCTAGATACCACATGCCGCAGTCGACGGCCTCCTTCGCGATGTCGGCGGTGACGTCGGTGGCATGACCCCAACCCGTGGGGCACGGTGCCATCACATGGATGAAGCGCGTGCCGTGCACATTCTTGGCGCGCTCGACCTTGTTGATGAAGTCCTGCAAGTAGCCGATGCTGGCAGTTGCGGCATACGGGATATCATGCGCGGCAACGATCTCGAACACGTTCTTCTTGTCGGTCAAGCACCCCTTGACCTGGCTGCCGACCGGCGTGGTGGTGGTTGACGAACCAAAGGGCGTCAACGAGCTTTTCTGAATGCCCGTGTTCATGTACGCCTCGTTGTCGTAGCAAATGTACAGCACGTCGTCGTTGCGATCGATGGCGCCTGAAAGAGCCTGAATGCCGATGTCGGCCGTGCCGCCGTCGCCCGCAAAGCCGACAACGGTGCAATCGTCGGGCTTGATGCCCTGCGCACGCAAGCCGGCCTCGATGCCCGAAAGCACGCTGGCGGTTGCCGCGAACGGCGTGATCATCGCGTTGTTCGAGAACGAGAGCTGCGGGAAATTGAATCCGACAGCGCTCATGCAGCCAGCAGGAAGAGCCGACACCGCATGGGGGCCAAGCACCTTCAACGCCGCGCGCACGGCAAGCGAGCCGCCGCAACCGGCGCAGGCCTTGTGGCCGAAGAACAACTCGTCATCGGGCATGTTGCGCACATTAACGGCCATTGCGCACCTCCTCTTCCCCTTCAACGCCAAGGAAGCTGACCTGGGGCACGTCCTTGCCTGCAGCCGCTTCCTCAAGGGCCTCGAAAATCTCGGCGATCTGCTGGTACGAGATGTCATCTCCGCCCAAGCCGCCAACGAAGTTCCTGGTGGGCGTCGTCACGCTAGCGCGATGCAACGCAGAGTTCACATTGGTGAACACCGTTCCCTCGCCGCCGAACGAGATATTCTTCTCAAGAACCGCTGCAGCGCGAACATAAGGCGCGCCCAAAATGGCAGCCAGCTGCCTGTACGGGAAGGGGCGCATGTACCTGATGCGGCACAGGCCGACCTTCTTTCCCTGATCGCGCAGGTCGTCAACGACGTTGCGCACCAAACCCGCGATAGAGCCCAGCGTCACAACAACGTACTCGGCATCGTCGCATCGGTACGCCTCGACCATGCCGGGGTACGCACGGCCGAAGATCTGAGCAAAGCGGCTTTCCACCTCGTCGATGACGGTTTCGGCGGCAAGCATGTCCTGATGCGCGTAGTACTTGTAGTAGCGGTTGAATGCGGGACCAGCCGAATAACCCAGGTTCTTAGGGTTGTCGAAATCGAACTTGTTTTCGGTGCGGTACGGCGGCAAAAAGGCGTCGGCTTGCTCCTGCGTGGGGATATCGACGGTCTCGTACGTATGCGTAAGGGCGAAACCGTCAAGATTCACCATGAACGGCGTGCTCACACGCGGGTCCTCGGCAATGGCATAGGCCATCAACGTCAGGTCGAGCGCCTCTTGGTTGTCCAGCGCGTATGCCTGGATCCAACCATGGTCAAGAAGCGCCAGAGAGTCGCGCTGGTCGCCGTAGATGTTCCACGGAAGCGCCGTGGAACGGTTCGCGTTCATCATGACGATGGGGAACCTGCCGCCCGCGGCATACGTTAGGACCTCGGCCATGTACAGAAGGCCTTGGCTGGACGTCGCCGTGAACGTGCGCGCACCCGTGGCGGACGCGCCCATAGCGCACGAAAGAGCCGAGTGCTCGGACTCGACGTGCATGTACTGGGCATCAAGCGAACCGTCAGCAACCATCTCGGACAGTCGCTCGACAACGACGGTCTGAGGCGTGATAGGATACGCCGAAATCACCTGAGGCCTGGAAAGGCGAACGCCCTCGGCGAGGGCTTCGTCACCCGAAAGAAAACGTTTCATTAGGCTTGCACCTCGCTAAGAACGAAAGAGGACGAAGCCCTCGCTTCCAAGAGCATGAGACGCTGTCGCTGCGCTTTCGCGAAAGCGCGCTCGGCGTCGGCTTCGTCACCCGACAGAAAACGCTTCATTAGGCTTACACCTCCTGCTCCATGCGGATGGCGTCGAACTTGCATGCGCGGACGCACATGCCGCATCCCTTGCAGAAGTCGTAGTCAACCGCCACGGTGAACGGGTTCTTCGAACCTTCGGCAGCGGGCACCTTGAAGATGGTTCCATCGGGGCAATACAAATAGCACTGCAGGCAGCCAACGCATTTTTGACGATCGATCACAGGGCGATCGTTTCGCCAGCCGGCATTCTTCTCGACCAAGTGACCGCCGGCGAAGCATGTGCTGCGGGCGAACTGTGCAGGGTCGAGTTCGTCATGCTGAATGGAAGGGATGATGCACTCAGGACGCGCGAACTCGTCGTCAACACGAGAAGCGCCTTCCCCACCGCTTACGACCTCCTCGCCATCAGCCGCATCGGCACCGCTTGGGCAAGCGACGAACGAAGCGGCAGCAAAGTCGACGATCTTCGTGTTCGCGTCGTGCAACTTCGCGGGCATGTACAGTTCAATCGCACGCTTCACGTTCTGCGCAGGCAGCACGCCAAGCTGAGCCAAGGCGCCCAAAAACACCGTGTTGGGAATGGGCCGGCCCAAAAACTCGGTCGAGATAGCATTGGCATCGATGGCCCTCACGCGGCTGTCGCCCTTGGCGCATGCGGGAACGCTTGCGGCGTTCACCAGAACCATGCCGCCCTGGGCAAGCTCGGCGTCGTAGCCAGCGGCCATCAGGGTCTCGTCAAGGTAGATGACGAAATCGGCCTGTTTGATAGCACTTCGGTCGCCAATGGGCGACGCACTGATCTTGGTGAATGCGCGCATGGGAGCGCCACGGCGTTCCGGACCGAACGACGGGAACGCCAGAGCATATGCAGCATCGTCGATCGATGCGGCGGCGCCCAGCAAACGCGCTGCCGTGAACGCGCCTTGCCCACCGCGGCCATGCCATAGAACCTCGGTCATGAAAAATCCCCTCTCGATAACGTGGCTAACAGTATAGCCAAAGCATCGGGAGGGGAAAGAAAGCGAAGCGTGGTTGTTACGACTGTTTAAACGAGCACCAACCTTATAGACCTGGACGCTGTCGCTCGACTCTTTCAGAGCCGCTTTCAACGAGGGCCGCTGTCAAGAGCTTCCGAGGAAGCCCTTTCGCCGGCTCGAACTTTATAATCCGGACGCTGTCGCTCGACTCTTTCAGAGTCGGCTCGGCGTCTAGAACTTCGCGTACTTGACGAGGTTCTTCTCAAGCTTGTCAACGAACTTGGCGCCGATCGGCGAAAGCTCGGCGTCCTTGCGAATAACGTAGCCAAGGTGAAGCTTCACATCGGTGTCAAGGGCGACCGTGGTCAGACCCGGACCGTCCGACACGCCGACCAGAATGCCACTGGTCACCGTGTAGCCGTTCAGTGCAACGATAAGCTCAGAAAGCGACGCACGGTCGGTGGTGGCAATGCTCTTGCGGCGCGCTTCGTCAGCCAAAGCCTCCTCAGCGAAATACGCGGGGGCGTCTTCGCCCTGCTCGAAATAGATATAGGGGTAATCCTCAAGCTGCTCAAGCGTGAGCTTATCGGCGTTCACCATAGGATGGCTTGCCGGCAGCGCAACGCGCGGCGTGGACTGAATAAGCTCGACGAAGCGAAGGCCTGCCTTGTCGAAAGCAGCCTCAAGGTCGGCGGCCGTCGTAGTGGTCTCAAGAAGAACGCCCAGCTCGGACTCGCCGTTGGCAACGTCATCGATAACGCCCTGCGTGGTGCGGTCACGGAACGCGTACTGGTAAGCGTCGCCACCCACAGAAAGAACCGTGCTTGCGAACGTCTGAACATTGAACAGGTAATGCTGACCGGAAACTGCAAATTGGTTGGTCATGATAGCTCCTAGCTACTGAAGGTTGCAGGATTCTATTTGGCGCTGTCGCGCTCGTCAATAAAGCGCTTGGCCTTGTGCTCGGCCGAAACGCCCAAACCGTCGGCATCATAAACGATGACCTTGGCAGGACGAACGCCGCAGTGAGCCTTCAACGCAGCCTCGACGCGCTTGGAAACCTTGTCGTAGGGCTCGTCGCTGCCAAACGCGCGCTCGACGGAAACCTCGTAGCGCGTGGTGTAGTTCTCATCATACACGCGGATGGAGTACTCGCCGGTCAGACCCTCGGAGCCGCGCACGACGTACTCGATGTCGGACGGGAACACGTTCACGGCGCCGACGATGAACATCTCGTCCTTGCGGCCGGTCACATGAATGCGGGCATGGGTACGGCCGCAGCTGCACTTCTCGGTGGAAACGTAACCGATGTCGCCCGTGCGGAAACGGATCATCGGGCGGGCCTTCTTCATAAGCGTGGTGTAAGTAAGCTCACCTACGCTGCCCGGCTCAAGAACCTCACCGGTGGCAGGATCGACGGTCTCAACCAAAATCTGATCCTCGACGATGTGCAGGCCATCCTTCGCCTCGCACATGGCGGCGCAAGCACCGTAGATGTCGGACAGGCCGAAGAAGTCGACGACCTTGGCACCCCACAGATCCTCGATGGCCTCACGCGTGGAAGCGATGGAGCCGCCCGGCTCGCCGGCAACGATGATGGTGTGGATGTTGAAGTCGGTCTTGGGGTCGAAGCCCTTCTCCTTGGCCTTAACGCCCAGGGTCCATGCATAAGAAGGCGAGGTCCAGATAACGGTAGGCTGGTACTGCTTCAAAACGAACAGCAGGCGGTCGGAAGGAACAGCGCCAACCCAAATAGCCAAAGCGCCAAGCTCCTGAGCGCCCATAACGTCGGGGCCGCCAACGTACAGCGCGAAGTTCAGGCCGTGGACGTAGCGGTCGTTCGGACGCATGCCGGCCTGCCAGAACAAACGGGCCTCGGTGGACTGCCACAGGTCGAAGTCCTCCTGAGTGAAGGGACTGATGGTGGGAACGCCGGTGGAACCCGAAGAGGTGGCCATGAAAACGACGTCTTCCTCGGGAACCGAGCACATCTCGCCGAAGAAGCTGCCCACGTGCTGGGTCTGGCGCTCGGTGGCTTTGTCGACGAACGGGAACTTGGCGATGTCAGCCAGGGTCTGGATATCCTCGGGCTTCACGCCAGCCTCATCGAACGAGCGCTTGTACCAAACGGTGTTCTCGTACGCGTACTTGACCATCGCCTTCAGGCGCTCGAGTTGCATAGCTTCAAGCTCGGGACGCGGCATGGTCTCGATCTCGGGATCGTAGTACTTCTGATCGTACGGAATGTTCTTCTTGGCCATTCTTACTCCTTGCATCGTATACGGGCATCGCTTCAAGCGAGCCCGCCCCACGCACCTTGCCGTGCGTTGATCGGTTTTTTGTTCGCTGTTCAAAAGGAAGCGAAAGATCCTAAAGCGCATATGTATAAAACCATTATTAGCCTTCTCGAACAAGATGAACGGCTATTCAGGATCTTGGTATATAGTATTCGTAAAAACAGATAACCCCATTCAGCTAATAATCTAATACCATATGCGATATCGAATACCGGGTTTTCACCACGCGGAAAAGGAAGCAAGAATATGACGTTACAGCAGCTCAGGTACTTAATCGCCATTTCCGAGCAGGGGTCCATCAACGCCGCCGCCCAAAACATGTACGTCTCGCAATCGAATCTCTCGACCGCGATCAAGGACTTAGAGCACGAGCTTGGCATCACGATTTTCACACGTTCGAACCGCGGCGTCACGCTGACCAACGACGGCACCGAGCTGCTTGGCTACGCGCGCCAGGTCGTCGAGCAGGCAGACATGCTGGAATCGCGCTACGCCACCGGTAAAGACTCTCAGGTGCGCCTTTCCGTCTCGACGCAGCACTACTACTTCAGCCTGCAGGCGTTCATCAACATCGCAGAGAAATGCGCGCACGAGGTGTACGATTTCGTGCTGCGCGAGTGCGCAACCGGCCAGATCATCGACGATGTGCGCACTTTCCGCAGCGAGATCGGCGTGCTGTACCTGGACGATTTCAACGAGCGCGTGCTGTCGAAGGCGTTCCGCGATGCGGATGTCGCCTTCTACCCGCTGTTCGACGCGCAGGCGCACGTCTTCGTGGGCGACCATCACCCGCTTTCGCAGAAGAAGCTGCTGAAACCCGAGGATCTGGCGCCCTACCCCCGCTACTCGTTCGAGCAGGGAACCACTAATTCGTTCTATTACTCGGAAGAGCCGCTTGGCTACCTGCCGCATGACCGCAACATCAGGTTCTCCGACCGCGGCACGCTCACCAACCTTCTGACCAGCTTCAACGGCTACACCATTTCAACGGGCGTTCTTTCCGCCGAGATGCACAGCGGCATCGTGGCCATTCCGCTGGACATCGACGAGACCATGCGCGTGGGCTACATCATGCACAACGGCCGCAGGCCCAGCAAGCTTCTGTTGGATTACATCGATATGCTTCATCAGGTGATCGATGACAACCCCACGGTTGAATCGACTGCCGAAGCGCCCACGTTCGATTAACAAGAAAAGCCGCCCGTGTCGGTCGGCAACGCGAAGCAAACTTACTGATTCGCCAGATTCTCGATCAATTGGAGCTGCTTGTCGCCAACGAGCAGCTCTTCTCGTCCCTGGCAGCATTCACGGACCATGCGGACAAGACCGTCAACGGTTTCGGCCAGAACGCGCACCGTGATGGTGACGTCCGATGAGAACTCCGTGTCCATAACGGGAACGCCGCGGGTTTTCAGCACGTAGGACAGCTTCTCGTACAACGGGTAATCGACGCAGATGACCACATCGCAGCAAGGCGCGAACGACGCCGTGCGCGCCAACACCACTGCATTCTGCGTTGCCTTGGTGTAAGCGCGAACGAGCCCACCCGTACCCAGTAGCGTGCCGCCGAAGTAGCGCACCACCACGCACGCAACGTCAACCAGCTCGGCATGCTGAAGCACCGAAAGCGTGGGCAGGCCGGCCGTCTTCTGCGGCTCGCCGTCGTCGGAATAGCGCACACGGTTCTCAGCACGCAGGGCATACGCGTACACATGGTGACGCGCCATGGGGTGCTGAGCCTTCACATCGGCAATGAAAGCCAGCGCCTCTTCTTCAGTTTCCACGTGAGAGAGGTACGCGATGAAGCGGCTTTTCTTCTCTTCGTATTCGCCCTGAGAGGAGCCGGTTATTGTTTGGTAAGAATCCATGCTCCCACTTTACCATGCCGAATGCCCTGACACGTTGCCAACGCGTCATTGCCGCTGAACCGCCGTTCGTGATATCGTTTCGCTGGTAAAACACTACTCGGAGGGGATATTCATGGCTGCAGACCAGAAAATCAAGATCATCCAGTACACCGACCCACTGTGCACGTGGTGCTACGGCATGGAACCCACCATGCGCAAGATCGAGTACCTGCTTGGCGACAAGGTCGAGATCGTCACCATCCTGGGCATGCTCATTGGCGACGTGCGCGACATCGTCGGTCGCGACGAGCACGCTGACGCACGATTCGTCCAGTTCAAGGAGCAGATGTCGCAAGGCATCAAGAAGGCCGCCAACCGCACCGGCGTGCCCATCGATTTCGAAGCCGTCGACAAGCTGGGCATGAACGACATCACGTCCGTTCCCATGTGCCTTGCCTACAAGGCCATGCACATCCAGAACCGCGAGGCTTCCGAGAAGTTCCTGCGCCGCATGCGCGAGGCCCGTTACGCCGAAGGTCGCACCCTGGTCACGGTTGACGACCTTGTCCAGCTGGCTGCGGAATTCCCCGTCGACCTCGAACGATTCAAGAAGGACATGACCGACGGCACCGCCGAGGAGCTATACTCCGCCGACCTCATCACGTCCAGCCAGCATCAGGTGCGCACCTACCCCACCTACAACGTCACGTACGGCAAGGCCGAGAAGTCGGCAACGGGCTACAGCGAGTTCGCCTTCTTCAAGAGCGCCATCGCCGAGCTTACCGACGGCGAGATCGTCCTTGAAACGCCCGAGTACTCGCTTGACGCCGCCGTGAAGTTCGTCTCGACCTACGGCAGCGTCATGGCTCGCGAGATCCAGGTTCTGTTCGACCTCACCGACGAGCAGCTTGCCGCCTGCGTCGACGACCTGCTTGCCATGGGCACCTTCGAAAAGGTCGATGGCGGCAGCAGCTATTTCGTGAAGGCAAAGCCCCTGTCGTTCTGCAATCCCGCAACGGGCGAGTGTCTGGCACTGTAACCCAGCGTTTCAACACGCGGCGAAAAACAAGAAGCACGAAGGCCGGCTCAAGCGAGTCGGCCTTCTTTTCGCGCAGGGGCGTCGAAACTAGCACCGACGACAATCCCGAAGCAGCTTTTCTGCAACAATGCAGAACGCCCATCAAGAACGATAATGCGATGCAGCTGAATTCAATCCCTGCCCCCTTGCCTGTCGCACTTCCCATGTCCGCCGCAATCAGGCGCTACTCCAAAGGAAGGCCGCCTGCCGCCTGAATCCCGGGAACAGCCGGGATAGTGGCGAATCCGGCTTCAAGCTCTTCATCGGTCGGGATATGGTCTTCCATCTTCCCATTGATGAAGGCGTCGTAAGCCATCATGTCAAAATAACCCGTTCCCGTAAGACCAAACAGAATCGTCTTCGCCTCGCCCGTTTCCTTGCATTTCAGAGCCTCGTCAATGGCCACCTTGATGGCATGCGAGCTCTCAGGCGCGGGCAGAATGGTTTCGAGCTTCGCGAACTGCACGCCCGCCTGAAAGACCTCCGTCTGCTTCACACTGACCGCACGCGCATAACCGTCGTGCACCAGTTTGGAAACAATGGGGCTCATGCCGTGGTAACGCAGGCCGCCGGCATGATCGGCCGAGGGGATGAATCCGTTACCGAGCGTGTACATCTTACACAAGGGACAGGTTTGGCCGGTGTCCGCGAAGTCGTACGCGTAGCGGCCGCGCGTCATAGACGGACAACTTGCGGGCTCGACGCAAATGAAGTCGGTGTCAGGCTTCGTGCCGTCGAGCTTGTCTTTCATGAAAGCACCCATCAAGCCGCCCACATTGCTCCCACCACCTGCGCAACCAATAACAACATCGGGGTATTCGCCCAGCTCTTCCAAAGCCGTTTTCGACTCCAAACCGATGATCGACTGATGAAGCACCACCTGGTTCAAGACACTGCCAAGCTGATAGCGGCCACGATTCTCGGGAACATGAAGCGCCCTTTCAACCGCCTCGGAAATAGCCGTTCCAAGAGAACCCGTGCACGTTGGGTCATCGGCGAGCATCTTGCGCCCGATCTCGGTCGTGTCTGAAGGAGACGGGGTGACGTTGGCGCCGAAAGTTTGCATGATGTTGCGGCGGAACGGCTTCTGCTCGTAGGAGCACTTGACCATGAACACCTCGCAATCAAGCCCGTAGTGCGCAGCGGCCTCGGAAAGAGCGGTGCCCCACTGACCGGCACCCGTCTCGGTGGTGATGGTGCTCAACCCCTGCTGAGCACCGTAATACGCTTGGGCAAGAGCGGAATTGAGCTTATGCGAGCCCGAGGTGTTGTTGCCTTCGAACTTGTAGAAGATCTTAGCAGGTGTTCCCAAAGCGCGCTCCAGGTTGTAAGCACGGCACAACGGAGACGGGCGATACACCTTGTACATCTCGCGCACGCCTTCGGGGATGTCGATATAGCGCGTTTCGTCGTCAAGCTCCTGGCGCACCAGTTCATCGCAGAATACAGGGCGGATGTCCTCGAACGTCGCCACCTCTCCGTTCGGAAGACGCATGGGTTCGGGCTTTTCGGGCATGTCAGCGCGAACGTTGTAATACTGAGTCGGGATCTGGTCTTCCCTTAGGTAGAGACGATAGGGCTCGCTTTTTTCTTGGCTCGCCTCAGACACGCCGGCCAAACCGGCCGCCGTTGAAATGAAATTTTCGATAGTGTTTTCGGTGTTCTTCAGATCGTTCATAGTCTCGTCCTTTCGAGATGCGTGCGGGTTGCCCCGCGGGATACGGTCGAGCACCGGCTTGGCCTTTGTCAGTGCTCAGCGATGGATTCGCATGCCCGCGTCCCAAGAACGAAAAAACCCGCCCTTGATGAAGCGAAACATGCTCCTCAAGGACGGGCTTTCAAAACGATTCGATGATCCGAAATCAGAAAACTCGCGGTGCCACCTTGATTCGCCCTTGCGGGCGCACTTTTTTGGATGCCATCACATCCGTGGACTCTGACACGGTCCTTGCGTCGCAGCTTATTAACTGCGCCCTCAGCGGCCCATTATGGCGACTTGCTACTGCCGGATCTCAGCACCCCGAACTCTCTGTAAGCGCTTCAGTCGCTTTTACTCCCGCTTCAACGGTTTAGGTGTCTTTGGTTGTCAACCTGGGCGCATTTTAAGTCGATCGGAACGAGCGCGTCAAGCGTTTTTTCAAACCGAAAATGAAAATCGACGCAAGACGATTGTGAAAACCATCGGCCCCAGACGCACGAATGCCGACCGGAAAGATCCGATCGGCATTCGAAAGATCACGCGTTGGAGCGCGTTCGCGTTTTGCGCGGACTACTCGTCCAGGCCGGTAACGCAGGCAGCGACATGGGTGTCGAACGCATGAGCGCCCTCGACATCGCGTGCGCCCTCATCCCAGTTGTTGGGATCGACGTCGCCGATGTGGAACTCGTCCACGTTCATGCGAGGAATCTCGATCTCCTCGGGCTTCTCGATCTGGGGAACCCACTCGTACGGGATGCGATAAGCACGATACAGGAACAGACCGCGCGGAGCAACGTACTCCCAAACCAGCTTCTTGTCAGCGGTGTACTCGCGAACGATGCCGCTGCAGCCCTCGGTGATAACCGTGTTGCCGTTGGGCATACGCTGAGCAGCAGAGGTCAGCGGGCTATAGAAGTAGTTGGTGTTGTAGTTGAAGCCAGCAGCGACGGGCAGCGGCTCGCCGGTGCACTCCCAAACGATCTCGAGGTTGGTCGGGTTGAACTCGACGACGCGAGAACCATCGCGACGGGTGACCTTCAGGCCGGTCTTGGAGGTCTGGCTCGGTGCGCCGTAACCGGCCCAACCGCCGTTGTCGTACAGCATGATGTTGCCCTCGCCCGGCAGGCCCTTGGGGATCATGTGGGTGAAGTGCGGGCCGACGATGGTGCCGAACAGACGCAGCTCAGAGGTCTTGGTGAAGTCGGGGCCGACCTGCCAGACAACCTCGCCGGTCTCATGGGAAATGATCCACATGATGTTGGCCTCGCGGGAGTCCATGATGATGTTCTCAGGGTGGAAGCGCTCATCGCCCTCATCGTACCAGTGGTTGGGACCCAGGTAAGAGGCGCAGTTCACATGGAAGATGTCGCCCTGACCCTCGGGACCGCAGTGCTGGGTGTTGGGGTTGCGGAACATGGCATTCTTGATGGTCTCATCAAGGCCGAACTCGTTGAAGTGGTCGAGCATGTTCCACTCCCAGAGGATGTTGCCCTCGCGGTCGATCTCGATCAGGCGATCCTCAAGAAGGAGCTGCGGGGAGATCTTGGGCTTGCGCACGTCGTTGTGCGTGAGGATGAGCATCTTGTTGAAGTTGGGGTCAGGCTCCTGACCAGGGCAGAAGTAGCCAGTGGGGCTGCCGGAGACCTGGTAGTCATGATGCTGACGAGCCATCCAACGCTCACCGTCGGGGTCGTTGATCAGCTGGTTGTGATCGAACGTCCACTCGACGTTGCCGTCCATGTCGATCATGGTCAGATCTTCCATGTCCTGATAGCCGTTTTCACGGGGACGGCAAGCCCTGGTGCCAATGACATGACCGCCGGGCAGAACCTTGGGCGGGAAGCCATTGAAGTTCTTGAAGTAACGAACGACCCTGCCGTTCATGTCGACCATAACGACTCCGTAGCCATCTGCATCGTAGATGGTGTAGCCGCTATAAGCCTCGTCGGGATAATAGACCGTGGTACCAGTGGGATAAACATTTGGACGTCCCATGTCGTTCCTTTCTCGCAACGTCGGCGCACTCCACGCCGATCCTGATACGGTCGAACAGTTCATAGATTATGCGAGAAACGATCACAAGAACAGCTTAAAGGGCCTACTTCTCTGATTTGCAAACAAACACGATCTGTCGGTTTTCCCATCAGATATATAATTGGTTCGTTATGCCGACGTATTATCTATTCAAATAAAGAATGCAGGTCAGAGCCATAATTCAGCTCCAACCTGCCTTCGTTGAACCAACTATTTCGGCCGAGTTTTCCGATTAGTTAGTCAAGACTCTCGACACACTTGGCCATCTGGGTATCGAACGCATGAGCGCCCTCGACCTCGACCACGGCGCTCTCCCAGTCGGTAGGAGCGGCGCCCGGCACTTGGAAATTGAAGAGGTCCAGACGCTCGACCGGGGTCTCGACCGGCTTCTCCAGCTGCGGAACCCACTCGTAAGGAATACGATAAGCGCGATACAGGAACGTCTCGGCTGGAACGACGTACTCCCAAACGATCTGGTTCTCGGGCGTGACCTCGCGCAGGATGCAGGAAACGCCCTCGCAGATCAGCGTGTTGCCGTTGGGCAGACGCTGCGCGTCGGACGTCAGCGGGCTGTAGAAGTCGGAGGCCTTGGGGTTGAAGCCGCCGTCGACCGTCATACCCTCCTTCTCGCCCTTGCATTCCCAGACGATCTCAAGCGTGGTGGGATCGAACTCGACGACGCGCGAGTAATCGCGGCGAACCGCCTTGCCGCCGATCTTGGAGAACTGGTTCGGCAGACCATAGCCGGCCCAGCCGCCGTTGTCGTAAACCATGACGTGGCCCTCGCCCGGCAGGCCCTTGGGGATCATGTGAGTGTGGTGCGGGCCGACGATGGTGCCGAACAAGCGAAGCTCGGGCGTCTTGGTGAAGTCGGGGCCGACCTTCCAAACAACCTCGCCGGTCTCGTGGGAGATGATCCACATCATGTTGCACTCGCGGGAGTCCATGATGATGTTCTCGGGGTTGAAGCGCTCATCGCCCTCGTCGTACCAATGGTTGGGGCCCAGGTAAGAAGCGCAGTTCACGTGGAACAGGTCGCCCTGGCCTTCGGGGCCGGCATGCTGAACGTTGGGGCTACGGAAGATGACGTTCTTCTGAGCCTCGGTCAAACCGAACTCGTTGAAGTGGTCGAGCATCTTCCACTCCCACAGCAGGTTGCCCTCACGGTCGATCTCGATCAAGCGGTCCTCAAGCAGGTTCTGCGGGCTGATCTTCGGCTTCTTGACGTCATTGTGCGTAAGGAGCAGCATCTTGTCGAAGTTGGGATCGGGATCCATGCCCGGAACCCAGTAACCAACCGGATTGCCGGAAACCTGGAAATCATGATGCTGGCGGGCCATCCAACGCTCGCCATCGGGGTCGTTGATGAGCTGGTTGTGGTTGAAGGTCCACTCGACATTGCCGTCCATGTCGAACATGGAGAGGTCTTCCTGATCCTGGTAGCCGTTCTCGGCAGGACGCGTGGCCCTGGAGGCGATCATATGGCCGCCGGGGAGCATCTTGGGCGGGAAGCCGTAGCAATCCTTCCAACGACGAACGACCTTGCCGTTCATGTCAAGCAGAATGACGCCCAGAGGCGGAATAGACAAAACGGTATAGCCGTTCTGGCACTTCTCGGGATCGTAGACAGTGGTGCCGGTGGGATAAATAGTTGGACGTCCCATAACGTACCTTTCTCCTGTGTTACTCCAAAACCCTAAACTCTCTTTATCGGTAATTCCGATGTTGTATCTGACTACAACAGATCACCTCTGCATATTACCGCAGGTTCCGATGGTGTTGGTATAAGAATGAGCTATGAATACGACTGTAACCTGTTCGTTTTATTCGGGATATCCGATGATGAGAAGACAACTGAATCGAAGTAGAATGTGTCTGAAAATCATGAACCGGAGAAAGGAAGCGCGATCGCCATGATCGACCAGATCGCCAAGCGAGCAAGCGTACGTCGTTTCAAAGACGAGCCCGTCAGCGCCGAAGCAGTGACCGAACTTCTTCGCGCGGCTATGGCCGCGCCCTCGGGCGGCAACCAGCAGCCCTGGGAATTCTACGTCGTGCGCGCTTGTTCCCTGCGGCGTCCCCGACGGCGGAGTGAACGCCCAAGGACCTAGTCGCTTCGACGCCTCACGCATTCACGAGCGTTAAAGCGCTTGCAGCAATTCGCGCTGTTGCGCCGCCTTACAGGAACTTGTCGAGCTCGCGATCGACCACGGCGTTTCGTTTCACCTTCGGAGCGGCGATGAAATGCCCGCGATGAACCACATGCTTCACCGTGCGCAGTGCGCACAGGTCGTCGAGCGGGTTGGAATCCACCACGATCATGTCGGCGCACTTCCCCACCTCGATGGAACCGGTGATGTCGCCCACTCCCGCAAGCTCGGCGTTGCGCAGCGTCGCCGTATGAAGGGCGAACTGACGAGGCACGCCAACGTACTTCTCGAAGTAGCGAAGCTCGCGCCAGAAGTCGTACTGAGTGATCCAAGGGCAACCGACGTCGTTGCCCAGAGCAACGGGCACGCCCTGTTCCAAAGCCGCCTTCGAATTGGCGATGACACCCTCGAAGACCATGTTGCCATTGTATTGCTCGACCTCGCTCGCATTGGAAGCCGAGCGATCGAACAACGCGTACGGCAAAGCGGGTGAGATCGTGGTGCACAGGAACGACTGATTCTTCTTGAATAGATCCATGATCTCGTCGGTGGGCGCAGCACCGTGCTCGATGGAATCGACGCCGCCCTCAAGCGCCACGCGAACACCTTCAGTCGATTCGACATGGGCGGCAACAAGGAACCCAAGCTCGTGAGCCTTGTCGCACACCGCGCGAACCATGGCTGGGTCCATCTTCATCTCGCCCGGGGTACCCTTCTCGGTTGCATCAAGCACGCCGCCGGTGATCATGAGCTTGATAAGGTCGGCTCCCTGCGACTTGGCGATGTCCACCTGCACAAGCGCCTCGGGAATGCTGTGCGCGGCAATGGCAACGGAACCTGCCATATGACCGCCGGGAACCGAGATGCCCTCGTTGGCGGCAAGGATGCGCGGGGCCTCGATCTGGCACGCAAGGCCGGCATCGCGCACGCGCGTGTCAAAATCGCCAAGACCGCCCACCGTACGGATGGTCGTGACGCCGCTATGCAACTCCAAACGCGCGTATTCGGAAACCAATCGATAAGCAACGGCACGTGTCAACCCGTTGGCCATAACCTTCTTGACCAGCGCTTCGTTGTCACGTTGCTTCTTCTGAGGCTTTCCGTTGCCGGCAAGGTGAACATGCATGTTGACAAGACCGGGAAGCAAATACGCACCCTTCAGGTCAACCGTTTTGCAGCCGTCAAGGTCGACCTCGGCCATAGGCGACACGGCCGCGATGTGCTGGCCTTCGACGACTACCGCGTAGTTTTCAAGAACCTCCATGTTCTCAGTTCCGTCAAGCACGTTGGCGTTGATATACGCCGTTTTGGCACCGGTCGCGATTTCAAAGGAAGCCTTCTTCCCCATCTTGCTCTCCTTCCACCTTGCAAACTTTGCGCCATTATACAGAACGCAGACGCCCTAAACGCATCTGGAAACGAAGCGAGGAGCAACCGTTTCCAGTTACTCCTCGCCTTTAAGCAATATGGGGTTTATCAGCGCGTATGCAGCTGAAGCAAACCTACTTGGTCAGGATCTCACGAGCCTGCTCAAGCGCAGCCGGAATGCCCGTGACGTCCTTGCCACCAGCCTGGGCCATGGTGGGCTTGCCACCGCCGCCACCCTTAACGGCAGGGGCAACAGCTTTGATGATGGCGCCAGCATTGAAGCCTGCGGCAACGGCCTCGTCGGTGCCTGCGGCCATGATGATGGGCTTGCCATCCTTATCGCCTGCAAGAACAGCGGCACCGGGAGCCTCCATGCGAGCACGGATGATATCCCAGGCGTTACGCAGCGCGCTGGTCTCGGCGCCGGCGATATGGGCAACGACCACCGGGTAGCCGGCGGCGCTTGCGAAGGCGTTCTTCAGCACGGCGTCCAAACCCTCGGCTGCAGCGGCCTGCTGGCCGGCCTTGGCCTTCTGCTGGGCCTCCTTAAGAGCCTGAGCGTTAGCGGCAGCACGGTCGGCAACCTCGAACATCGCAACATGCAGGCCGTCGGCCGCAGCGCGAAGCTCGGTCTCGATCTTGTTGACGTACTCAAGGGCGCCAAAGCTGGTGACGGCCTCGATGCGGCGCGTGTTGGCAGCGACGCTGGACTCGGAAACGACCTTCAGGAAGCCGATTTCAGCGGTGTTGGCAACATGGCAGCCGCCGCACAGCTCGCGAGAGAACTCGCCGGCCTCGACAACACGGACCTTCTCGCCGTACTTTTCACCAAACAAGGCGGTAACGCCCGAAGCGCGCGCCTCGTCAAGCGAGGTTTCGTAGATGTTCATGGGCATGGCGCTCATGATTGCCTGGTTGGCGATGAGCTCGATCTGCTCGATCTCCTCACGGGTGACCGGCGAGAAGTGGGTGAAGTCGAAACGCAGGCGGTCGGGACCGACGTAAGAACCAGCCTGGTTCACGTGATCGCCCAGAACCTTGCGAAGCGAAGCGTGCAGGATATGTGTTGCGGTGTGGTTGCGGGCAACCTGAGCACGGCGAAGCGCGTCGACGGAAGCCGTTGCCGACTCGCCCTCGACCAGAGTGCCACGCGTGACCTTCACGTAATGGCTGGTAAGACCCTTCTCAGGAGCCTTGGTGTTCACAACCTGCGCGGCGGCGTCGGACGTCTCGATAACGCCGGTGTCGCCAACCTCACCGCCCATTTCAGCGTAGAACGGCGTGGTGTCAAGGATGATCTCTCCCTCGTCGCCCTCGGAAAGCGAGGCAACGCGCTTGCCGTCCTTGATGACTGCGATGATGCGGGCGTTGGCCTGAAGCTTGTCGTAGCCCACGAAGTTCGTGGCGCCTTCCTGCTTCAACAGCTCGGCATGAACGCCGCCGAACGTGGACCATGCGGCCTCGGCGTCGTCCTTGGTTGCAGCACGGGCGCGGTCGCGCTGAGCGGCCATGCACACGTCAAAGCCGTCCTTATCCACGCCGATTCCGCTTTCAGCGCAGATCTCCTCGGTAAGCTCGATGGGGAACCCGTAGGTATCATGCAGGGTGAATGCCTGCTCGCCCGAAAGGACGTCGCCTGCGGAAAGGTCGCGCAGTGCGCCCTCAAGGTAGGTCTGGCCGGTGCGCAGCGTCTTGCCAAAGCGCTCTTCCTCGGAAAGGATGACGCGCTCGATAAGCTCGCGGTTTGAAACCAGCTCGGGATAAACGCTGCCCATGGTGTCGACGATCTGAGCCAGGTACTTGCCCAAGAACGGACCCTCGATGCCCAGCTTATGGCCGTGCATGACGGCACGGCGCAGAAGGCGGCGCAGAACGTATCCGCGACCCTCGTTAGAAGGCAGGATGCCGTCGGCGATCATGAACGAAACGCTGCGGGCATGGTCGGAGATGATGCGCAGGCTGGTGTTGATGGCGCCCTGCTCGCCCTTAACGGCAGCGGTGTTGGCGGAACCGACGTAGTTCTTGCCGGAAAGATGCTCGCCCAAAGAGATAAGGCCGCGCAGCTCGTTGGTCTCGAAGTTGCCCTGAACGCCCTGCATGATGGCGGCCATGCGCTCGAGGCCCAGGCCGGTATCGATGTTCTTGGTGGGAAGCGGGGCAAGCGTGCCGTCTTCCTGGCCGTCGTACTGGGTGAAAACAAGGTTCCAGTATTCAAGGAAGCGGTCGCACTCGCAGCCGGGACCGCAGTCTTCCTTGCCGCAGCCGAACTCGGGGCCCTGGTCGTAGTACAGCTCGGAGCAGGGGCCGCAGGGGCCGGTGGGGCCGGCGCGCCAGAAGTTGTCGTCCTCGCCCAAGCGGGTGATGTGGCTTTCGTCAACGCCGAGGCTCTTCCAGATCTCGATGGTCTCGTCGTCGTCAAGGAACACGGTAAAGTAGAGTTTCTCTTTCGGAAGGCCCAAAACCTCGGTGGAGAACTCCATAGCCCAGGTGCACATCTCCTTCTTGAAGTACTTGCCGAAGCTGAAGTTGCCCAGCATCTCGAAGAAGCTCAGGTGACGACCGTCGGTGCCGATGATGTCGATGTCGTTGGTGCGCACGCACTTCTGAACGGTGGTGGCGCCGATGTAGTTGGGGTCGAACTCCTTCACATGCAGGAAGTACGGCTTGAACTGCACCATGCCGGCGCTGGTAAGAAGCAACGACGGATCGTCGGGGATAAGGGACGACGAAGGCAGGCGCTTGCACCCCTTGCTTTCGAAGAAGCTGAGGTACTTCTCGCGGATCTCAGCCGAAGTCATGTACTGCATGTGTTGAATCCTCGCTATCTGCTATTTGCTCACGTGCTCGATCTGCCCGTGCATTCGATTCCATGAACGCGTTCCCAGGCGGCGCCCGAAAACGGTGCCGATAATTCTACCCCTATTTGCGCAGAACGCAGCAGATCATCGGCGCAACCCCGAATAACTACAAGCCAGATTTACAATCCCAAGCCCGCGCGAGCGGATGCGCACGCCCGGGTTCACCACCGACATGGCTTGCATCTGCCCGCACGCCCGGGTTCACCACCCGAAGCTACAGGCCAAGCCCCGCACGCTCGCGCGCTTCGGCCTCGGCTTCGGCATCGGCAAGGGTAAGGCCCGTGGCGTCGACCATGGGATCGATCTGCCCATCGCCGATGTCTTTGCCGCAGAAGAACACACCATCAGGCGAAACGATGCGGCGGCCGGTGCGTTTCTCGAAGTAGTAAACGAACACCGACTTCATCACTGCAACAGCGGGAATGGACAGAAGCGCGCCTACAAGCGAACCCGAAAGGCCGCTCATAGCAGCGCCGATTCCGCTGCCGGCCATCAGGGCAATGAAAGTGAGCGCCGGATGGATGTCGACGGCGTTGCCGACCAGCTTAGGCGACACGAAGGTGTAGACGGCCTGCTGAATGGCGATGGTGCCGATAAGGGCCACGAACGCGATGAAGGGGCTGATGAACAAGCTGCTGAGCGCCGCCACGAAACCGCCCAGCCACGGGCCGACGACGGGGATAATGTTGAGAAGGCCGGTGATCACGCCGAACGCGGCCGCATTAGGCGTGCCGACGATGGCGAACAGAACGCCGCAGCCCACGCCGATGATGGCGCACTGGATAAGCGTGCCCTTGATATAGCCGCCCATCACGCGGGTGACGGTGGCGTGCAGCATGGCAAGCTCCTCATGTCGATCGTCGCCGACGATGCGACGAACCTCACGTCCCAGACCAGGTGCTTCCATAAGCATCCAGAAAGCCACGACGAACGCGAAGCCCACCACTAGGCAGACGTTGCCGATAGCCGCGCCTGCGGAAACCACGCCACTTGCGCTGCTGGCAGCAACGCCCGAAGCCCAGCTGGCAAACGATTGCGCTATGGAGTCAAGCGCCTCGCGCACCTTGTAGTTGGAAAGGACGTCGGCGTAGCGATCGTAGAACCCGTTCGCGGCCGCCATGACCGATTGCGCATAGTCGGGAAGCGACATGACCATGTTCTGGAACTGCTCGCTGATGCCGAAGGTCGGCGAGAATGTGATGAAAAGCAGCAAGGCGAGCACGGCGAACATAAGGATGTACGCCAGCAGCGTGCCCCATGCGCGCTTTATGCCATGCTGCTCGAAAAAGTTCACCGGGCCGGACAAAATGAAGCAGATGATGACGGTCCAGATGATGATGCCGACGGGTATGGCAAGGACATTGAGAAGATAGACGACGACCGCGGTGAGCACGCAGGCTCCCACCAGCGTCCAGACCTGCAGGAAATGGCGCTTTGCAGCGTGCATCTTGCGATCCTCGCGAACCGCTTCATGCAAAGACGAACCTGATGTTTCCCGTTGATCAGCCGAGCTTGAAGACATGCGCTATCGCCTTCGCGCTATTTGCTTGAAGCGGCCTCGTACGTGAAGTACGCGTTTTCACCCGCGGCCTTCGCGTCGGTAGCCTCGGTTGCAGGAGCCGCAGCTGCAGGAGTCGCGCCCTCGACCTGAGCAGAGGAAATGCCGGTCAGACCCGTCTCTTTCTCAGCCGCGCGAAGCTCGTCAAGGGCCTTCGCCGCAGCAACGCGCTGCTGCTCGAGCATCTGCGCCTCGTCGCTGGCGGCCTTGGGCTTCAAAACCTTGCGAACTTTGCTGGAAACGTTGTTCATCAGCTCCAGCGGAGCATTGGCCACGTTGTCAACGGCCTCGACGGCATTGGAGGCGGTGTCGGTGATAGCGGTAACGTCTTCGAGGATCTGATCGACGCGCATCATCTCAAGATTCGCGGCGTCGATGGTAAGCGAAACGCGATCCATCAGCGGATCGACCTTAGCAATGGCCGGCTTGATCTCGTTGGTGATCTGCTCGACATGGGCGAGCGTAGGCTCAAGTTGCTTTTGCACGTTATCGATGGTCGTGCGAGCGCTACGCACGGTGCGAACGAGCTCGATAAGGAAAACGATCAGCGCGATGCCGACGCAAATGAAAACCACGGTTAGGATCATGTTGATGTCCATGAGAAACCTCCTTGTTCTACGGGGACAACTATAGCATGCGAAAAGGCGTCTATTCGCATGTGCTACGCCTTCGTTTCCTTTTTCATCTACCGTCAAAGCACGTCATGCCCCACATCGCGAAACGTTGTGGCGCGCAGTCGCCGACGAAAAACCTTGAAGGGGAATCGGCATGCAAGCTGCCTCGGTGCCGCGTCGACCGAAAGGCTATTTCCCGTTGTTCGGAAGAGGCTTTCCCGCATCGTCGTGGATTTTCTCCCACGTGCTCTTCGGCTGAGGATGACCTTTCTTGCCATCCTTGGCATTAAGCCCCAAATCGATGCGACCCGCTCGGTCACCTGCGGTCGAATCGACGCGATAAGCCTCCCAACCACGGTCGGTGGGGTGATAGAACGCACCGCGCTCCAAACCCTCGGGAAGATAACGCTGATCGACCCATCCGCCGAGATAGTCATGCGGGTAGCGGTAGGTGCCGTAGTTCTCGGAACCGGGACGATGACGATCGCGCAAGTAGCTGGGAACCTCGCGGACAGGGCCCTTGCGAACCTCGGCCAACGCCGCGAAATAACCCGCGGAAGCAGCGTTGCTCTTCGGAGCCAGCGCGACGTACGTGGCAGCCTGGGCAAGGTTCAAAGCGCATTCCGGATAGCCGATGACCTCGGCCGACTTGAACGCGGCCTCCGCCACCAAAAGAGCCTGCGGATCGGCGTTGCCCACGTCCTCGGATGCGCAGATGAAAATGCGGCGTGCGATGAATTTCGGATCCTCGCCGCCGTCGATCATGCGGGCAAGCCAGTACAAGGCCGCATCGGGATCGCTGCCGCGCATCGACTTGATGAACGCCGAGATGATGTCGTAGTGCATGTCCTTGTTCTTGTCGTATGGCAAACCGCGATGAGGGTTGGCCGTTTCGACGACCTTGGCACCGATCAGAGCAGGGACGTCCTTGGTGCCGGGCGAAACCATGCCGGCGGAAAGCTCAAGCGACGTCAAAGCCGAGCGCGCGTCGCCGCCGGCCATGACAACCAGCGCGTCAAGGGCGTCGGGCGCAAGCTCGTACTTCCCCGCCAAGCCGCGCTCGTCGACAAGCGCGCGGGAAATAAGCTCGGCGATGTCGGAATCGGAAAGATGTCCCAGCTCGACGATGCGCGAACGTGAGATCAGGGCGGAATTCACCTCGAAATAAGGGTTCTCGGTGGTGGCGCCGATAAGGACAACCGTGCGGTTCTCGACGGCATGAAGAAGCGAGTCCTGCTGCGCGCGATTGAAACGATGGATCTCATCAACGAACAGGATGGTTCGCCTACCCTGCAGCAAGCGCGTCTCGGCAGCGGCGATCTCACGACGCAGGTCGGAAACGGTTCCACCAATGGCCGACACTTCCACGAACGTGGCGGCGGTGCTCTCGGCAATGATGTGCGCGATGGACGTCTTGCCTGTTCCCGCCGGCCCGAACAGGATGACCGAGCTTAAGGTGTCGTTCTGTATGGCGGAGCGAAGCCAACTGCCCGGCCCCACCGCTTCGGACTGCCCCACAAGATCGTCAAGGGACGCCGGCCTCATACGAACAGCCAGGGGCGCGACCTTCGATTTTTGAGCATTTTCCATTTCGGTAAATAGAGTATCCATGGAGAAGCCTTCTGGTTTGCGAGGGGCGTTTCAGCGCGTTTTCGCGCCTGAAATGCGGCAACCGAAAAACGCGATGCCGCACTGAAAACGAAACAGCACGGCAAAATCTAAGTCAAGACTTTATTTCGCATCAACGCAGGGATAGTGTACTAGTTGGTCCCGTTCCCAATGCCGCTTTTTGTGGTGGACCGACATTCTTTCTCAGGGAGCTCTAATCGCCTGTGAAATGGGGATTCGCGTCTGTTGACACGAAAGCCAGGAAGCAAGCTGCGAGCACCCACCTTAACTTAAGGTGGGTTCACCCTGCGGGCAGGGGGCGGGATTTTTCATGCCCGAAATCAGGGCTTCTGAGCGGTATCTTCAGCCGATACTTCCTTGAATGAATTGCGCGCATACGGCGCGATCGCGCGAATGATGGCATCAGTGGCGGCGGACACGGTTTCCGTCTGCTCCATCTCATACGTCAGGACGCCGTTCACAGCCATTTCGCTGATTCCCGTGAAAAGCAAGCGGGGCTCGCGGGTAACCGCGCCGGCTCCGTGCGCAGCCGCGCTGGCTTTGCTTTCGACCGCCTTGGCAACCTCATCCAACTCGCGCCCGTCCGTGGCAAGCGAAACGGGAACGCGAACGACGTTCACCGGCGGGAATTTCTCGATGGTCTGCGCATTGATGACCGAGTTGGGAACGACCACGTCGTGGCCGTCGCCTGCGCGCACCACGGTTTGACGCCATGTGACGTCCTGAACGATGCCCTTCAACGAGCCCACGGCGATGTTGTCGCCCGGCGCCACAATGCCGAGCATCGACACCTGCAAGCCGCCGATGAGGTTGGAAATGGTGTCCCTGAAGCCAAGCGACACGGCAATGCCGCCAACGCCCAGCGCAGCGACAAGCGCGCTGACATCGATGCCGAAGCACGTGGACAACAGCAAGCTGAAGCCGATCAACCAAATGGTCGCGCGAGCGATATTGACGAAGATCGAGCTAGACGGCAGGTCATGGCCGCTGTGCTTGACGAACCCCCTAATCAGGCGCGTAGCAACGCGAACGCAAATTGCCGTTGCGGCAAGAATGATGACCGCGGTGATCACCGTTCCTGCGAACTCCGAGGCGGTCACCCTCTCGAAGAAGCCCAACACATCTTGCATGCTATTCCACCGTTCCGTACACCTGGCCCCATGCATGACCGCCGATCGACGAGTTCAGCTGGTCGCACAGGCGCTGACGCGAGTAATTTCCCGGCGGCAAAAGTGCGATGACTTCCTGCAGGTCGGCGGGAAGGTCGCCCGATTCGCCGGCGACGATGACATCAAGGCGGCGGACCTCGTCAAGCGGCCCCTTGTTCACGAAAAGCGAGTCGACGATGTCCTGAAGGGCACCGTACGACTCGCTGCGCGTCGTGTTCGTTTGAAAATCGCTCATGAATTCGCCCATACGCGCACCCCGCGAACTAGGAAAGACGCACGTCAAGGCCGCCGGTGGCTGCGGCGATGGCGCCCGTATAGGACGGAGTTGCCGCACCGATGGCGCGAATGAACTGAGCGCCCGCCGCATGAAGGTGCGCTGCCGCGGTGACCATCTCGTCGGGTCGGTAGTACGGGTTTTGATCGGTGGCCTCGAACTGGCGCGGGTTGACTTCGCGCACGCCAAGCTGAACCAAAATAGGAAGGTTGCATGCCGAAGCGGCACGGCGGACCAGCTTAGCCGCAACAGCAGGCGCCGCAGACGTGGAGAAGCCGATGACGCTTGCACCGTATTCCTGCATGAGCGCGCACATATCCTCGATAGTGTCGCCGCGCGGGGTAACGCCATCGGAGTCGACGACAACCGAAGCGAGCACCGGGGTGTCGCCCACCTGGGCAAGGCCCATAAGCGCGCACATCAGGTCCTCCTTGCGCGTGAAGCCGTCAAGAAGGAAGGCGTCGAACATCTCGCCCTGGAATGCCCTGGCGGCGTCGGCGTATTGCGCGCGGTTCTCGTTGAGCGACGCCTTCGACGAAGGATCGATGGGCAAACCGCTGGGGCCGATCGCGGCGATGACGTGCTGGGGTTTCACCTCGTTTGCGCAAACGCAAGCGGCGTGCGCCAGGTCATGAGCCTTGCCTTCCATGCGCTTGTGCGACAAACGCGCGGCGGTGATGCCCTCGGTGGGCACAACCAGGCACTGGGCGCCCGCAGCGGCTTCAAGGCGAAGGGCATCGACGATGGCCTCGGGCTCCATCAGAAGCTGGTATTCAAGATCGGCATCGACATCGACGCCCTGACGCGCGAGCGCGTTTTGAACGGGCGTCGACAGCGTCAGCATGTCCTTGTTGAAACGAAGTGCGATATCCGGCATGAACGGCTCCTTGCACGCGAATGGATCGACCGACGATCGTTACGAGTTCTTACGCTGGAAAAGGATGTTGTTCGTCTCGAGCCAGCTGGCAACGGTGCCGGTGTCGAAGCCGTCGGAAGGATCGATAACGAGCGCGTACATCTCCTCTTCCTTCAGAACCTCATCTAGAGCGTCGGTAAGCTGGATCTCGCCGCCAACACCGGGCTTCACGGTAGCCAGAAGCTCCATGACGCGCGGAGACAGCAGGTAGCGGCCGAACACGGCCAGGTTGGAGGGAGCGTCTTCCAAGGCAGGCTTCTCGACCAGGGAGTCAACCTTCCAAACGTTCTCGGAAACCTCGGAGCCAGCGATGATGCCGAAACGGTGAACCTGATCGTCGGGGACGGGCATGACGGCGATAACACTGGCACCACCGTGCGCGTCGGAGACTTCCTGCATACGCGGGAGCATCTTGTTGTCGGGAACGATGACGTCGCCCAACAGCACGTAGAAGGGTTCGTCGCCGGTCTTTTCAGCGGCGCAATGGATAGCATGGCCAAGACCAAGGGCCTCTTCCTGGTACACGTAGCTGACATTCATGTTGCCAACGCGCTCGACCTCATCGGCATACGCGTCCTTGCCGCGAGCGCGCAGCGTGGCAACCAGCTCGGGATCAGGGGTGAAGTGATCCTCGATGGCCTTCTTGGAGTGGCTGTTGATGATGACGACTTCGTCGGCGGCTGAGGCAAGGCCTTCTTCGACGACGTATTGGATGACCGGCCTGTCAACGACCAGGAGCATTTCCTTCGGCTGAGCCTTGGTGGCGGGCAGGAAACGCGTGCCCAAACCGGCTGCAGGAATAAGTGCCTTCATACGATTCCCTTTCGGTTCGTTGGATGTCAAAGCAACTGTCTCAGGATACCACGGACAAGCAGAGCCGCTCGCCGCACGGGCAAACGGCTCCACTACCGTTACTTGAACTTGATTTTCGGTTCCAGCGCGAATTGAGCGGCCGGAAGTTGAGCTCTTCGCAGCGAGCTCGGCTTTAATTCTGGAAGCTGTCGCCTCACTTCTTCGAAGCGAGCTCGGCTTCAATCAAATCCAGACGCTTCTCAGAGTTCTTAAGGCCGCGCTGCATGACGATGACGTACACCAAAAGCGCCGCCCACAGAAGCGCGTAGGCCGCAATCAAAAACGGCGCGGACGGAACGACGGTGCTGTAAATCTCTTGCAAAATAGGATCCATGTTCGTTCCCCTTAGTCTTCAAGCTGGTCGGTGATGGATTGGATGCGCTCGGCAACGCGAAGCTGACGGAATCGCGTGCGGTACAACGCGAACCCGATAAGCAGCATGCCGACGACGATAAGCACGAGCGTGATGGCCATGTCGCCCGTCATGCCGCCCTCACGAGTTACCACGGGATGAAGGCTCGACGGGATCAAGCGCGTGATCATCATGCAAATAGGCACGTCAACGAACGCGATGATAGTGATAACCGAGCAGTATGTCGCGCGACGCTCGGGCTCGTCGATGGAATTACGCAGCACGAAGCACGCAATGACGATGAGCATTAGAATGAGATACGTGGTAAGCCTGGGGTCCCACGTCCACCACACGCCCCACTCGAAACGGGTCCACAGATCGCCCGTGAACATGGTCATGATGATGAACAGCAGCGACCCCTCAAGCGCAACGCGCGAGCAGGTGTCGAAGCGCTGGTTCTTCGTCATAAGGAAGCGAATAGCATAATACCCCGCGAAACCCATCAGCACGAACGAGGTGATGGCCACCGGCATGTGGAAATAGAAGATCTTCTGCGAAAGCAGCTGGATGTTGGTGACCATGCGACCGCCGATAAGGGCGAACCCGTTCACCGTGGCGCCGTTGACCGGCCCCACCCACAAAAACGCCAGCAGAAAGCCCACGGTGGTAAGCGCAAGGCCCGCGATCAGCGCCGGAACAAGCAGCTTGTCAGGCCACTGCCCCGCTTCGGGGATCTTAACGTTCTTCTTATTCGCCATCTTGCTCCTAACCTAGGTTCGGCATTGCAAGTTACTTCCGACTAATTAATAGATCGACCTTCGCGGCTCTCGATCTGAAACCGCAAGCTAAGCCGAAATGATGAAGTCGTACAAAACCCAGCAAAGGGCCAACATGATCACATCATACCCTGCCGCCATGACAAGCGGCATCGTATACGAATCCATCCAAAACTCGCCACCGCAGATTGCCGCCGTCGTTGCGGTCACGCATGCGTACAGCAGCGGGTAGATCAGCGGAATGAACAGCACCGCTAACATGACGTCCTTGCCACGCGTGTTGACGGTGATAGTCGAGAGCATGGTGCCGATGCCCGCGATTCCCACAGTGCCAAAAAGCAGCGGAAACACCAAGAACAAGAACGAATCCGAGAGCGTCTCGGTGGTCATGAAGAAAAACACGAACAGCGGCACGGCGATGATCTCGACCGCAAGCAGGAACAGGAAGTTAGACGTGGCCTTCGCCAGGTAAACAACCGAACGGTCAAGCGGAACCAGCAAGATGCCCTCAAGGCAGCCTTGCTCTTTCTCGTGCGAGAACGAGCGGTTCAAGCCCAACAGCGACGTGAACACAATGAGAGCCCAGATAAGACCACCCGACATGCGCACGATGTCCAGGCTTGCCGCGGTCTGGGCAAGCGCAGCGCCGTACACGATGATGACCAGCAGCGCGAACAGACCCATGGAGACGACCATGTCGTGCGTGCGGAATTCCTGTTGGAGATCCTTGCGAAGAAGCGTCTTGTACTGTTGGAAAGTTGAAGGCGTCTGCAACATCAGGCAACCCCCATTCCAACAGTCTCGCGATACAGCTGCGAGAACTCACCGAAATCCAACGCATTTTTATCGTCGAAGGAAACCACGCGGCCGCGAGCCAGAACCAGCGCATGCGAGCACATGGCGAAACCCTTCTGCAAATCGTGGCTGACCATGACGAACGTGTGCCCGTCGCGGATGTTGGCGATCAGGCTATCGAAAATGTCGACCGCATACGGGTCGAGGCCGGAATACGGCTCGTCAAGGAACACGACCGCCGGGTCATGAACGATAGCGCGGGCAATGGCCACGCGCTGCGTCATGCCCTTCGAGAACGTGCGCACCGGGTCGAGCCTGCGGTGCGAAAGGCCCACCACATCAAGCAGCTCGTTCACGCGCTTTTGCGGGTCGGCAACGCCGTACAACTTGGCATACAGCAGCAGATTCTCCTCGGCCGTGAGGTCGGGGTACAGCATGGGCTGATGCGAGATCAGGCCGATGAACTTGCGCGCGGCGTCGGGCTCTTCCTTCACGTCAACACCCATGACCAGTGCCTCGCCAGACGTTGCGCGCGCCAACGTGGACAGCACGCGCAAAAGCGTGGTTTTGCCGGCGCCGTTGGGGCCGAAGATCGACAAGAAAGCGCCCTGCGGCAAAACGAAGCTGACGTCGTCAACGGCGCGGCGCGTGCCGAACACCTTGCTCAGGTGCTTCACTTCGATAGCAGGTTTATTCTGAGCAGAATCCAACTTACGCCTCGCAAGCCTTCGCATCGGCAGACTCGCCCTGTTTCGCGTCGGAGCCCGCGGCGCCAGACGTAGTAAGCAGCTCGCCTGAACTGCGACGACCTGCCAGCGCAATCACGATGGCAACCATCAGTAAACCGAAACCAAACCACACAAGCGAGATCAACGGATTCACGCGAACGTCAAGCGACAGCGAACCCGTGGCGCTCAAGCCGCGGTAAACCACGAAAAGATCCTCGTCGGCGAAGCTGATAACGCCAGCGTCGAGCTTCTGCTGCTGGGTCATCACGTTCTGCTGAACAGACGGATGAACCTGGCCGACGTACTCGCCGCCGCGGTACACCTCGAAATCGAGCTGCGACGTGACGGTGCAAGTCGCCTGGTTTGTGGAGTCGGCGGTGCCCGCCAGCTTAAGCGTGTAATCCTGGATGGTGAACTCGGCAGACGAGGCGTCCGTCTCGGAATCGTAAGGCAGATAGCCCGTCTTCTCGGTAACGTACATGGATGATCCGATAAGGCCGACCAAGATGATTGCCATGCTGACATGAGCCAATGCGCCGCCGTAGGTTGCCGCATGATCGCGGAACAGGCCAATAGCCGAAGAGAGCGCGTTCGTCTTGTGCGCCTTCGCATAACGCGAGATGCCGCGACCGATCATGAACAGCGCGTTGAAGAACAGCAGGCTGGCCACGAACAAGCCGATAACGGAAAGACCGACGTAGTACCACGAGGGGCCCGCCTCAGCCAGTGAGCTGGACTTGCTGTTGCCAAGAGAAAGCATGTCGAAGTACGCAGGCATCAACGTGGTCACGTAATACGTCAGCAAAACCGCGAACAGAACCAAAGCGCAGATGCCCGGAACCTTCGCCTGCTTGAAGAATTTCTTCGGGTCGGTCTTCCCCCAGGCAAGCAGAGGGCACACCGCCAGAATGAACAGGTACACGATACCCAGCGGGCGCGCAATGGAGTCATACGACGTGGTACCCAGCGACTGACCGCCAAACGGAAGCCACGAAGGCAGCGCGGATGAAACAGTCATGTACGTAAGCAGAAGCGTGAACACGATCATGATCACGTTGTTGAAGTAGTAGGCAGCGTCCTTGGAAACCATGTTCTCGACGTCATCGCCGCCCTCGGTCTCGGCGCCGAACTGCTTCCAGCGCAACGCCAAGCCGACGATGCCGGCCAGAACCGCAAGCGCGATCAGCGAGCCGAACAGCGCGAGCGAAACGGGATCGCCTTCGAACGCATGAACGGACTGAACGATGCCCGAACGGGAAATGAACGTACCCACGATGACGAACGCGAACGCAAGGCAAGCGCACATAACAGCCCAGCGCTTGAAAGCGCCGCGCTGACGGTAAACCGTGAAGGTGTGAATAAGGGCAACGCCCACCAACCACGAAAGCAAGCTGGCGTTCTCGACCGGGTCCCAGCCCCAGTAGCCGCCCCAGCCCAGCACAACGTAAGCCCACACGGCGCCAAGGCCGATGCCCGCGCCCAGGAAAAGCCAGCTGAACAGCGTGAAGCGAGAGGCGCGCTCGACCCACTTCGCCGACGAATCGCCAACAATGAGCGTGGCGATGGCGTACGCGAACGGCACTGCCATGCCGGCGTAGCCCACGAACAGAACAGGCGGGTGAATGGCCATGGCCCAATGCTCAAGCAGCGAGTTCATGCCGTTCATGGAAGCGGCGGCGGTAAGGGATCCGTCGGAATTGAAGTAACTTGCCGGGGTTGCCGCGAAAGGCATGTTGCTTTCGGAGAAGACAAGAACGCCCAAGAAGGCAAGCAGGACCACGTTCATGACCAGGATGGCCATGTTGTCCATCGACGAGGCGCCCTTGCGCGAGCGAACGCACAGCGCAACCACGAACAGCGAGATGGTGAAGGCCCAGAACATCAACGAGCCCGCACGACCCGCCCACAGGCCCGACAACTTGTAGAGCCAAGCAAGGTTGCTGGTAGAAAGCGAACGCTCCTGCAGCACGTACAGGATTGAGTAGTCGCCCGCGAAGAAACAGTAAACCAGAATGGCGCAGCAAACGAACAGGGCTGCCGCAACGACCGCGGACAGCACGCGGCCAAGCTTCGAAAGCGCGGCAGCGCGGTCGTTCGCCCCCTGCCCTTCCACCGTGCCCGCCTTACCGGATCGGGCAGAAAGAACCTGACCCGCAGCAAGCAGAACCGTTGCAGCGATGGCGGCAACAAGGGAAACGATCAAACATCCGTAGCCGAACATGGACATGCTGGTTATCCTTCCAGAGCGACCTCGGTCGCAACGAACTTGCCTGAAGAAGAAAGCGAGCCGGTAAGAACGACGGACGAGCCCTCGGAAAGGTTGTCGGGCAAGCCGCCCTCAAACGAAACGGGAAGCTGAACGTCGGGCGTCTCGGAGTCTTGCACGACGAAGCGCTGATCGGCCGTTGCAGAGGCAATCGAGCCCGCCGCAACCGTTCCCACGATTTTGACTGGCTTATCGTAGACATCGGCACCGTACGAAAGCAGCTTCTCAATCGAAAGGGCCTCGGATGCGTTCTCGTACTTCGAGGGGCACTTCGTGACCAGCTCGGCGCACTGCAGCACGCCGTCGGAGCCAACCTTGCCGGTGCAGATAGCCTCGACGTCGTTGCCGAACGTGGAGGAAACGCCACCGTCGTAGCGAACTTTCAAAGCGGTCTGTGCATCGGGGTCGGCCTCGGAATCGTAAATCGAGAACACGAGCACGTTGTTGTCGGTAGAGAACGAGTTGGGCACAACCTTGCCCGAAACCTTGACCTTGGCATCGTGAAGCGAACCCGAAGCGGCTTCGGCAACAGAGACATTGCGCGCCGCAGAGCTTCCGCCCACAACAGCCAACACGACGACAAGAACGATGACGATGACGCCAGTGACCGCCATCATCCTGCGCTTGGTTTTCGTATTCATGTAGCTACCTCCCAGCCAACGTCGCACAAGACGTGCGCCGGCGTATTAACCCATAGGGGGTAGATTAATCGAGAAGCAAGCAGGGTTCGACCGATTCAAACCATCTGCAGATCAAAACCCGAATCACAAAGCAGCAAGCACGACAAAGCCGAGTATATGGGCAAAGCCGAACTACTTCGCCATCTTCTTAGCGGCGAACGCAAGCGCCGTGACTTCGGCTGCGATGGCAAGCAGCGCAAACGGGAAAGCAATCAGCGGAAGCGCACCGAACGGGGCCGACGAAACGGCGATGCCGGCAATGGCTGCACCAATGGCATTACCCAGCTGCAAGAACGAGCTTGAAAGAGCAATGGCCATACGCGCGCCCTCGCCCGCGATGGACGCCAAAAGCGTGTTCTGAACAGGCAGAAACGCCCATGCGAACAGCTGATACAGGCAAAGGGCGCCAACAAGGCCCAAACCCGCGCCCTCGCAGAAGAAGATCAAAAGCAGCGACAGCGTCGAGCAAATGAAGCTGGTCATAATCGCAGTGCGAAGGCCCGCGCGGTCGGCAAGCCAACCGTGAAGTTTCGTGCCCAGCATGCTCATCAGGCCGACGACCAGTAAGACGATGCTCAGATACGCGTTGAATTGCGGCGCGAACGCATCCAAGAACGGCGTGACGTACGTATAGAAACAGGCGAAAGCGCAAACCATGAAAGTCGTGCCGGCGTAGGCGAGCATGACCGCCTTGTTCGCCAGCGGAGCAAGGCGCTGCTTAACGGTAAGGTCCTCGGTGTCGGGGGCCGTGTTCGGGAACACCTTAGCTATAACAAGGAAGGCTGCCACCGCGAAGATGGCAATGACCAGGTACGCGCTCTGCCAGTTAACGCTCTCGCGCAATGCGCGGGCAATAGGCATGGCCAAAACCGATGCCGCGCTGAAACCAAGGGCCACGTTGGCCATGGCGCTTGCCTGCTTGCCGGGTGCGGCAAGCTTCTGCGAAGCGGAATACGCCGTGGCCACGAAAGCGCCGTTGCCCATTCCCATGATGCCGCGGGCAACCATCTGAAGCGGGAAGATGCTGGTAACCGCAGTCATAAGAAGGCCGACTGCCATGCACGCCAAGCCAATCAGAAGCTGGACGCGAGCGGAATAGCGCGCAGTCAGCATGACGATGACGGGCGCCAGAAAGGCGTTGATCAGGCCGAATGCCGTCATAAGAAGGCTAACCTGACCAAGCGAGATGCCAAGCGTTGCGGCAACCTGGTCGGGCACGCCCAAGATGTACTGCTGAGAGCAACCCAGAACAAAGCAGCAGAGCGCCAAAAGCCAGATCAACCTCGAAGAACCCTTTTCAGATTCCATGCCCTTAGCTTCACCGCGTGCTTCGTCCATGCAAGGCCCCTTTCAAGAAAAAACGCCGCGTGTGCGGCGCGATACAAATCCAACGGTATATTTTAAAGGAGCAAACGAAAAGGAGCAAAGCGCGCATGGCCGACCACCCCGAAACCAAACTTGCCACACAAGATGCAGCCGCACAGCAAGCTGCGGCGGCCGTCGTCGGCGGGCCCGAAGCGAACGACGCGCCAACCCTCACCAACCGGGCGCAAGCGAACGACGCGCCCGAAACCATCGTCGACAGCGATGGCGTCGTCTACCGCAAAACGCCTGACGGGCTGGTGCTTGAGGACGCATCGGAAAGCCAGGCGCGCGCCTACCGCGTGATGGACGGAACCGTCGGCATCGGCAACCTCGCTTTCGCCGGCAACACGTCCCTCGAGATGATCGCCATTCCCCAGGGCGTTCGCTGGATCGGCGATTCCGCTTTCAGCGCCTGTGAGAACCTGGCGACCGCGGTTCTTCCCGATTCCCTTGAGTGCATCGAGGACTGGGCGTTCTTCGGGTCGTCCATCGAATCGCTTCACATTCCCGCAGCTTGCAGCCACATAGGGTCGTGCGCGCTGGTGGCCGACGGCGGAGGCAAATCGGAAATGTGGACCAGCGGACGATCGCTCAACCTGTACGAGATCTCGATCGACCCCGAAAACGCCTGCTTCTACCTAGCGTCCGACGTTCTGTGCGCACGTAATGCGGCAGCCGACGGCGGCGACGTGGCCGTGTTGTACATCGGCCCCGCCACCAGCGTGATCATCCCCAAAGAAGTGACCGAGATCGGCCCCATGGCGTTCGCGAACGCGTCCACGTTGGAAGAGCTGGTCGTGCACGGCGGTGTGAAGAAGCTGGGGCCGTCGGCGCTTGCGCTCAGCGAGCCTCCGCGCCGCATCGTCATCGGGCTTTCGCCCGCGGTAGACGGACACGATCGGCTTAAGATCGAACCGCCGCGCAACGAGGCGGGCCTGAACGCCGTGAACCGCATGTTCAAAACGGACATCATCGACCCTGCGCTCATCATGGCCGAGATGGACCGCGCCACCCTCAACCAGAACGACCACTTCGCGCGCTATGGAACGATGGTCGACCGCCTAGCCGACCCCATCTTCCTCAGCCCGACCATGCGCGACCAGTTCACGTCTTTTCTGCGTAACAAGATCTGGACCGTTTGCAGCCTGTTCCGCGATCGCGGGAACACCGACGGCATCAAGAAGCTCGTCGATACGGGAGTGCTGGACACCGAAACGTTCACCAAGGTCATCGACCAGGCAACCGACGAAGGAGACACCGCCATGGTGGCGCAGTTGCTTCAGCTGAAGCGCGACGCCGAACAGGACGACGACCCGTTCGCGTTGTAGGAGGCGAGCAGTCGGTTCGCTCGGGCTGCCGCAAGCCGGCACCAAGCAAACCAAGCGCCCGCAAGCTGCGGCTTTATGCCCTCTTCCCCGAACGACGAGGCAACTGCCCCTTTCGAAATGAGAACTCTTCGAAGCCGAACGCGGCCAAAATGAAGGGGACGGCGACCAACGGCAAGACCATAACGGGAGCAACCGCAATGACCACGCCGGCGATGGGCGCACCGAGCGCATTGCCCATCTGCATGAACGAATTCGAAAGCGAAAGTGCCATGGCCGAACCTTCGCCGGCCAGGTCCGTCAGCACCACGTTCTGAACAGGAACGAACATCCACGCCGCGCCCATCCACAGCAATAGCGGCGGGATAACGCCATAACCAGCGCCTTCAAGTGCAAACGTCGCCGCAAGCATAAGCGCTATCGAGATCAGACAGAACTCGATAGCCGTGCGCGGGCTGAAGCGGTCGGCGATAACGCCGCAAAGCTTCGTACCGATCAGGCTCATGATTCCCAGGCCGAACAGGACAACGCTGGTGCCTGATCCAAGCTCGGGCATGACTGTGTCGATGAACGGTGTGATGTAGGTGTAGAACACGCTGAAGGCAATGAAAACGAACAGCGATCCGGCAAGCGCCGACACGACCGCCTTGTTGGCAAGCGGCGCCAAGCGATCCTTGGCCGAAGACGAGGCGTTTGCAGATTTGATCTCGGGAATCAAGCGCATGACGGCCACGATGCCAACCAAGCCGAGCACAGCAAGCACCAGGTAGGCAGAATGCCAGCTGATAATGTCGCGAAGGGCACGAGCGATGGGCATGGCCAAAACCGACGAAGCGCTGAAGCCCAGGGCAACATCCGCCATAGCGGACGCCTGTTTGCCCGGAGCCGCAAGCGACTGCGCGAGCGCGTAGGCGGTTACCACGAAGACGCCGTTGCCCAAGCCGACAAGGCCACGCGAGAAGATGAGCAGCCCGAAGTTGTTCGTCAAGCCCATCAGAGCTAAACCGGCAACAATGAGCACCATGCCCCCAATAAGCTGCTTGCGCTGCGACCACTTCGCCGTAACCATGATGGCAACTGGCGCAAGCAAGGCATTGATCAGCGCATACGCCGTCATAAGAAGGCTGATCGCCGAAAGCGAGACGCCGGTGTCGGAAGCGATTTGGTCAGGCACGCCCAACAAGTATTGCTGAGCGCTGCCCAAAATGAAACAGCATACGGCAAGAAGCCAAACCAGCCCGTTCGACGATTTCGAAGAAGCGCCCTCGTTCATATGCGCAATTCGACCTTTCACTCATTAACCCCAAATTACTTTGAAGCGCTGCGACTTAGCCTCGATTCACCAAGCGAGCTCGCGATTTCGCGTGCCATTGTCACGCGATTGTCACACGAAGGCGGAAAATCGCCTTCCCGTAAAGAAAAAGGTCAGGAGGAATAACCCCCTGACCTGCAATTTCCGTGGTGGAGATGATGGGATTCGAACCCACGACCCCTACGTTGCGAACGTAATGCTCTCCCAGCTGAGCTACATCCCCACGTAAATGCGCTGTCCTGCGCAAGAAAGTATTGTGCGGTTTGCTCCCCGTTTTGTCAAACAAGGTGCCGCGTCTTCAAAAGAACCCTACGCGCTAAGCAAGAACTTCTTCCTCGGAAGCCTCTTCAGAAGCGTCGGAAGAAGCAGCGCCAAGCTCGTCCTCTTCGGCCTGAGGAACGAACGGCTCGAAGATAGGCTCGCCGTTCTGAGAAAGCTCGACGGCGCCGGTGAGAATATCAACGTACTGATACGACTGACGAGCGGTGCGGCCGCGCTTGCGATCAACCTCCATTACGAACAGACGGGGGTGAACCTGCGTAAGGACGCCCTCGCTCTCAACGATCTTCGAGCGACCCATGTTCGCGCGAACCTTCAGGCGCTGGTCGACGTAGTTGCTAAGCGTGTCGTGAATGGTATTAACGAGATTTGCCTGCTGCTCCAAATCCATGCTGTGCTTCTTTCTGCGGTACGAAAACAATCGTTCGGAATTCTAACACGCAAGTTGCGAACATCATGGAAACCCCATATCAAGGCACGAAAGCGCGCCCCATCACAGGGATCCTGAACCGGCAACTTGTGAAAAACGGCTAACTTGACGCCCGGCGCCAATGCCTCGAATCAGCGCTCCAAGGCAAGATACGCCTTGCCCAACGCAATGAACTCGGCCTGCGAAAGCGTCTCACCGCGACGAGACGGCTCGATATCGCATGCGGCGAACATCCGAGGCAACGCCTTCACCGCGACATCATCCCCGCGGCTGGCGAAATATGCCTTGCAGGAGTTCGCGATGGTCTTGCGCCTGTTCGTGAACGAGGCATCGGCCATGACGCACGCAGCCGCGCGCTGCTCGGGCGACAGGGCGTTGCCGTCCGCATCGGCCACCTGATGACGATCGAGCCTGACAACCATGCTCTCAACGTGGGGCGGCGGGAAGAAATTCCCGGGCGACACCAGGAACTTGTCAGCGGGCTTGGCAAACAACGACAGCTTCACCGTGTAGGCACCGTAGTTCTTGGTTCCAGGCGTTGCCATGATACGCTCGCCCACCTCGCGCTGAACCATGACCGTGGCGCTGTCCACAAACGAGAAGCGCTCGAAGAAGTCAAGGATGATGGTTGCGGCAACCGCGTACGGAAGGTTCGAGACGAACTTGTTCGGACGCACGTCCACGGAAAGACCCAACTGCGAACAAGCCGCATCAAGATCGGCTTCCTGCAGATCAAGCGCATCTTTCTGAATAAGCGCGAAACGATCGGCCCATTCGGCCAGCGTTCCTTCCAGCACCGCCGGAAGGTCGCGGTCGCGCTCAATCGAAATCACATGACCACTGCACTTCAGCAAAGCCTCAGTGAGCGTTCCGATGCCTGGGCCGACCTCCAAAACGAAATCGTCCGGCACCAAACCCGCAAGATCGGCGATCTTCTTGATGACATCGTCATTGACCAGGAAGTTCTGACCAAGCGCATGTTTTGTGGCCAGATCATGCGCCTGAAGAACCTCGCGCGTGGCACCCACTGCGGCAAGCGACGAAAGCTTCTCGGGGCTAGCCACGGCCGCCTCGCTTCCCCGACGGGCCCGAACCGCGCTTCCCCTGATTCTTCGAGGTTGAATGAATGTTCAGCTTGGGACGGCCCTGGGCGTTCTGCACGCCGGGCGCGTTCCTGTCGTCCGCATTTGCGGGCTGAGGCTCGGGCTTCGCAGCCGAAGCGGCATCTGCGGAAGAGCCACCCTTCCCCGCCTGCTTGCCAGGATGGGGCTTTGCGCCCGCGGCTTTCTCGGCCTTTTTCGCCTTGCGCGCCTGACGAAGGTTCTCGGCGTGAACGACGTGGATGCTCTCGATGTCATCTGCGGCAATGCGTGCGAAACCGACCTTCCGGCCTTCGGGAACGTACTCCTCGCCTTCAGCCGTGATCTGGCCGTCGGCATCGATCTTGCCCACCCAATCGACGATGCGATCCAGGCGAAAGCCGGCAACGGCGCCCGCCGCGCGAACCTCGTCGATCAGCGCGTCATAACCGTTCGGGCCCGCACCCTCGCCGATGATATGCAAGGTCATGGGACGACGGCTGCCGCCAGCCTCCCAGGTCCAGAAGTAGGGCTGCAACCTGTCAAGCAAGGCCTTCATCGGGGCGGGAGCGCCCGAGAAATACACCGGCGAAACAATGATCAGCTCGTCGGACTCGTCAAGGATCTCGCGGATCTCATCCATGTCGTCCTCGAAGACGCACACATGGCCCTCGCTGTTCTTGCATCCGTCGCATCCCACACACGCCGAGATGGCAAGCTCGGACACGGGAGCCAGCGAGACCTCGTCATCGGGGCACTCGTCGATGCATGCCTCGAACAGCATCTCCGCCAAATGGGCGCTGCGGCCGTTCGACCTGGGCGAACCCACTATGATCAGTCGTTTCATGCAGTTTTCCCTCTCTGAAACCACATCTGAATCGATTGCCGCCAGCCCGTACGGCCGACGGCAATCTGTTTGAATCTATCAAAGCGCCAACGCATTCCATGCGTTTAGCACCCAATCGCGGCGACGCCGCCTAAGCGCCCCTTTTCGTCGCGTCAGGCCTTTAAGCGGCGCGACCGATCACGCAAACGCACGCTACGCGCCCTGCGCCGCCCGTTCAAGCTGCCACGAGGTGGGCTGACGGTCGAGCAATGCAAGCGCGTTGTCGTGCAACTGGGCAAGAACCTGCGCCTTAGCTGCGGAAACATCGCCTGAATCAGCGCCTTCGCCCGCCGAAACGCGAGCCTCGGCCAAACAGTCGGCGGTAAACAGCGTATGGAACGGCTCGCACACCATGCCGCGCATGGGCTCAGGGGTCATGTAGGGCGAATCCGTCTCAGTAAGCAGCAGGTTCTTGGGCGCACGCACCGCGGCGTCGCGCGTGTAGTCGGCTTTCTTGAACGTAAGCGCTCCACCGAACGCAACATAGCATCCGGCGTTCACCCACGGCTCAAGCGTTTCCCAATCAAGATCGAAGCAATGCAGAAGCACACCCGCCTTGGGCAATCCCTCTTCCTGGAGAATCCGAAGCGCCTCGTCATGCGCCTCGCGGATGTGAAGCGCCACAGGCAGCCCCGTTTCGTGCGCAAGGCGAAGCTGACGACGGAACACATCGCGCTGAACGTCGCGCGGCGACAGGTCGTAATGGTAATCAAGGCCGATCTCGCCAATAGCGCACACGCGCGGGTCGGCAAGACGCTCAAGCAGCGCCGCCTCAAGCGCGTCGTCATAATGGCTGGCGTTGTGCGGATGGCAGCCAACCGCCAAACGCACGCGCGGCGCACGAAGCTCGCTAACGTCGGGGCACGCAGGGGCGAACGCGGCCAAATCATCCCCTTCCGGGAAATGACTTGACGTTGCCTCGCTGTCACCTGCGGCGATGACATCCTGCGTGTCTTGAATAAGCTGCGGGATGCGCGACGTGGTCTCATTAAGCCAGCCGTCCAACTTGTCGAACGTCGCAGGCTCGCCACCATGAATGTCGATGATGTTGCACACAAAGTCGATGCCCCACACCGCCGCCCGAGCGAACGCCAACGGCGGGTCGGGCAGCAGGTGAACATGGGCATGCGTATCGGCTATCGGTCCTTCCACCTTGGACGGAAGGACGAAGCGGAACTTACCGTGCTTGCGCTTCTGACGATACAGCGCGTCGTCGAAGCTGGGCTGATCGAACTCGTCCACGTTCGCGCTTACTCGATGCCCAGGTTGATTGCGTCAACGTCAAGGCGCGGGAACAGCGGGTCGCCGATCTCGACGGTGTTGCCGGCGGGCAGCTGGCCCCACTTGGTTGCAGCCTCGATGTCGGTGATGGCAGCGATGTCGCCCAGGCCCAGACGGCGGAAAACCTCGGCCGAAGTGTTGGGCATGAACGGAGCCAGGTACAGCGCGATGATGCGGATTGCCTCGAGGGTGTTGTAAATGACCGCGGCAAGCTCGCCGGCGGTTTCCTCGGACTTGGCAAGGTTCCACGGAGCAGACTCCTCGACGTACAGGTTAGCGCGACCCGCAAGCTTCTGAACTGCGGCAACGGCACCGGTGAAGTCAACGTCGGTCATGCACTTGTCGTACTCGGCGTACAGATCCTGAGCGATCTCGCTCAGCGGGTTCTGGGCGGCAGACTCGGGAGCCTGGGGCACCTTGAAGTCGTAGTACTTCTTCACCATGTTGCACACGCGGCTGACCAGGTTGCCCCACGTGTTGGCAAGGTCGGCGTTGTAAACCTGCGTCATGCGCTCGATGGAGATGTTGCCGTCATGACCGAACTGGACGTCGCTCATGAAGTAGTAGCGATATGCGTCGACGCCGTACACGTTGACCAGGTCGGCGGGCATGATGCCGTTGCCCTTGGACTTGGACATCTTCTCGCCCTTGGTCATAAGGAAACCGTGGCCGAAAACGGTGCTTGCAACGGGCAGACCGGCAGCCATCAGCATGGCGGGCCAGATCACGCAGTGGAAACGGGTGATGTCCTTGCCCACGAAGTGGTATTGAACGGGCCAACGGCGGTCGAACTCGTCGCCGCGCTCGGGATCGGCGTAGCCAAGGCCGGTGAAGTACGCCAGCAGCGCATCGGCCCAAACATAGGCAACGTGACCCTCGTCGAAGGTGAAGGGAACGCCCCAATCGAACGTGGAACGGCTGATGGACAGGTCCTGCAGGCCGCCCTCGACGAACGAGACGATCTCGTTCTTGCGGGTTTCGGGACGAACGAAATCAGGATGCTCGGCGTAGTATTTCAGCAGCGGCTCCTGGAACTCGGACAGCTTGAAGAACCAGTTCTCCTCGCCAGAGGACATGCGGCGCACGGGACGCTTGCAGTCAGGGCACACGAACTCGCCGTCCTCGTTCTTCAGCAGGTCGGATTCGGCGTAATAGGTTTCCTCGTGAACGCAGTACCAACCCTCGTAAGCGCTTTTGTACAGATAGCCGGCGTCGTAAAGCTTCTGCCAGAACTGCTGCACGGTGCGCGTCTGACGGGAGTCAGTGGTGCGCACGAAGTCGGTGTAGGTGATGTTGAGCAGGTCCCATGCATCGCGGAATGCGGGCTCCATCGAATCGCACCACTCCTGCGGGGTCATGCCGTGAGCCTCGGCGGTTTCGGCGACCTTCTGGCCGTGCTCGTCCATTCCGGTGACCAGGGCGACGTCGTAACCGTTCATGCGCTGATAGCGCGCGACGGTATCGGCGGCCACCGTGGTGTAGGCGGTTCCCAGATGCGGGGCCGCGTTCACGTAGTAGATGGGCGTGGTGATCGAGTACATTCCCTTAGACATGCGATTCGCTCCTTCTTTCGCCGCGACGCTTGCGAATGATGCAAGGGCGGCACGTATATACGCAGGCGCCGAGGTTTGATCGGTCGCCATGCACGAAAACAGGCGCCGTGCACGAATGCACAGCGCCCGTCATTTTATCACCTGATGGAGCGGTTACCCACGCCAACCAAGAGCGAGCATGCTAAATGCTGTTCATCTGCGCAAGGCAGGTGCTGTACCAATGGTCTGCGTTAGGCGGGCAGTACTTCTGGGCGGCGGCGTACGTAAGCGTGTAGCCGTAGCCGCGGGCCAGGCCCGCAACGTGCGCGTTGATGGCCTCTTCCCACGAGTCCCAGCTAACCGAACCCCAACCCCAGGCGTTGTGCGAGACGAAACAGTACGCGCCTTTGGTGCTTTCAACGCACGAGATGGCGGGCGACCAGCGCGGGTCGACGCCGTAAGTCCAGGCAGCGCGCGCAAACGTCTCGCCATAGCCCGAAAGGGGCGAACCAGCCAGATAGTTGTTGATGCGCGCAGTCCACTGGGAGACGAAGGCATCCTCGTCGGAAGACCAATCGGCGGTGTCGGTCGAAGCCGCAGGAGGCTCGGCGGCGCTGCCCGAAGAAGAACCCGCGTCCGATTCGGAATCGGAAGAGGCAGGTGAATCAGCAGACTCAGCCTTAGCAGCCTGCGCAGCTTTGGCGGCCTGGGCTTCCTCGGCCTGGCGCGTGGCTTCCTCAACAGCCCGACGCTGCGCCTCGATGCGGGCGTTTTGAGCCTGCTGGAGGGCTGCCTGCGCGGCTTCCGCCTGATCAGCAGCTTCCTGCTTGCTGGCATTCAACTGATCTTGAGCCTGCAGAAGCTGATCTTGCATGCTGGAAAGCGACTCGATCTGTTCGAGGTTCGAGCGCGTGACAGCGTTGAAATAGTCGACACGCGTGATGAAATCGCCCAAGCTTTCGGAGGACAGGATAAGGTCCAGAATGGAAGCCGTGTCCTGCTGCGCCTTGTACAAATCGACGCACGCGGAGCTTGCGCGCTCCTTTTGCAGAGGGATTTTCTCTTCAAGCTCGGCAATGGCTTGCGCGTTCTCGTCGATCTGCTTCTGAAGCTCGTCAACGCGGGCCATGCCGTCGTTATACGCGGTTGCGCTGTTCTCGATTTGCTGCTGGAACTCGTCGGGCTGAGGGTCGGTGTCGATGTCCTCGGCCAAAGCCGCGGGGAGCGACCACGCGCCTGTCAGCACAAGCAACATCGAAAGAAACGCCGCGACAAGTGCGCGCGAGCGGCCTTGTATGCCCAGCTTCGTTTGTTTGGTAATCGGCATATCAATCCTTGTCGTTGGATACTCCGATTATAAAAGAGGGGGCTTCCACACAGGCTGTTCCCACCAAATGGGCACACGGCAGCGAATGAGGGGGGGCGCTAAGGCGCGCAGGCGGCTCGCATGTTTCTCGCACGAGGGCACCGCCTACTCGTGATGCGCCCTCTACACGGCAATTTTTTCTTCCATCTTGCAATTTATATTTGACATTATAATAACAATGCAATATATTTCTGTCACGTTGCAACAGATATCCGTCTATTCACGAAAGGAATCTCATGCCTGGAGAAAAGAATCTTCGCATGAAGGCGGCACGCGCGGCGGCCGGCCTTTCGCAAACCGACCTTGCCGAAGCCGTAGGCGTCACGCGACAGACCATCGGGCTTATCGAAGCAGGCGGCTACAACCCCACGCTCAACTTATGCGTGGCAATTTGCAAAACCCTGCACGTCACCTTGAACGACCTGTTCTGGGATGGCGAAAACTAAGCGAGCCTCCTTCGCTCAATCCAACCTACTCTCATTAGGAGCGAATCATGAAATTACAGAATACGAAGCTCGCACAGAAATGGCGTGAATACGCAGGCCCGAAAGACGAACGCCTGGAAGCCGAGAATGCCAAGATCTACAAGTTCGGATTCATGCTGCTCTCGTTCGGAATGATGGTGCTGCTGGTCTACCAAATCATGGCTCAGCAAGTTGCTTGGGTGCACAACGGCGCCGACGGCGCGTTCAATCTCTTCGCAAACCCCGTCGATGCCGTCATGTACGCGTGGCTGTTCGTCGTGATGCTGATATGTTCTGTGCAGCAAACGCGAAAGGGTTACGTCGACACCAATCGCTTCGGCCAGACCGACCACCTGCCCACAGGCTATTTCTTGCTTATCGCCGGCATCACCGGCGTCGCAAGCGCACTTGCCATTGCCGCCATGCGCTGCATCGCCGAAGCGCAAATCGTTCCGCTCGAAAACGTCTTTTGGGTGGCGAATCTGGCAACGGGCGCGGTGTTCGGCGTCGTGATCTTCATCGCCGTGTTCGGTGCGCTGGCCTTGGCGTTCTTCGAAGCGAAGCAGCGCCGTGCGAAGATCGAAGCCGAACTGGACGACTAGCTCTAAACACAGGCGGCTTTGCGGCTAGACCTTGGCACCGAAAGAGCTAAAGAGCAGCGCCCGCCGCCCCTCGTACTACGAGCAAAGCTTCTTACGGGCTGCGCGCCAATTAGGAAGATGCTGGTCAAGCAGGGCATAGAACGACGAACCGTGCCCTGAAACCAAAAGATGGCACAGCTCATGCACCACCACGTATTCAAGGCATTCCGACGGGTACAACGCCAAACGCACGTTGATGCAAATGCGGCCCGTCGCGGGCTGACAGCTTCCCCATCGGGTTTTCATGTTGCGATACGCAAGCTTGCCGGCTTTCACCCCAAGCACCGGCTCCCATTTCGCGATAAGCGCCGGCACGTGCGTCTGAACTTGGGCGCGCCACCGCGCAACCTCCTCAGGGGTCGCGCTCTCGGCCTTAGCCGCTACCGATTCGCGCGCAGTCACCGCATGACGCTCGATCCAGTCGCGACGATCGCGCACGATGGCCTGTATGTTTGAAACGGGCTCGCGCAACGGCACGGAAAGCTCCGCATGCCCGTCGGGGACTTTCACGCGCAGCGTGATGTTCTTCACGTTCTTGCGACGCACCAGCACGCGCAAGCCGTCAACCTCGATCCATTCAGGTTCGACCGCCGGCGCTTTCGACCGCTTCCCTGCCAATTAAGATCGCTCCGCTTTAACGGCAGCGACAGCATCAAGAGCCAGGCGGTAAGCCTCGTTTTTAGGAATGCCGAACTCTGCGACCAAAGTTTTCGTGATCTGCTTGCCCTTCTCGCCCGCTGCAGCAAGCTCTGCCGCGCGGTCTTCCGCCTGCGCGGCGGCATTCGAAGCAGCCTGCGCACCCTCTTCGGCACTGGGTCCGTCAATGACAATGACTATCTCGCCCTTCACGCGACCCTCCTGGGCGCGCTTGGCAAACTCCTGCGCAACTGCCGGGGCATCGTCACGGTAAACCTCTTCGTGCAGCTTGGTAAGCTCGCGGCACACCGTGACCTTGCGCAACGGGAAAACAGAGGCGATGACGCTCAGCGCATCGGCCAGCCTGTTGGGGCTTTCGTAGAAGATAAGCGCGGCCTGCAAATCGCGCAGGTTTTCAAGCGCTTCGCGACGCTGGGCGTCCTTACGCGGGAAGAAACCAACGAACATGAACGAGGTGTCGGTGCACCCGCTTGCCACGTACGCGGTGGCGAAAGCCGTGGGACCAGGAAGAACGTCAACCTCGCAGCCAAGCTCACGCGTCGCCGAAACAAGGCGCATGCCCGGGTCGGAAACACCCGGCATGCCGGCATCGGAACAGTAAGCGATGCGCTCACCTGCGGCGATGCGCTGCGCTACCGCGTCGGCGCGCTTGCCAATGGTGTTCTCGTCCAAGCGCTCAAGGCGCTTCTCGATGCCAAGCGCGGCAAGAAGCTTGCCCGTGACGCGCGTGTCCTCGGCGCATACGACGTCGGCATCGCGCAGAGCCTCAAGCGTGCGCAACGTGATGTCGCCCAAGTTGCCAATAGGCGTGGGGCACACGTACAGCCTGCCCTCGCGGTCGCCACGCGCATGTTCACTGGCGGCATTCTCACAAGCGGCATTCTCGCAAGCGGCCTGAACGACGGCAGCATCCTCGCTAACGGCCTGGTCAGCAGCCGCGTCCTCGTAGTCGCGCACGTCCGCCGCGCCATCAACGAAGGTGCCGCCAAACACGGCGGCACCCTTCGCGTTCTCTTCGTTTTCAATCCGGGAAGAGGTCATTTACTTCTCAACCTTTTCGGTTTCAACATCAAGCTCGAAATCGCCCATATCCTGCTGGACCGCATGCGGGCTGGCAGCATCCAGACGCGCGTCGCGCTGGCCTTTTGCCTCGGCCTCCTTCTCGGCCAAGTTTGCCTTGGCAACCGAGATCATCAGCTTAATGCGGTTAAGCTGGTTGACCTCTGACGAGCCAGGGTCGTAGTCGACAGCCACGATGTTAGCCGTGGGATAGCGGCGGCGGATCTCCTTGATGACGGCCCTGCCAACCACGTGGTTGGGCAGGCACGCGAACGGCTGAGCGCACACGACGTTCGGAGCGCCATGACGCACCAGCTCAACCATCTCGGCGGTAAGCAGCCATCCCTCGCCCATGGAGTTGCACAAGCTCAGGATTTCCTCGCCGTAACCGGCCAGCGTGAAGATGTCGGTTGGGGCCTCGAAGCGCGTGGACTTCTCCATGGCGTCGATGACCGGCTTGCGCATGGTCTTCAGCAGGCCGAGGATCATCTTCGCACCGAACGCGCCCTTGGACGAGCGGCCCAGCGGGTCCTTCTGGAAAATGCGGCCCGCAATGCCGAACAGGAAGAACTCGATCAAACCGGGAACGACAGCCTCGCAACCCTCGGCCTCGATGACGTCGACAACCTGGTTGTTCGCCGTGGGATGGAACTTAACCAAGATCTCGCCGACGACGCCGACACGCGGCTTGGTGCCCTCGCCCTGAAGCGGCAAGGTATCGAAGTCCTCGACGATCTTCTGAACGGTCTTTGCGAAAACACCCTGCTTCACGCCGCTGTACAGCTGCTGCTTGCAGGTTGCCATCCAGTAATCGAACAGGCGCTGAGCACTGCCGGGCTCGACCTCGTAGGGGCGCGTGCGATACAGCGCGGTCATAAGAAGGTCGCCGTACGAGAACGCGTAAATAGCCTGCTTGAGCATGGGCAACGTAACCTTGAAGCCCGAGTTGCTCTCGTCCAAGCCGCCCTGCAAGGCCAGCGAGATAACGGGAATGTACTCGAGGTTCGCGGCCTTCAAAGCCTTGCGGATCAGCGAGATGTAGTTGGTGGCACGGCAACCGCCGCCCGTCTGCGTGATGATGACGGCCAACTTGTGCGTGTCGTAGCGACCGCTGGTGACCGCCTCCATGATCTGGCCGGTAACCAGAATGGACGGATAGCAGATGTCATTGTTGACGTACTTCAGGCCGGCATCGACCGCACCATGGTCAACCGACGGCAGAAGCTCCATGTTGTAGCCGTTAGCCTTGAACACGGGCGCCAGCAACTCGAAGTGGTACGGAGCCATCTGCGGGGCAAGGATGGTGTAGCCCGCATCCTTCATTTCCTTGGTGAACTCGGCGCGCGGGAACTGGGTGGACTCGGCGTCGCGATTCACGTCCTCAAGGTCGGCCGCAACCTTCTTCAGGGCCTTCACCTCGGACTCGGCAGCGCCGGCCGCACGCATCTTGCTGGCGATCTCGGCGGCAGCAGTGGCGACATCGGCACCGTCCGATGCCTCGCGGCGCGCCTCGAACTTGGCAACAAGTTCTTCGGCCTGCGCGGCAGGACAGCCGGTGTTGGCCTCAAGGATCGCCTCGGCTTCCTTCTCTTGCTGGTCGCGAAGCGCAGCAAGCAGGCTGCGCACGCGAATACGGGCGGCGCCCAGGTTGGAAACCTCGTCGATCTTCAGGACAGTGTAGATCTTGCCCGAAGCCTCAAGGATCTCCTGCACCTGGTCGGTGGTCAGGGCATCAAGGCCGCAGCCGAAGCTGTTCAGCTGGATAAGGTCGAGGTCGCGGCGCTGCGTGGCCACCTTGGCGGCGGCGTACAGGCGCGTATGGAACATCCACTGGTCAACCAGGCGAATGGGGCGCTCGAGCGTGCCCAGGTGAGCGATGGAATCCTCGGTGAGCACAGCCAAGCCGAAGCTGGTAAGCAGCTCGGGGATGGCGTGGTTGATCTCGGGGTCGTTGTGATAGGGGCGGCCGGCCAACACGATGCCGTGCGTGTTGGTTTTCTCCATCCACTCAAGCGTTTCCTCGCCCTTGGCGCGGATGTCGGCCTTGAAGCGCGCGTCCTCTTCCCATGCGGCGTCGACGGCGGCGTCGATCTCGCGCTTGGTAGGCAGGCTGCCATGCTTGCCAACAACGTTGCCGAAATTCTCGCACAACTCGACGAACAGGCGCTTCTTCAGATGATCGCGCTTGTCGTAGGGCAGCCACGGCGACAAAAAGGCCACGTCGGATGTGCGCAGCTCGTCGATGTTCAGGCGCAGCGCCTCGGGGTAGCTTGCAACAATAGGGCAGTTGAAATGGTTGCCGGCGCCTTCGTCCTCTTGACGCTCCCATTTGCTGCAGGGCATCCAGATGAAATCGGGGTGCTTGGCCAGCAGATTCATAACGTGACCGTGCGACATCTTGGCCGGGTAGCACACGCTTTCGGAAGGCATGGACTCGATGCCCGCCTCAAACACCTTCTTGGTGGACTGGTCGGACAGAACAACCCTGAAGCCCAGCTTGGTGAAGAAGGTAAACCAGAACGGATAGTTCTCGTACATGTTCAGGGCGCGGGGCATGCCAACCGTGCCGCGCGTGGCCTGCTCGGGCTCGAGAGGCGTGTAGTAGTCGAACAAGCGCTCGGACTTGTACTTGAACAAGTTCGGGACCTCATTCTTCTTGTCCAGCGTATTACCAGCACCGCGCTCGCAGCGGTTGCCGGTGATGAAGCGGCGATGACGGCCGGTTTCCTCGTCCACGCCGAAGTCGTTAACGGTAAGCAGGCAGCTGTTCGAGCAGCCCTTACAGCGCGTGGTGCGATGCGTGGGATTAAGCGCAGCAAGCTCGTCAACGGAAAGAAGCGTGGAAGAAACAGCCGGAGCCGATTCGCCGCGGGCCGCGTACTCACGAGCGTTGCGGGTGACGGACTCGTGGAAACGGTCGCGCGCCAAAAGGGCCGCGCCATACGCGCCCATGTTGCCGGCGATGTCTGGGCGCACGGCATTCACGCCGGCGAGCTGCTCGAAGGCGCGAAGGACCGAGTCGTTCAGGAACGTGCCGCCCTGCACGATGACATGCTTGCCAACGTCATGCGGGTCGCGGATCTTGATAACCTTGAACAGGGCGTTCTTGATGACGGAAATGGCCAGGCCAGCGGCGATGTCGCCAACCGTGGCGCCCTCCTTCTGAGCCTGCTTAACGCGACTGTTCATGAACACGGTGCAGCGGCTACCCAGGTCAACGGGGTTTTCGGCCGCATTAGCGGTTTCCGCGAAGTCGGCAACCTCAAGATTCAGGCCGCTTGCGAAGCTTTCGATGAAGCTGCCGCAGCCCGACGAGCAGGCTTCGTTCAGCATGATGTGGTCGATGACGCCGTCTTTAACGCGCAGGCACTTCATGTCCTGGCCGCCGATGTCCAGAATGAACTCGACGTCGGGCACCATTTCACGCGCGCCGCGCAGATGCGCGACGGTCTCGATTTCGCCGGAATCAACGCGCAGGGCTTGCAGCAGCAGAGCCTCGCCGTAACCGGTTACCGTGGAATGGCCGATGCGAACCAGCGGCCTGCCAGTGCCGGGGTCCTTAGGTAGGTCGGCGTACAACTTGGCAAGCGCATCCTTGGCGCAGCCAAGAACGTCGCCCTTGTTGCTGACGTAATGGGTCCACAGAATCTGGCCGTCCTCGCCGATAAGCGCGGCCTTGAAGGTAGTGGAGCCTGCGTCGATGCCCAAAAACGCCATGCCCTCGTAGGTTGCAAGGTCGCCGCGACGCACGCGCTCGCGATCGTGGCGCTGCTTGAATTCCTGATAGTCGGCCTCATCCTTGAACAGCGGGGCCAAGCGCGTGACCTCGGAGCCCTGAATGTTGCCCAGGCCATGCAGGCGCTCGACCAAGGCAGAAAGCGTCTCGACCTTGGGCTGGGCGTCGTCAGTTGTGTCGCTTGCCTTTTTCAGAATGGATTCGGCACCCGCAACCGCGCAGCCGCTGGCCACGAACAGGTGGGCGTTCTCGGGCAGGATGATGTGCTCTTCGTCCAGGCCGAGCGTGATGTAGAAACGCTCGCGCAGCTCGGACAGGTACTGCAGCGGACCGCCCAAGAAGGCCACATGGCCGCGAATGGGCCTGCCGCAGGCCAAGCCGGAAATGGTCTGCGTGACAACGGCCTGGAAAATGGACGCAGCGATGTCGTCCCTGTTGGCGCCTTCGTTCAGCAGCGGTTGAACGTCGGTTTTCGCGAACACGCCGCAGCGCGACGCAATGGGATAGATAGTGGTGTGCTTCTTGGCCATTTCGTTCAGGCCGCCGGCGTCGGTGTTCAGAAGGGTGGCCATCTGATCGATGAACGCGCCTGTACCGCCGGCGCACTGACCGTTCATGCGCTGCTCGATGGATTGATCGAAATAGATGATCTTCGCGTCCTCGCCACCAAGCTCGATGGCGACGTCGGTTTCGGGGATGAACGCCTCAACCGCGGTTTTCGACGCGATGACTTCCTGAACGAATTCGACGCCAAGCCACTTGGCCAGCAGCAAGCCGCCCGAGCCCGTGATGGCAATGGTCATGGGGGCATCGCCGAATTCTTCGGCGGCCTTCTCAAGAACCTCGGCGACCGTGGCGCGCACGTCAGAGTGGTGACGTTGGTAAACGGAATACAGAACCGTGTTGTCTTGATCCAAGATCGCAAGTTTGACCGTGGTCGAACCGACGTCGATGCCGATTCGCAGCGGAGCGGCTTGGTTGTTCGTCATATCGTTTCCTCTCGAACTCACTCGAAGCAAACCGATGGGAACAAACCGAAACGCGAGCGTCCCATGCGGCTCAGAGTGTATGCAACCTTATATTTTACAGTCATTTCGCGATGCCGCCGATCTGTTTGTCATCTGTAGCTCAAAAGGCACAGATCGCCACGAAAGAACGGCGGCGCACGGATCCCGACAACGCTTAGAATGGTTCAGCGAAGGATCAAGCCAACCCGAAGGGACCGAACATGGCCGAAGTCGCCAAAAGCAAGCTGAAGCTTCTGTTTCTCGCCCGCATCTTCGCAAAGGAAACCGACGAGAACCACGGCATCTCGGTTCAGGAGATCATCGAGAAGCTTGCCGAAGAAGGCATCGAAGTGGAGCGCAAGACGGTCTACCGCGACATCGAATGCCTCCGCGCGTTCGGCTACGACATCCTTCTTGACGGCACGCGCAGGCCTGCTGAGTATCGCCTGATCAACCGAAGGTTTCAAGATCAGGAGCTGTTCCTTATGGCCGACGCCGTGCAGTCGTCGCGCTTCCTTACCCAAAAGAAAAGCGCGTCGCTGGTGAAGGCCATCAACGAGCTGGGAAGCCGTCATATCGCCGACGGCATGCACAAGCGCGTGTACGTTGAGGGACGAATCAAAAGCCTGAACGAGTCAGTGTTCTACAACGTGGACGCCATTCAACGCGCCATGGACAAGAAACGCAAGGTGTCGTTCGTGTATTACAAATACGACGCCAAAGGCAAACTGGTCGCATCGCGCGACGGCGAGCGCTATGTCGAAACGCCTGTTCAGCTTATGTACGCCGACGACGAGTATTACCTGGTTGCCTGGAATGACAAGCACAACGGCTTCACCAACTACCGCGTGGATCGCATGAAGTCGATTGAGGTTTCAGACGAGCCCCTCTACGCGCAACGAGGAAATCGCCAGCTTTGGTGTATCGAAGTACCAGCTGCGCGTGTTCGGAATGTACAGCGGCGAAACGGCGAATGTGACGCTGTCGGTGGAACCCGATACCATGAACACCGTGATAGACCGGTTCGGGCCGGATGCCAACATCACGATAAGCGGCAGCGGGCAGACGCGCATTTCGGCAACTGTGATGATTGCACCCACATTTTTCGGATGGCTGGCAATTTTGGGAACCAAGGTTCGCATCGAATCGCCGAAATCCGTTCAGGTTGCCTATCAAAAGTACCTGAACGAAATCGTCGCCAGCTACCAGAAAAAGTAGCCGGCGACGATTCCAAGAAAGAAGGGCTCGAACTAGTTATTCTTGCGCTTGTCGACCACGTAGATGCCCACATGAACCTGATTGCGCGGATCGACGCTTTTGTCCACCTTCATGACGCGGCACTCAAAAACGTTGTTGTGGCCAAAGCGGAGCAGCTGAGCAATGGTGGCGTTCCTAGCACGCGGGACATAGCCCAGGTGCACACCCTTGCGACGGATGGAAACGGCATTGGGGTCGTAAGGGGTGTCGAACTCGGGAACAAGGTCGAGCTTCTTGCCAACCTTCAGGCTTCCCAAGACGAGAGCGCCGTCGTGATATTGGAAGCCGGCGATGTCGAACGAATCGTACATTTTGCTGGGCTCGTACATGAGAACCTCCTTCAAAGCCGATTTGATGCTCTCATAATACCTAGTTCGCATGCGCAATGAGGGAACTGCAGTGGACAGGTAACGCTTAGGCAAGCCCACGGCTGAACACAAAGCGCCCGCATCCAGTCGCAAACTGCCAACAGCCGCGCCAACCACCCGTTCCGTCATCTTTTCGTCGATATCCCCATTCGTAACAAGCGGCACATCAGGCTTTGCTATTCTTGAAGAATCGGATGCGCATCGCGGACGCAAGCGCCGCGCGCCAAGAAAGCGCATCGCACACCACGAACGAAAACGAGGAGCCATGCAGATCACGCCTGCCGACGTCGCCGCAACCACCGCGATGATCACCGAGCAAAACCTGGACATCCGCACCATCACGCTGGGTCTTAACCTGCGCTCATGCGCCGCCGACAGCGTCGACGGCATCTCGCGCAAAATCTACGACCGCATGACCTCGGCCGCCGAGAACCTGGTTCCCACCGCCGAGCAGCTCGAGCGCGAATACGGCATTCCCATTGTCAACAAGCGCATCTCGGTCACCCCTATCGCCGAGCTGTGCGACGCCGTTCCCGAAACCGACCTTTCGCCCATCGCCGAATCCATGGACAAGGCCGCCAAGGAAGTTGGCGTTAACTTCGTCGGCGGTTTCTCGGCCTTGGTTCACAAGGGTTCCACACGCGCCGACGAGAAGCTGATGGACTCCATTCCCGAAGCGCTGGCCAAAACCGACATCGTGTGCTCGTCGGTGAACGTGGGCTCCACCCGCGCGGGCATCAACATGGACGCCGCCCTGAAGATGGCGGGCATCATCAGGAAATCCGCCGAGCTCACCGCCGATCGCGAGTGCATCGGCGCAGGCAAACTGGTCGTGTTCTGCAACGCCGTCGAAGACAACCCCTTCATGGCAGGCGCGTTCCACGGCGCCGGCGAAGCTGATGAAACCATCAACGTTGGCGTTTCGGGCCCGGGCGTTGTACGCGCGGTCCTGGCCGACCTCCCCAAGGACGCCGACCTTACCACCGTGGCCGAGGCCATCAAGTCCACCGCCTTCAAGATAACCCGCGCCGGCGAGCTTATGGCCCGCGAGGCCGCAAGCCGCCTGGGCTACGAGAAGGGCATTCTTGACCTATCCCTTGCCCCCACCCCGGCTGCGGGCGACTCGGTTGCCAACATCCTTGAGGAAATCGGCGTTGGCACCTGCGGCGGCCCTGGCACCACGGCTGCCCTGGCCATGCTGAACGACGCTGTTAAGAAGGGCGGCGTCATGGCAAGCTCCAGCGTTGGCGGCCTTTCCGGTGCTTTCATTCCCGTTTCCGAGGATGCCGGCATGATCCGCGCCGCCGAGATGGGCGCGCTGCATCTTGAGAAGCTCGAAGCCATGACCTGCGTTTGCTCGGTCGGTCTTGACATGATCGCCATCCCCGGCGACACCTCGGTCGAAACCATCCTGGGCATCATCGCCGACGAAGCAGCCATCGGCATGATCAACAACAAGACCACCGCCGTTCGCCTGATCCCCGCAATCGGCAAGAAGCCGGGCGACCGCCTGAACTTCGGCGGCCTGCTGGGTTACGCCCCCGTCATCCCCGTGAACGAGTACGCCGGCTCGGTGTTCGCTCACCGTGGCGGCCGCATCCCTGCCCCGCTCAACTCGCTGAAGAACTAAAGCGAACACGACGGCAGAGCGCACAGCTCGCACCGGCAAGCGAATAGGGCCGCGCACACGACCAGGTAATTATCTGAACAAGCAAGAAGGCGAAGGAAATGGGACTCAATCTGTTGGCAGTTGCGATCGGCGGCGCTTTGGGCGCTTCGATCAGGTACCTCACGAACGTGGGGTTCGCGCATCTGTTGGCGGGAGCCAACCCATTCTACCCCTTCCCCATTTCCACGATGGTCATCAACACCATCGGCTGCTTCGCGATGGGCTTTCTGGCAAGCTTCTTCACCTGGCACGACACGCCCGTTTGGAAGAACTTCGCCACGGTTGGCCTTCTGGGCGGCTTCACCACGTTGTCGACCTTCGGCCTTGAGACCATCCACCTCATCGACAACGCCAGCTACGGCGTGGCATTACTGAACGTCACGCTCACATTGTTCTCGTGCCTGCTGGGCATCGTGTTCGGCCGCATGCTGGCACACACGCTGTTTCCCGGCCGCTAAGTCAGGCATAACAAGCTTGTAACGCTCGAAAGGCACCCTGCGGGGTGCCTTTCCTTTTCAGTCTATTGTTTGCCGCTGTAGTAGCCGATTCGTTCTTACGGCCCACACTTTCGGAAACCGCCGAAGGCGACTTGCCGATTCGCGAACTATCGTTTCACGGCGCGAACCAGGTACTCGACGTTGTGGCCCTTCGCACCCGTGATAGACGACTCAACAACGCCGGTCACGTCGAACGACGCCGATTCAAGCGCTCGCTTGACCTCGTCGACGGTGCGCAAGCGAACCGCCTCGTCAAGCACCACGCCGCGTTCGGTTTCGTCGTGAGCCGATTCGAACTGCGGCTTCACCAAGCCAATGAACACGCCACCCGCGTCAAGCAAGTTGGCGAACACAGGAGCCAAGCTTGCCAAGCCGATGAAACTGAGGTCGGCGACAGCAAGATCGAACGGCGCGCCCAAATCGGCTGGATCGGCCGTGCGAATGTTGGTGCGCTCGAACACGACGACACGCGGATCCTGACGCACCTTCCAGGCAAGCTGCCCGTAGTTGACGTCGACGCATGCAACGGAAGCCGCCCCTGCCTGCAACAAGCAGTCGGAGAAACCGCCGGTGGAAGAGCCGATGTCGATGCAGCGAAGCCCCAACACATTCTGATCGAACGCGTCAAGCGCACCACGCAGTTTGAACCCGCCGCGCGAAACGTAGGGCATACCGCCCTTCACCTGGATGTCCGCGTCAGACGGAACCTTCACCGCGGCGCTGGTTGCGTACACGTCGCCCACCTTCACCTCGTGCGCCAACACAGCGCGAAGCGCAGCCTGGGCATCGGCGAAATAGCCGCGCTCAACCAGCAGCGCGTCGAGGCGCACCTTCTTGGGTTTAGACGGTTTGGCAGTCGCGGTATTCAGGTTGTTGGGAACGTCATTGTGTTTGCTCATACGGTCATTCTAAACGAAAGGGCGCGACCGATGTCGCGCCCATGTCAAAACCAGTTGATTGTCGCTGCGGGTTTGCGGTTCGCAGCGCAAGGCTTCAGGCCAGCAGCGCGAAGCCCCAACCACGCCAGGCGAACCCTGCCCGAGCTGGCTGGCGTCCGCCGCAGCCGCTTACGGAAGCAGCAGCTGGGCAACCTGAACGGCGTTCAGAGCAGCACCCTTGCGGATCTGATCCATAACGCACCAGAACGAAATGCCGTTCTCGACGCTGTAGTCCTTGCGCACGCGGCCGACGTACACCTTGTCAGTGTGAGCAAGCAGGCCGGGCATGGGATAGCCGTTCTCAGCGGGAACGTCATTCAGAGCAACGCCCGGCTCAGCTTCAAACGCGGCGCGCGCCTGCTCGGGCGTGATGGGACCGTCAAACTCGACGTTCACGTACTCGGCGTGGCAACGCAGAACCGGGACGCGAGCGCAGTTGGCGGCAACACCCAAATCAGGGTGGCCCATGATCTTCTTGGTCTCGACGATCATCTTCCACTCTTCCTTCGTGGAGTCGTCGTCAAGGAACACATCGATATGCGGGATAATGTTGAACGCGATCTGATCGCTGAAGGCATGCGGCTCGAACTCGTTGCCATCAAGGTAGTCGCGCGTCTGATCGTACAACTCGTTCATGGCGGCGACACCAGCGCCGCTTGCAGCTTGGTACGTGGAAGCGACAACACGCTTAATAGGAGCCACAGACTCCAACGCATGAAGCGCGACGACCATCTGGATGGTGGAGCAGTTGGGGTTAGCGATAACGCCGTTGTGCCACGTAACGTCCTGAGGGTTAACCTCAGGAACAACCAGCGGAACATCCTCTTCCATGCGGAAGGCGCTGGAGTTGTCGATCATGACCGCACCAGCACTGACGACAGCCTCTCGCATTTCCTTGGAAACGCCCGCCCCGGCAGAGAACAAAGCGATGTCAACGCCCTCGAATGCCCCGGGGGTCATTTCCTGAACAATAAGCTTACCAGCGGGGACCTGACCGCAGCCAAGGAAGTCGATCTCCTTGCCGGCAGAGCGCGCCGACGCCAGAGGGATGACCTTGCTCGCGGGGAAATCGAGGTCGTGCAGCACCTGCATGAATTCCGAACCAACGGCGCCGGTTGCACCTGCAACGGCAACGACCGGGTTGGCGGGAATCTGTTTCGTCCAAGCCATGTGGCTCCCCTTTCTGGCCTAGCGGCCCTTGTTCATTTTTGCAGCGATTTCTTCGGCGGAAAGCTGGGTTTCCTCGAAGATCTCGTCTGAGTCCAAACCGAACGCGGTGTGCAAGCAACGCACCGCCTCTGCAGCCTGAGCGGCAGAAACAACAACGGAAAGGCGAATGGGCGACGTGGAGATCGCGTCGATGTTGATCTGGTTCTCGCCCAAAACGGCGAACGCCTTTGCGGCAACGCCCGGCGACGACTTCATGCCGGTGCCAACCAAGCTGACCTTGGCGATGTCCTCGTCAACCACCACTTCGCGGGCGCCGATCTGCGGGGCGACCACGTCGACGGTCTCGCGAGCGCGGGCAAGATCGGCATCGGGGCAGGTGAACGAAATGTCAGTGACGCCTGCTTCGGATGCGTTCTGAATGATCATGTCGGTGTTCACGCTGTTCGCGGCAAGCGCGCCGAACACCTTGGCGGCAACGCCGGTGGCGTCGGGAACGCCACGAATCGTGACCTTCACCTCGGACGTATCGTGAGCAATGCCCGTGATAACGGCTTCTTCCATCATATCGGTTGCCTCCTTGACGAACGTGCCGTCGGTTTCCGTGAACGCAGAACGAGAATGAATGACGACGCCGAACTTGCGCGCGAACTCGACTGCGCGCATCTGCAGCACGCCCGAGCCGGCAGCGGACATCTCGAGCATGTCGTCGTATGAGATCTGATCAAGCTTGCGCGCATGAGGGCACACGCGCGGGTCGGCCGAGTACACACCATCGACGTCGGAGTAAATCTCGCAGACGTCGGCGTTGATGCCCCAAGCAATGGCGACGGCAGTGGTGTCGGAGCCGCCGCGGCCAAGCGTGGTGATATCGCCGCTGGGATCGATGCCCTGGAAGCCGGCGATAACGGGAATGGCCCCTTCGGCAATGGCCTCCATGATTCGCTCGGAATGCACCTTCACGATTTTCGCGCGCTGATGCGAGCCGTCGGTTTCGATGCCCGCCTGATGACCGGTGAAGCTAAGGGCTTTGTAACCGCGAGCCTCGATGGCCATGGCCAAAAGGGACATGGACACCTGCTCGCCCGTGGACAGAAGACGGTCCATCTCACGCACGGGCGGATTAGGGTTAAGGGCCCTTGCCAGGCCCACAAGCTCGTCGGTGGTTTTGCCCATGGCGGATACGACAGCGACAACGTCGTTGCCAGCTTGCTTGCGCGCGATCAGGCGCTTAGCGACTTTCTGAATGCGCTCCGGCGAGGCGACGGACGTGCCCCCGAATTTGCAGACGATTAAAGCCATGGATCCTCTCCCTGTACGGGTACGTAAATTAGCAAGACTATATCAAAAAGCCTGTGAACAGCGTGTTTCGCGTGCGGGAATTCGCGCGAACGGCGAGAAGCCGCTTTCGATCCCCGCATCTCGCAAACAATCTACCTCGATCGATAAAAATAACCGTCAACCACGTATGGATGACGGTTATAACAAGGTTCGATATTTGCGCGATTGCGTTACATGTTCTTCAGCGAGATATTGCCCATGATGTCGGCAACGTCTTCGGTAAGGTCGCAGACCTCCTCGAAGCTGTCGAACAGGTTGGCCCAAACGGTAACCTCGATGGGATCTTCGGGATGCTGGAACAGCTCGCGAACAACCTCGAGATACAGCTTGTCGCCCTGCTCCTCGAGATCGCTGACCTCGTCAAGGAAAGAGTGAAGTTTCTTGGACTTCTTGAAATTGCGGAAGTCTTCCATAGCGCGATAAATGGCCTTGGTTGCCTTGCGGATGATCTTCGCAAATTCCAGCGCGTCTTTATGCATGTAATGAATGTCGTACATGTAGAAGCGCTGCATGACCTCCTCGATGCCGTCAGTGACGTTGTCGAGCGTCTGGGAAAGCTCAAGGATATCGCCGCGCTCGATGGGCGTGATGAAGTCGACTGCAACGCACTGGAAGTTCTGGTCATCCAAAAGATCGCCGCGATGCTCGATCTCGTGAGCCCTATCAAGAGACTCCTTCAGCGCGTCAGTTGTGGTGAAACCTTCGATGACTTCAACAAGAAGCTCAGCTTCCTCAACCGCAATCTTCGCCTGCTTTTCGAACACATCAAAATAATCGGACTTGTGCTTCTTGGACACGATGGTCTCCTTCAGTCGGCTATACACAGATTCTACTGCATGAAACAAGCTCAACCATGCTTAACGTACGACATTGTGCATCATTATGGGCGATCAAAGGCAGCTATTACAGGCGCCGCCGCTTCGTTCGCCAAACCGTTACCCATCAGATCGGGACAACCTCGGTGCAGCTTAAGCGTAATACGCGAAGACGCGACGCCTTTCGGCACCGATGGTTGTTTGCTCACCGTGACCGGGCAAAACGACGGTCTGATCGGGAAGCACGGCAAGACGCTTAAGAGATGCCCTCATGTCGGGCATGCTGCCGCCCTCGAAGTCGGTGCGGCCGATGCTTCCGTAGAACAGCGTGTCGCCCGAGATAAGAACCGGTGCGCCATCCTTAACGACGCCGAACTGCGGGTCAAGGAACAGGCACATGCTTCCGGGCGTGTGACCGGGCGTAAGGATGACCTTCCAAGCCATGTTGCCGATCTGGATGACGTCGCCGTCGTCAACCGGTTGATCGACCTCGCAAGCCGGGAACTCGTAATCGTCGCGGAGAGGCTTCACTGTGCGCTCGATATAGGGAGCGTCGGCCTTCGAAGCGATGACGGTTGCACCCGTCAGCCTGCGCAGCTTAGCCGCGGCACCCACGTGATCGGAATGGCTGTGGGTAAGGATGATAGCGTCGAGCTTCTTCTTGCCAAGCTTTTCAAGTGCGCCGATGATGACGTCGGAATCGCAGGTTGGATCGACCACGATGGTGGCGGCATCGTCGGAGATGATGTAGACATTGTTCTCGATGGGGCCCATCACCATGAAGTGAATGGGAAGGCAACCATCTTTCACTTTATACAGATCCATCCTGATCCTTTCTAGCTATTTATCTCGGATTTTAAATATGGGCACTGTCGATAGCAATTAGCTTCGCTAATTACTATCTCGGCGTCCCACGCTCTCACCGGGCTTCATGCGGCGGGCTTCGAAGACGCCGTCGACGTCGTAAAGCTCGGCGATGATATCGTCAACATGCTCGACATCGGAAACCTGGAACAGGAAGCGCATGGTGACCATGTCGTCGCGCTGCGTCGAAGTGGAGGCGTTCAAAACATTGACGCCCTCCTCGGACAGAACGGCAACGACATCGCGCAGCAGGTTCATACGGTCAAGGGCCTCGATATAAACGTCGATCTTGTACGACGTCGAAACGGTGGGATCTTTCTCCCATTCAACCTGAATGATGCGCTCGGGCTCGCGCAGCAGGTCCTTAGCGTTCGGGCAGTCGGCACGGTGGACGGAAACGCCGCGGCCACGCGTGACGAATCCCAAAATGTCGTCGCCGGGAACCGGGTTGCAGCACTTCGACAGGCGCACCAGCACGTCGTCCAAACCCTTCACCACAATGCCGGTGTCCGAATGCGTCTCGCGGCGCTTCGGGCGCCTCACGCTGGTAAGCATGGGCGGCATCTTGCCCGTTGCCATGGTTGACATGCCGATGGCGGGACGCTCGGCTTCCTTCTTGCCGTCGTCGACGACCAACTTCAGGATGCGGTTGGCAACATGCTGCGGGCTTTCCTTGCCGGCGCCGATGTTCACCATCATGTCGTCGCCGTCTTTGTAGCCCATGTTCTCGGCGGCGGTTTTCACCGCACGCGTCATCTGGGCGTTCGAAAGACCCAAGCCATGCTTGCGCATCTCGCGCATCAGCTTGTCGTGGCCCATCTGCAAATCGTCGCCGCGGTTTGCCTTCGAGAAGTAGTTCCTGATCTTCGAACGCGCCGACGGCGTGCGGACGATGCTCAGCCAGCCGCGCGAAGGCGTGGCGCTTTTCTGCGTGAGGATCTCAACGCGATCGCCCATCTGCAGCTTGTACGACAACGGCACGATCTTGCCGTTGGCCTTGGCGCCAACGCAGTGGTTGCCGACCTCGGTGTGAATGGCGTAGGCGAAGTCAACCGGGGTGGAACCCGAACGCAGGCTCTTGACCTCGCCCTTCGGGGTGAACACGAACACCTCGTCGGGATCAAGGTCGACCTTCAGGTCTTTCAGGAACTCGCGCGAATCCTGGGTTTCATCCTGCCAGTCAACCATCTGGCGAAGCCACGCCAGCTGTTTGTCGAACTCGGCATCCTTGCCCTGCTTGCCGCCGTTCTCCTTGTACAGCCAGTGAGCCGCGACGCCGAACTCGCTTTTCTGGTGCATTTCCTCGGTGCGGATCTGAACCTCAAGCGGCTTGCCGGACGGGCCGATGACCGTGGTGTGCAGGCTTTGGTACATATTGAACTTCGGCATAGCGATGTAGTCTTTGAAACGCCCGGGCATGGGGTGCCACAGCGTATGCACCGCGCCCAGCGCCGAGTAGCAGTCCTTGACGGACTTCACGATCAAGCGCACGGCGATCAGGTCGTAGATCTCGCTGAACTCCTTGTCGCGCTTGGTCATTTTCTGATAGATGGAGTACAAGTGCTTGGGACGGCCCATGATCTCGGCCTCGACGCCGATCTTCTCCATCTCGTCGTGCAGAAGGTCGATGACTTGCTTCAGGTATGCCTCGCGCGTTGCGCGGCTTTCAGCAACCAGGCGCTTGACCTGCTGATACTTCGCAGGCTCAAGGTAGTAGAAGGACAAATCCTCAAGTTCCCACTTAATGGAATTGATGCCTAAACGGTGCGCGATGGGCGCGTAGATCTCAAGCGTCTCGCGCGACTTGAAGATGCGACGGTCCTCGCGAAGCGACGACAGCGTGCGCATGTTGTGCAGACGGTCGGCAAGCTTGATGACAACCACGCGGATGTCCTGGTTCATGGCCACGAACATCTTGCGGATGGTTGCCGCTTGTTCATCGGAGAGGCTTTCCACCTCGATGCGGGTGATCTTGGTAACGCCCTCGACCAGCTGGGTGACGCGCTCGCCAAATAGGCGCGTGATATCGCGGTCGGTGGTTTCGGTGTCCTCGATGGTGTCGTGAAGAAGCGCGGCGCACAGGGTTTCGACGTCCATGCGCAAGTCGGCCAAAATTATGGCGACTTCAACGGGGTGAGCCACGAACGGCTCGCCGCTTTTGCGCAGCTGGCCTTTGTGAACCTTGCGCGCGAAGGCGAACGCCTCCACGAGCTTCTCTTCCTCGTCCTCGGTAAGGTAAGACTTGGTCATTTCCTGCAGGACAGCGAAACGCTCTTCGGGGGTTTCGCCCTTGCTGCGGGCGCCGTGACCAACCTTGTAGTCGTTTTCCTCAAGCACGTCTCCGCGCGCATCGGAAGCGATGGAGGTCAGGCCCGCCAGGTCCTTCGCGTCAGCCATGATGATCCCCTTGCCTTCCCACGTGTTCGCACGGTAGAAACCGAACGCGCACCTCGTTTATACGTAACCCTTTCATTATATCGCAGCAGCTGCACAAGGCGCATGCCGCCCGCACGCCGCGCCGCGCGAGATCACCGCGCGCGCCGCGTTCAGCAAGCTAACGCAAGCAACCCGCCTGCGCACGCTACGAGCACAGGCAGTCGCCGGTCTCGGCGCAGGCCGGAACGATCGGAGCCGAGATGCGCCCCTGCAGGGTGCAGGCGTCCTCGTCCATGGCTCGGTGCTTGTATTCATCGAAGATCGCGCGCTCGCCCATGCCCTCGCGGTAACGCACGCTATCGGTGAGGTCAACCTTCTGATGGCCGCTTTCCACCCTGACGGTGCGCGTCTCCTCGCCCGAGGTGAACTCGGCATGGGTTTGGATGAGCCCCAACTCGCGGAAGACGGCGATGGCGCACTCGACGCTGTCAGCGCTCATCGGGTTATTCGGATCGATGCCGTACGCGATCTCGGAAGTGCCCGCCGAGAACCACGTGTCGCCGGCGTTGCGCTGGCGCGCGGTTAGGTAGCGGTACACCTGCACCAGCACGTCGCGGTCGGGCGTTGCCCCGGCAAGCGCCGTCTCGTTCAGCTGGGCGTCGCCGCGGTTGTACAACAAGTGAACGAACGATTCGCGCCCGTCGCGGCCCGCGCGGCCGCTCATCTGGTTGAACTCGATCTCGTTGAACGGCATGTTGAACAGCACGACGTGCCTGATGTCCGGGATGTTCACGCCTTCGCCGAACGCAGACGTAGACACCAGAACCGAAAGCGCGCCCGAGCGGAACATCTCCTCGATGCGCGTGCGCTCGGCGCGGTCGAGACCCGCGTTGTAGAAGCCGATCATCGGCGCCAGCTGGCCAACCTTCGAGCGAAGGATGCGCGCAACGGTGATCGAGCGCTCGCGCGAGCTGACGTACACGACGGTCTTCTCGCCGGTGGCCACCAGTTTCGCCAGGTAGTCCTCACGGGCGCGCATGCCGCGCCTGTCGTCAACCACCAGGTTGGTACGGGCGGTTCGGTCGAAAACGCATGCCTCGATGGGCAGAATGGATGCGATGTCGCGCGCCACGTTTCCGTCGGCGGTTGCGGTAAGGGCCAGAACCGTGGGGCTGCCCAAACGCTCGATGGACTTGCCGATGGTGCCGTAAGCCTCGCGGCTGCCGTTGCGGTACTGCGCGATATGATGCGCCTCGTCAACCACGACGAAACCGAACCTATCGCCCACGGCAAGCTCGTCAACGTGGTATTCCAAGAACTCGGGCGTGGTCAGCACCATGTCGGTGGATCCATCGGCGATGGCGCGGTAAATGCGCTCGCGCTCCTTCGGGGTGCTCTCGCCGGTGAGCACGTCAATCTGAAGACCGAAGCGGGAAAGCGCATCGTTCAGATGGAACGACTGGTCGGTGATAAGAGCGCGCAGCGGGTACACGAACAGGCTTGCCTTGCCATCGCGCAGCGCCGTCATCGCGGCATGCACGTGGAAGGTAAGCGATTTGCCACGACCTGTGGCCATGACGGCCATGACCGACTTGCCTTCGCCCAACAGATCAAGCACCTCGCGCTGCGAATCGTGCAACGAGCCGTCGCCGATCAGGGCACCGATGATGTCGGATTCCAGCTTGGCGGGGTTGCTTTGCGCGCGGCGCTGCCACTTCTCGCGGTTCGAGGCGCGATCGGCCTCATACGCCTCGATGGCAGACGAGCTTTCGGTGCAGTCCTCGCACAGCGACTCATCGCTTGCGGCGAACAGGCTGGTGACGAAACGCGTGTTGCCCGGGTCGAGCGTGGCCGCAAGAGCGCCGCACATGCCGGCGGGCGAAAGCAACTTCAACATGGCCTTCACCGTGCGACGGCCGCGCCATTCGTCGATCTGAACCTCGAACGCGGCATTCACCACGTTGCAGGTTTTCATGAGTTCGTCGATATCGTTGCAGTGGAACATGATGCCCGACACGCGGTTCGTGCCATCGGAAAGCGCGCACGAGAAATGGTTCTTCTCGGCGCCCACCGCGCGGCAGTTCGCCATGGTCACGTCGCGTGCCAACAGGCAGGGCACGCGGTTCTCCTGGCCGAACGGGGCCAGCTTCTCCATCAGCTCGACGTTCTCGATGGTCAGTTCATCAAGCGAGACCATCGAGTCGATCTCGATAAGCGGGTGGAACGCGTCTTCAGGAAGTTGGTCCATGTAGTCGCACAGGCGCTTGGTGAACTCCTCCAAGTTCGCAACGGGAAGCGTGACGCCCACAGCTGCACCATGGCCGCCGAAGCGGGTAAGCAGGTCTTCAGTTGAAGCGACGGCATCGAACAGATTCACCTGGCCAACCGTGCGGCCGCTTCCGCGCGCCTCGTCACCCTCGATGGTGAACAGCAAGCACGGAACGCCGTAGGTGTGCACCAAACGGCTGGCAACGATGCCCTTCACGCCCTCGTGCCAGCCCTCGCCCGCCACCACCAGCACGCGCTGGCCATGGTAGACGGCGGCGGCCTTCTCGCGAGCCACTTCTGAAAGCTCGGCCTCGATTGCGCGGCGACGATCGTTCACGGTTTCAAGCTCGGCGGCAAGCTTGCACGCCTCGTCGAAATCGTCGGTCATCAGCAGGTCAAGGGCGATTTGCGCATCGCCCATGCGGCCGGCGGCGTTCAAACGCGGGATCAGCGAGAAGCTGAGGTTGGTTGCGGTAACCTGCTTGCCCGCCGCACCCGATCGGCCCAGAAGGGCCGCAATGCAGGGACGCGGGGACGCGTTGATGTGCTTAAGGCCGTCACTGACCAACGCGCGGTTCTCGTCGCGCATGGGCATAAGGTCGGCAACCGTGCCCAAAGTGGCAAGATCGGTGTAGTCGCGCCACAAATGCGGGAAGCCGAAACGGCCGCCCATCACCTGGACAAGCTTCAGCGCCACGCCGACGCCGGCAAGAATGGAGCTGGGGCACGACGAACCACACTTGGGGTCGGCCACGGGCACGCCCTCGGGCACCAGGTCTGCGGGCTCGTGATGGTCGGTAATCACCACATCGACGCCCTGCGCCACGATGTCGGTCACTTCCATCTTGCTGGAAATGCCGCAGTCAACCGTGACGATGACCTCGGGATCGAGCTTGCGAACGCGCTCGAACGCCACAGCGGAAAGGCCGTAACCTTCGTCGAAACGACGCGGAATGAAAGGAGTGACGTGTCCGCCCAGCGTACGCAAACCGCGCGTGAGCACGGCGGTTGCCGAGATGCCGTCAACGTCGAAGTCGCCGTACACCACGATGTGCTTATGCTCGCGGACGGCAGCTTCAAGCGCGTCGGCCACTTTGTCGATTTGCGGGATAAGGTACGGGTCGCGCCAATCGCGCTCAAGCGAGGGCGACAGGAACTGCTCCGCTTTCTCGACGGTGGTTATTCCCCTGCTTGCCATGGTGGTCGCGATGAAATGCGGCAGCCCGAAATGCCCCTGCAACTGGGAGACGACATGCGGATCCGCCGCGCTGATGTTGAATTGCGCCGGCATGAATGGTACCTCGTGAAAAACTCGCTCGTATTAGTCGAGGCTTATTCTCGCACAACACGGCGTAGAGGGCACGGCTAATCGGCGGAAGCTTACGCGAGGTTTAATGAAGGACGCGCGTGAGCGAACTATGCGCCAGCACGCAAAACGGCCCGCCCCCATCGCGGGAAGCGGACCGTTCGAACTCAAACAGCATGTAAATCACTCGCTGCGCATCGGCGCGCCGCAAACCCTACAGATGAATTACTGCAGCTTGTTCTCTTCGATGATTCCATCGAGCGTGCGCCATGCAAGCTCGGCGCACTTGACGCGAGCGGGCATGCGGGAAATGCTCTCGAGCTCGGCAGCCTCGTCCAGATCCTCGCGATCGTCGTCGGAAAGCTCCTTGCCCTGGATCATGCCGATGAACAGACCGCTCAGGCGCTTGGCTTCCTCGACGGTCTCGCCGGTGATGAGGTCGGCCATGATGTCGGCGGAAGCCTGCGAGACAGCGCAGCCGTGGCCGGTGAATGCGGCCTCGGTGATGACGCCGTCGGCAACCTTCAGCTTCAGGACCATCTCGTCGCCGCAACTGGGGTTGATGCCCTCGTGCTCGAAGTCGGCGTCCTGAATGTCGTACTTGTAGTCGGGGTGCGCGTTGTGCTCCATAAGAGCCGCGGTGTAGATGTTAGATGCCATCGAACATGCTCCAAACCAGTTTCAGGCCGTCGATCAGCTGATCGATATCGGCTTTGTCATTGTAGAAGGCCATGGACGCGCGGCAGTTCGACATGCAGCCCAGCTGGGACATAAGCGGCTGCGCGCAGTGATGGCCGGCGCGAATGGCAACGTGAACGCTGTCGAGGATGCCTGACACGTCGTGCGGGTGGACGTTCTTCACGTTGAAGCTGATGACGCCATGGTGCTCGGCGGGGTCCTTCGGGCCGTAAATGCTGATGAAGTCCAGCTTCGAAAGCTCGTCGAAACAGTACTTGGTCAGCGCGGCCTCGCGGGACTGCATGGCCTCCCAACCCACCTGCTCGACGTAGGTAAGCGCGGCGCCCAGGGCGTAAGCGCCCGCAGCGTCCTGCGTGCCCGCCTCGAACTTCTCGGGCACGGGCGCCCAAACGGCGCTCTGCTCGGACACGGAGTCGATCATCTCGCCGCCCGTCAGGAACGGGGGCATCGCGTCAAGCAGCTCGTGCTTGCCCCACAAGATGCCGATGCCCATGGGGCCGAACACCTTATGACCGCTGAAGGCGAAGAAATCACAATCGAGGTCGGTCACGTTCACGGGCATGTGCGGCACGCTTTGAGCGCCGTCGACGACCATGTACGCACCGAACTCGTGGGCGATCTGGCCCAGCAGCTTGACGTCGTTCTTAACACCCAAGACGTTCGACACCTGCATGGCGGAAACGATCTTGGTCTTCGGGCCGATCTTCGCGCGCATCTCCTGCTCGGTCAGATGGCCTTCCTCATCAAGGTACATGTATACCAGCTTGGCACCATGGCGCTTGCAAGCAAGCTGCCACGGCACGCAGTTGGAGTGATGCTCCATGATGGTGATGCAAACCTCGTCGCCGGGCTTGAGCACCATATCGGAAAGCGAGAACGAGATCAGGTTCAGGGCCTCGGAGGTGTTGCGGCACAAAACGATGTCATGCCAATTCTCCTCGCCCGCGCCGATGAAACAAGCGATGTGCTTGCGCGCGTCGTTGATGGCGTTGGTGGCCTCGTAGGAAAGCTCGTACAAGCCGCGCAGCGGGTTGGCGTTCATGGTTTCATAGAACTCGCGCTGAGCATCAAGCACCGCAGCCGGGCGCTGAGCTGTGGCGGCGCTATCAAGGAACGCCACCTCGGGGTGACGGCCGAACAGCGGGAAGTCCTTCTTGTACGGATTAGCCTCGATGTCCACACCGTTTACCAGGTATGCCATGGCTTAGGCCTCCTCTTCAAGGAAATCGGCGTCGAAGCCGTCGACCAACGTGGTTGCCAGACGAAGAACGCCCTCGCGGCTTGCCTGGTCAGGGGCGTCGATTGCCGCCTGCTCGAGCATGGCACGGATGAACATCTGCTCGGCCGCCTCCTGCGAAAGACCACGGCTTGCCAGATAGAACATCTGCTCGGGGCGCACGTGGCCGATAGCCGCACCGTGGTTGCCCGCGACGTCGTCTTCGTTGCACAGAATGACGGGAACCGACTTGTTCTCGACGTCGTCGTCGACAAGCAGGACGGTTTCGTGCTCGGTGCCTTCAGCGCCCTTGCAGCCACGGACGAAGTCGATGGTGCCGCGCAGGGTTTTCTTGCTTTTACCAGCAAGAACGCCGTTGGAATTGATGTTGCACTGCGTCTTCACGCCATTGTGGCGCAGGGTGTAGTTGATGTCGTGCACCTGTTCGCCATGACCCAGGTAGCGCGCCTCGATGCCCATGCGCGAACGATTGCCGCGGATGTCGCCGCCGATGCCCGTGAAGGTGTTGCTTGCGCCCAGGATGGTCTGACGCACGTCGATCTTTGCGTCGTCCCAGGTGAAAAGACCCATGTCGTCAAGGTCGATCCAACCATCGTCAAGCGTCTGGGTGCGGACGATGCGGATGGATGCGTCGGAATCTGCGAACGCACGAACGGACGTGCCCACCACGCCGGTGCCCCCGTCGGGGGAATCGACGTTCAAGATGAGCGTGACGTTCGAGCCTGCGCCGGCCACAACATCGACCGCAGCGAAGTTCATGGCGCCGTCGACGCCCGTGACGTCAAGAGTGGCCTGAACCGACTTGCCGGCCGAAGCGGTGATGACCACAGGTTCGCCAGCGTACTCGCGCATGAAGGAGTACACCTCGGTGCTGATGCCGGTTTCGAACGCAACGGCCAGGCTGCGCGACTCGCCCACAGCATCAGATGCCGCCTGATAACGGGAAAGCGCGGTGCCGCCATACAGGCCGTCGTCGTCGCCCTTGCTCTCGTCCACAAGAGCAGTGGTCAGGTACGGCTCGGTGTGGGTTTCTTCCCAGGCAGCCTGAGCCGAAGCGATGGCGGCTTCGAACGCGTCGGGTTCGCCGAACGCGCCGTCGGTTGCCGCTACGGAAACAGCATATGCCTCGTCAAGACCCGCAGGGATCTCGATGGTGGTGCTGCTGGTTTTCATGCGATGCCACGTCGGAGCGGGCATTGCGTTGGCTTTATCGAAAACAATTGCCTCCATTAGCCGATTGCCCCCTCCATCTCGAGTTTGATCAGGTTGTTCATCTCAACGGCGTACTCAAGCGGCAGTTCCTTGGAAACAGGCTCCGCGAAGCCGTTGACGATCATGGTGCGGGCTTCCTCTTCAGAAAGGCCGCGGCTCATCAGGTAGAAGATCTTGTCGTCGCCGATGCGGCCGATGGTGGCCTCGTGTCCCACGTCGACATTCTTGCAACGGATGTCCATTGCGGGGATGGTGTCGGAACGGCTGGTGTCGTCCAGCATGAGGGACTGGCACGAAACGCTGGCTTTCGAGCCGGAAGCCTTCGGGGTTGCCACAACCGAGCTGCGGAACGTGGAGATGCCGCCGCTCTTGGAAATGGACTTGGTCTCGATGAAGGCCGAGGTTTCAGGAGCGTTCAGGACAACCTTGCAGCCCGTGTCCAGGTTCTGGCCCTGGCCGGCGAATGTGATGCCCGTGAAGCTGGACTTGGCCTTGCGGCCGTTCAGGATGCTCATGGGGTACAAGTAGCCAACATGGCTGCCAAACGAACCCGAGATCCACTCGATCTCGCCGCCCTCGTCCACGATGGAGCGCTTGGTGTTCAGGTTGTACATGTTCTTCGACCAGTTCTCGATGGTCGAGTAGCGCAGGTGCGCGTTCTTGCCCACGAACAGCTCGACGGCACCCGCATGGAGGTTCGCCACGTTGTACTTCGGGGCGCTGCAACCCTCGATGAAGTGCAGGTCGGCCTCGTCCTCGACGATGATGAGCGTATGCTCGAACTGGCCGGCGCCCTTCGCGTTCAGGCGGAAGTAGCTCTGCAGCGGGTAGTCAAGCTTGGTGCCCTTGGGAACGTAGACGAACGAGCCGCCCGACCACACGGCGCCGTGCAAGGCCGCGAACTTGTGGTCCTCGGGCGTAATGAGCGTCATGAACTTCTCGTGGATGAGCTCGGCGTATTCGCCGTGAAGGGCCTCTTCGATGCCGGAATACACAATGCCAAGCTTGGCAGCGGAATCCTGCATGGAGTGGTAAACCAGCTCGGAGTCGTACTGAGCGCCAACGCCGGCCAGATAAGAGCGCTCTGCCTGAGGAATGCCCAGGCGCTCGAACGTGTCCTTGATGTTCTCGGGGACGCTTTCCCAGTCGCTCTTCTGCTCGGTGTTGGGCTTGACGTAAGTGATGATGTTGTCCATGTCCAGGCCGGCGATAGAAGGACCCCAGTCGGAAACGGGCATGGAATTGTAAATCTCAAGCGACTTCAGACGATGCTCGAGCATCCACTCGGGCTCGTCCTTCTTCGCGGAGATCTCGCGCACGATGTCGGGCGTCAGGCCCGCATCAAGCTTCTCGGCGTCGTTGTCGTCATAGCGGAAATCGTACAGGCTACGATCGATGTCGGCGACTTCGGTACGTTGCTTCACCATGGTTGCCTCTTAGTTCTGGGCGTCGGTCATGAACTGCTCGAAGCCGTTGGCGTCGATGTTTGCGATCATGTCGGCATCGCCCTCGGCGACGATGTGGCCGCCCAGCATGACGTGGACGCGGTCAACGTCAAGGTGCTCAAGGATGCGCGTGTTGTGCGTGATGATGAGCAGGGTGCCGTCGCAAGACTCACGGTAGGTCTCCATGCCCTTCGAAACGACGGACAGGGCGTCGACGTCCAGACCCGAGTCGGTTTCGTCAAGAATGGCCAGCTTCGGCTGCAGAAGAAGCAGCTGGAGCATCTCGACCTTCTTCTTCTCGCCGCCCGAGAAGCCAACGCCAAGCTCGCGATCAAGCCACTCGGTGCCGAAGTCGAGTTCTTCGGCCAGCGACTTGATGCGCTTGCGGAACTCCTTGTTCTTCATCTTCATGCCCTCGCGGCCCTCAAGCGTGGCACGCAGGAAGCTGGACAGCGGCACGCCCGGAATCTCGACCGGCGCCTGGAAGCTCAGGAACAGGCCTGCGCGCGAGCGCTTGTCGGGGGTAAGGTCGGTAATGTCGACGCCGTCGAAGATGATCTTGCCGTCGGTGATGGTGTAGGTGGGGTCGCCCATGGCAACGTGACCCATGGTGGACTTGCCAGCGCCGTTGGGGCCCATGAGAACATGAACCTCGCCCTGCGCGACTTCAAGGTTAACGCCGTCGAGGATGGGTTTCTCGTCCACGGAAGCGGAGAGGTTTTGAATAGCCAGCAAAGCATCTCTCGTCATTTGGCTTTTCCTGTTCTAATCGTGAAACTCTATAAATTGACTAGGGTTTAAGATAGGCTTCATGGGGGAATAGTCAACCTTTCCCTAGTAAAATACTAGAATTAAGCGGTAGGCGAACAACCCGCGTCGCAATGCGGGCAAACCGCAGGTGGGGACCGCTTCCAAAAGTCCACGAACCGGCCGAAAAAGGGGCGAAACGAATGCTTATCACCAGCAAGGGTCGCTACGCACTGCGCCTTATGATCTTCGTTGCCGCCTCGGGCGAAGACGCAAAAGTCACGCTGCGCCAGGTGGCCGATTCCGAAAACATCTCGCTGAAATATCTCGAGCAGCTTGCGCACACGCTGGTGAAGGCCGACTTGTTGGCAAGCGTGCGCGGCCACGGCGGCGGCTATCGTTTGGCCCGCGAGGCCGCAAACATCAAGGCAGGCGACGTCATCCGCGCCGCCGAAGGCACTACCGCCCCTGTTGCATGCGCCGGCCTTGACGATATGTGCCCGCGCGAAAGCATGTGCTCGACCGTGGCTTTCTGGGCGGGGCTTGACGAGGTCATCGAAAATTACGTTGACGGCGTCACGCTGGCTGACTTGGCGCAAACATCGTTTTCCAACCTCATCCCCCTGAAAGAAGACATCGCGCAGGAAATTGCCAACGCAACCTGCGGCACGAAGAGATAGCGCTAGCCCGCAAGAAATCTGATTGCAGAACGCCCGCCCAAGGTTCCGCGGGCGCAAACCACACCTCGAACCCGCAATTGCCATTAAGCTCCTGCAAATCGGCGCCTAACGGCGCTTCAGCTTAAACGGATAAGCACCGATTCGACCTTTCGTTCTGCTGTTTCATTCGACGTTTGATGGAACAACAGAACGACCCCGCAAGTCTCTTCTTTCGCATGCAATAAAAGATCTACGCCCGAGTCGGCCATCCAAGAAGGAGCCCTGGTCTGATCATCGCCACGCTCAAACTGGATTGATTTTTCAAGAACATCCCTCGAAAGCCAATACGTGTCTTCCGAGGAATCCAACCTAACCAAAACGCCGCCATCGTGCTCCGTTAAATCGACGATACGGCCTTCGGCTTGGCTCAAGTAGTAATCGGCATCCATACGAGTACCCACGCCACTCGCCAACCACACGAAAAAAAGTAAAGACACGAAGACGGCGATCAAAATAACCAATCCGAATCTTCGCTGCATACTGCATCGACTTGACATGGCCACGCCTTTCCGGACGCATCTTCAAAAGGCCGAAGTATTTTCGACATTAATGCGCATTAATGCTCAAGTTGTTCGGAAGCTTCAAGCCATTCCATTTCCAGCTCTTCCAGCTGTGCCTTCAAATCGTCGATAGCCTGCTGAGCTTCGCCAAGCTTCACGAAGTCGGTGGGGTCGATGTCGAACATAGCCTGCTTGGCGTCTTCAATCTTCCCTTCCAGGGTGCGCATCTTGCGCTCGGTTGAGGCCACCTGCTTCTTCAGCGCGCGCATCTCGTTGTTCGACAAGCCACCGCCCGCGGGCTTCGCAGCGTCGGAAGCGGCCTTGGCCATTTCCTTAGCCTGTTTTACTGCGCCATGATGTTCAGCCTCGAGCTGTAAGTACTCGTCAACGCCACCGGGCAGATGACGTACCACGCCACCGATCAGGGCATACTGATTGTCGGTCACGCGCTCCATCAGGTAGCGGTCATGCGTGACCAAAATGAGCGTGCCGGGCCAACCATCCAGCAGATCCTCAACCGCCGCCAGCATGTCAACATCAAGATCGTTGCCGGGCTCGTCCAGAATCAGCACATTGGGCTGGTCAAGCAAGATCATCATCAGGGCTAGGCGGCGTTTCTGGCCACCGGACAGATCGCAAACCGGCTCGTTCAGATCGGCCTTGGTGAAGCCCAAGCGCTCAAGAAGATCGCCGGGCGTTTGTTCCTTGCCGTCAAGCATGACGCGCGTGGTATAGCGGCCAACCACCTGACGAACGCGGTCGTTGCCCAGCTTGGTCAGGTTGTCCAAATGCTGCGACAACACGGCGAACTTCACGGTCTTGCCGATTTTCACGCGGCCGCGCACAGGCGTGATCAGGCCCTCGATCGTACGCAACAGGGTGGTTTTGCCGGCACCGTTCTCGCCCAGAATGCCCACACGGTCGCCCGGGCCGATGTTCCAAGTGACGTCGTGAAAGACCAGCTTGTCGGAATCGTCATAGCTTACCGCCACGTTTTCAAGGTCGACGCACTCCTTGCCCAAGCGGGCCACAGCCATGCGCTGCAGCTCAAGCGAATTGCGCAGCGGCGGCACGTCGGCAATAAGATCCTGAGCGGCCTTGATGCGGAACTTCGGCTTGGTGGAGCGAGCCTGCGCGCCGCGCGAAAGCCATGCAAGCTCGCGGCGAATCTTGTTCTGACGGCGCTCTTCGGTGACGCGCGCCACGCGGTCGCGCTCGACGCGCTGCATGATATAAGCCGAGAAGCCACCCTCGAACGGCTCGATGATGCCATCGTGCACTTCCCACATGTCAAGGCAGACCTCGTCAAGGAACCAGCGGTCATGCGTGACCACCAACAGAGCGCCCTGACCGGGGCGCCAGCGATTCTTCAGATGCTGAGCCAACCAGTTGATGGCGCGAACGTCCAGATGATTGGTGGGCTCATCCAGCATAAGGACGTCCCACTTCCCCACCAGAAGGCGCGCAAGGTCGACGCGGCGACGCTGACCGCCGGAAAGCTGGCCGACAAGGCCCTCCCAAGGAATATCGGAGATCAAGCCGTCGATGATCGCGCGGATTTCGGCATCGCCCGCCCACTCGTATTCGGGCAGGTCGCCAACAACCGATTCGTGAACGGTGGCGTCGTCGGAAAGGTCGTCAGTCTGACCCAGCACGCCCACCGTGACGTCGCGCGTACGAACAACGCGGCCCGAATCGGGCTCGAGCCTTCCAGAAAGAAGCGATAGCAGCGTGGACTTGCCGTCGCCGTTGCGTCCGACGATGCCGATGCGGGCACCCTCGTCAACGCCAAGCGACACGTCGCCGAACACCGTCTTCGTGGGGAAATTGACCCCGATCTTCTCGCAACCAAGCAAAAACGCCATGCGTTACCCCTTGTGAATCGTCTTATTCGACTGCGATTATAAAATGACAAAGGCGGTTCCGCCAAAACGGAACCGCCCTCACACAACCTTGGCAGAGAGACCGCGACCATTCGACAGCCCTTGCACCCGTCGCTCCAGCCTTGCAAACCGCGCTGTGGCATCAAGCCGCAAGCTACGCCGGCTGAATCCCCGAAAAGTCCTCGGTCTTGACCGCCTCATACACGCGCTCGACCGAGGTCAGAACCTCGGGCGTCATAGGCGCGAAGAACTCAAGCTGAGCAGGCTGGATGCCAATGAACAGCAGCTCGCCGCAGTAGGCCTTGATCTCGTCGATCAAATACGTCAGCGGCATGGAATGCGTGGTGACCATGTAATTCGCCACCACGTCATCGCGGTTCAGCAGGCGCATTTCACCTGGCTCAAGACCCATCTGAGCAGCGTCAACCAGAACAACCTTGTCGGGATTTTCGCGCTTGATAACGCCGATGTAATTCTCGGGCGTCATCTCGCCGTCGATGTGATCCCAACCCTCGATGGGATTTTGCTCCATCATCTTCGAGAGCATGGGACCGCACGCGTCGTCGCCACGAAGCACGGCGCCAACCGTGAACACGTACTTCTTACCCATTAGCGCCTCAACCTTCCCATGTAGTAAACGTTCGGATTGCGCTTGATCGCGTCGATCATCTCGGCGAAGTGCGCAAGCCATGCAGCTTCGGTCGCATGGTCGGCATCATTCTCGTACTGCTGAGCCAACTGATGAACCGGCTCGTCAAGCACAGCGACGTGCGTGTTGTCCACGACGATCTCGTCGCAGCGAAGGATTCCCTCCACTTTGTAGCGCGCTTTGCCCTCGGGGAAAAGCTCCGTGATTCGGCGGTACTCCGTCTCGGTGCAGGCAAGCTCTTCTTCGAGGCAATCGCACATGCCGGTGTTGTGGCCCACGGCGACGGCGTAATACAAAATGTCGCCTGCCTCTTTCGAGGTGTCCTTCTCGGTATCGACGAAGCGCGTGGTCAACTTGTAGAAAACAACGCGCGGTTCGCCTGCTTCACCTGCAAGAGGGCCGCAGATGCGCGATTCTTGCTGAGCGTGGCGCTCGTTCATTGCAGCCTGCGCTGCAGGTGACGCCGCAATGCCCATGGCAACTCCTAACAAAATCAAAGGGCGGGCCTGCGCTTGACAAGCCCGCCCCTTCCATTCGAACTAGATGAGGTCCGTTGAAGACCCGCATGGCGCGGATTACTTCGCCTCTTCCTGTGCAGGTTCAGGCTCGGGCTGCGGATGCTCGGCCATGAACTTGGCAACTTCGTCCTCGGAATTGGCGTGAGCAGCACCCTGGGCGATACCGCCGTAGATGCCGTTCATCGAACCAATAGGAGCCGTGACCGTACGGATGCCGGTGCTGATGTTCGCATCCTCCTGACCAGGTGCGACAACCAGCTCGAGTAAGGTGTCGCGCAGGTGGTTGAACACCTCGACCTTGCGCGGGTCCTTCTCGGCGGCGATGAGCTCGGCGATGTTGGCCAAAGCGTCCTGGCTGGCCTGAATGGACTTCAGGAACTCGTCGCCCAGGTCGTGGCCCATGGCGTAACCCGAATACAGACGCGCCTCGCGCTCGAGCGTGGTGCGCACCTTGTACGGGATGTCGGCGTAAGCCAGCTTAGCGGTGTTGGCCACGGTCTCGATCTCGTCCTTGTGCTTGAGCTTCTGACCCAGCAGGCCGAGGGCAATGGCGAAACCGTAGATGGTCTGAGCCGGGGTCGGCGGGCAACCGGGGATGTACACGTCAACCGGGAACAGCTGATCGGTGCCGCCCCACGTGCAGTAGTTGTCATGGAAGATGCCGCCGGTGCAACCGCAGGCGCCGTAAGAGACAACCAGCTTGGGATCGGGGGCCGCCTGATAAGCGCGGATGCCGGGCATGCGCATTGCGCGCGTGACCGCGCCCGTGTACACCAGGATGTCCGCATGACGGGGGCTCGGCGTGTTCTTGATGCCGAAACGCTCGGCGTCGAAGACCGGCGTGATGGTCGAGAAGATCTCGATTTCGCAGCCGTTGCAGCCGCCAAGGTCGCAGCGGTAGATGTAAACCGAACGCTTGATGTCGTTCAGCAGGGCAGCCTTGGCCTCGATGATCTTTTGATCAAGCTCGATCTTGCTGGGCTTGTACTGAAGCTCGCTTGGGTAGGCACTATCGGTAATCATGCTTTATGCCTCCTTGCGAAGCGCAGCGATGCGCCTGGACTCGGCCATTTGCTCCTCGGTGGGAGCAGGCGTGGGGTTACCGGCCTTCTCGACCGCAGCGGCATAGCGTGCGGCGTCGGCCTTCTGCTTGCACTCGGGGCACACACCCAGCGCCGCGATGGCGTTGGCGGCGTCGGCGCCCTGTGCGTTATGTGCAAGGATCTGACCAGCGTAGTCGATCTCCTTCGCAGATGCATAGTACTGGCCGCATTCAGAGCATTTCTGAAGCGGGTACGTGGCGGTCTGCTCGAGGTCGTTCTTGTCGAAAACGGCAAGCTCGAACTCGGGGGTCAGGACGATCGCATGCGTCGGGCAAACCTCTTCGCAGCGGCCGCAGAAAATGCAGCGGCCGAAGTTGATCGACCAGGTGATGGTGCCGGCGTTTCCGTCGGGCACCATCTGGATGGCGTTCGGGGGGCATGCGTTCGCGCAAGCAGAGCAGGCGATGCATGCCTCAAGGTTATGTTCGGGCTTGCCACGGGCGTACTCGGGGCGCTCGAGCGGCGCCTCGGGGTACGACGTGGTGGCGCAACCCGTTTTGAAGATTCCTTTGAGTGTCTTGAACATGGCGCCCTCCCCTACAGATCGATCGGGCTGTGCTTGCGGGTAGCGCAGTAATCCTCAAGCTGAGCCTTGGTGATGATTTGCGCCTTATTCTTCTTCACGTCCACGATGGTGACGCGCTCGGTGCAGGAGTAGCACGGGTCGAGTGAGCCAACGATCAGGGCAGCATCGGAAATGGTGTTGCCGCGGAACGCGTAACGCAAAGATGCCCAGTTGCTGTACGTGGATGCCTTGGCGCGCCAGCGATAGCACTTCTGGTTGTCGCCGACCATGGACCAGTGCATGTCCTCGCCGCGTGGGGCCTCGACCCAACCCATAGCCTGCTTGTTGGCCTTGATCTCGAACTTGTCGTTCAGAACCGGACCCTCGGGCAGGTTGGCAGACAGAAGCTCCTCGATGATGTCGATAGAGTCGAACACCTCGGCAACGCGAACCAGCGTACGGCCCAAAACGTCGCAGGAATCCTGCGTGATGGGCTTATGGTTGTGCGCGATGTACTTGTAGCCCTCGTACGGATGCACCCAACGGGCGTCGCGTGCGAATCCGCTGCCGCGGACGTACGGACCGACCGGGCTGTAATCGCGGGCGACCTTCGGGTCGAGAATGCCAACGCCGGCAGCGCGCTTCTCGAAGTTCGGCGTGGACAGAAGCTCCTCGACCAGCTGCTGAACCTCATGGCGCAGGGTCTCGCAGTAGCGAAGCGTCTCGAGTTTCTGCTTTGCAAGGATGTCGCGACGGACGCCGCCGATAAGGTTCAGGCCGTAGGTCTTACGGGCACCGGTCAGCATCTCGGCCAGGTCCATGGACTTCTCGCGTACGCGGAAGAAGTGCTGGAAGCCGGTATCGAAGCCGGAGAAGTGGCAAACCAAGCCAAGGTTCAGAAGATGCGAGTGCAGACGCTCGGTTTCAAGAATGATGGCGCGGATGTACTCGGCGCGCAGCGGAACCTCGATGCCCTGAGAGCGCTCGATGGTCTCGGCGTACGCAGTGGAATGCGCGAAGCCGCAGATGCCGCAAACACGCTCGGCCAAGAACGGAACCTGATCGTAGTTCAGGCGCGACTCGGCGACCTTCTCCATGCCGCGATGGATGAAGAACATGCGGTAGTCGGCGTCGACGATGGTCTCGCCGTCGACGTACAGACGGAAGTGACCCGGCTCGTCGGACGTGATGTGCATCGGGCCCATGGGGATCGTCGTGGTCTCACGGTCGCCCGTCTCCTTCAAGAACTGATAGTTCTCGACATCGGTGGTGGGCTCGGGACGGTAACGATAGTCCATGGTGTCCTTGCGCAGCGGATACAGGCCCTGGGGCCAGTCGTCGGGAAGGACAAGGTTGCGGTTGTCGATGATGCCCTCGGCCTTAAGACCGAACATGTCCTGCACCTCGCGCTCAGGCCACACAGCGGCCGGAACGCGGGGAGAAACGGACTTGAACGTCAGGTCCTTGGGGTCGACTTCAACGCGAACCTGCATCACGCACGTGTCCGTTTCCTCCATGGAGAGGACGTAGTACAGCGCATAGCAGTCGCGCAAAGAGCGCTCGTCGTTGCCCACCATGACGGGCATCCAGCCGCCGCGGTCATAGTACAGAAACTCGATGACCTCGGGGGCACGGTCGCGGTCGACGGTGACGACGGGCTGATAGTCTTGAACCCACTCGACTGACTTGATCGCACCAGGGAAGCGCTCCTGAACTGCTTCGATGTGCGTCTCGCCAGAGCGGGCTTTGCTGCTGAATGTTTCTAAAGCCATAGTTACCTACCTACATTCCGCTCTGGTTCGTATGGGCGAAGATGTCTTTCACGATGGGCGCGTTATGCAGCGACTTGGTGTCCTGCTGCAAAACGATGCCGGTGGCGTTCTCGACACCTTGGATGATGGGCTGCGGCATTGCGACGCCGAACCACAGGATGACAACCAGAAGGATGATCTCGGGGACGAACGCGAATGCGGGGACGTCGCCCTTCTCCATGCCTTCGGGGGCCTTGCTCAGCACCGAACCGGTGACAACCTTGACGCAGGCGGCCATGACGATGGTGAGCGCCAGACCGACGACAACGACGAGCCAAACCAGGTTCGAAGCGATGCCGGCGATGAAGGCCGTGATTTCGGAGGTGAACATCGCAAACGGCGGCATGCCGGCCAATGCGAAGAAGCCGACGCCCAGAAGCGTGCCGGTGAACGGCGCGACATGTGCGACGCCCTTGATCTTCTTGAGGTCACGCGTGCCGTACGTCATGAGGATGTTGCCGGACAGGCAGAACATCAGAGCCTTGGTGAAGCCGTGGAAGATGCAGTGCAGCAGAGCAGCGACGACGCCGATGGAGCCGCCGAAGCCAAGGCACAGTGCCACGAAGCCGACGTTCTCGCAAGAGGAGTACGCAAGCTTGCGCTTCAGGTCGTTCTGAGCGTACATGGACACCGCCGCGACAACCACGGACAGAGCGCCGATGATCAGCATGACCAGCTGCGGGAACTCGGGACCGACCGCCTGGCACGTAAGCACGTAGAAGCGGATGATCACAAGCAGGGCGCACTTCAGAAGAACGCCGGACAGCAGCGCGGACACGGGGCTGGGAGCCTCGGAGTGAGCGTCGGGCAGCCAGGTGTGCATCGGGAACAGGCCTGCCTTGGTGCCGAAGCCGATGACGGCGAACACGAAGGCGATGCTCATGAGCATCGGGTCGAACTGATGCGCAACGGGCAGGATGGACGTCCACAGAACCGCGTCGGTTGAGTTAGACAGAACGGTGTTGGCGTCGGCGAACGTAAGCACGGTGGCGTACAAGCCGAAGGCAACGCCTGCGGTGCAGACGATGATGTACTTCCAGCCAGCTTCCAGCGAGAGTTTCTTCTTGCTGTAAGCAGCAACCAGGAAGACGGTCGAAAGCGTGGTGGCCTCGACCGAAGCCCACATCATGATGATGTTGTTCGACAGCGCAGCCATGAGCATGGTGAACACGAACAGGCTGAAGAACACGTAGTAGATCTTGGTCTGGCCCTTGTCCAAGTTGCCGGCCTCGATGTCATGCCTGATGTAGGGAATCGAGAACAGGCCGGTCATGCAGCCGATAACGCCGATCAGGATCACGAAGATCGCAGCCAGCGAGTCCATGTTGAACCACTTCGACAGCGCGAAGATGTTGACGTTCGTGGCCATGACGTTCAGGGCAAGGAACACACTCAGCACGCAGACAATCACGACGGACACAGTATGCAGGGCCTCGTACACAGCGACGGGGGCCGACTTCGAAGGGATGATCGCCATAGCAACCGCGGCGACCAGCGGGACGAGCAAAAGCAGCTCCATAAGGTTAGAAAGTTCCATCATCCACCTAGCCCTTCAGTTCCATCAAACCGTCGGCGTCAAGCGAACGCGTGACACGGTAGATGCGCGTAACCATAACGGCCATGATGATGATCGCGAAAACGGCATCGGTTGCGATGCCGATCTCGACCAGGCTCGGAGCCGTCGGCGCCAGAAGCGCCAGCGTGAGATGCGAGCCGTTTTCCATCAGGCAGTAGCCGAACACCTGCTTGAGGATGTTGCGCTGCGTGACGATGCACGTAAGGCCGATGAAGAAGTGCGCCAGCGAAATGGCAAGCGCGGGCTTGACCATGGCGGCTGCGGGAAGAGTGATGCCTCCCACGGCAACGGCGCAAGCCAGGATCTCGACGGCGGAAAGCACCACGATGGCCGCGGGGCTGATAACCGGGTCGAGCTTCTCGGCAGGCTCGCCCATCTTCTTCAGAACGAAGAGGATGATTGCGGGAACCAGAACCACCTTGGTGACGAACGCGGTGCCGGCCCAGCTGAACAGCTCGGTCGAGCCAACCGTGTTGCCAAGGGTCACGAAGATGCCGATGAGCACCAGCGACTGAACGATGTACAGGTAGGCGGCTTTGCGCGGCGTCTTGGTAAGCGTGACCAGAACAGCGGTTGCAACCAGGAGGCAAGCAAGCGCGTTAACGGTGAAGAATCCGTTCATCTTAAAGCCTCCTTAAATACCCATCAGGCAGAACACGAGCGCGAAGACGGAGATACCGAACATCGCCCATGTCTGACGACCCAACAATTTAAAGCGCACGCGGGAAACCAGGTTCTCGATGAGCGCGCACAGAACGAAGACGACGAGCATCTTCAGAAGGTAAGTGACGATGCCGATCAGAATGCCGGCGATGCTGAAGTCAAGCGACGCACCGAACGGCAGGAAGATGGCAACGAACCAGCTTGCCACGATGATCTGCTTCATCGGCATGGCGATGTGCATCATGGCCAGGGAAGCACCGGAGTACTCCTGGAGGAGACCTTCCTGGATTTCCTGCTCGGCCTCGGAAGCGTCGTACGGGAGCTTACCAAGCTCGACGTAGCAGGCGAACGCGAATGCGACGCCGGCCAGAATGACCGAGATCGGAGCAGATACGAAACCCAGAGAAACCGACTGGGACATGATGCCCACGTTCGTGGAGCCCACGCACAAGGCGGTGACGAACAGGGCCAGGATCATCGTGGGCTCGACAAGCACGCCCACCAGCAGCTCACGAAGGCCACCAACGCCAGCATAGGCATCGGCAGAGTCGAGGGTTGCCAGCGAGAAGAAGAAACGAGCCAGCGCCATCAGGTAAAGGATGACGATGATGTCGCCCAGAATAGGAACCGGCGACCAGGCCGTGAACATCGGGATGCCCATGGCCAGCACCAGCATGACGCCCAGGTACACAGCAGGCGTGATGCGGTGGATGAAGCTGGAGTCGGCAGGATGAACGTCCTGACGCTTGAACAGCTTCGCGATGTCGTAGTAGTCCTGGAAGATGCTGGGGCCTTTACGCGTATGCATCTTCGCGCGGATGACACGCGCCATACCAGATACCAGAGGCGCAAGAGCCATGATTGCAAGAGCCTGAACAATGGCGATCACAAAGCTCATCGTGCACCCCCTCCAATCTGAGTCATAACCGCAAGGGCCAGAAGCACGACCAAAGCGACGACGACGTAAACGATGTACTTGCGGAAATCGCCGCCCTCAAGCTTCTGCGCCAGGGCGCCAAGCCAAGCGGAGATCGTGGCGAACGGGTTGCGGCCCGTTGCGTCGTTGTCGGTGATGACCCCATGTGCACCCGAGAAGGAGCCCTTCATCGCGGTGGCGAAGGAGGCCGCGCAGTTCAGGATGTTCGTGCGAACCTGGTAAAGCGGGTGCATGAACATGTCGACCTGCGAACCGAAAGTCGTGGAAGCCGGAGCCATGTCGGCCGTGCGGTTGTAGCCGCAAGCCCAAGGCTCGCGGTCGGTTGCGACGCCGCCCTTGTTGCGAGCGTTGCTATACACGGTTGCGAACAGGATGGCAACCACCAGAAGCAGAGCGATCAGCGGGAAGGAAACCGCGCCGCCGCCCAACGGGTTGACGCTGATGACGCCGACGGTAACGACAGCGCCCAAGGAACCGATGGTGGTCTGAGCGACGTACTCGATGACGGGAGCAACCCAGGGGGCGCCCAGGCCAAGAGCGACGCAGAGAACAGCCAGCAGGATGAGGGCGACGCGCATGGCGCCCGGAACCTCTTTAGCCTGCGCAGCGGTGTCGGAACGGTGACCACCTAGGAAGGTGACGCCGTAAGCCTTCACGAAGCAGACAGCTGCAAGAGCACCGGTGATGGCAAGAGCGACAGCGGCAAGGGCCATGCAGGCCTTGACCAGAACGTCGCCGGCCATTGCGGCGTCGAACATCGACTGATACGTGAACCACTCGGAGACGAAGCCGTTCAGCGGCGGCAAAGCCGAGATGGCCAGCGCGCCAACCAGGAAGCACATTGCAGTGACCGGCATGGTGCGGATAAGGCCGCCCAGGATCTGCATGTTGCGCGTGCCCGTGGAGTAAAGCACCGAGCCAGCGCCCATGAACAGCAGACCCTTGAACATCGCATGGTTGATGACGTGGTACAGACCGGCCATCAAAGCGAAGGTGGCAAGGACGTAGTTGCCCATGGCCACGCCGACGAACGCGATGCCGACGCCCATAAGGATGATGCCGATGTTCTCGACCGACGAGTAAGCAAGCAGGCGCTTGATGTCCTGCTCGTGGATTGCGTAGGTGACGCCCACGACAGCCGACACGCAGCCGATGGCCAGAACCACAAGGCCCCACCAAAGCTGGCACTCGGAAGCGCCCAGCATATCAAGGCCGACCTTCAGCATACCGAAGACGCCGATCTTGATCATTCCGCCGGACATCAGAGCCGACACGTTGGACGGTGCAGCCGGATGCGCCTGAGGCAGCCAAGAGTGAAGCGGAACGATACCAGCCTTGCAGCCGAAACCGAAGAACGCCAGCATGAAGACGGCCGTCGCAGTTGCGGGGCTGAAGCCGGTCATACGGAAGCTCTGGAACTCAAGGCTGCCGGTTTGGGTTGCCATGATCATGTAAGAGATCATGATCATGAGGAAGCCGACATGCGCGACGATGAGGTACATCAAACCGCCGCGGTTGCCCTCTTCGGTGTGATCGACGACGACCAGGAAGTAGGACGTCATCGACATGACCTCGAAGAACACCAGGAACCAGAACGCGTTGTCAACGGTGACGACGAAGTTCATGGCGGCCACGAACAGGTTCATGAAGAAACCGATGTAGCCAAGCTTGCCCTCGTACTCGTTGAAGTAGGCGAAGCCGTAGATCCATGCGGCGAACGCCAAGACGTTGATCACGAGAAGGACGAAGCCGGAAAGCGGGTTCAGCAGGATCGAGAAGTTCGCGAACGACAGCGGCGTGGCGAAGCTGACAAGCAGCGCGCGGCCGAAGACGCCCTCGAAGCCTGCGGCAACGGCCAAGGCCGCAGCGACGACGCCGGCAAGGCAGGCGACGGTCTTCGCGGTTTGGTCGCTCTTCTTAAGGACAAGAGCCAGAAGGGCGCCGATGAACGAGACTCCTGCGGAAATCAACAGGTAATTCATGCTTGAGCACCCCCTTCGCGGTCTTTCTCAAGAAGCATGGACAGATCATCCTTACCGGCCTGAACACGGCGGTAATGAAGCTCGTTGTTGCGGTCGGCCGCATCGACCAGGCGAAGCGCGTTGGTCTTGCAAGCGGCCACGCAATGCGGGTTGCCGTTGTCGTAAGCGCACAGGTCGCACTTAACGGCAACGCGGGCAACGCCGATGTTCCACTTGACCAGCGAGTTGAGATCCTTCTGAGGATCGTCAAGCTCGAACTCGATGCCGGCAACGCCGGAAACAGGCGTGCCGCCCATATGGATGGCGCCGAACGGGCACGTGATCGCGCACAGCTTGCAACCGATGCAACGATGCTCGTCGACGTGGACGCGGCCGTCCGCATCCTTCGTGAGCGCGTTGACCGGGCAAACCTTCACGCACGGGGTGCCTTCGCAGTGGTGGCATGAAAGGGCTGCGTTGATATCGCCCTCGACCAAAGCCAAACGCGGCTCGGCCTGGTAGCCCGCCTTACGATGCCCTTCGCTGCATGCCTCGCGGCACTCGTTGCAGCCCGTGCACCTGGTCGGGTCTACTGCGATGTAACGGTTCATTTCACACCTCCATCCACTTCATGGACGCTACCGTCGTCTTCGCGCTGCATGATGCGCAGCGCGTGGGAAGCGCAGGCCTCGACGCATGCCGGGCCATTGTCGCGATCGACGCAGCGATCGCATTTGATAACCGACGCCTGGGAAGCGGCGCCGACGGACAACCCACCGAAATCGAATGCCTGCGGCGCAGCGACCACGTCAACGGCCCCGAAGGGGCATGCGTTCACGCAGCTGCGGCAACCGATACACAGCGACATGTTCACGCCGATGCGCGCGTTCTCTTCATCACGGAAAAGGGCGCCCGTGGGGCAAGCAGCCGCACAGGGGGCCTCTTCGCACTGATGGCAAAGAACCGGAGCCGAGGCAAGCTCGTTAACCTGAATAACCTTCAAACGGGGGAAACCGGCATCGTCGGGCACCGAGTGCTTGGCAATGCATGCTCCCATGCAGGCTTTGCAGGCAACGCAATATCTTGGGTCGGCCATTACGTACCTATTACCCATTTACGCTCCCTCCAAAACCTAGAAAGTTACTTGTGCACGTGCTTCGTCAGCGACTTCGCGCTGGTCGTCGCTGAGGAATCCATAGCAGTCGCAGCGCAGGCAGCGGCTGCACTCCTGAGCGGCCTCTTCGGCGGACATGTCAACCTCGACGTAGTCGAAGTCAAGCTTGCGCTCGAATGCGGGGCGCTCGCTGATCTCGACGCGGCCGGTAGGCGTGCGGTTGTTCGCGTTGGGCTCGGGAACGGCGACGCCGCAATCGAGCGTGTGGCCGAAGCCCAGGTACGCATCGATGTTGTAAGCAGCGGTCTTGCCGGCGCCGATGGCGCGGATGGCGGTCTTGGGGCCGGTCTGGCAGTCGCCGCCGACGAAGATGCCGGGAATGTCGCCCTTGGCCTCGAGGTACTGGTTGGCCTCGAAGTTGGCACGACGGGAAACAGCCATGCCGAATGCGGCGAAGGGCTCGGAAACAATTGCCTGGCCAACGGCGATAAGAACGATGTCGGCAGGGATCTTGATCTGGTCCTTGGCGGCGTTGACAGGAGCCGGGCGGCCGCGATCGACCGGGCCGATGTACTGCGGCTGAGCGATGACGTAGCGTGCGTGGCCGGTCTCGTCTGCCTCGATGGCAACGGGAGCCTCGAGCATCATGAGCTCGACGCCCTCGGCAGCTGCGCTGTCGATCTCGGCGTCAAGAGCGGTCATGTCCTCGCGACGACGACGGTAGACAACCGAAACCTGCTTCGCGCCGGCGCGGACAGCGGAACGAGCGCAGTCCATGGCGACGTTGCCGCCGCCGATGACGGCGACGCTCTGGCCGGTGAAGTCGGGGTAGTCGTCATCGCCGATCTTGCCCAGGATGTCGACGGCGGAGTAAACGCCCTCGGAGTCGATGCCGTCCATCTTCAGCAGCTTGCCGGAGTGGGCGCCGATGGCAACATAGATGGCGTCGTACTCGGCGTGGATCTCGCGCATCTTGGCCTCGTCGACGTAGCACTCGGTCTCGACCTCGATGTTGCCGACGGACAGGATTGCCTTCAGGTCCTCGTCAAGACGATGACGCGGGAAGCGGTAAGCCGGGATGCCGTAACGGGTCATGCCGCCAAGCTTCTTGTGCATCTCGAAGACTTTGACGGAATGGCCCATCAAAGCCAGATAGTAAGCACAGGTCATGCCGGAAGGGCCGCCGCCGATGACAGCGACGCGCTTGCCAGTGTCGGGAAGGCGCTTGGGAGGCTCAACCGTGTCAGCGGCACGCTGATCGACGGCGAACTTCTTGATGCCGCGGATGTTGACCGGGGCGTCGATGAGGGTACGGCGGCAGCGGCGCTCGCAGGGATGCTCGCAGATAAGCGCGCAAGCAGTGGGGAACGGGTTGTCGCGACGGATCATGTTGATGGCGCCTGCGTAATCGCCGGCGGCGGTAAGGGCGATGTACGCCGGAATGTTCACGTGAGCCGGACACAGGGTCTCGCAGGGAACGCGACGGTAATCGGCGTCCTCGCATGCCTTGTTCTTCACGTGGTTCTCGAACTCGCCTGCAAACGTCTCGAGGTACTCGAGCGCAATGTTGCCCGCGTTGTAACCAACGGCGCAGTCAGAAAGCTCCGATGCCATCTTGGCGTAAGCCTTGAACTCCTCAAGGTCTTTCTCGGTAGCCTTCAGGTCGATCATCTTCTGCAGACGCTCGATCATCAACGGAATGCCGTGGTAGCACGGAACGCACTTGCTGCACGACTGAGTCGTCGTCTGATACAGCTGTGCGAGCAGCACCTTCAACGGACATGAATCCGGCGACGTCGCTTGAAGGCTCCTCATGTTGTCTTCAACATAAGAGGTAAAACGCTCTTCTTCGACGCCAGGAATACTAACAGTAAGCCGGCTCATTTAACCCTCCCCATCTCACCTAGATCTGTTGACTATCAAGCAGGAAAGTCCCTTTTCTTTCCCGCTTATTATCGATAACGATTATGCAATACCAAGTTGCCCTATCCAAACGAGGATATGGAAAACGGCATGCGGCGATCGTTGCCAAATTACATACTATACTTTAGAAAATGCCTGTTCAAACATTGGTTTCGGTAGATATCGCCGATATAGGGAAACCTAAAAGGGCAATCGGCAAACGGTATCATAAACGGTCAGCGGACCATGTTCACCGCGGCAAACCGAATGCAGAAGGCCCTTGCAAGACGATTTCCGTCTTGCAAGGGCTCGAGTGACGATATTTAAGTGGGCACGCGTGACGCGAATGCTTGACCGAGCCGCGAACGCGCATGCAGCGCGAAGGCTAAGCTACTCGCCCCAGACCTCCTGAGCGATCTCGCGAACAAGGGCGACCTTAGCCCACTGCTCGTCCTCGGTGAGCTTGTTGCCAATCTCGCAGCTGGCGAAACCGCACTGCGGAGACAGATACAGACGATCAAGCGGCACATACTTCTCGGCCTCGCGAATGCGAGCGATGACGGCTTCCTTGTCCTCGAGTTCAGGGCTCTTGGTGGTGATCAGGCCCAGGACAACCTTCTTCTGCCCCGAAACCTTCGCCAAAGGCTCGAAGCCACCCGAGCGCTCGTCATCGTACTCCAAGAAGTAGGCGTCCACGTTCTCGCTGGTGAACAGCGGGTCGGCGACGGAATCGTATGCGCCGCTGGAGAAGTAGGTGGAGTGGTAGTTGCCGCGGCATGCGTGGGTGTTGATGGCCAGGTCGTCGCCGGGCTTCGAAGCGATCACACGGTTGTTGATATCAACCAGCGTGTTCATGTACGCCTTCAGCTCTTCCTGGGTGGAAAGGCCGGTAAGCTGCTTGGCCATATCGGGGTTCACGAAGCCGCCCCACGTGCAGTCGTCAAACTGCAGGTTGCGGCCGCCCACGGCGTAGAACTCGGCCACGAACTCGGAGTATGCGGCAACAACGTCCTCGGCGAATGCCTCTTTAGTGCCGAAGACCTCAAGCGTGTTGGCAAGCTCCTGCGCTCCAGTGAACTGGGCATAGAACTGACCAGGTGACGGAATGGTCAGCTTGGCGACGGTGTTCTCGTCCTCCTGAGCCTTCACGAACTTGAAGTGCTCGATGAAGGGGTGGTTCTTGGCGGAAAGGCGACCCTCGATGGTAACGTCATCGATCGCGGCGGCCTCGCCCTCGAACGTGGTGTTGCCGGTTTCGGACTTCACGCGACGAACGCCCTCGATGCCCCACATAAAGTCCAGGTGCCAGGTCAGACGGCGGAACTCGCCGTCGGTGATGCAGCGAAGGCCAGCCTGCTTTTCCTTGGCGATCAGGTCGAGGATGGCGCGATCTTCAACTTCCTTAAGCTGATCGGCCGAGATCTCGCCGCGCTCGAAGGAGGCGCGGGCGGTACGCAGGTAGTCGGGCCTTAGGAAGCTGCCGACCACATCGAAGCGGAACGGTGCATTTTGTTTAGTCATTTCTTTCTCCCTTTTGAATTAGCGCCAGGCAGTGACGCCGGACGACCGCAGTTGCAATTTAACGGGGAAAAGATTACCAAGCACCAACTTCTAGCGGAAGAACGGATAAGTTATAGGCAGTTATCTATCATTCCGTTAACTGGGTTAACGAGGAATGCGAAGAGCAGAAGGGGCATCTAGTCGCCGGGCGCAACCCTTACGTGCGTACTAGCATGGCGCAGGACGACCCTGGTTCGGCAGCGCAGCCGTAGCTAGCCGTGCGGAATTAAGCCAAAGGGGCGTCTTATCGGCTATCTGTAAAAGACGTCGAACTCAATGCTATGGATGCGCGCGTTGTCGGGCCCGGCGTCGATGGTGGAGTGCTCAGCGTCGGTGACCTCGCCCCATACCTCGTAGCCCTCGTTGATCTTGTCGACCACGAGCATCACGGCCGACTCCTCCTCAGGCGTCGCGTACCAGGGTATGTCGCAGAGCTTTTCGCCGTCCGGGGAGACGACGTCGAGCCATGCCTCGTCCTTGGGAATCTCGGGGTCCTGCTCGAATCTAAGAATGGAGCCCGCCCCAAGCTCCTCGCGCTGGACCTCAGCGTCGTCAGGCTCAAAGAAGGACATGTCCTCAGTGCCCTCGACTTCTTCGGGCCACAGGTACCCGTAACCGATCGTCTTGATGCTGACGAGGTACTTCTTGTCTCCTTCGACCGCACCCGCAAGCGTTGGCTTGAGAAAGAATGCGCCCATCGCCGAGGCCGCAAGCACGACAAATCCTCGACGGGTCAATTCGGCTTCAGCTTGGTTTTCCATGGCTTTCCTCTCGTACAAAGATGACTTACTTGCAAATGAAAATCTCGACTCGGCTCCGTTCCTCCGAGGCCCCTCCCTTACCGATTGCTCTTGCTGCCGTTGCACTTCGAGCAGAGGACCTGGAGGTTCGAGGGGACGGTCTTGCCGCCCTTCGACACAGGGACGATGTGGTCGATGTGCAGTCCCACGCCGTCGGGCATATACTTGCCGCAAATCTGGCAGGTGTAGCTGTCTCGCTCCATGATCTGACGGCGGAGCACTGGGGTCATGAGGGCGCGCTGGCTTTTCGAATGGTACTTCCTCAGCGTAGTCTCGAACCCGATGTCGGAGAGCGCGCGCCGTCTTTCCCGGAGCCAACCCAAGTCGACATCCAACTCCCCGTCGGGGACGCTGACCTTATAGGAAGTCCTCTGATAGTTCCTCTGGCGGTACCTCGTCTGGTCCCTCACGGTGATGAAGCGGAACTCGCGCTCATCGTCGACGGTCTCCGCAAGCTGCCTGCGTCTCCTCTTCACGAGCGGCCCGATCGAGCGCTCGGCCTGGACCTCGGAGCTCGTCCTCCACGCCACGACCTGCCTGTGGTGCTCTGCCACCTGCTCCCACGTCCCCGGTGAGCACAGCCACTCGTCGACTAGGTCGTCGATGTGCACGTTGCGCCTCCCGCTGACGTCGAAGGTCTGCTCGAAGTAGGGGTATCGGAACGGATTGCGCAGGATGTGAGCAATGACGAGCGCGAGTAGGCACACGCCTAGCGCAATCAGCACGGCCGCGAGGATGTAGACCTCGACGTCGCTTGGGTGGATATGGGATACAAGGGCGTCCATTGCTACCTCTAGGGTTTGGCTTGCGTTTCGACTCACTTGATTATGGAGAATCTGATCAGGAGGCGCAAGCGGCGTGGCGGCGTCCGCTCCGCTGCGATGAGATTGGACGATGGCCGGGCACCCCCGCCCCCGCTGGGGACCAAGACGAATGTTGCATGAAGCCCTTGTTCAACACTTTGCAATCAACCGATCATTAGCTGCCAGCTAATGAATCGCAAGGAGGCCTTTCCTACTATTGAAAGACGTCATCAGCTTCTTCAATTAATCCGGAAAGGAAGTTTCATGAGCAAAAACTCCGACCCTCAGCAGGCAACGGCGCAAAAGTCCAAATCAGCAATGGGAATCGCCTCCCTGGTTTTGGGCATCATCGCCCTTCTGACCTCATTCTTGCCATTCATCAACAACTTCTCTGCGCTATTGGCCTTCTTGGGCGCCATCTTCGGCATCGTCGGGCTTGTGGCCACTATTCGCGGGACGCGCGCCGGCAAAGGAATGGCCATTGCCGCCGTCGTCGTGAACGTCATCGCCCTCATCATCGTAGTCGCATCGCAAAGCGCATATAGCGCCGCAATCGAGGAAGCAACCTCCACCAGCGCCCCGTCCGCAGCGTCCACGCAGTCTTCAGCCTCTTCGGCTGCCGCAGCTAGCTCTTCCGCAAGCGCAAGCTCGGCAAGCAGCAGCGTGCCCAAGGAATACACCTCTGCGCTCTCGAAAGCCAAAAGCTATTCCAACACGATGCACATGTCCAAGCAAGGCATTTACGACCAGCTCACCTCTTCTGCCGAGCAGTTCTCCAGCGAAGCTGCCCAATACGCAATCGACAACCTCGAAGCGGACTGGAACGCAAACGCTCTTGCAAAAGCAAAGTCCTACCAGAAGCAGATGAACATGTCCCCGGGCGCCATTCATGACCAGCTCGTCTCTTCGGCAGAGGGATTCACCGAAGACGAAGCGAATTTCGCCATCGAGCATCTCGAAAAATAATCCGACTTCATCACGCATGTCTTAAAGAGCAGGCGGCTCTCGGTACCATTGCCGGGAGCCGCTTACTTGTCTAAGCCCACGAAACTTAAGGATCCCTTATTATTAGACGAACAAACACCTATCCCAGAAGGACGCCGTGAACGAACCACTGACAGAAGAGCTGCTCGACGAACTACTTGACGCCCCAAACCCAGCGACATTCGCCAGCAAGCACGACATCGGCAGCCTGTCGCTCTCCGATTGCCTCCAGCGCCTTCTAGACGAAAAGCAGCTGAAGCGCGCGGACGTGATTCGCGACGCGGGGCTGAACAGCACGTTCGGCTACCAAATATTCACGGGCGCCCGAAAGCCATCGCGCGACAAACTTCTGCAAATAGCGTTCGCGATGAGGCTGGACCTTAAAGAGACGGATCGACTTTTGCAAGCGGGCGGATGGCGAGCCCTCTACTGCAAAGATCGCCGCGATGCGATCATCATCTTCTGCATCTCTCACCAAGCCGACCTGCGAAAAACGGACGAGCAGCTCTATCACTTTGGGGAAGAAACCATTTGCCAAAAAGATTAAGCAGATTCAGTCGCGCGAACAACAGCACCCCGCCGCGCCGCAAGGTCGCGAGCCACTGATATCATGACCACTATGGACAATGAACTCGAACAACTGATGAGAGGCTTTGATAACGGAGGATTCCGCGTCGACGCGCTGCTTAAAGACGGCGAGCACGAGCGCACCGAGCGCGTGTATTGGACGAAATCCGGCACCGATCAGGGCCCGTTCATTCGCAAAACCATCAAGCTTGATTCAGGCCTGGGCGGTGCTTACGAAGATGTTTTCGCAGCTCAGAACTCGGGTGTTGCCTTTCGTCATCTGCCCCACATCTTCGATTGCCGTCGCGACGGCGACAGCCTTGTCGTGATCATGGAGTATCTCTCGGGTCGCACGCTTGAAGATGAGGTTCGCAGTGCGGAAAGCAGGCGCGATCCTGTCTGTCGCCTATTCCCGCAGATCTGCGACGCCGCCACCGAGCTTCACGAATCCTTGGGCAAACCGGTGATCCATCGCGACATCAAGCCGTCCAACATCATGGTCACCTGGGATAACGTTTATCTCATCGACCTTGGCATCGCTCGAAGCTTTTCCGAAGAAGCCACCGCAGACACTCGGCAATTCGGCACGCGCTCCTATGCGCCGCCCGAGCAATTCGGCTACAAGCAAACCGACGTGCGAAGCGACGTGTATGCACTGGGCATGCTGCCGTACTTCATGCTTACGGGAGAAACGCCCGATCCGATGCTTGCAGCCACAGGTTTCGCCGACCGCGATGTTCCCTCTTCGCTTAAGAAAGTCCTGAGCAAAGCAACAGAATTCGACCCCGCTAACCGCTACCGAAGCGCAGCCGAACTTCGCGACGCATTCATCAAGACGGCGAAAATCAAGCCGACGGAAAGCGCTTCCAGCGCAATAGCTCATACACCCGAGACGAAGCCAAGCGCCAAAACCAACCCTGTGATAAAGCGGCGAGGCTTGCTTTCGCACATTCCCCGATCCGTTGGATTGGCCTGGGACATCATATTGCTCGCCTATTGCGCGCTTGTCTTTGCCGTATGCGTGGCCAACACCTTCAGCCCCGGTAACACCGCGAGCGCATTCCTTTCTTTTGACGAGCGCCTTATATCTAACCTAGCGGTAAGCCTTTTCTTGATCGTACCCGTGTTCCTTGTCTGCGACCGACGACCGCTGCATAAATGGTTCCCTAAGCTTAAGAGAGTATCGATACCCAAGCAAAGCCTGATCACTCTTGCGATCGTCGCGGGCATCGCGCTCTTCCTAATGATCTACCTGCAAGTCGTCGGCTACCAACCGCTTTAAGCAGCGCGCGGGTCGGCTGCAGCAAGGTCGCTCTGCAAGATCCCTGGTCGAGCTCGTCGTAATCACTGCGGCTCGCGCCTTATTCCCTACGGCGCGCTTGAACACCCAAAGCAAACGAAAAGGGTTCGCAGCATAAGCTGCGAACCCTTTGTGCATCCGAAGATGTTTGCGGTTTGCGAGACCGCGAAAGCCTGATGTTAGTCGAGGCTCTCGACGCAGTGAGCCATGGTGCCCTCGGGAACCTTAGCGCCCTCAACCTCGCGAGCGAACTTCTCGAAGTCGGAGGAAGCAGCACCGGGCATCTTGAACTCGGCGGGAACGACGCGCTCGACCGGAACCTCTTCCTGAGCAGGAAGCTGGGGGATCCACTCGTAAGGAATACGATAGGCGCGATACAGCAGAGCCATGCCAACCTCGGGGTACAGGTACTCCCAAACGATTTCCTTCTCGGGGGTAACCTCGCGGATGGTAGCGGAGCAGCCCTCGCAGATCAGCGTGTTGCCGTTGGGCAGACGCTGAGCGTCGGAGGTCAGCGGGCTGTAGTGATAGTTGGCGTTGAAGTTGAAGTCGCCGTCCATGACGTGCGGCTCACCGTCGTACTCCCAAACGATCTCGAGCGTGGTGGGATCGAACTCGACGATACGAGAGTAGTCGCGGCGGGTAACCTTGACGCCGGTCTTGGAGAACTGGTTCGGTGCGCCGTAGCCAGCCCAACCACCGTTGTCGTAGACCATGACATGGCCCTCGCCCGGCAGACCCTTGGGGATCATGTGGGTATGATGCGGGCCGACGATGGTGCCGAACATACGGAGCTCGGGGGTCTCGGTGAAGTCGGGGCCGACGCGCCAGACAATCTCGCCGGTCTCATGGGAGACGATCCACATGATGTTGGCCTCACGGGAGTCCATGATGATGTTCTCGGGGTTGAAGCGCTCGTCGCCCTCGTCGAACCAGTGGTTCGGGCCCAGGTAAGAGGCGCAGTTCACGTGGAAGATGTCGCCCTGACCCTCGGGACCAGCATGCTGGGTGTTGGGGTTGCGGAACATTGCGTTCTTGGCGGTTTCGTTAAGACCGAACTCGTTGAAGTGGTCGAGCATGTTCCACTCCCAGAGGATGTTGCCCTCGCGGTCGATCTCGATCAGACGATCCTCGAGCAGCAGCTGCGGGGAGATCTTGGGCTTGCGCACGTCGTTGTGCGTAAGGAGCAGCATCTTGTCGAAGTTGGGATCGGGATCCATGCCCGGGACCCAGTAACCAACGGGGTTGCCGGAAACCTGGTAGTCATGATGCTGACGAGCGCTCCAGTAAGGATCGCCATCGTCGACAACTTCCTGGTTCTTGTTGAAGGTCCACTCGACGTTACCATCGATATCGATCATGGTAAGGTCGCCCATGTCCTGGTAACCGAAAGCAGCACCACGAGGAGCGCGGGTAACGATTACATGGCCGCCAGGAAGAACGCGGGGCGGGAAGCCATTAACATCCTTGTAAAAACGAACGATCTCGCCGTTCATGTTGATGATAGCGACGCCCTTGCCAGGTGCGGTGAAAACGGTATAGCCGTTCTGGCACCTTTCCGGATCGTAAATGGTGGTGCCAGTAGGATAAATAGTCGGCCTACCCATAGTGCACTCCCTTTCCCTAAAGCGATTAATATTGTTGTGGCGGACTCTCCACCGCCCATTACCCCTCAATCATACTCGAGCCAAATCGCATTTTTCATAGGGATAACCGATGGCAGTGCAGCCGCCATCATAGGAAAAATCGATTTGCAATATTCAGCAGACGTGCTTTGTCGAGGCTAAGGAATCCAGCCGAAACCCTGCCGAACCCAGCGTTTCACCGCCGACGCTTCGCCTGGTTTTCAATTCGTCCTCACATATATATAGATTGATGAAAATGAAACGCCAGACTAGTTAAGCCTGGCGTTTCATCTGATTGACCTGCGATTATGTGAAGCACTACTGACAATCTGGGCACAACCCCTCGAACACGACGAAGTGCCCTGAAATCTGATAGCCCGATTCCTGTTGAGCGATTTCGTCAAGCGAGGAATCATAATCCATGATGGCATCAGCCATGCAACCGCAGTTGGTGCAAACGACATGGCTATGGTCGTCGGTTCGGAAATCGTAATGGTTTCCACCGGGCGCCTGAACTGATAGGATCTCGCCGCTTTCGGCAAGCAGATTCAAGTTGCGATACACCGTGCCCATACTGACCTTGGGGTCGCGCTCGTGAACATATTCGAACACCTGATTTGCATTCGGATGGTTGTGAAGCGATTTAACCGCGTTCAACACCAGTTCGCGCTGGTGCGTGTTTCGGCGAAGAACCATGAGCGTGCCTTTCTTTGAATGCCACCGGGAAGACAGCAAGCTGCTGAACCGTCGTAGATTACTGTACAGTATAGCAAAATTGTCAGTAATGGGAATTATTCTTAGTAAAGAAAGATAACCCAGTGCAACTGCGCAGGCGAACGGGACGGGTTAATCCAACGGGCGCCCAACACCGCTCAGACAAGGGGCGCGGCACTTTCTCTCGCGAATCCATCAACCCGTCAAATGGCTCCGCGACCATGCTAAACTTCCCTCAACCACACGATCGGAAGGGCGGATGCGATGACCCAGCCTAGCAACAGTAACGAGAACATTTACGACGTGGCGATTATCGGCGGCGGACCCGCTGGACTAACAGCGGCGATCTACCTAGGCCGCGCTCGCTATCGCGTATTAGTCATCGAGAAGGAGCGTTTCGGCGGCCAAATGGCAACCACAACCGAAATCGCCAACTACCCCGGCATCGCCAACGTGTCGGGCGAGCAGCTCGCACGCACCATGTTCGATCAAGCCGCATCATTCGGCGCAGAATTCCTTGCTGCCAAGGCAACCGGGCTCGACATGAACGAGCCCGTGAAGACGGTTCATACTAACAAGGGCGATATCTATTGCCTTGCCGTTCTTTTGGCAACTGGCGCGGCTCCCCGCCGCATCGGATTCGGTGGCGAGGACGATTTCGTAGGCCGCGGCGTTTCATACTGCGCAACCTGCGATGGCGCCCTGTTCGCTGGAAAAGAAGTGCTGGTTATCGGCGGCGGCTACCAGGCTGCCGAAGAATCAATCTTCCTGGCCAAGTACGCCAAGAAAGTCACCGTCATCATGCGAAAAGGCGACTTCAGTTGCGCGAAATCGATTGCCGAGGCCGCCTGGAAGCACCCAAAGATTGAGGTCTTCCCCAGCACGCGCGTCACGCGCATCACGGGCGACACCGCCATCCGTGCTGCCGTTCTGGAAGATACTATCACCAAGGGCCGCGAAACCTGGCGCCCCGAAAACCCCGATGAACCATTCGGCGTGTTCGTGTTGGCAGGAAGAAAGCCCGCAACCACGCTGGTCAAAGGCTTGGCCAAATGCGATGAAGACGGATCCCTACTTGTGAACGAGCACTCGGAGACGTCATGCCCCGGACTTTTCGCGGCAGGCGACGTATGCAAAAAGGAGCTTCGCCAGGTGGCAACCGCCGTCGGCCAGGCAGCCGCTTGCGCCACCCAGCTGGAACGGTTCCTTGAGGATGCGCGCAAAACAACGGGCATCACGCCGAAGCAACTGCCAAAGAACGAACGCGCTACCTCCGTTGCGGTATCCGAGCGCCAAACCGCAACAGGCTCTGACGATGTCGAAGACAGCCTGCTTACGGCAGAAATGCGCGAAATCCTTGCCAACGCCGCCCAGCAGATGAAAACCAAACTGGTACTTAAGCTTTCACTGGACGACCGACCGGTCTCGAAAAAACTTTGCGAATTGATAAACGAGATAGACGCCTGCTTCGACCCCATCGCCGTTGAGATAGAAGAGAACCCTTCAGCCCAGACGCTTCCGCGCGTCGACATCTGCCACGAAGACGGCACCTGAACAGGACTGGCATTTCATGGCGTTCCCCTTGGACACGAATTCGACCCCTTCGTCGAGAGTCTGATCAGCGCCGCAAACAAAAGCGATTCACTAGGTGAAGCGGATAAACAACGCATCTTGGACATCGAGGGTCCCGTTCGCCTGCAAGTTGCAGCAGGCCTTGACTGCCTTCGCTGCCGCAACACCATCATCCCGGTCGAGCAGGTTGCCGCGCTGAACGGCAACGTTACCGCCGAGGTCTACGACATCGCTCACTTCCCGGCCCTGCAGGAGCACTACAACATCATGAGCGTGCCGTGCCTGATCGTGAACGACGGCGAGATCGTGAAACCCGGCGGCACGGTGAACTCGATGTCAGACCTGCTAGCGCTCATCTCGTAGCGGAATCGCCCGCCCCTCGAGGGCGGCAAAGACAGACTCTGCTAGCGCCGCCCAACACCCTAAACGCTAAGCCCAACCCGCCCCTCAAGGGCGGCTAGGGGGGGGACCTTGGCTGAGCAGATTCCGACTGGATGCTCAATGGGAGGCGAGCACTGTTTGAGCGAACGAAGTGAGCGAGTTTGCGAGCCTTTGAGCATCTAGTCGGAATCACGCATGCGAAGCCGGTTCGCCCGTCGCCCTTGAGGGGCGAACCGGATCCACCTGCGACCTTCGGCGAGGCGAAACGAAAGTGAAGCCGGCTTACCGTCAGCCATCGGCGGGCAAATCCAATTCACCCGCCACCCCGACAAAGCGAAAAGCCGCTATTTGATAACGCTGAAGCTGCTGGCCTGACCGGCCTTCTCTCGCCTGTTCACCGTCAGCGTGACAAGCATACCCACGACGATGGGGAAATAGAACGTCAAGAAACGCCAAATGAACGTGGAGAGAGCTACCAGAGATGCGTTCGGGTAGATGGCGCCGAAGAACAACGCGTAACTGGTTTCGGCAGCACCCATGGCGCCTGGCGTGGGGACGAACGACGAGATCATGTACACGAACGCCTGGCACGAGATGACGGTGAGGTAATCACCGTTGCAGCCAAGGCCGCGCATGATGACGTAACTGATGGTGAAGTACTCAAGCAGCTGGAAGAAGGTGACGCCCATGCTCTTGAAGAACAGCTTCGGCTTCTTGAACAGGTAATGCATTTCGGCGTAAGCATCATCAATGGTCTTGGTGGTGTCGGCGATCTTAGCCTCGGGATCTTTCACGATGTGCATTTTCGCACCAAGATTGAACCCGAAACGCACCAGCTTCAAAATGCCGCTGCGCCAAAATGCAACGGCCAGCAGCATGGCCAGCAAGCCCAATCCGCCCATGAACCCGATGACAACCAACACCATAAGCGCCGAGTTCTCTTCCATAAAGTAATGGAAGCGGAACAAAAGCACGAGCGCGCAAAACGTGCTGGTTGCGACTTGATACGTGACGAAACGGCACAGCAACATGGGCATGCTTTTAGAAAGCGGCATACCGAAACGGCTGTAGTAATACGCCTGAAAGGGTTGACCGCCGCTGGACAACGGCGTGATGCAATTGAAGTACTGGCCGATTACCGTGCACGTGAACGTTTTCGAGAACTTGAACTTGGGAAACGTATCAGAAGAGAAGATCTGCATGCACACGGATTCAAGCACCCAGTAGCCAACCACCATGGCCACGCTCAGCAGCAACCATTGCCACTGCATGGTGGAAAGCGCGTCGGCAAGGTCCTCGCCTTCGCCGGCGAACACCAAGTAGCCAATCAGCATGCCGAAGGCGAAAATGCACAGCACCATGTTCAGGAAGCGACCCTTCACATGGGGACGCTCCATAGCCGTCTCGGGCGCGATCTCGTTCAAGAGATTGGGCTCTAGAAGGACGTCCTCTGTCTTTTTCTGATTGGAATCGGGCATGTCTGCTTCTAATCGACGGCGCGTTACGCATACTTGAAAATCTTAGCACCAACGTTGTAGCCGAACTTCGCGACTGCGCGACCAAATGCCGTCTTCCTGTAAACAAGTCCGGCAAAGGTGGCGTGAAGCCTTCGGTACAAAACGGGGTCGGTGGATTTCAGATACGCCCACAGCTCATCGTTGGCAGCGATGGACTCGGGGGTGTTGATCTGGAACAAATGAATGGACGAAACGGTCATCATCGCCGAGAGATAGCGCAAGCTGCAGCTGGCAAGACGCGGACTGATAGCCTGCAGGCCGGCGTAGTCGAAACCGTCGATAGCAAGATGCGTTGCATGAATCTGCTCGTTGATGTGCTTCTTCAACACGGCGGGTTCAACCGATTGCCCCTCGCGGCCGATGGTGTACCAATACAGATCGCAGTCGTGGTAGTACAGCGTTTTCACGAAACGCAACGGCTTAAGCATAAGAAGACTGTCCATGTACGACTCGCCTTCAGGAAGCACCAGACCGCTTTCGCGCACGACACTGGTACGATAGATCATGCTGTGGATCATGAGGTACTGGTCAATTTTCGGCTGGGAAAGATCGTCCCAGGTCACAACCTTGTCATGAGGAATGAGCTTGCGATACTGAATAGTATGGCGCGCGTTTTCCTCAACCTGGTTGTACACGTAGTTAACCACGAACAGGTCGACCAACGAGTCAGCGGCATCGAGTTCTGCCAACTTCGCAAGAACCTCTTTCAGAACCGTCGGATCAAGCCAGTCGTCAGAGTCGACAACATAGAAATACTCGCCTTTGGCAAGCTCCAAAGCATGGTTGATAACGCCGCCCCAGTTACGATTCTGCTGGTCAACGGCCACAATGGCGTCGGGGTATTTCTGCTGATAAGCGCGAGCAACCTCAAGCGTGTTGTCTTTGGAGCCATCGTTGACGACAAGAACTTCCAATGCGCTGCCAGCATCGACCAAGGTATCCAGGCACTGATGCAAGAATGAACCCGCATTGTAAGCAGGCACGGCAAGCGTGAGAAGTTTGCGATCGGGCATATCTCGTCGTTTCGGTCGGTGATAGAGCCGCCGAGCGCACAGCACGCACCCGGTCGTAGACATCCATATTAACGCAGTCGCCAACCTAATTCTCACTGATCGCCCTACTGCGCATAATCTACGATCCCCAGCGACGTTCGTCGGAATTGCCATCAGATCAGCCGCGCAAGAGTTTACGCAGGTAAATCCCCGATAGAAGCGAAAACGCAGCCACACCGGCTTTTCCCAGCAAACCGTTTCCGCGGGTAAAAACTTTGCAAAAGCAAAACAGACTGCCAGATAAACCCGCACAAGATACGATTCGTTTATGGAGCGAACCGCAATTCTCTAGAGAGATAGTTTTATTTGTGAAACCCTTAGCAGCGGAGATTCCCTGCCAGCTTTTCAACAAGCGAAATGGGCCGCTTATCAGAAAGAACGACTAATGAGGGAAATCAAGAACGAGAACATCGAAACCGTCGGCAACGCCGACACCGAAACCACCGAAAGCAAGGGCCTGGGCGCCTGGCTTTCCTGCGATCAACCCCGCCTTGGCGCAATAGGAACCCTTGCCCTGTTGGTAATTGCATCGCTTCTTACGCCTTTGGCGCTTGACATGTACACCCCGGCCATCCCGCACATGGTTCAGTACCTGAACACCGACGCGGCTGCCGTGAACCTTACCCTTGTGGGTTTCTTCGCCTTCAACGCCATCGGCCTGTTGCTTTTCGGCACGATGAGCGACAAATACGGACGCAAGCCCGTGCTTCTTGCCGGCGCCGGCGCCTACACCTTGGGCAGCGCGCTTTGCGCCATCGCCCCCACCATCGAATTCCTTATCGCTATGCGAGTTATCCAAGCATTGGGAGCCGGCGCCGTAGGCGCAATCGGCACCGCTGTGGTCAAAGACGCATTCAAACCCGCCTACCGCGAAAAGGTCCTGTCTGTCGTGCAGGTCATGTTCGTCGTCGGTCCCGTGTTCGCACCCGTCATCGGATCGTTGTTGCTGCAAGTCCTTGACTGGCGCGGCATCTTCGTCACGCTGACCGTGATTGGCGTGCTTATCCTTGTCATGGGCCTGATGTTCTCGGAATCGCTGCCGAAAAACCAGCGCACGCGCGACAACATCCTGCCCACTATCGGCCACCTTACTTGGGTGCTGAAAAGCAAGCCGTTCGTGCTGTTCCTGCTGACCATGGCGATGTTCAACCTACCATTCATGGCGTACATCGCCGTCGGTTCGTACATCTATATCGATGCCTTCGGCCTGTCCGAGCTAGGGTACAGCGCGTTTTTCGCCGTAGGCGCCGTGGCGGGCAGCGTCGGTCCGTTCATCTGGCTTTTCGTTCAGAAGTTCATGAGCGCGAAAACGTTCACCACCGTGCTTTTGGCCGTCAGCGTTGCTGCAGGTTTCGCTCTTATGGCATTCGGCGGCATTTCGGAGTACACGTTCTGCGGCTTGTTCTTGCTGTTCATTCTTGCGGAATCGTGCGCACGCCCGTACAGCACCAACATCCTGCTGAACCAGCACGACGGCGAGACCGGCGCCGCAAGCTCGGTGATCAACTTCACGCACACGGTATTCGGCTGCTTCGGCATGCTGCTGGCTGTGCTCCCCTGGCCGAATTACATGTTCGGCGTGGGCGCGATCATCGTGATCTCCACCGCCATCGCGTTCGTGTTCTGGGCTTTCATCCTGAAAGGCACCGTTGTCGTGCGCGGCCTTAACGACTAGCGGCAAAGGCACAGTAAAGCCACAACCGGCACCATCACGCAGCGCACGCATCCGCGAACCAGCTAATCACACAAGGCCGCACCTGCTATTGATGCTCGTGACGCTCGCTCAGCGCCTTCATCCCCTCAACGTAAACGAAGTCGGTAATGCCACGCTTCGACGTGGCTCCCGTCTTCTCCAAAATATGCTTGATGTGCGTGCGCACGGTGTTCTCGGAAATATAGAACTCGTTGGCGATGAACGACGCACTGCGCCCCAGCACCAGGTACGGCAACAGCTCGGCTTCGCGACGCGACAGGCCGAACTTCTCGCTGACGGCCTCAGAGGCGCGCCAGACGAACGTTGAGCTCAACTGAACGCCACCGGGAGCTACGCCATCTTTCGCGCTGCTGCCCATCTGCGGCGCAACCTGCAGCTCGGGGTCCTTCGTAGCTTGCGTTCCGATTTCTGCCTGCCGTGCGTCGGCCGACGCCGCCAGCACTTCCGCATATTTCTCGCGGGCAATGGCAGCCTTGCTATGGCGGTCTTCCGCTTCGCGAGCGCCCTTGTTGGACATAAGGCCCCACACGATGATGGCGCCCACGGCCATAGCCGAGAACATCGACGACGACAATCCGAAGCTGATGGAAAGCTCGTTGACGAAGTACGCGATAGTAACACCGGCCAGCCTGAATAGAAGGAACACCGAGCGGGCAATGGCTCCGACGATGACACCGCTTACGCGTTCGTCGTATGAGACCGTGACCACCGTGATCCAAACAAGGATCTCCAAAATGGTGAAACCGGAGTCCATGACGCTGCCAACGACCAGCGGGCCCTCAACAAAAAACAGCGGGAACAACGCGCACGACAAAACGATGACAGGGGCGGCCACCTTGTACACCAGGTCAACGTCCATCCGCTTGCGCGCAAGAACCGTGAACAAGAACAGCAGGAAACCCACTACAGCCGAGATGGCCAAGGGAACGCGGTGCGTTTCCTCGACCGACGCCAGAGCGATCAGGGACGACTCCCACAGGTAGCCGAACAAGAAACTGAACAACGCCGATGCGACCAGGATGTCGGCCATTTTATGAACTGCGACGGAAAGCCCCTCGCGGTGATCCACCATTTCGCGGCACTCATCCTGACTTTGGCACCGAAGAAGCAAAACCCACGAAATCGCAGGCAAAAACGCCATGTAGGCGAAGTCGGGCAGAATGGTGATCTTATTCAAAAGGCCCACGAAGAAGTAAAGTCCAACGGTCAGAACGAACGTCAGCGGAAGCGCCACCGTGGTGACGTCGGGGTGAAGGCGTCCATAAACGCGCGCCCAAGCAACCCAGAGGTAGCCATACGATATGCCCGTCATGAAGCAGCCAATGAAGAATGCTGTCGGCTCATCTACAACGCCGTATGCAGGCGACTTCATGGCCAAAATGCCAATGATGGCGCCCGAAACGAAAAGCCAGTCGGGCAGTTCTGCGAACGAACCGGGCTTGCGGTACTCGTTGATGGCAAGCAACACCATGGTTAGGATGCTCACGCCAAACGAGAACACCAATAAAGCCGTGGACATAACCTGAGGATCGGAGCCTTCGGGCAACAAAGTTGAGGTGCGCATGGTGAGCATGGTGCAAGCCCACGCGAAGGCCATTCCAAGGTGACGCAGGCGAAGCTGCGAAAGCAGGTATACGGCCGGCGACACACGTTTGCTGGCCTGCTTCGAACCCTTCACCTCATTCGAAGCAAACGGTTTCGTCGAATTGTTTTCCTTCGACGCGTCCACGTGCGATAGCACCTTTCTCGGGGGATGTCCTTGGCGCCCCGAACCTTTGGAATCACCAGGTTTCCCCTGTGCGATTCGGGAATCATCAGTCTATTCACCTGCGGTTTCGCATTCTATCACCAGTTTCTGGTGATTTACTTGAAAGCCTGTTCAACGGCGCGAATCGCGAGAACCTGATGATTCGGCGGGGCAGAAAACGCGCCAAAATCAAGCCATGCAAACGCAACCGCAACGAGGCAGCGAAAAGCCAAACCCCCTCGCAGCCTCTCTCACCGATGCGGGGGCGAGCGAATTTCACAACGAGATGAAAGGGGACTAAACTCGAAGAATCGACCAGAATCTCGCAACTGCATGCTCGCCGAAATGCGCTTCGATCGAATCGTTTAGCAAGAACAACAAGCACCTTCGGCGCATCCCGACGAGCAGCGAAGCACCACCGACATTAAACGTATTCGAATGAGAGAAAGGGGTACGATATGCCAGCGAATAACACCAAGACGAACGGCGTTGGCCTGAAAGCCCTTTATCTGAAGGAAGACTACTGGGCGGTATGGATTGGCTTGGCCACCATCGTCATCGGCCTGATCGTGTGGGCCGCGGGCGGCAATCTGAAATGGCTGTCCGTCTCCATCCCCTCGTACACCAACTTCGCGGACATGCCCGCACTGGTTGCCCCGGTCCTTCCTAAAGCCCTTGTTCTTTTCGTAGTGCTCGCAACCGTGTTCAGCTGCGCAATGAAGATCATGGGGCATCAGGTTTCAACCTTCCTTAAGGGTTTCACCCTGCTGTTCGTCATGGCAGTCATCGTGCAAATCCTTGGTTCTTGGAGCGTTGCAAAAACCCTGAATCTCGAAGCACCCGTTATGGCCCTTATCGTCGGCATGATCATCGGCAACTTCGCGAAGATCCCCGACTGGTTCGACGAAGCCATGCGCACTGAGTTCTACGTGAAGACCGGCATCGTCTTCATGGGCGCCACCCTTCCCTTCACGCTGATCCTTCAGTCCGGCCCGGTCGCTTTCGGCCAGGCAACCGTGATCGCCGTCTCCACCTTCCTGGTTATCTACTTCGTGGGCGCACACGTCTTCAAGCTTGAGAAGCCCTTTGCTGCTACGCTGGGCGCAGGCGGCTCCATCTGCGGCGTTTCCGCTTCGATCGCCATCGGCTCGTCCGTTAACGCCAAGAAGGACCACGTCTCCATGGCTATCTCGATGGTCGTTGTTTGGGCAACCATCATGGTCTTCCTGCTTCCCATCGTCTGCCGCGCTCTGGGCCTTTCCGACGGCGCTTCCGGCGCTTGGATCGGCACCTCCGAGTTCGCTGACGCCGCCGGCATCGCAGCCGCCGCTCAGTTCGGCGACGGCGCCCTGACCACCTTCACCCTTATGAAGGTCGTCGGCCGCGACATCTTCGTCGGCATCTGGGCCTTCATCCTGGCTATCATCTCCGTCACCCTTTGGGAAGCCAAGAAAGACGGCGGCGAGAAGCAGAAGCCGTCCGCAGGCGTTATCTGGGAGCGTTTCCCGAAGTTCGTCCTGGGCTTCTTCATCGCCTCGATCATCATCACCGTTGTCAACCTCAGCGTTTCCGCAGGCGACGCAAGCGCCATTAACTCGGCCGTCGTCTCGCCCATCAAGAACCTCCGCGGCTGGGCATTCGTCCTTTGCTTCCTGTGCATTGGCATGACCACCCGCTTCAAGGATCTTGCCGCTACCGGCTGGAAGCCCGTCGCCGCATTCACCGCTGGCGTTGTCGTGAACGTTGCACTCGGCTTCCTGTTCTCGACCGTCATCCTGAACGACTACTGGACGGCCGTCGGCATGTAAGCAGCCTTTGCCGCTGAAACCGCCGAAAACGAAGCTTGATCCACAAGCGTTCGACTAGGCAATCGGGGCGCAGGCCCGCTCATAGAGCTTGCGCCCCGCTACTCAATCGCACGATTCAGTTGCAAGCGGGACACGATGGGCTTGGATAACGTCCGTCGATCCCGACCGGTTCCTTCCCCTGCACAACATCTCCCTCCCGAATAGGATCGACCCGAGAACGCGTTTCTCGCTTGCAACCGCAGTCGAATCAAAGTTAGGAACGAACATGCTCGCAATCGGAAAGAACGTCAAAGAGACCTGCATTCAAGAAGCCTGCTTCTTCCTTCCGTTTTTCGAATCGGGCGAATGGCGCACTAAAGACAAATCGCCCTGGCAGAAGTTCGTGAAGCAGGACGTTGATGCGCAAACCGTTCGCGACCTCGCCGAATACACGAACAACCGCATGACGCGCAGCGCCGCGATCATCGACTTCCTCACTGAGCTTCACGACGATTGGGAGATTTCACCCCGCAAGGACGGCGTGTTCATGGAAACGGCCACGATGAGCGCCGAGGACATTCTCCCGAAACTTGAAGCCGCTGGCTTCAACGGATCCGACTTCGTGCTGTACACCGAGTACACTCGGAAGTGGGGAATGCTGTAAGTCCTGCGCGGTTGCGGGACGACCGCCTCCTCATAACTAGTAGCCCAGTAAAAAACGAGAAGCCCAGGCTGGCGTTCTCCCACTCCTACACAGCCTGCGGATTCCTTCCTCATAGGGGCGCGACGTCAATCCCTTGTCGGGCGGCGCGCCCTCTTCGTTTTGCCCCCTCTTCGTTGTTTGGAGCCGAAATCGGCTTATAGCGCAAAATGCGCGTCTTGCCCAAGGGCATCGGCGCAGGTCAATGCCCCTTTCCCATTCGTTTGAATTCGTGCGGTTTTCTGTGCGATTATCGGGGCGTTCACAAAAAGTTGCTTGACTAAAACAAGCAGCGAGTTAGCATAGGCTAATAAGAAGCGAGAGCGTATTAGGAGCAACCATGCCGTACATCGCAGGAATGAGCCTGGGTAGCTGGATTCTTATCATCGCCATTGCGATCTGGGCTTTCATTGCCATCAAATGCTATTTCTTCGGCGGATTCAAAAAACATGGCGAGGGTAGCAGGCCGCACGTCGGTTCGTGCTGCGGCGGAGGCGACCAAGCCTACGTCCAAAGCCCCTGCGCTGGCTGTGCCAAGCGTAACGGATGCCATTCCGCAGCCACCGATAAAAACGCCGTCACGCCCATCATCAAGGAAGCGAAATAGCGCGAAAGAAGCGACCCGAATAATCGGGTCGCTTCTTTGTTGGCAAAGCACGAACCTCCAATGACGATCGGTTTCGCTGCTAGTCATCATCGCCAAGCAGCGCACAAGCAAGCCGGCAGGCGATCGCTCACTTTTGCGAACGTACCTACAAATCCCTCGGACAACCTCGGCATCAAGAGGCGTCCATTGACTTCGTACGTCTGTTCGCATAATATAAACGAACAGACGTACGAAGTTTGGAAGCCCTCATGGATTTGGTTGAAAAGCTCGACATACTCGCCGACGCGGCGAAATACGACGTGGCCTGCACCTCGTCTGGCTTGTCGCGCGGTTCGAAAAAGGGCCAGCTAGGCAATTCCATGGGCGCAGGCTGCTGCCACAGCTTCACGCCAGATGGCCGCTGCATCACGCTTCTGAAGGTGCTCCAAAGCAACGTCTGCATTTACGATTGCGCCTACTGCGTCAGCCGAGCAAGCAACGATGTCCGTCGCGCCACGTTCACCCCGGAAGAGCTTTCCGACCTTACCATCGGGTTCTATCGCCGTAACTATATTGAAGGGCTTTTCTTAAGCTCGGGGGTCATTCGCAATCCCGACTACACCACCGAGCTTATGATCAAAACGCTCAAGCTGCTGCGCGAACAGCATGGCTTCCGTGGCTACATCCATGCCAAAACCGTCCCTGGCACGTCTCCCGAACTTGTCGATCAACTTGGGCATTTGGCCGATAGGCTTAGCGTGAACCTCGAGCTTCCCAGCCAAAAAAGCCTTGCCCTGTTATGTCCTCAAAAGAACAAGCAGCAACTTATACAACCCATGCGCCAGATTCGCGACAACATCGCTCAAGATGCCGAATCGCGCGGACTCGCCCGAAAGAAAAACACCTATGTTCCCTCGCAACGTCCCAAAACGCGCTCGAGGGCTTTTGCGCCAGCCGGTCAGTCAACCCAAATGATCATCGGCGCAACGCCCGAATCCGACTTCCAGATACTCAACCTATCACAGGCCTTATACAAATCGCTCGCGCTTAAGCGCGTGTTCTTCAGCGCCTACTTGCCCGTCAGCGGCGATGCGCGCCTGCCGCAAAACCATGCAGTTCAGCTCAACCGCGAACATCGACTGTACCAAGCTGATTGGCTATTGCGCTTCTATCAGTTCGACGTGTCGGAGATCATCAGTCAAGATGCGCCCAACCTCGAGCTTGACCTCGACCCTAAGGCTGGGTGGGCTATCAACCACTTGGACGTCTTCCCCGTTGAGGTGAACACCGCCCCGCTCGAGCTGCTCTTGCGTGTGCCAGGCATTGGCCCGCGAGGGGCGCGCCTTATCATTCGCGCGCGCCGAACCAATTGTCTGCGCGAAAATGAGCTCCGCAAACTTGGCATCGCTTATAAACGAGCGCGCTATTTCATTACGTGCAACGGCAAGTACATGGGCGCTGGCGTGCAATTCGACCCCGCCACCATACGCGCGCAAATCGCGGAACCCATAAACGGCGGAAAACACGGCGCTCGCGCCGCGAAAACCCTTCCCGGCCAAATGAGCCTGTTCGGAGACGAAGTTGGTCGCGCAAGCATCGGCGTCGGCGATAAACGTAGCGGGCAGCAAACGGCTTTGTCCAACCAGCAAAGCGCTTCTCAAGCGAAGCCCGCGCTTCCCCAGGCAACGCCCATCGATGGGCTCTTTGGCTGGCAAAACGCACTTCAAGGGCCGAACCGCGAGAAGGTACCTGCATGAGCAAAGGCGAAAGCCCGACGCACGGCATTCCCATCAGCAATATCGCCTACATCTACGACGGGTCAACCGAGGGATTGCTATCGGCCGTTTTCGCCACATACGCAAATCACGAAAACCCGCAAGACATCATCCGCGAGGGGGCTTTTCAGCTACGCCTTGACCAAAGCGTGGTTTACATCGAAACCAACGCACAGCATGCCGAACGCGTTCGCAAAGGAGTTGTCCGCAAATCGAACCAAAAAGCATGGGAGATCATCCTTAACGCATCGCTCTCCGACGAACCCCAGGCTGGAACGGCCATCTATCGGCTTATTCGCCTTATCATGAGTCGCCCTGCCAAGCAAAACGCATACATCCGAAACGAGCTGACGGACCCCGTTGTCGGCCCTGTCTTAAAGCTGCATCACGCAGTGCGCAACGAACGTCATTTCATGCAGGAGCTCCTGCGGTTCGAGCACTTCGATAACGACCTTTGGTTTGCCAAGTGCAACCCCAACGCCAACGTAGTCCCTCTTCTGATGGACTGGTTCTCGGCCCGATTCAATACCCAACAGTTCGTCATCTACGACGAGGTCCATCACATCGCGGGTATCTACGATGGGGAAAGCTGGGTTCTGGCCGAAACAAGCGAGCTTGATCTTCCCGCACACTCCAGCGACGAGGCCGTTATGCAAAGCGCTTGGAAACGTTTCTACGACGCCGTTTCCATTCCTACGCGTTATCACCCCGAACTTCGCCGACAGCACATGCCCAAACGTTTCTGGAAGAACGTCCTTGAAGTTCGCGACGAAGCCCCGTTGGTAGGCACGGGCCGCAGCCTTCCGCAACCAACACGCCAGGTTTTGACGGAAGCGAGCACAGGTCGCAGCCTTCCGTAACCAAAGCCGCAGGCCTTAGAGGCTGCGACCAGACTTGCCGGTTCGCATCCTTGCACAGATTTTCCCGTTTTGCGAGCCTAGAAGACCTGCGCCATTCGAATTCTCTTTGCTAAACTGGGCTTTTCTTTAAGAATTCATGAGAAGTCGGCCCCAACCGCACTTTTTGATTAGTAGAACCGCACAAAACGGGAAAACCTGTGCACGCGAGGCTGCAGCACCGCGGAGCGCATGAGCCAGCGGGCGGCCGGGAGCGGGCGCGGGCCCCGGTGGCCGAATGGGTGCACGCGAGGCTGCAGCACCGCGGAGCGGCCGAGCGGGAGCGAGCCCCAGCGCGCAAGCGGGATGGCACCTTCGCTGGGCGGGCGGCCGAGCGGGCACGCATGCGAAACCGCAGCCACCAGCCGACCTCACATGAGCGACCCGTCCTAACCGAAACCGAAGTCCAAAAATAGCCGTGGCCGCACCCGAAGGGGCGCGGCCACAAACTAACCAAGTTGCTTCACTCGAGCTCGGTTTTTACTTAACCTCGAGCTTGCCTTTCTCCTTGGGAGCCGGGCGGAACAGCATGTACAGAATGCCAGCCGCGCAGGCAATTGCCAAGAAGAAGCAGGCGTCGATGCTACCGCCAGCGGCCACACGACCGAAGTTGTAGAACATCAGCGCCACAACGTAGGCCCACAGCATCTCGTAGCCGATAGCTGCCCAGAACCACTTGCCGAAGCCGCCCATCTCGCGCTTGATGGCGCCCATTGCAGCGAAGCACGGTGCGCACAGCAGGTTGAACACCAGGAAGGAAAGGGCTGCCGCTGCGCCGAAGCCACCGGAGACTTCCTCCATGCTGGCGATAAGAGCCGTGGTCCAAGCGATGGTCGGATCGCCGCCGAACAGAACAGCCATGGTGCCAACCAGGTTCTCCTTGGCCATGAAGCCCGTGACAGTTGCCGCAGCGGATTCCCAGTTGCCCCAACCAAGCGGAGCGAAGATCCAGCAGAAGGCATTGCCGAACGCCGCCAACAGCGAGTTGTCCATCTCGGAAACCGCGCCGAACACGCCGTCCTCGAAACCGTAGCCAGACAGGAACCAAACGATGATGGTTGCCAGAAGGATGATCGTACCAGCCTTCTTGATGAACGCCCATGCGCGCTCCCACATGCTGCGCAGCAGGTCAACGAAGCGCGGCATACGGTACTCGGGCAGCTCCATGATGTACGGAGTGGTCTCGCCCAGGAACGGCTTGGTCTTCTTCAGCATGATGCCCGAAACGATGATCGAGCCGATGCCCAGGAAGTACGCCATCGGGGCAACCCACCAAACGCCACCGAAGAACGCGGTGGAGATAAGGGCGATCGGAGGAAGCTTGGCCGAGCACGGCATGAACGTCGTGGTCATGATGGTCAGCTTACGCGAAGACTCCGACTCGATGGTACGGGAAGCCATGATGCCAGGAACGCCGCAACCAGTGCCGATGATCATCGGGATGAAGGTCTTGCCGGACAGGCCGAAGCGACGGAAGATGCGGTCAAGGATGAAGGTGACGCGAGCCATGTAGCCGCAGCCCTCAAGGATTGCCAGCAAGAAGAACAGCACCATGATCTGGGGCACAAAGCCAAGAACCGCGCCAACGCCGGCGATGATGCCGTTGATGACCAGGTCGCTCAGCCAGTCAGGCGCGTCGATAGCGGTAAGGCCGTCCTCAACCAGAACAGGGATACCGGGAACCCAAGGACCGTACTCGCTCGGGTCGGCCTCGGGAACCTCAAGGGCAGCCTGGAAGTCTTCCAAGGTCACCTCATGCTCGTCAACCTCGCCGGTCTCCTCGTCAACGATGTGAGTCTCGGCAACAAGATCTGCTGCATCATCCTCGAATGCAGCGAGAGCAGCCTGGCCCTCATCGGAATCAAGGTCGCCTTCGGCATCCTCACCCAGGTACTCGGAAATAGCATCAACATCGATGCCAGCCTCTTCAGCATCAGTCAAGAACGCGCTGATGTCGTTCTGAGCATCGTCGAAAGCGCCCGAGTCCTCGTCGAAGGCCTCGCGACCCTGGGAGGCAACGAACCAGCCGTCGCCGAACACGCCATCGTTCATCCAGTCGGTGAAGTAGCCGCCGACGGTGGAAATGGCCACGTAATAAACAAGGGTGATGATCACGGCGAAGATCGGTAGAGCCAAAATGCGGTTCGTAAGAACGCGGTCGATCTTCTCGGAAGTAGTCAGACCCTTGATAGAGCGCTTCTGCACGCTCGGCATGAAGTTCACGATGAACTTGTAACGCTCGTTGGTGATGATCGCGTCGGAATGATCATCGAACTCCGACTCAGCAGCGATGATGGTGTCGCTGCAGTTAACCTGGCCACCGATCTTCTGCTCGGCAAGCTCGTCGCGCTCGAACAGCTTGATGGCGTCGTAGCGCTTCATCTTCTCGGGGACGGAAGCGGGAAGCTTCTCCTCGATCTGCTTCAGGTAAACCTCGACTTCTTGGCTGAAACGCGGCGGAATCGGCGCCTTGCCGCTGCGGGCCTCTTTGACCACGGCAGCGGTCACATCTTCAAGGCCGTCACCGTGAAGAGCCGAGATCTCAACAACCGGGACGTTCAGCCTGCGGCTAAGCTCCTCGGACTTGATGGTATAGCCGCGCTTCTTAACGATGTCCATCTGATTGAGGGCCACGACCATGGGAAGGCCGAACTCCATCAGCTGGGTGGTGAGGTACAGGTTGCGTTCGAGGTTCGATGCGTCCACGATGTTCAGGATCGCATCTGCGTCGCCGCTTGCGAGGTAATCGCGCGCGATGACCTCTTCATTCGTGTAAGGCGAAAGCGAATAGATACCGGGAAGGTCGACGAACTCGACCTCCTTGTCGCCTTTGAGGGTACCCGTCTTGCGCTCGACCGTTACGCCCGGCCAGTTGCCGACATACTGATGATTGCCGGTGAGCTGGTTGAACAACGTCGTCTTGCCCGAGTTAGGATTACCCACCAAAGCAATTTTCACTGACATATGCTTTGTGCTCCACTCTGCGCGAAATCGCGCCCAAATCTAATGATTTTGCTTGACGTTCAATACTTTCTTTCCGCATGCGCATCGTCCATGCGCCGCGGGGCTTCCACTGCAGCTTCGCGCCGCAGCGCAAACCGTTAGATCTTCTCGACCTCGATGCCGCTCAGGTCAGACCTACGCAGCGAAAGGTGATAGCCGCGAACCGTCATGTCGACGGGATCATCAAGCGGAGCCACCTTCGTGATGGTGATCTCGGCGCCGCGGGTGATGCCCATGTCCATGATGCGACGGCGCGTCTCACCCGTATCGTTCAGGCGAATGACGCGACCGGTCTCACCCGGCTTCAAATCGTTCAGAGTCATTTCGTTCCCTCCTCCCCTGCTCTTCAGGGTGCTGAACTTGCATTCAAGCCTCCTTCGAAATCCATCTGCTTCGAGGGAAGCTTGGGTAACGCGAAGTTAACTTTCACGTTATTAACCGAGGATAACTTATATTGATCAAGAGATAAATGAGTAACGGTAGATTAACAGTTACCGTCACATTTCTTATATATTACCAGTTGAAACTGTTATTTCACGTAGTCTAACTTCTTTTCGTTTAGCTAATTTGTTTAGATAGTTCGAACTTTTCGATGCATCAACCGTCCCAATTCGCAAAATCCGAAAAGCCAGCCACTCTTCCCCATTTGCAAAAAGTTCCCGCTCTCACTGAAAGCACCTGCTCTTCCCCACTTGAAATCGATTCGAGTAAAAAATCGTGCCTTCGACCTGCCAAGACGCGCAATCAACAAGCAGTGCGCTAGAATGAACGGGTTTGACACCCACCTAGGGTCGGCAAGCCGCCGAAACCCGCAAGCAATATCGAAAGGTTCCACGTCGTGGCAGATCAGAACAAGCAAGCAGCTACCACCGACGCGGCGGGCGCTCCTCGCGAGCACTTCGCCTCCCGCATCGGTTTCCTCCTTATCAGCGCGGGTTGCGCAATCGGACTGGGCAACGTCTGGCGCTTCCCCTACATCACCGGCCAGTACGGTGGTGCCGCATTCGTCCTGATCTACCTGATCTTCCTGGTTATCTTGGGCCTGCCCGTCATGGTGATGGAGTTCGCCGTCGGTCGCGCAAGCCAAAAATCCTCCGCGAAGGCATTCGATATTTTGCAGCCCTCCCGCAAATGGCACTGGTTCACCTGGTGGGGATACATCGGCTGCATGATCCTGATGATGTTCTACACCACCGTCTGCGGTTGGATGCTTGCCTACATCCCCAAGATGGCATCGGGCGAGTTCAACGGCGCACAGGCCGAATTGGCCGGCACCGCATTCGGCAACATGTTGGCTGACCCGACCATGCTCATCGGCTGGATGCTGGCCGCCGTTGCCATCGGCTTTCTGATTTGCAGCCTTGGCCTGCAAAAAGGTGTCGAACGCATCACCAAATGGATGATGGCCACCCTGTTCGTGGTCATGCTGATCCTGATGATCCGCGCCGTCACGCTTCCGGGCGCAGGCGAAGGCATCGCGTTCTACCTAGTCCCCGACTTCAGCAAGCTGTTCACTAACGGCTGGTCCACCTTCGGCGAAGCCGTGTACGCCGCCATGGGCCAGGCGTTCTTCAGCCTGTCGCTGGGCATTGCCGCCATGGAGATCTTCGGCAGCTACATTGGCAAAGAGCGCAGCCTGACCGGCGAGGCCGTTTCGGTAACCATCCTGAACACCGTCGTCGCCATCCTGGCCGGCCTGATCATCTTCCCCGCCTGCTTCGCCTACGGCGTCAACCCCGACTCGGGTCCGTCGCTGGTGTTCGTCACCCTGCCCGTCGTTTTCGGCCAGATGCCCCTGGGCAACGTGTGGGGCGCGCTGTTCTTCGTGTTCATGAGCTTCGCCTCGCTGTCCACCGTCATCGCCGTGTTCGAGAACCTTATCAGCTGGACTATGGACAAGTGGGACATGCCCCGCAGCCGCGCCGTAGCCGTCAACGGCATCCTGGTTGTCGTCCTCAGCCTGCCGTGCGCACTGGGCTTCAACGTGCTTTCCGGCGTCACTCTGCCCGCCATCGGCGACATCCAATCCATCGAGGACTTCATCGTTTCCAACAACATGCTTCCGCTGGGCAGCCTCGTCTTCCTGCTGTTCTGCGTGACGAAGCGCGGTTGGGGTTGGGAGAACTTCCTGGCCGAAGCCGACGCCGGCGAAGGCATCAAATTCCCGCGTTGGTCGCTTCCGTGGCTCAAATACGGCATTCCCACGCTGATCATCGTGATTTTCATCATGGGTTATGCACCTAAACTCGCCGTCTGGTTTGGGATGGCGTAAAATCAATCCACTGTTTTCACGTCGGCGGGCGCGCTTCTTGAAAGCACGTCCGCCGCACTAGTTTATGGGGAGCAACATGAAACTACTCGAGGAGCGCATTCAAGCGGACGGCGTGGTTAAAGAAGGAAACGTCCTGAAGGTCGACAACTTCCTGAACCACCAGATGGACGCAAAACTGTTCAAGGAAATGGCCGAGCAATGGAAGGCCGATTTCGCCGACGCTCCCATCAACAAGATCCTGACCATCGAAGCCAGCGGCATCGGCATCGCCGCCGTTGCGGCAAGCGTTTTCGAGGTGCCCGCCGTCTTCGCCAAGAAGGCCAAGAGCATCAACATCGACGGCTCGGTGTACTGCGTCGACGTCGAATCGTTCACCCATAAGAACATCTCGCAGGTCATCGTGTCAAAAAAGTACCTAGGCCCCGACGACCACGTTTTCATCATCGACGACTTCATGGCCAACGGCTGCGCCATGAGCGGTCTTATCGAGATCTGCGACATGGCCGGCGCCACCGTCGAGGGAATCGGCATCGCCATCGAGAAGGGTTTCCAGGGCGGTGGCGACAATCTGCGCCAGCGCGGCTACAAGGTTGACTCGCTGGCTATCGTCGAGTCCATGGACCCCGCCACGGGAAAGATCGAGTTCCGCGCATGAGCAACAAAACCAATCTAAGGAAGCAGCTGGGCGATTATTACGGAAACGTCCCTGTCGCGCAGGCGCTTCCCTATGGCATCCAGCATGTTCTGGCCATGTTCGTCTCGAACCTGGCCCCCATCGTCATCATCTGCGGAGCAGCCGGCCTTGGCACTGAAGACTCCGCGATGCTTATCCAGAACGCCATGATCGCCGCCGGCATCGGCACGCTCATCCAGCTGTTCAGCGTTTGGCGCATCGGCGCCAAGCTGCCCATTGTCATGGGCCTGAGCTTCACGTTCGTCACCGTGCTGTGCGGCGTTGCCGCCACCTACGGCATGGGCGCGGTTGTCGGCGCAGTCATCGTCGGCGGGTGCATCGAGGGCGTGCTGGGTTTGTTCGCCAAGTACTGGTACCGCTATATCGGCAGCATCGTGTCGGCCGTCGTGGTTGTCTCCATTGGCTTCTCGCTGCTATCCACCGGCGCCGAGACGTTCGCCGGCGGCTCCAGCGCAGCCGACTTCGGTTCGTGGCAGAACTTGTTCCTGGGCACCGTTTCTCTTCTTGCGTGCCTTCTGTTCCAGCGCTTCGCCAAGGGCAGCTTGAAGCAGCTCTCCATTCTGTTCGGCCTGGTATTCGGCTATATCGTGGCGCTGTTCATGGGCCGTGTGGATTTCAGCAGCTTCCAGAACCTGCAGGTTGTGTCGCTGCCGCACCTCATGCCCTTTATGCCCGAGTTCCATGCGGGCGCCATCATCAGCATGACGCTGCTGTTCCTGGTTAGCGCCGCCGAGACCATCGGCGACACCGGCGCCATCGCACGCATCGGCTTCGAGCGCAACCCGTCCGAGCGCGAGATTTCGGGCGCCGTTGCAGCCGACGGCTTCACTAGCGCGCTTGCAGGTGTCTTCGGCTGCTCGCCGCTTACCTCGTTCGCACAGAACATCGGCCTTATCGGCATGACGGGCGTCGTCAACCGCCGTGCCATCGCTTGCGGCGCAGCCGTGCTGATCGCAGCCGGATTCATCCCTGCCATCAGCGCCGTGTTCAGCTCGGTGCCCAGCGCCGTTCTTGGCGGATGCACTATCATGATGTTCGGCACCATCGTCACCAGCGGTTTCCAAATGGTTGCCGCCGCCGGCTTCTCGCAGCGCAACATCACCATCGCGGCGACCTCGCTAGCTATCGGCATTGGCTTTTCGCAGATCAGCGTGATCTTCTCGGCCTTCCCCGAAATCGTGCAGAACATCTTCGTGGGGAACAGCATCGCTCTTACGTTCTTGGTTGCCCTGGTCATGAACCTGCTTATGCCAAAGGAAGCCACGCCTTCTGTAGTGGCCGACGGCACGCCCGAAGAGGAAGCCGAGCAGCAGTAAGCAGCAAGTCTTTCTGCAAGACTGCCCCCATGCAGACGAAACGGGATGAGCGAACGCTCATCCCGTTTTTTTCATGCCTATCACTTGCGCGGCGGATCGATCGGCTGCGCTTCAGGCGCTGCGCACTCAGCCGCAAGCCAATTCTTAAGCATCGGCCCAAACAGACTCGGCAACCTCGCGCACCAGCTTCAGCTTCTTCCACTGATCCTCCTCGGAAAGGACGTTGCCTTCCTCGGTGGACGAGAAGCCGCATTGAGGCGACAGGCACAAGCGGTCAAGATCGACCACCTTCGCGGCCTCGTAAATGCGGTCGCGAATAGGCGCCGCATCCTCAAGCTTCGGATCCTTAGTGGTGACCAAACCCAGAACCACGCGCTGATCGGTGTCCTTGGGCAGGAAACGCAAGGGGCTGAAGTCGCCCGAACGCTCGTCGTCGTACTCCAAGAAAAAGCCGTCGAAACCGCGAATACCCAGCAAGCGGCGAGCAACCGTTTCGTAGGTGCCCTCGTAAAGCCAATGGCTCATGAAGTTGCCCTTGCACATATGCGTGGTGATGACCATGTCGGAAGGACGGCCCTCAAGCGCGGCCTCGGTGATGTCGCCGAACACGTCGATGAGCTTGTCGGGGTCGTAACCGCATGCGACGATCCTGTCGCGGAAGCGCTTTGAGAACAAGGCGCCCCAGCTGGTGTCGTCAAGCTGCAGATAGCGGCAACCGGCATCGTAGAACGCCTTGATGGCATCCTGATAAACCTTGGCAAGCGCTTCGCGAAGCTCGTCTAAGTCGCGGTAAACAGGGCTCGCGGCATACTGGGCCGACAGAACGACGGAGTCAAGCGTGACCATGTTCGGACCGGCGATGGTCTGCTTCACCAGAACATCGCCCGCGATTTCTTGCGTGCGCTTAAAGCCCTCAAGGAACGGATGCGCCGGGTCAAACGAAAGCGGCTCGCTAACGTACGTGCTCTGCATCGTCTTCTTAACGCCGAAGCCGTCAGTCTCGAAGTCGTACACCTCGATGCCGTTGAAGCCGGCCAGGAAGTCCAAGTGCCACCAACGACGACGGAACTCGCCATCGGTTACGGCATGCAGGCCCGCGGCCTTCTGGCTTTCGATGAGCTTCGCAACCTCAACGTCCTCGACGTCACGCAGCTGATCAAGGGTGATTTGACCCTGCGCGTACTGGGCACGAGCAGTTTTGATAGCTTCAGGGCGAAGGAAACTGCCCACGATGTCGTAGCGGAACGGAGCATTCAACTTGTCCATATCGGTCCTTTCTAACGTCGGCGACTACCGCTGTAGGCGGCTTTTCGCCATGATCTTCGCTAAACCAGTATGAGGGCATCCTCCGTCGTTTCAAAATATCTAGTTTCGCACGCCTGTCATAGCTTCGATCTATTCCCAAGCGAACACCCCGCACGCAAAGCATGCCAAACGCTGGTATCGCCCACCGCTTACGGTCTTATCGTCGGCAAAACCCGCGACCTGCGACAAACCATCAACAATGCGTGTACCATAAGCACTGCAAAATTCAGGCAGCCGGATGCTTGTGCACCCGCATACATAACGGTCATCAAGGAATCGAGACTATGTTCACCGCAGACGACCTGCTTACTCAGAACGCCGCGCGCGTTTACCGCAACCTTACCCCCTCCGAACTGGTTGAAAGCGCGCTCCAGCGCCAGGAAGGCGTCCTTTCCGACCGCGGCGCCCTTGTCGTGAAAACCGGCAAGTACACGGGCCGCGCCGCCAACGACAAATTCATCGTTGACGTTCCCAGCATCCACTCCGACGTGAACTGGGGCAGCGTCAACAAGCCCATCTCGCAAGAAAAGTTCAACGAGCTTTTCGAGCGAGCCCTTCACTACCTTGAAGACAAAGATGTCTTCATTTTCGACGGTTTCGCCGGCGCCGATGCCGATTACGCGCGTGGTTTCCGCGTCATCAACGAGCTTGCCTCGCAGAATCTGTTCATCCACCAGCTGCTGCGCCGCCCCACGGACGACCAGCTCCAAGGCTTCGCACCCGACTACACCATCGTCGCCGTTCCGCACATGAAGGTGAACGGAGCCGCCGATGGCGTCAACAGTGAAGCTGCCATCCTCATCGATTTCGAGCAGCACAAGGTGCTCATCGCCGGCAGCGGCTATTCCGGCGAGATCAAAAAATCGGTGTTCACCATCATGAACTTCGAGCTGCCCAAACAGGGCATCCTGCCCATGCACTGCAGCGCCAACGTCGGCGACAACGACGACGCGGCCATCTTCTTCGGCCTGTCCGGCACGGGAAAAACAACCCTGTCCGCCGACCCCAACCGCCAGCTTATCGGCGACGACGAGCACGGTTGGGCCGACGACGCCGTCTTCAATTTCGAGGGCGGCTGCTACGCTAAGTGCATCAACCTTTCCGCCGAGGGCGAGCCTGAGATCTACAACGCCATCAAATTCGGCGCCATGGTCGAGAACGTGGTCATCGACCCCGAAACCCGCGAGCTTGACTTCGACGACGATACCCTTGCCGTGAACACGCGCGTAGGCTACCCCATCGACTACATTCCCAACGCACTAGTCGAGGGCGTGGCGCCCGTTCCGAAAACGGTCATCTTCCTGACCGCCGACGCGTTCGGCGTTATCCCGCCTATCTCGAAGCTCAGCATGGATCAGGCCATGTACTACTTCATCTCGGGCTTCACCAGCAAGGTCGCAGGCACCGAGCTTGGCATCACCGAGCCCGTCCCCACGTTCAGCACCTGCTTCGGCGAGCCGTTCATGCCCATGGAGCCCAGCGTTTACGCGCACATGCTGAAAGAGAAGGCCCTTGCCGCCGGCGCCAACGTCTACCTGGTGAACACCGGCTGGAACGGCACGGGCGAGCGCACCAAGCTGAAGTACACCCGCGCAATGGTCACTGCCGCGCTTTCGGGCGAGCTTGAGAAGGCCGAATTCGTCACCGATCCGCACTTCGGCGTTCAGGTTCCCACTTCCTGCCCCAATGTGCCCAGTGATATCCTTATCCCCGTGAACGCATGGGAAGACAAAGCCGTCTACGAAGAATCGGCACGCAAGCTGGTCGAGATGTTCCAGCACAACTTCTCCGAGAAGTACGCCCACATGCCCGAAGAGATCGTCGCTGCCGGGCCCACGGCGTAGAACCGCAATACGCGAAAGGGGTACGAAATGCGAAAGGAACACCTTATGGATAGGTCAACCCGCACCATGCGCAGCGCGGGTGCCTGGTCCATCACCTTGGGTATCATCACCACCACTGTGGGGTTGTCCGTTGGCATTGGCTGCTGCGTCATCGGCGGCAAGCTGCTGAAGCAAGCGAAGCGCAACCCACGCTAAGCGGATCGGAGCACGACGAAAAATCCATGTCGCCTGATCTCATTCAACGCGAAAGGGTGTTCCCGGCAAATTGGGGACACCCTTTCTTCATGCAACCATGAGCAAACCGTTCACTCCGCCTACTCCGCCTCGATTGCAGGAGCCGTCGGCACATGAAATCCGATCAGCCAGAACAAGAACACCGCGACGCACCCGAGAATCGCCCACACCAAAGGGCGAGCCACCACAACAGCGCTTACCGCCATCACCGCATACGACAAACTCAAGATGGATGCTTTTTTACGCATCGGAATTCCATCGCCGGCATTGATCGGCTCAACGTACGTCTTATAGACCTTTGTCTGAGCCAGCCAGTTGCTCAGGCGCTGCGAACTGCGCGAAAACAGGAACGCAGCGGCAAGCAACAACGGCGTTGTCGGCAAAACCGGCAAGAATGCACCGCAAATGCCCAGAACGACGCACAAACAGCCCACGGAAACAAAAATCGCTTTCTTCAAGGGATTCATGAACAACCCTTAGCCTTCCTTGCAAGTTTTCTATCGCGCAAGAGACGATATCGAACGACGCTACGTCATCGTCAATGGAAATCCACGCAGAGTAACGCCAAAGGCGAAGTTGTTTCCGAAAGCAGGAAACGAATCGCGACAAGCGACCGTCTTTTCGCAACGAAAAGGCCCTGCACTTCCAACGCAGCCGAAGAAAAAAGCTACTCGATCTTGAAATGATTCAAAGCATCTTGGAGAAAACTCAGCGTACGTCGCTGAATGCCAGCATAAAAGTCACGTCCGTACTGCCTCGGGCCCGCTTTCCGCTGATTCGCCAATCGCTTCAATCCAGCCAAGGCGTAGGACATGCCGCCCAACTCGGAAAAACGAACCGCAAGGTCACGCGCCCGCTCGTCGGAAACCAACACCCCATCATGCATTGCCTCGATCGTGTCACCCATCAGTCGATGCCAATTCGCAACGTCATCCTTAGAAAGCTCAGGTACGGCGATATCGCCGACGGATTCCCCGGCAATAGCGAACCAAAGGGTGTCCTCGCGATCTTGGGCAGCGCCAACGGCATCTGCAATGGCGCCCCAGTCAACGCTTTCGTCGCTTTTTACCTGGGAGCACAATCCGCGAACCGCGTTCATGTCGCGCAAAATCTCTGAGCTCTTACGCTCGAGTTCTTCCTCGCGCTTGGCAAGCGCGGCGGTTAGCTCCGCCTTGGCGTCGCGACTCTCGCTTTCTTGAATCTCCGACAACGAGAGGCCCAGCTGTTTCAATGCAACGATGCGATACAGACGTTCCTCATCGGCTGCCGAATACAAACGCAAGTTCTGCTCCCCCTTGCATGTGGGATGGAGCAAACCGCGCTGATCGTAATACTGAATAGTTCGAACCGTCACGCCAACACGCGCAGCCAGTTCGCCGACCGTCATCAAATCCTGACTTGATTCGTTGTTCGATTCCTTCACAAACCCACTCGCATCATCCAGCCGAAAGATCGGCGATTATTATCACATGACGACGCTACGTCGTCGTCAATGGCAGTTCACGAAGAAATACGCAGAAACATCGAACCAGCAAAGGTCGGCCGCCCAGCACTAGTTCAACTTGAAGGTCATCAACACCGGGTTGTGATCGCTGTAGGCAAAACCGCTGTCAACGTTCTGCGCCGCGGCGACAACATTATCGGAAACGATGAATCCGTCGATGGTCGAGCAGAACGACACGCCCTTCTCATACGGGATATCGGCATCGCGACACGTCGGCACATCCCAGATATTGTCCGCGCGGACGATCGAGAATCCTTCGGGCAGGTCATCTTGATCAAGGACGGCAAGCCAATCGGGCATCTTCTGATCGCTGGGGTACATGGTCTCGCTGCCCCAAAGCGCGTGGTTCCAATCGCCGCCGGCGATAACCCAGTTGCCCGCCTCAAACTCACTCTTCATAAGACTCGTGATCATCTCAAGTTGCTTGGCGCGCGAGACACCGCCCTTGTCATACGCCGACATATGGCTGTTGATCAGCACCAGCTGCTTGTCGGTCCCCTCTACAGGCAAGCGCAGCACCTGGAAGCAGCGATCAAGGTCGAACAACTTCTGAATAGGGTCTTCGCTAATGGGGTAGCTACGACGAATCGCAGAATCGATGGTTTGGGACGACAGCGTTAGAAGGCCGCTGTTCATAAACCCGATGGGGTCGGTTGGCGGATACACCAGATACGACGAGTGTAAATTCACGGCATACACGCTGTTCATCTGCGAGAACGCCGAAGTGATGTCGGAAACCTGATTCACATGCCAGCTTCGGTCGGAGTCGGTGTCCACCTCTTGCAGAAGCGCGAAGTCGGGGTTCAAACCCTGCACCAACGAGATCACACCGTCGGTAGAGTAGTGAACGGCGTCGGCGCTCAGGGCGCGCGCATGATCGCCGACGGTTTCGGTGCCGTCATTCATAAACCCCTCGTCCATGAAGAACGAGAATTCGGGCAGGTAGGCGCCGAACCCGATGTTGTACGTAAGCGCCGTGTACGAGCGCCCCGTGACAAGCGCGGTGTCCTGCTGGGCGCCGACGTTGTCGGACACCGGGGAAACGGTCAACTCTTGGTTGTCGGCGATGCGGCTGTACGTCAACTCAAGGTAGGCAACATAACCGGCCAATACAACCAGAATCACCGCAACGACGATGGCGATGGCTTTCAGAACTTTTTTCAACAAATCGGGGCCTCCTGCAATGTGCTCAACTCGCAAGCACGCTCAAGACGTAAAATAGCGTCGAAATGGTCGATCCAGAATCGTACCAGACCTCGCGTCTCAATCATGAGAGGAGCCACCTATGAACATCAACGATTACCTGCAACTGATGAGCGGTCGCTATTCCGTCCGCAAATTCTCGGACGAACCCGTTGCCCAAGAGCAGATCGACGCCATCTTGAAAGCAGCGCAGCTTTCCCCCACTGCTTGCAACGCACAGTCATTCCGTCTGTGTGTGGTTCAAACTCCCGAAGGCCTTGAGAAAATCGACAAGGTCTCGAAGTGCCGCTACGGCGCACCCGTCGTGATCATCGCCGCCTTCGACACGAAGGTTTCCGCCAAGGGCCTGGGCTTCGAGTCCGGCGACTTCGGCAACGTTGACGCCACCATCGCGCTTACCAATATGGCGAACGCCGCAACCGCAGCCGGTCTTGGCAGCTGCTGGGTTGGCGCATACGATCCGAAGGAAGTACGCAAAGAGTTCAACGTCCCCGACGACTACATGCTGGTTGACATGCTGATGGTAGGCCATCCCGCGGCCGACTGCGCGCCCGGCCCACGCCATGCCGCAACCGTCGATATGAGCACGTTAGTTGTGAACGAGTCCTTCTAAGCACCTTTTTCTAGCGAACGCGCAGGGGCGGCGCCACGCGAGCAACTCGCAGGCACCGCCCCTTTCGTTTTCTTGTCTGGCTACGCAAGCAACTTCTTGCCCGCGCCTGAGATCACTGCCGATCGTGCAACCAGATATGTCGACACCAGGTAGATTACGTACACCGCAATCACCAGCGCGATGCCGACGGCAAGCATGCCTGCAACTGCCGTAGCGCCCCAAATCGACAGCAAGTTCTCGTACAGAATGCTGATCGAGCAGGCCGAATGGCATCCTGCCACCAGAAGCGGCGCCCCGAAGTAGATACTGATCTGCGTGCGTAGGCTTCGCAGAATCATGCCCCTGTCGCACCCCAGCTGAACGAGCAGGCGGTAGCGCGGGATGCTTTCTGCCACCTCGGAGAGCTGCTGGACGGAAAGAACTGCCGCGGTGGTCATCAGGAAGACAAACCCGATGTAGAGCGCCAGGTAAACCAACAGAAGTTTAAGCCCCATGCTGTCGGCGATAATGCCCTCGCTCGTGTCGTAGTAAGACACCGGCCATGCGCGGGAATCGTACGTCCAACCAGCGTCAGCAAGTTCTTCTCGCGGGGGAACCGACTTGCCATACTCGGCCAGCAAATCCTTCATGGCCTGCTCCTTCGAGTCGCCAACCAGGTTGACGTTCAACTCGCTCAGGTACGGCAAATCACCTGCGGCAAACCTTTCCGCTGCCAAATCGTCGGGAACAACCAGCACGGCGATCAGGCAACCCATGCTGCTTACCTGGAGCGATTGCGAAACAACCTGTCCGGATGCGGTCAGCTCATGGCCGTCGACGGTGATGGTGCGCCCTTTCTGGCCAAGCGCCTTCGCGTAGTCGGTAGATTTATCGATCGTGTTGTCGACCAGGTATTCGTCTGCAGCAAGCTCGATCGGCTTTTCGCCTGCAAGTTGCCGTGCAGCGTTGAACTGGGACAACGACACGTACTGCACCCCTTCGCCGGCCATGGTAGAGTCCTCGTCGGAACCGACCTGTTCAAGGGTGAAGCCGCAGGCATCGATAAGCTGCTTGTTCGTCAAGTCAGTCGCAAGCCACGTATCCACCTGAGCCGAGCCGGTCACGCGCTCGTCCCAATCGGGAATGAGCGATTTGAAATACGCAGCGGTGGAGCCGCTGTTGGCCTGCCATAGGCTGTGAATCTCGTCGCGCTGAGCCTTGACCTCATCAATCCTGGCCTTCTTTTCCTCGTACCCACCGTATTGCTCGGGCGGCACTGCTTCCATATCGGAGGTGTCAAGCGCCATGAAGCTCGCGCGGATGGATGCGTCGAACTGGGTGTTCTCTTCCAATTGATCGGAGAACACCGACGCCAAGCTGAAGCCTGTCGAGAACACGACGATACTGAAGAACAGAAGAACGGTAACCGCCCATAGCGACACGAACGCAGTATTCACCTTCGCCGCGATTTGACGCATGGTGAACATGGCAAGGCCCTTGAAATAGACGCCGCGCAGACGTTGGATCAGCAGGATGAAGAACCCCGACGCCGACCAGAACAGGCTCAACGTGCCGACGAGCATCAGCGCGGTTGCGGTGCGAAAGTGCTCGCCGAAGTACACGAGGCCATCGAGGTTGAGCTCGGCATACGCCTTCGCCAGAATCAGGCACGATAGCACGAACACGATGAGGCAGACGATGGGGTTGTGCACGGGCATGCGCTCGTTGCGGGAGTTGGCCGAAAGCAGCGTGGCAAGTTTGCAACGTGAGATTTGCACAGCGTTGAAAAGAGCCACCACGACGAAGATGAGCGCGAAGCAGCCCAGCGTCAGCTCAGCGGAGCGGGCGCTGAACAGCAGATGGTAGTCGCTGATGGCCACGCCGATGAGGCCCGCCGTGGCGAAGGCGATCGCTTGCGAGATCAAAAAGCCCAGCCCCAGGCCCGCCAGCAGCGCGATTACGCCGACGATCAGCGTTTCCATCAACACCACCGAGGAAACCTGGCGCGGGCTCATGCCCAGCAGCAGGTATGTGCCGAACTCCTTTTTGCGCGCCCGAACAACGAACCGGTTGGCGTACAGGACCAAAAAGCCCAAAACCACGGCGACAACGACGCTGAAATAGGTCATGACCTGCGCGAGGATGTCAAAAACACTCGCGCCGGACGCCAGGAACACGTTCGCGGCGCCTTCCTGCGCCTCGAAAAGCACGCGCGAGTCCTCGATAGCGTTGAAGGCGTAGAACACCGCCACGCCCAAAGTGAGGGTAACGAAATACACAGCGTAATCGCGCACGCTGCGGCGCACGTTGCGCAAGGCAAGTTTCATCAGCATGATGACCGCCGCCTAGTTGCCGAGCGCGGTGACGTGCGATGCCACGAAACCGACTGCGGAGGATGCGCCCTGCTTGCCGGAAAGGAACGCCTGGACCTCGAGTATGCGCTGGTAGAAATCGGTTCTGCTGCTATCGCCGCGACGCAGCTCGTTGAACAGCTTGCCGTCTTTAATGAACAAGATGCGATCGGCGTACGATGCCGCAACCGCATCATGCGTGACCATCATGATGGTGGCGTGCAGCTTCGTGTTCAAAACCTCAAGGGTTTCGAGAAGAACAGCGGCATTGCGCGAATCGAGCGCGCCCGTAGGCTCGTCAGCCAAAACCAACTTCGGGTCGGCGACGATGGCGCGCGCCGCGGCAACGCGCTGACGCTGACCGCCCGACATCTGTCGCGGGTACTTTTGCAGAACATCCGCCACGCCCAGCAAATCGGCGGTGCGATCGACCTTCGCGCGAACGGAACCAGCTTTCTCACCCTTGATGGTAAGGGCCAAAGCAATGTTCTCGAAACCGGTCAACGTATCCAGTAGATTTGCGCCCTGGAAGATGAAGCCCAGGTCATCACGGCGGAACTTGGACAGCTGACGACTGCGCAACTGCGTGATGTCGCGGCCGTTCAAGATGATGCTTCCGCTGGTCACGGTATCGATGGTGGAGATGCAGTTCAGCAACGTGCTCTTACCCGAGCCCGACGGGCCCATCACGCTAACGAACTCACCTTCGCAAATATCGAACGACACGTCATCGAGCGCTCGCGTAATGGCCTCACGCGATCCGTACACCTTTTGAACATCGCGCACGGAAAGCAAGATGTTTCGACTCTGAGGCTGATTCGCGTTCGCAATGCCTGCAGGAGGGGTTGCAGTAACCACAGACATGGGGATTCCTTTCTCTTCAGTTCGACATATCCCCATGATGCGGCGATTGCGAAAACGGAGCCATCGAAGCAGCTTACCGCAATCTTACGATCTTGTAAGATTAGCAGCTAAGTCCATACGCGTGCGGTCAAGCGGGAAGATCAACGTGACGGTCGTTCCCTGCCCTCCTTCCGAAGAAATGCGCAGGCCAAGCCCCATCCTGTCGCAGGCAACGGCAGCCAGGTAAAGACCCATGCCCGTTGCCTTATGGTGCGTGCGGCCCTGGCTTCCCGTGAAGCCCCGGTCGAACACGCGCGGCACGTCGGCAGCGGAGATGCCGTCCCCGTCGTCGCTTATCGACAGTTCAACGCAACCGTCCTTCGTACCCGCGTCCTTCACCGTGCCTTCGAAACGAATGGATTTTGCGCCGTACTTCGCCGAGTTCTCCAGAACCTGGCCGATAATGAAGTCGGTCCATTTCGCGTCGGCGAGCACTTCGAGCGCCTCGTCGATGGCGAACCCAAGGGAGACCTGCGCGCCGATCAGCGTGCGCGAACGTTGACGGCACGCTTTGCGTGCGAGGGCCGCAAGGTTCAGCCCCTCAATGGAGAAGTCCTCGCTCAGCGTTGCCGAGCGGGCATAGTACAGCGCCTGTTCAACGCGCGACTCGACGCGATCAAGATCGCCGCGCACCTCATCGATGCCGGGCCCATGAAGGCCCGAGAGCGCAAGCTGCGCCGATGCGATGGGCGTTTTCGCCTCGTGCACCCAAAGTTCGATGTAATCGCGGTACTCCTTCATGTCGCGCGAACGTGCCGCCAGCTCATCCATAGCGGCTTTGCCCTGCACCGCGAGCGCACGATAGGCAATGGATCCCTCCAGTGTGCGCGGCTCGTCCAAAATCGATGAGAGGTAGCGCGCGTTTTCGGGCGAATCGCAGAACAGGTCCAGCTGCTGATAGAACTCGCGATCGCGCAAAAACCCAACGGCAAACGCGATGCAGGCGAACAGGATTTCACAAATAAGAACAAGGGCGACAGAGGACGCATTGGAGCCGGTGACGATCATGATGCCCGCAACGACAACCGCCAAGGCAATCGCACCAACCACGAAACCCGAGCGTGAGCGCAGATATGCGCCGAAAGAATAACCGCAATCGACAAGCTTACGCGCGGGCTCCTCCTGGGAATAGCTGCTCATTTAACCACGTAACCCAGTCCGCGGCGGGTGGTGATGAAATCGTCGGGCACGTCGATTGACTGCAGGCTACGACGGAGTCGGTTCACGTTCACCGTAAGCGTGTTGTCGTCGACGAATGCGTCAGTTTGCCACAGCTCGTCCATCAGCTCGCTGCGCGAGATGATGGAGCCCGCATTTTCCATAAGAACGCGCAAGATCAGAAGCTCGTTGCGTGCAAGCTCCACGCTCTTGCCACGATACGAAACCTCGGCCCGCACCGGATCAAGCAAGACGCCGTCGCGCTCAAGCTGCCTGCGCGCCGAATCGGCAGAGCCGCTGCGGGCAAGGGCGCGATCGATACGCGCAAGCAGCACGGCGGGGCGATACGGCTTGATCACGTAGTCGTCGGCACCGACGCTCATGCTCATGACCTCGTCGAACTCGCTGTCGGAAGAGGTCAACACGATAATAGGGACATCGCTCTCTTGGCGGATCGCGCGGCAAATCTCATGGCCGTACGCGCCGGGAAGCGACAGATCAAGAAGAATGCAATCAGGAGAAGCGGCCAAAGCCTCGGCCGCAGCGTTTTCGAACGACTCGCAGCAAAGGCACTCGTGCCCTTTAAGCTGCAGCATGCGCACAAGATTCTCTCGCAGCGAGACGTCGTCTTCGACAATGAGCAAACGCGCCATCGGCTTCCTTTCACGTTGAACGGATGAGCCGATGATAGCGCAAAGGAACGCCAACGGGCATTCCGTCATCGGAATGTATCGTGGCTAGAGCGCGTTCCCCAAAACGACCAGTACCACAAGCGCCGCCATAACCGCCGTGGCGATAACGTCAAGCGCCGTAAGCTTCATCGGACACAAATGAGTTCGACCCTCGCCGCCGTGATAACAGCGCGCGTCCATGGCGAACGAGAGCGTCTCGGCATGGCGGAACACGCTTGCAAACAGCGGGATCATCAGCGACGAGACCATGCGAACGCCGTGAACGGGACTGTTTGACAGGCGTGCACCGCGACTGACCTGCGCGTGATAGACCGTCGCCAGCTCGGTGGCGAACTGAGGCATGAAACGCAGCGCGATGCCCATGATCATCCCCAGCTCGTGGGCGGGTAGCCCAAAACGCGCGAAGGGCGCGAGCATCCTCTCGAAGGCCTCGGAAAGCTCGATGGTCGGCGTGGTAAGGGTGATCAGGCTCATCCCCAGCATCATCACCGTCAGGCGCACACCCATGAAACCGGCAGCCTGCACGCCGCCCATCGAGATACAGAAGATCCCAAGCTGGACAAGCGTCTCGCCACCCTGCTGCGTGAACAAGTTCAAAACCACGACGATCAGCACAATCACCATCAGCGGCGCAAGCGATCGAAGAGCTTTACCTGCGGGGATGCGCGCAAATACGTACATCAGGAAAACGAACGCCGCAGCAATGCCAAGCGAAGCGAACGTGCGGCCGCACAGCAGCGCCACGATGAACGCAATGCCAAGAGTTAGCTTGATGCGCGCGTCGATGCGATGGACGCAACTATCACCAGGGACATAGCTGCCAAAGCTGAATCCCGTGCTCATCAGGCATCGCCACCCGTCACGCCGGCAACCAATTCAACAAGCGCAGGCATGTCGTAAAGCTTGCCCGCAGCAATGGGCATTCCGCCTTCGGCAAGCTTGACCGCCATCGACTGGGCACTGGTGGTGCCAAGGCCGATGGAGCGCAAGCCCTCGACATCCAAGAACACCCGGGAAGGCGCGCCTGCTGATTGCAGGCAGCCCTCGTTCATGATAAGAACGCGGTCGCACATGGCGGCAAGATCGTCCATGTTGTGCGAGACCATGACCACGGTCAGGCCCTCCTGCTTGTGAAGGCGCGCGATAAGCTGCAAGAAGGAACGACGGCCCGCGGGGTCAAGACCCGCTGCGGGCTCGTCGAGCACCAGAACCGACGGCTCCATGGCAAGGATTCCCGCAAACGCGACGCGACGCTGTTGTCCGCCCGAAAGCTCGAACGGGCTTTTCTGCGACACGGCATCGAAATCAAGGCCGACGCGAGACAGGGCGCGACGCACGCGCTCGTCCACTTCGTCATCGGAAAGCCCCAGGTTACGCGGGCCAAACGCCACATCTTTGTAAACGGTTTCCGCGAACAGCTGATGCTCGGGGTACTGGAACACCACGCCGACGGTGCCGCGAAGCTCGACTTCAGAGCGCTTGTCGGCCATGTCCAGGCCACGCATCATCACGCGGCCGCGCGTGGGCTTCAGGATGCCGTTCATATGCTGGACAAGCGTGGACTTGCCGCTTCCGGTGTGACCAGCAATGCCCAAGAACTCGCCCGGCTTCACCGCGAAAGAAACGTCCGAGAGCGCCCAGATGCTGTCGGGGCTGTTACCCCAGTCGGCCTGACGCTGCGCAGGAGCGCGCTTGCGCTTGCGCTTTGCCTCGGACGGATCATACGTGAACGAGACGTTCTCGAAGCGAATGACAGCATCGACGCAATCAGCCGCTGTGTCGTCCGTTGTTTCGCCAGTTGCGACGCCGGCATCCGTTCGCGCGCCGTCAACCGCGTCATCAGCGTTCGCCGACACGCCCCGACCAGCCGCAGAAGCCGCACCTGCAGACAAACCGTCCTTTGCCAAAGAAAGGATCTCGGCAGCAAGCGCATCATCGTCGACCGTAGGGGCAACCGCCACGCCGGCATTGCGCAGCGCATGGGAAAGATGCGTGGCAAACGGCACGTCAAGGTTCAAACGGCGCAGAAGATCTTCCTGCAACAGAACCTGAGCAGGCGATCCGTCGCAAACCACCTTGCCCGCCTCAAGCACGATGACGCGATCGGCCTGAGCAGCCTCTTCCATGAAATGCGTGATCATGACGATGGTGAAGCCGCGCTCGTGAAGCTCGCGACAAACACGCATCAGGCCGGCGCGACCGCGCGGGTCGAGCATCGCCGAAGCCTCGTCCAAAATCAGGATACGCGGGTTCATGGCAAGAACGCCGGCGATGGCCACGCGCTGCTTCTGACCGCCGGAAAGCGCATGGGTCTCCTTGCGCTCGAAACCGGCAAGCCCCACGTCAGCCAAGGCGCGCGTCACGCGCTCGCGCAGCTCGGGCAGCTGAACGCCCAGATTCTCGGGGCCGAACGCCACATCGTCCTCGACCAGCGTGGACACCAGTTGGTCATCAGGATTCTGGAAAACCATGCCAGCCGTCTGGCGAATAAGGTACGTGCACTCGGCGTCGGCCGTGTTCATTCCGTCCACCGTCACCGTTCCCTGGTCGGGCAGCAAAAGCGCGTTCATGTGCTTCGCCAGCGTGGACTTGCCGCTGCCGTTGTCTCCCAAAATGCAGACGAACTCGCCCGCATTCACGTGAGCGCTCACGCCCGCCAAAGCGGGCGCCTTGCCATCGTACGAAAACCTGACGTCGGACAGATCGATCATGTTAGCGACCCTTCACCTGGTCTTTTTTCGGAGTGACCATGTTCGAGACGCTCTTGTAAACCAGCAGGGTCAGAGCGCTGTTGACCAAGGTCTTCAGAATGTTGAACGGGATGACGGCCGGTGCAAGCAGCGGCAAGATAACGTCGATGGAGCCGTACCAGAATGCAACGCCGATGGTGAGATTCAGGACAACCGAGCCGACAATGGCCACGACGCAGCCAGCCGCCAGGCCGATAAGGGCGTTCTTGAAGGTGCGGTTGCGATGATAGATCAAGGCAGCCGGAACGACGAAGAACAGCGTGGCGCCGATGTTCATGAGCGAGCCGACCCATTCACCAAGGACAAGGCCGTGGATGATGGCCGAAATGGCGCCGACGGCGAAGCCCGCACCAGGGGTGAACACGAAGCCGCAGACCATAGCAGGAACCAGCGAGGGGTCGTAGGTCAAGAACGGCGCGGGTGGGAACAACGGGATCTGAACGAACGAGAACAAAGCGCTGACGGCGCACATAAGGGCCATGGTGACGAGCTGGCGCGTGCTCCACTTGTTCGTGTTCTTGATGGTTGCTGCGTTTTGCGATACTGGCATGATTGCCTTCCTTCTGCGAAGCGATCGATCGGCGGGTTTGAATCTTGCTTCGCGAAAAAAGAAACAAGCCCGTATGAATTCCTTCCATACGGGCTTGTGTTTCGCATAACGAACGCCTGCACCAAAAGACGCAGTGACGTTTTGCGAACTCTGCCTCTTCCATCCGGACTTTAACCGTTGGTCCCGGATTTTCACCGGATCAGCCCGCGGCTTTCGCCAACGGGGTCGCAGACTTCCACCTTGCAATTGCTTGCTTGCGGTTACTGCCAGTGAGGAATTTCACCTCGCCCTGAAACAGAATTCAATGGCGCGAGTATAACCGCGGGAAAAGCAAGGTGCAACCCCCGCGGCGAAACTTCCAGTAAGCGTTACAGCTTCAGCATGCCAAGCGACTGCATGATGTAGGCGATCAGGATGACCACCAGCACGACAGGCGCCACGTACTTGATGAGAGCCGACCAAACGTTTGCCAGCTTGAACTCGGCGGACTCGCGCACCTCGTCGATGATGACCTTGGGCTTGATGATCCAGCCAACGAAGATGCAGGTAAGAAGCGCAGCGATGGGCATCATGACCGAGTTGGAGATGAAGTCCAGGAAGTCGAGGATGCTGGAGCCCGGGCCAAGCGGCTCGATGAACGCCAGCGAGCTGTAACCAAGGTTGACGACGATACCCGCGATAGTGGTGAAACCGACGACGATGAGCAGGGCGCGGCGGCGCGAGCACTGCGTAGCATCGCTGATGACCGAAGTGCAGGTCTCGACCAGCGAAAGCGAGCTGGTCAGAGCGGCGAACAGAACCAACACGAAGAAGACAGTGCCGATAACGCCCGCGACGTTGCCCATGTTCTCGAAAACCTGCGGCAGGATGATGAACATCAGCGAGGGGCCGGAATTCTGGGCAACCGCCTCGCCCGAACCAAGGGCGGCGAAGGTGGCCGGGACGATCATGAGACCGGCCAGAAGCGAGATGCCGAACGTGGTGGAGGCGATCTGAGTGACGCTGGAAGTGAGCTTGGTGGATTTCTCCAAGTAAGAGCCGTAGGTCACCATAATGCCCATGGCCAGCGACAGCGTGAAGAACGTCTGACCCAAAGCAGCGACGATAAGCTCGGGCGAGAACTTGCTGGCGTCGGGGACCAAATAATACGCAAGACCGTCCATGGCGCCCGGAAGAGTGAGCGAATAAACGGCGATGACGGCCGCAATGACGATGAGCAGCGGCATCATGACCATGTTGGCCTTCTCGATGCCGTTGTTAACGCCAAGGGCAACGATGAGGTACGTCAAGGCCATGAACACCAACATGCAGGCGACGCTTTCGGGAGCGTTGCCAATGAAGCCGGTGAACATCCCGCCGCCGTCGGCCAACGCGTCGGCCCCGCCGAACGCGTAACCGAACAGGTAGCGCGTGACCCAGCCACCGATAACGCAGTAGTACGGCACGATGATGAACGGGATAGACGACACGAACACGCCGATGAACGAGTACTGCTTGCCAAAGGCCTTGAAAGCGCCGATAGAGCTTTGCTTGGTGTGACGGCCAAGGGCGGTTTCAAGCAACAGAAGAGCCAGACCGATGGTGAACGTGAAGAACAGGTACGTAAGCAGGAACGTGCCGCCGCCGTAACGTGCTGCCAGATACGGGAAGCGCCACATGCTTCCCAGGCCGACCGCGGAAGCAGCCGCAGCCAGCACGAATGCCAGCTTGCCCGACCACGTGGCGCGGCCCGTCGTCGAATTTGCCAATTGATTGCCTTTCTCTAAAGCCGAGGAGCAACACAGGGCCTGCCCGTAAATGATGTCGGGGCATTTCGCGGGGTTGCCGGAAGCGCCTCGACATCATTTGCAACGGACTTGCACCGTCACGTTCCTCGTTTTTCGCATAATTGCCCAATAATACCCTCTTGAATAGGAATAACCAGCTTATCCGCAGGTAAATCATAGGCATCAGGGCGAAATCGACCGCCCAACGCACGGGCGCGCAGCAAAAACGCAAGCGTCGCGCCAATGACGTTCGACGCAAGCGGCGTAACGACAACGCAGAAGTCGCGAAAACCCCTCGAGTTCGATGGCATTCAACGGCGCGGGCGCAGGCCGACCCTTGCCGCAATGGCATTCAGCGCCGCTTCCCGCCGTCGGTGTTCCGATTTCGCAACAAGTTCACCCCGATCTGCAAAGCGGACATATAATGTACAGGTGACTAGGTTGATCCACATTCGATACATTCGAAGGAGAAGCTATGAAAGTTGTAATCATCGGTGGCGTTGCCGGCGGTGCCAGCGCAGCAGCACGTCTGCGCCGTAACGACGAGAACGCCGAGATCATCATCTTCGAGCGCACCGGCTACATCTCGTATGCCAACTGCGGCGAGCCGTACTATATCGGCGGCGTCATCGAAGAGCGTGAGAAGCTCACCGTGCAAACGCCCAAGGGCTTCAAAGAGCGCTTCAACGTCGACGTTCGCGTGAAATCCGAGGTCACGGCAATCGACCGCGATGCTAAGAAGGTTCACGTGAAAAACCTCGAAACCGGCGAGGAATACGACGAGAGCTACGACAAGCTCATCCTTTCCCCCGGCGCCAAGGCAGTCAAGCCCGACGTTCCCGGCGCCGACGACGAGCGCATCTTCTCGCTGCGCACCATCGAGGACACGTTCGCCATCTCCGACTTCGTCGAGCAGAAGCAGCCGAAAACCGCAATCGTCATCGGCGGCGGCTTCATTGGTCTTGAAGTTGCCGAGAACCTGATGGAACGCGGCTTGAAGGTCACCGTCCTTCATCGCGGCGCCCATGTCATGAAGGGCCTTGACGACGGCATCGCCGCCGTTCTGCAGAACCGCATGCGCTACGTCGGCCTGCATATGCAGCTGGGCGTCGACGTCACCGGCTTCGTCGACAAGGGCGAGCAGCTTGAAGTCGAGATGCGCGACCAAAAGCCCCTTGCCGCCGACATGGTCGTCCTGGCCATTGGCGTTCGCCCCGAAAACGACCTGGCCGTTGCCTGCGGCTTGGAGACGGGCATCAAGGGCGCCATCGTCGTTGACAAGCAGATGCGCACCAACGACCCCGACATCTATGCCGTCGGCGACGCCGTTCAAATCACCAACAGCATCACCGGCAAGCCCGCCGTCGTGCCTCTGGCAGGCCCGGCCAACAAGCAGGGCCGCCTGGTTGCCGACGTCATCTGCGGCAAGGACCGCACGTACGCCGGCGCTCAGAACTCCTTCGTCCTGAAGATGGCCGACCTCACCGTTGCCGGCACCGGCCTGTCCTACAAGGCAGCCATCGCCGAGGGCTACGACGCCGACTTCGTCGTGCTCATGCCCGCAGCCCACGCCACCTACTACCCTGGCGGCCAGGCACTCACCATGGAAGTTATCTACGACAAGAAAGACGGCCGCATCCTTGGCGGTCAGTGCGCCGGCTTCAGCGGCGTCGAGAAGCGCATCGACGTTTTGGCCACGGCCATTAAGGCTAAGATGACCGGCAACGACCTTACCGAGCTCGACCTTACCTACGCTCCGCCGTACTCTTCAGCAAAAGATCCGGTCAACTACGCCGGCTACATCATTCAGGACCTCATGGAGGGCACCTACACCCAGGTTCACTGGGATGCCCTTGACAAGCTGGGCGACGACGACATCATCCTTGACGTCCGTCCCACGCTCAACTTCAACCAAGACCACCTGGACGATGCCATCCATATCGAGCTCGACCAGCTGCGCGATCGCGCCTCCGAGCTGCCGAAGGACAAGAACATCTACATCCACTGCGTCACCGGCCTGCGCAGCTACATTGCCTGCCGCATGCTCGGCCAGATGGGTTACAAGTGCTACAACCTTGCCGGCGGCTTCAACTATTACGACGCGTACGCCATGGATCGTGACATCGCGCTTGAGAACATGGGTCCCTGCGGCATCCAGATTCCGACCTTGGCTTAACGCCTCACGCGATTTCGGACCTTCGGGTCTAGTGCTTTTACAAACAGAGGGAGGGTTCGGACTTGATCCGAACCCTCCCTCTTCAGTTATGGGACGACGTGCAATAAGCGCGGTTGCCAGGTGCGCCGCAATCCAGCCGCAGGCGATTGACACGCGCCGGCGCAGCAGGCAAGGCGAATCGTCAACTACGCCATTTCGGCCTTGTAACCAGCGGCGACGATGGCATCGACCAGCGCCTGATCGTCCACATCGCCGTCAAGGATAACGACGGCGTTCTTGTTCTCAAGGCTGACCTGCGCATCGGCAACACCGGCAACGCCCTTCAACGCCTCGGTTGCATGGGCGACGCAATGGGGGCACATCATTCCTTCGATGTTCACGGTCTTCTGCATAAGGGTTTCCTTTCTATTCTGATCGGAGAGCCCCTGCGGCTCGTCCGAAAGTTCACTTTGGTTGTCAGTCGGTTCATCGGACGGACGTTCGTCCACGATCACGACCGGCGCGCCCAAGCTTCCCGTGAAGTCAGCGGGCGGGGTTTTGTCGCCAACGTACTTCACGCTTGAAACAGCCGAGCCGGGAACCTCCCAGCTAGGCTTCCACGTGCGCAAACGCAACGCGTTTGACACCACCGTGACCGACGAGGACGCCATGGCCGCGGCCGCGATCATCGGGTTCAGCGTGATGCCGGGAACTATGCCCGCCGCCAGGGGAATGCACACGGCGTTGTAGATAAGCGCCCAGAACAGGTTCTGCTTCACGTTGCGCATGACCGCTTGGGAAAGCTGCAGCGCCGCGGGCACGTCAAGAAGATCGGAGCGCATAAGCACCATGTCGGCCGACTCCATAGCGATGTCGGTTCCGGCGCCGATGGCAATGCCCAAATCGGCCGTCGCCAACGCCGGGGCATCGTTGATGCCGTCGCCCACCATGGCGGTCGCGCCGAACGAGCACTCCTTCGCAACCACTTCAGCCTTCTGAGCTGGAAGAACCTCAGCAATGACACGGTCGACCCCCACCTCGCGCTGCACGGCGTGGGCGGTGCGCTCATGATCGCCCGTCAGCATGAGCGTGGCGACGCCCATCTTGCGAAGCTCATCAATGGCGCGTTTGCTGCTGGGCTTGACCGAATCGGCCAGGAAGATAACGCCCATCGCCTTGCCATCGCATGCGAAGAACAAAGGCGTTCGGCCCTGATCGGCGGCTGCGGTTGCATCAGCGGCGAAAGATCCCAGGTCAACGCCGTTCCTTGCCATCATGCGTTCGTTGCCCGCAAAGCAGGAAACACCCTCGATCTGGCCCTTCACACCCTGACCGGGAACTTGCTGGAAATCCTCGACCGGGCGAAGAGGCAAATCCTTGTCGGCCGCATAAAGGCAGATGGCCTGCGCAAGCGGATGCTCGGACATGGTTTCAAGCGATGCGGCAACCGACAGAAGGTCATCGGGCACCACGCCTTCGATGCAACGGATGTCCACCACCGCAGGGGCGCCGCGCGTGATGGTTCCCGTCTTGTCCAGAACGACGGTTTTGATTTCGGATGCACGCTGCAGAGACTCGGCGTCTTTCACCAGCACGCCCTTGCGTGCGCCGCGTCCCGTTCCCACCATGATGGCGGTGGGAGTTGCCAGGCCCAATGCGCACGGGCACGAAATGACCAGCACCGAAACGGCATGAGTCAGCGCAACCTCAAGGCCGCTGCCCAACGCGAAAAACCACACCACGAACGTAACCAGAGCGACCGCGATAACCGCAGGCACAAACACACCCGAGATCTTGTCGGCAAGCTCTTCAATGGGCGCCTTCGACGAGGTCGCGTCGTCGACCATGCGCACGATGCCCGCAAGCGCGGTATCCTCGCCCACGCGCTCGGCACGCATCTTGAAGTAACCCGACTTACTGACCGTAGCGCCGATCACGGCATCGCCAGCGCTTTTCTCGACAGGGATGGGCTCGCCCGTAACCGCCGACTCGTCAACGCTCGCGACGCCTTCGACAACTGTTCCGTCAACCGGCACGCTCATGCCCGACTTCACGATAAGAACGTCGCCCACCCGCACGTCTTCGACAGGCACCTCAACTTCGCCATCGGGCGTTTCACGCAAAGCGGTTTTGGGAGCCAAGTCCATCAGCGCGGTAATGGCGTTGGTGGTCTTGCCCTTCGCACGCGCTTCGAAGAACTTCCCAAGCGTGATCAGGGTCAGGATCATGCCCGCGCCCTCGAAATACAAGTCCATCGCCGCCATATGGGCACTGTCGATGTCTCCCACGCCCAAAGCGAACCCCATGCGATACATCGCGTAGATGCCGTATGCGATGGAAGCCGTCGCGCCAAGAGCAACCAGCGAATCCATGTTCGGCGACCCATGGAACAGGCTTTTAAAGCCGCCGCGGAAGAACTTGAAGTTCACGTACACAATGGGAAGCAGCAGCAAGAACTCGGTCAGCGCAAACGGCAAGACGTTATGACCCGTTAGGAACGCGGGAAGCGGCCAGCCGAACATGTGGCCCATCGAGATATAGAACAGCGGGATGCAGAACACGAACGAGAAGATGACGCGAAACCGCATATGCGCAAGTTCCGCTTCGGCGCGCTCGGCCGGAGTTGGGCCCGCAGGCGCGGCCTTCTTGCCTGAAGAAGCCGACACGCGCGGAATAGCCCCGTAACCCGCTTTCTCGACCGCCGCGGAAACTGCCGCAACCGTTGCCGGGTTTCCGTCGAACTCGATATCCATGCTGTTCTTCAGCAAGTTGACGGCAACCTTGCTCACGCCTTCCACCTGCCGCGTCGCCTTGTCGACGCGCGCCTCGCATGCCGCGCACGACATGCCCGTGATGTCGAATGTCTGCTTCATGTCGTTCCCCTTTGAAAAGCGCCGGCAACGTGACAACCGCGCGACAATCACACGGCGGCCACGCACCGGTTATCAGCTGAATTTCCTGATGAGGCCCATGACCTCTTCGATAACCTCGGTGTCGCCCTTTTGGATTTTCTCGACGACGCAGGTTTCCAGGTGATTGGACAGCACCATCTCGGATACGCGATGCACGGCAGCCTCCGCCGCCGCAAGCTGAGTCAGAACGTCGCCGCAATAGCGGTTCTCCTCGACCATGCGCTTCACGCCGTTTAGCTGGCCAATAGCGCGGTTAAGACGCTTCTGCAGATCGTCCTGCAGCTCGGCGCTGCGCGCTGTGTCTTTGTAGCGAGGCGCGCCGCAGCAGCAACCTTCCATCTGATCAGCCATGATGACCTGCCGTTTCGCCATGGGAACCTGTTGTTCCTTTTGCTCTTTCGATACCCCTCTGGGGTGTTTTCGGGTTGAGTATAGTACCCCATAGGGGTATGTCAACGACAAAGTGCGTATAATCACAAAGGCGGTCGCAAGCGGATACGCGGCGCGGAACCAACCGTCCAGTTCGCTTACGCGCTGATAAGCGCAGGAACGCCTCGGATCTCGGCGCGACTCATCAGCCGTTTGCCCACGGGAACGCCCGCCGCCTGCTGAACGGCGTCGGTCACGGCCGTACGGTAATTGAACACGTACCAGTTCTCGGAGACGTACGCGCCTTCCATGGCCAGAAGGGCATCGGCCACTTCGGCAGCGTTGAAGCGCCAGTCCATGTCTTGCCTCAGCACACGCAACAGGAAGAACGCGACATAACACACCAGGAAGTGCGCCTTAAGATGCGCGCGGGCATCAAGCGGATACGGCGTCTGAATGAAGTCGGCCGAGATTACCTGGAACGGCTCGTGAACGCGCCACAGCTCTCGATATACGTTGAAGATCGCGGCATCAGATCGGTCGACCTCGCTCGACACGATGCAGAACGCCTGAGTTCCCGTTGCGGACGAACTGCGCAGAGCGATTTCCTTCAGGTCGTGCACCCCGCCGTGCGAATCCGTCGAATGGCGCGCGATTCGATGCGACTTGATGCCGTACGCGCCATTGCGCGTGCGGTCGTACCCTTCTGGATCGTCGATCCACTCGATAGTCTCGCGCGCAAGCGATTCCGCAGGCTGCAGCAAAACGAAACCGTCCCCGTTCGCCGTAAGCGCATCCATAACCGCAACGGCCTCGGGAAGCTGCGCGGCAACCAGCATCGCATGCCTGGCGCCTACCTCGTCCTGAAGCGATAGCACCAGGTCAACCACCTGATCGGCATCCATATCGTACGGAACCATACGATACGCATACGGGATGCCGCCGCCGTCGATTGCCAGGCACAAGCGTGCGCGCCCCTGAAGGCCCATCTCGTCGGGACCACCCGAAGCGTCGTCGTCGGGCCAGTTGAACACGTAGTTGCTGAAAACGATGCGCACGTTGTCAAGAAGACGCGGCCCGCGAACCCGATCGTAACGGGCATTCAGCGAGCGGACCAGCGACTGCCCCGCCTCGGCAAGATCCTCGAGCGAGGCAAACACCTGCGAGTACGAGAAATCGCAAGCGCGCGTGAACTTGTTTCGGCTGTTCCAGGTTTCGTGCACGGGGACGGCGTGAAGCATACGGGCGGAAACCAGCAACTCAAGCACGCGCCCCGCATGCGGGTGAAGCGCCAACGACTTGCCTACTCCAAAAAGATCGAGGTAACCCAACGCGATGGCGCTGCCCAACTGGATAGAGCCCGGCCTGTCGGGCTCGATGCGCTCGTCGCGATCGATGGTCAGAAGAACGCTTCCTCCTTGCGCCTCGCGCTCGCGGTTCATCTGGGCAACTTGTTGCGTGAAGAAATTAATGGGGTCAGGGTAAAACCGCACCAGCTCGTCAACGTACCCCAAAGACTCAATGGTCTTCGAGCGGACCTTCCCGTCTTGCCGGTAATTCTGAACGACAGAAAGGTAAACGCGACCGTTTCGCTTCGTTTTCTTCAGGAACATGGCTTCCTCGAATCCTCAAGGCCGAACAAGCTGGCTCAACAGCGCGCGATCTTACATCGGCAATCGGCGTCTCGACACGCTTTCTTCACGAACGACGACGATTTGATGTCGCAAACAACGCTGTTGCACTACAGTTCCCTACATTGTTCCATAGGGGGTTCTCATTCCACCACGTCCTTCTAGAATAAGCGAGCAATCGATAAGAAAGGCACTTTCATGACCGTCACTATGCTCGCAGGTAAAATCCACCGCGCAACCGTCACCCAGGCCGACCTTGATTACGTTGGATCGATCACCGTCGACGAGGACCTGCTGGACGCCGCGCACATCCTGGAATACCAGCGTGTTGAAATCGCGAACCTTGCCAATGGCGAGCGCTTCGCGACCTATACCATCGCAGGCGAACGCGGAAGCGGCATCATCTGCCTGAACGGCGCCGCCGCGCACTGCGCAACCCCGGGCGACAAGATCATCATCATGGCCTACGCGGAGCTTGAGCCCGCCGAGGCCAAGGCTGCCAAGCCTGCCGTTGTCTTCGTCGACGACGACAACAAGCCCACGCGCATCACCGACTACGAGAAGCACGGCCTGCTGGCTGACATGATCTAAGCCGGCCGCACCGAAAGCCAAACCACCGCAACGCAGCATTGCAAGCAAGCGCACGAACCAACAAGCACGCCAGAACGAACCGAGGAGCCTCTCATGCAGATCGCACGCACCGTCGAAGAAGCAAAGCAGATCACCCGCGCCTGGAAGCGCAACGGCGAAACCATCGGCCTGGTGCCCACCATGGGCTACCTGCACGAAGGCCACGCCAGCCTGATCAAGCGCGCTCGCAAGGAAAACGATCGCGTAGTTGTCTCGGTCTTTCTGAACCCCACGCAGTTCGCACCGAACGAGGATCTGGAAAGCTATCCGCGCGACTTCGACCATGACTGCGCCCTGTGCGAGAAGATCGGCGCCGACCTGGTGTTCCATCCCGAGCCCGAGGAGATGTACCACGATCCGCACGCGTTCGTGAACATCGATCTGCTTTCCTCGACCATGGACGGTGCGGCACGCCCTATCCACTTCCGCGGCGTTTGCACCGTTGTCAGCAAGCTGTTCAACATCATGCAGCCCGACAACGCCTATTTCGGTCAGAAGGACGCCCAGCAGCTGGCCATCGTGAAGAAGATGGCCGCCGACCTGAACTTCGACGTGAAGGTGAACGGCTGCCCCATCGTTCGCGAAGCCGACGGTTTGGCGAAGTCCAGCCGCAACACCTACCTGTCCGCCGAAGAGCGCTCCGCCGCCCCGATCCTGTTCAAGGCAATTCAGAAGGGTCAGGAAATCATCGAGCCGGGCATGCGCGCAGCCGACCTGGAAGCGGCCATGAAAGACGTGCTTGCCAGCGAGCCTTTGGCCAACACCGAGTACGTCACCGCGGTCGACGCGCTGACCATGCAGCCAGTTGAGACCATCGACCGCGACGTGCTGGTTGCAATGGCAGTCCGCATTGGCACCACCCGCCTGATCGACAACTTCAGCTACCAGCTGTAAGAAAGAAAGGACCACCATGCAGCTCCTTGCAAAGATCGGCAACACCTGCACGCGCTACGTGGCACTGATCATCATCCTGCTTTCGGCATGGGCGTTCCTCATGCCGGGACTGTTCGCTTGGGCCACGGGCTATACGGCCATCTTCCTGGGCGTCATCATGTTCGGCATGGGCCTTACCATCAGCGCGACCGACTTCAAGGTTGTCTTCACGCATCCTAAGGAAGTCCTGCTGGGCGCCATCGCTCAGTACACCATCATGCCCCTTTCCGCATGGCTTCTGGTTACCGTGCTACAGCTTCCCACCGACATCGCACTGGGCGTCATCCTGGTTGGCTGCTGCCCGGGCGGCACCGCATCGAACGTCATCACCTACATCGCCAAGGGCGACGTCGCGCTCTCGGTTGGCATGACCATCGCATCCACTCTGCTTGCGCCCATCATGACCCCCATGCTTGTCTGGTTCCTGGCTCACACCATGGTCAACGTCTCGTTCCAGGCCATGTTCATGAACGTCCTTCAAGTTGTCCTGGTCCCGGTTACCGCAGGCATCCTGGCCAACATGCTGGCGAAGAACGTCGTTCGCAAGGTCACCCCGGCCCTTCCCCTGATCAGCGTCAGCGCCATTGCTTTCATCGTCGCAGGCATCATGGCCGTGAACTCGCAGAAGGTCATCGAAAGCGGCGTTCTGGTTCTGGCCGTCGTTATCCTTCATAACGCCATCGGCATGGGCGCCGGATACGGCATCGCCCGCTTGTTCAAGCTTGATTTCGCGAAGACCACCGCGCTGACCATCGAAGTTGGCATGCAGAACTCAGGTCTGGCCGTCACCCTAGCTGCGGCGAGCTTCGCCGCAAACCCGCTGGCCACGTTGCCTGGCGCCATCTTCAGCGTATGGCACAACATCGCCGGATCCATTCTTGCCAGCGCGCGCGTCCGCAAACTTGAAGAACCTGCGCATGCAGCGCGTCTGGGCAGCAAAGCGCAAGCAGGCGAGTAACATGGCGAGCATCCCCGTTTCAGCCGCGCAAGCAGCTTCGGCAAGGCAGGAAGATGAAGAGATGCGAGTAACACAAACAGAGCCCTTCAAAATCGCCCTTGCTCAAACAGGGACGCCCATCGACGGCAACGTCGTCGAACAAGCACGCAACGCGATATCCGAAGCAAAGGAACTCGGGGCGGCCATCGTGGCCTTCCCCGAGTTTTTCATGTCCCCCTTCGAACTTGACGCAGGCGAGTACGCTGCCGCAGCCCAGCCCATAGACGGCCCCTTCGCCACCGCGATCAGCCAGCTTGCCGCCGAAGCGAGCGTTTGGGTGCTATTCACTATGAACGAGAAGAACCCGGACGATCCCGCCAAGCCTTTCAACACCGCCGTGCTGGTGGACGACCGCGGCAACCGTCGCTGCTCTTACCGCAAAACGCATTTGTTCGATGCGGGAAGCCCCGCCGAGTCCGATCGCGCGACCCCAGGCAATGCGCTGTTTGCACCCGTCGCCACCCCGTTCGGAAAGGTCGGCTTGGGAATTTGCTACGACCTGCGCTTTCCCGAGCTTTCACGCGCTGCTGCCCTTGCAGGGTGCGACCTGATGCTGTTCCCTGCCGGCTGGGTTGACGGCCCCACGAAGGCCGATCAATGGGAAGCACTTCTTCGCGCACGCGCGCTCGAGAACGAAATGCACGTGGCAGGAGTCTGCCGCGCAGGGGAAGGCTACGTCGGACATTCAATGGCCGTTGCCCCCAACGGAAAGACGATCGCACAGACAACCGACAACAAGCAACGGGTCTTGATTGCGGAAATCAACCCCGCCGCAACGACCACCATGCGCGACGCGATCCCCGTCTTTCGCCACCGCCGTCCCGAGCTGTACGCTTAACAAGCAATTACGGGGCTGTGGGCTCCACCTAAATAGACACCGCTCCGAACTGCCCGGGCCCTCGGCATCAACTGCCCTAAGAACCTCCCCTCCGTCGAACCCGTACCCCTCCAACATGGAGACTTGATCGGCAGCGAATAACGCCAACCCCGAAGCCGTCGCGTATGTTAGATTGGGTAAAATTCCGATCGATCAAAGGGGTCGCATGAGAACGGGAATCATCATCGCAAACACCGGATCGCCTTCTTCAACCGATCCCGATGATATTGAGGCGTATCTTCGCGAGTTCCTGCTTGACGACCGCATCTGCCAGATGCCCAAGCCCATTTGGAAATACATCGTCTACCGCCACATTCTACCGAAGCGCAAGTTCGCCTCTGCCAAGCGTTACGAATTCATTTGGCAGCCCGAAGGCTCGCCGCTCATCTTCACCCAGCAAAAACTTGCCAAGAAGATCCAGGCCTCCTTCGATGTTGATCGAAAAGAAGGCGACGAAACAGGATACGTCGTGCGCAGCGCGATGAGTTACGGCGAGCCTTCCATGGGCAGCGTGCTTGCCGAGCTGCGCAACCTGCGTTGCGACAACGTCATCCTTCTGCCGCTGTATCCTCAAAAGGCGTTCTCCAATACGTTGTCCGTCGTCGACGCATATAAGCGCGCTCGTAAAGATGTTGGTTGGAGGCCTGCGACCTGCGTGATCGAGGACTACCACGACAACCCGCTGTACATCCAGGCAATCGCGGATCAAATTCGCGAAAGCGGGTTCGACCCCAACGGCAGCGATCGTCTTATGCTGTCGTTCCACGCCATCCCTCTTAAAGACGAAGCCAACGGCGACAACTACCGCGAGCAGATCAACCAGACCGTTGCGCTGATCGCTCAAAACCTTGGCATGCCCGCTGGCGATATCACCGTCTCGTTCCAAAGCGTGTTCGGGCATAAAGAAGATGCATGGGTGTCGCCTTTGTCCATTCACCTGCTACCAAAGTGGCGCGACAAGGATTTCCGCGTGTTCTTCGGCTGCCCTGGATTCGCCATCGATTGCCTGGAGACGCTGTTCGACGTTCCAAACGAGCTTTGCCCTGCCCTGGAAGGCGAACAGAAAACGCCCCTGACCACCTGCACGCGAACCGGCGGCGACATTCAGGCCGCGCGCAATACCAAGGGACGCTTCAATTGGGTCCCCTGCCTAAACGCAAGCGACCAGCAAGTTGCCGTCATCCGCAACGTGCTTGACAAGGCTATCGCCGCTGGCAAGTTCGATCTTTAGCATAAACGCGCAACATAGAACGGAAAGGACTGCTGACCTGCGTCAACAGTCCTTTTTGCATCTAATTCGCATTGTTGGGGCGAGCCGGCTGGTCGGAAGCATCGAAACGCGCCACCAGGCAGAAGCGCTGAAGCGGGTTGCCGTTTCGCAGCGACCTCTTAAGCCAAGACGATCTCACAGGTGAACGAAGCCTCGTCAGACCCGTTCATGCCCTGAGCAAGGATGGTCTTGCCATCGCGCTTCACAGCGATCTGGATTCGATCACCCACGCGGATCTCGTGGCGATAATCGATTTGCAGTGTCTTGATCTGCTCGTTGGCGCCAAGGTCCAGCACATCAAGCACGTATGTGGCATAACAAGCGTTATTCACGTGCCCGTTCGTGTCGGCGTCGCTTGGCTTGGCGACAACCTCTGCCAGCGGCTCGGTTGCCTCTTCCAGCAAGAATGGCTTGGTGCGGCGGACTTTGCCGGCGAACATGCGGTCCTCGCAGAAATCACCATCGACATCGCAGTGGTCAAGCACCGATTCAATCGTGCGCGTTTCGGTGTTCAGCAACATCCACTCGCTTCTGGCCTTCGCTACCATGTTGCCATCGGCGTCGGTCATTGCATAATCACGCTGGAAGAACAAACGCGAAGGGGAATGCGGCCACGTACGCGCGGTCGCGACGCTGTGCATAGCTGGGTTCTGAACGATCTCGAGTTTCGTACGCGCGACAGCCCAGAAAACACCCTCGGAAGCCATGCGATCATACCCGATGCCCATGTCATCGGCCTGAATCGAGGCGATATCCTGAAAGATATCAAGCGCCGATGCGGGCTTAAGACGATCGAAACGATCGAAATCGCTGGTACGAAGCTGATATGGAAGAGAAAGCTCGAGGGGCATGCGCACCGCCTTCATTTAAGAATTCAACAAACGGGGCTTATTATAGCCCTCACCGTACGCATGTTTGGATGTCAGATTCTTCACCTCACATTTGCGGCTTTGTTACTTCTAGCGACGCGGCCCGCTCGTCTACGCGCTGCGCGCTATCAGATCCATCGGCGGCTGTCCCTGCGCTTTTCAACCCCTGTCGCTGTCGACGACTTCCGAGGAAGCCGCCTCGGCGACGAAGCGCGCTCGGCCGCTCGCGTCCGCGGCTTAAACCTTGGCTACGCGGCCCGCTCGTTCCAAGGAACTCGCGTCCGCTGCCTTGCCACTTTGGGCTACGCGGCCCGCTCGTTCCAAGGAACTCGCGTCCGCTGCCTGTTCCAACGTCATATTCTCCAAACAACGAGTGATGGCGCCTTCCAAGCTTTCCCACACGAACGTGGTCGAAGCATCGCCGCGCTCAAGCTCCTCCGCAGGAACCGGCGAGAACCCACCCTCGGTAAGCTGCAGGATCTCGGCGATGGTGATCATAGACGGATCGCGGTTCAGACGATAACCGCCCTGATAACCGCGCGTGATCTGGAGCATCCCCGACGGATTCAGGCACGCCACGATGCGCTCGAGATACTTCTTCGAAATGCCCTGACGCTCGGCGATCGACTTCAGCGAGACGGGGCCTTCGGCATCGTGCTCGGCAAGATCGATAAGAAAGCGCAGCGCATAGCGCCCTTTCGTCGAAACAAGCATGAGACCCCCTGGCAATTCAAATCGAGAACAAATACCCACCTTTACGATCGATTATAGCAGCGGACGCTAAAATAGCAGTATCGGCACGACGGAAGGCAGCAGGTTATGGGAGCACCGCGTTACAAAGTCTCGCCTCTTTACGACGAGAACGGAAGAATCGCCCCGCAGTTCCTTGACGAGGAGTTCTCTTCGTACGGGCACACCTGGGAAGAATCCATGGACATGCCCTGGTTCCAAGGCATCATCAAGCAGGAGCTTGCCGCCGAAAAGATCGCTGACCAGCCACTCGAGCGCCTTGCCCACCTTGCCCCGTCCGAGCGCGTCAAGCACCTGTACCTGCATTGGCTTCACTTCATGGACGACAAGCTTGACCCCTGGACCACGGGCGGCGCCATCCACTTCCGACCCCACTGGGCTCGCGTCCTCATGCTGGCGCTGACGCTGGGAGACGCCGCTGGCCTAAACGATACCGACATGAACGCGCTCGCCATGGCGGCGGTCTTTCACGATTCTCGCAGGAAGAACCCGTACATGGACACCGGGCATGGGCGTCGCGCCTCGGATTATTACCGTGAAGCGGGAAGCGAAGGGTTGCTGACATTCGACCCGCGAACGTTTTTAGCCGTCCGCTGGCACGACCGTGACGATGACGACGGCGTTAAGGCCATCAAGAGCGAAGACGAGCTTTCAGAAGCCGCCCCCGATAACGCACAAGCCGATGCAGGCTTCGTGTACCTTACGCTGAAAGATGCCGACGGACTCGACCGCTTCCGCTTGGGCGAAGAGTGCTTCGACCGGCGATTCATGCGCTCGCAAGCGGCACTCGACAACGTCGAGTTCTCACGTGAACTTCTCGAGCTGTCGAAACGGCCGATGAAAACGCCCGAGAAATAAAACAGGCTGCAGGCGAAATCCGCCTACAGCCCGATAGATCCCGCAAGACGAAGCTAGCGTCTCGAGCATTCGCCCATTACGCGCTGTTTTTGGGCAGCCCGACACTCGTCCGGCGCTGCCCGCTTGGCAACAAAGCTGATCTCGAACCAGCCCGCTCAACGCAGCCTAAATCTGCTCTGCTAGATCGTAAATCAAGCGCTCGGACTTCTCCCAGCCCAAGCAAGCGTCAGTGATCGACTTGCCGAACACGCCGCCATCAACCGGCTGGTTGCCGTCTTCGATATAGCTTTCGATCATGAAACCGCGGATAATGCCCGCGATCTTCTCGGAGCGTTTGCAGCTTCCCAACACCTCGTTCACGATACGCGGCTGCTCAAGCGGCCTTTTTCCCGAGTTGTCATGGTTGCAGTCGATGATCACGGCAGGGTTCTGATACTCGCCCGTGCAATATGCATCGGCCAAGCGCTCAAGGTACTCGAAGTGGTAGTTGGGGTAGTTCACATCGTCAAGCCCCTTGTAGCCGCGAAGAACCGCATGGGCGTACGGATTGCCCGTCGTAGTGACATCCCAGTTGCGGTAGATGAAATTCTGCGGCTGTTGAGCTGCGTAAATGGAGTTCAACATGACGCTGGTGGAACCACCAGTGGGATTCTTCATGCCCACGGGGACCTCGACGCCGCTAGCAACCTGACGGTGATCTTGGTTCTCGACAGAACGCGCACCGACCGCCGAATAAGCAAGCAGGTCGAACAAGAAACGATAGTTGTCGGGATAAAGCATCTCGTCCGCAGTGAACAAGCCCGTCGTCTCGATGACGCGCAGGTGCATGCGGCGGATGGCCTTGATTCCCTCAAGCAGATCGACGCCGCCTTCAGGATTGGGCTGATGCAGAAGACCCTTGTAGCCCGTACCCTTAGTACGCGGCTTGTTCGTGTAAACGCGCGGGATGATGACCAGCTTGTCCTGGACCTTCTCGGCAACCTTCGCCAAACGGTTGACGTATTCAAGAACGGAGTCCTCGCGATCGGCCGAACACGGGCCGATGATCAGAAGCTTCTTATCGCTGTCGCCCGAGATCACGTCAGCAACCTGCGCGTCGAACGCTTTCTTCGCCTTGACAAGCTCGGGCGAAAGGGGCATTTCCTCGCGGATCTCCTGAGGAATAGGCAAGCGTCGTTTGTAGATCGTTGTTGGCATACTGGTTTCTCCGTACGTAAAAGTTAGCGCCCGTTAAGCGCGTATCAGGGATGGTAACACGTGCCGCATGAGCGCGTTCGTGTTTCAGGAAAACACGCTAGACCCGTTGCCGAAATTTAACAAGAAGCGCAATGCGCTTGAATCAACAAGGCCCCGACATGTCGAGGCCTTGAGCGCTTACTTGAATAGCGGCTTTCCCGCTTGTCTAGATCGATTTCCCTAGAGCCTGGCAGAGGCGCTCGTAATGAAGAAACTTACCGCTTTTGCTCAGTTCAACGACATCATCCCAGCCGACCAGCGCAAACCCCAACGCCTCACGCTCTCTGATGTGAACATCCGACTCATTAAACGCCATGTTCACGTGATAAATATCAACGAAATAATTGTCGCCGCGTTCAAGGTCGACGTTCTCGTACGAGTAGATAGGTTCGCCGGTTTTCCCAGCGATGCTCAGCCCCGTTTCCTCGAAAACCTCGCGCACAACAGCCGCGGCGGAGTCCTCGCCGGCGCATGCGCCGCCGCCGGGAACCTCCCACAATCCCGCCGCCCACTTCTTATCCAAAGCGCGCTGCGTGATCAGGATTTTTCCTTCTTCGTTCTGAATAACGGCGAGCACATACATCATGAACTCGCCTTCCTTCAGGAATATGCCCTTGCGCGGCTCGACGCGACCCGTCTTTCGATAGTCGGCGTCGTAGATATCGATCATTTCGTCGTTCGTTGCCATGCTCTTCCCTGTTGCTTTCCCGCACTTCCCTCTTCTGCCGCACCCTGAGCCCGTAGGCTCGCGGCACAACGCGCGTTTACAAAATGCGCTTCTCGACGATCTCGGCCGGTGCATCATCGCTTTCGGGCTGACCGATGAAGCATAAAGTCGAAACTCGCTGGTCAGCCACACCGTCTTCGACAAGAACCATGCCGGCAAGGCCGGTGGTCTTGCGGTACGCCTTCGACATACCGCCGTCGATCATAACGATCTTGCCGCCGCAACGGACAGGATTTTCGCCATCCTTAACTTTCACGGGAACATGACCGCACACGATGCGCGAGCACGCAGGATCCATCCCGAAATCACGGAACACGCCGTCAATAGCCGTCTCGTCGTCAAGCAGCGAGTAAAACGCATTCTTGACCTCTTTGCGAGCAGCCTTGTCGGCAATGTAGTAAATCTCGAACGTCGCCATCTTGCTTTTCGCGAACAACGGCGAACCTTGGCCAAGCCACAGGTACCACAGCAAGTCACCACCGCGCTTCTTCGCTTCCTCGTCTTCGGAAAGGAACGCCTCGCGAACAACGAGGTCAACCTCGTCAAGAAGGGCCTTGCCCTTAAGCGGGCGACCCAAGAAATCAGTCTCCATCAGCGAGCCGTCGGCGTTCAGGGGCACGCATGCATGGAACACAAGGTCGTTCCCGCAAATGTGATACATCCCGCCCTTGCGCAGCAGCACGTCAATGTGGCGCTTCAGGCGCTCGCTGCTTTGGACGGACTGCTGCAACGCCGCAATGACCGTTTCCTCTTGATCGGTGAGCTTGTTCGGATCGGCAGGATCCACCGTGGGGAACACCGTATCTGTAAGCGGGTATTCGGTTCCGTCAACTACTACGGTATTCGCAGCGAAGTCGATCGCGTTCATCAACTTGCGATCCTGAAGGTTGAAAGCTGGGTTCTCATCGATAAGCTGTGCTTCAACCTTGAACTGGATGATAGCCATGGCCTTTTGAACTTTGACGTTCAGCTCGACCAGGTTGTCAGGCAAGCCGTTGGTTTCTTTCAGACCGAACGCTACGCAAGGATCGTCGGCATAAGCGGTTGCGGCAAACTTCTCAAGCGGCGCACGATCGACGCCATACGCGTCAAGAATGTCGAGGTTGCCATAGCGTGCGCAATTGCGAACCACATGCGCGATGCAGCCACGGTTGCCAAGGGCTGCGCCCATCCACACCACGTCATGGTTGCCCCACTGGATATCAAGGTTGTCCATGTCGGCGATCTTATCCATGATTAGTTCCGCGGCAGGACCTCGGTCATAGACATCGCCAACCAGATGGACGTAATCGGCAGCTCCACCCAGACCTGCGCATTCGCCATCGACGATCTGCGAGAAGATCCTATTTTCGCCATGGGGGTCGGAGACGAAGAATACACGGCCTCCTTCATTGGCCTGCTGCAAAAGGTCCTTCGATCCGCACGCGTCAGCTTCCATGCATTCCTCCTGTTCAAAAGCATGAACACGCTTGCTTTTTCGCCCGTCGATCGACAGGCGAAAGCCAGCGCATCGCTTAAGCTCAACAGCGTCTACTCTGGACGAAACCGCCAGACACACCGTCTCTCATTTTAATGCATTCGGACACTGCACCGATGCCGTGCCGACCGCCTCGGTCAGCGGTTCGCCGCCGTGACGTCAGGCGGGCAAACGCTCCAAGCGTCGCCCGCACATCAGCCACGCCAGCAAGCCCACCTTTCAACTGCGTCAGCAAATGCTGCTCCCCACCGGCAAACAGAAAGGCCGAGCGGCATTGCCACTCGGCCTTCATTGCGATTGTTATCGCATCGTAGCTTCTGCTACTTGTCTTACAACATCACGCAAGCCAGCGGGTAAGCGAAGACGAGCATCAGAACGAACTCGGCGATGATGATGACGCCCGTGTACTTGTAGATGTCAGACGGGCGCAGCCACTCGGTGTTGGCGAACATCATTGCTGCGAACGGAGAAGCTGCCGGAGTGAACAAAGCGCAGGACAGAACGAAGAAGATGCTGACTGCGATGACAGGCTCAGCAGCGACACCAGAGGTGGAGCAGTAAGCGAAGATGATGGTCTGGAAGATCATGCCGATAACCAGAGAGTTGCAGAGGTTGGTAAGAACCATCTGGATAAGCAGGGCGAAGATGACGAACGTGAAGCCGCCCATGCCGGAGAACAGCGGGCTCAGCAGAGTCTTCAGGCCAGCGGTGATGCCAGTCTTCTCGTTGGTGAGGATCGAGCTAAGCATGATAGCGGCGACGATCAGGAAGAAGATGCCCCAAGAAACGCCCTTCTGGATGGACGGGCCAACCTGAACGACGGGCTTGCCGCCGATGTAAAGGCCGGCGAAAACGCCGCAGAAGACAACTGCCATGCCGATGATGTTCTGGTTAAGGAACGCGAAGAACGGGATGCTCTTGAAGAAGCTGGGCAGAAGCATGGCCAGGGTCAGGACGACGACGACCCAGAACAGAGTCTTCTGACGAGCGTCCAGCGGAGGCAGCGGGTTCTTGTTGAGCTCTTCGATCTTGAGGTTCTTCAGACGGCTTACGTCAGGACGGAAGATGAACTTGCAGATCAGGATGGCCATTCCCATGAAGACCAGGCCAACGATAAGCTCGTAGATGAAGTACATGCCATCGTTCATGAAAGCAGGGTTGCCGGAGAGCTGACGGTAGTTAGCCAGCATTGCCAGGCCGTTGGACTTGTAAGGCGGAACTGCGAATGCAGCCAGCGAAGAAACGACGACCATGATGACCATCAGGATGCTGTAGGGATCGCGATCCTCAGCCCTGTAACCAACCTGGTTGAGTGCTTCGTAAACGATCGGCCACATAAGGATGACAGCCGGAGTAACGCCAACGAAGATGGACATTGCGAAGCAAGCAAGGCAAACCATGAGGGTGAAAATCCAAGGACGACCCTCGGAGATCTTGCGCGTAAGGAAGAAGCGGCCAATATGAGCCGTGATTCCCTCATGAGCAAGAGCACCGGCGAAGAGCATCATGAAGAAGACCTGAACGACAACGGTGTTGCCGAAAGCCAAGCTCAAGACGTTGGCCATGCTGTCGTAGTCGGACAGACCGACCATTGCGACGCAGAAAACAGACGACCACAGAACGTCAACCGTGGTCCACAGGTACAAGGTACCCAAGAAAATGCCCAGGATCTGCATGCCAACGGCAGTAACAGGCTCCAGCGGCGGAATGAACCTGAAGATCATCATGATGGCAAAGCCGATGATGAAATGGATGTTCTTCGAGGTTCCTAGTTGAAGGCCCTTCGAGGATTCTCCCATTACCCTTCCTCCTTCTTATTTCGGGGCACCCCCAATTGATTGCCCCGTTTCCCAATAGACAGTGCGTTTACTCTATCACACTTTCTACAAATGTCCTTCGCACGGTCTCCCTTATTGCACTTGCACAAACCGCAAACCTGAAAATGAAAGCCTTTCGAAGAAACACAGACGCGCCTCGCGGTTGCAAGGCGCGTCTGTCTCTTTCTCGGTCACATCGTCAAACGATGTGTCGAACCATGCTTAGATGCCGGTTACGCAAGCAGCGATGTTGGTGTTGAAACCGTTAGCTCCCTCAACGGTGACGGCGTTGGTCTCGTAATCGCTTGCGAACGAGCCCTCAAGCTGGAACTTGGAGCAATCGATACGCGGGATCTCAACCTCTTCGGGCTTCTCAAGCTGCGGAATCCACTCGTAAGGAATACGGTATGCACGGTAAATCAGGTTCATGCCGGCATCGGGGTACACGTACTCCCAAACAAGCTTCTGGTCCTTGGTGTACTCGCGCAGGATGGCCGAGCAGCCTTCGCAGATCAGCGTGTTGCCGTTGGGCAGGCGCTGTGCGTCAGACGTAAGCGGGCTGTAGAAGTAGTTGCCGTTGAAGTTGAAGCCGCCGCCGGAAGCGATGGGCTCGCCGGTGCACTCCCAAACGATCTCGAGCGTGGTGGGGTCGAACTCGACGACGCGCGAGGAGTCGCGGCGGGTGACCTTCAGGCCCTGCTTAGAGAACTGGTTCGGCGCGCCGTAACCGGCCCAGCCGCCGTTGTCGTAGACCATGATGTTGCCCTCGCCCGGCAGACCCTTGGGGATCATGTGGGTGTGGTGAGGGCCTACGATGGTGCCGAACAGACGCAGTTCTTGGGTCTTGGTGAAGTCGGGGCCGACCTGCCACACGACGTCGCCGGACTCGTGGTCGATGATCCACATCATGTTCATCTCGCGGGAGTCCATGATGATGTTTTCAGGCTTGAAGCGCTCGTCACCAGCATCGAACCACTTGTTCGGGCCAAGGTAGCTGCAGCAGTTGATATGGAAGAGGTCGCCCTGGCCCTCAGGGCCCGCGTTCTGCGTGTTGGGGTTGCGGAACATGGCGTTCTTCTGAACCTCATCGAAGCCGAACTGGTTGAAATGTTCGACAGCGCTCCACTCCCAAAGGATGTTACCCTCGCGATCGATCTCAAGCAGGCGGTCGTCTAAAAGGTTCTGCGGGCTGATCTTCGGCTTCTTCACGTCGTTGTGCGTAAGGACGAGCATCTTGTCGAAGTTGGGATCGGGCTCCTGGTCAGGGGCATAGTAGCCAACGGGGCTGCCAGAAACCTGATAGTCGTGATGCTGGCGTGCGCTCCAGTAGGGCTCGCCGTCGTCAACGACTTCCTGGTTCTTGGTGAACTGCCACTCGATGTTGCCATCCCAGTCGACCATGGTAAGGTCCTGCTGATCCTGATAAGCGAATGCGGCACCACGGGTACGCAGGCTGCCGATGAGGTGACCGCCGGGAAGCATCTTCGCGGGGAAGCCGGCCATGTCTTTCCAGAAACGAACGATCTTGCCGTTCATGTCCAGCAAGATGATACCGTGACCCTTACCGACGAACAGGGTGTAACCGCTGTAAGCCTCTTCGGGGTAGTAAACCGTAACACCAGTCGGGTATACGTTTGGACGTCCCATATTCTTTCTTCCCTTCCTCTACTGCTTGCTTTCTCTACTATCTCTCCCTACGCGAACTCAGTGAGCGTGGGGCCCTTACCGCCCGTGCATCCACCGCCTCGAGTCGCGCAATGCCCACATCGTATCACAGTTCGCACATATTTGGCACACTTTTTCATCATACACGTTTCCCCAGTTCAGAATAAGAAAAGGACGGCAACTTACGATGTCGTCCTTTTCCGTTGCGCTCATTTTTGAAGGAACCGCTCCGTGAGTCGATGCCGCACTTGATGCGCGCATCGTTATCGAGCGATCGCCGTTATGCTAGTCGAGGTCCTCGACGCAGTGAGCCATCTCGTCGTTGAAGGCATGTGCGCCCTCGACGGTGACCGCGGTGGTCTCGTACTCGGAATGAGCTGCGCCCTCAACATGGAACTTGGTGTTGTCAGTGCGAGGAATAGCAATCTCTTCGGGCTTCTCGAGCTGCGGCACCCACTCGTACGGGATACGGTATGCTCGGTACAGCAGGCTCTGGCCAATGTCAGGGAACACGTACTCCCAAACCAGCTTCTGCTCGCGCGTGTATTCGCGGATGATGGCGGAGCAGCCCTCGCAGATCATGGTGTTGCCGTTGGGCAGGCGCTGCGCATCGGAGGTCAACGGGCTGAAGAAGTAGTTGCCGTTGAAGTTGAAGCCGCCGCCCGAGCCGGTCGGCTCGCCGGTGCACTCCCAAACGATCTCGAGCGTGGTGGGATCGAACTCGACGACGCGCGAGGAGTCGCGACGGGTGACTTTCAGGCCGGTCTTCGAGAACTGGTTCGGCGCACCGTAACCGGCCCAGCCGCCGTTGTCGTAGACCATGATGTTGCCCTCGCCCGGCAGGCCCTTGGGAATCATGTGGGTGTGGTGCGGGCCGACGATGGTTCCGAACATGCGAAGCTCGGGCGTCTTGGTGAAGTCGGGGCCGACCTGCCACACAATGTCGCCTGTCTCGTGGTCGAGGATCCACATGATGTTGCACTCACGCGAATCCATGATGATGTTATCGGGCTTGAAGCGCTCGTCGCCGGCGTCGTACCACTTGTTCGGGCCGACGTAGCTGGCGCAGTTGCAGTGGAACAGATCGCCCTGCCCCTCGGGGCCGGCGTTGCGAATATTCGGGTTGCGGAACATCGCGTTTTTCTGCTCTTCGGTGAAGCCGAACTGGTTGAAGTGGTCGATGACGCTCCACTCCCAAAGGATGTTGCCCTCGCGGTCGATCTCGATCAGGCGGTCGTCCAGCAACAGCTGCGGGGAGATCTTGGGCTTGCGCACATCGTTGTGCGTGAGCATCAGCATCTTGTCGAAGTTGGGATCAGGATCCTGGCCAGGAGCATAATAGCCAACCGGATTGCCGGTTACCTGGAAGTCGTGATGCTGACGGGCCATCCAGCGCTCGCCGTCGGGATCCTTCACCAGCTGGTTGCGATTGAAAGCCCATTCGACGTTGCCGTCCATATCGACCATGGTGAGATCTTCTTCGTCCTGGAAGCCGTTCTCGGCGGGACGGGTCGCACGAGAGGCGATCATGTGACCGCCCGGAAGCATCTTGGTGGGGATGCCGTACATCTCCTTCCAGTGACGGACGATCTTGCCGTTCATGTTGATGAGGTTGATACCAAGCTCAGGAGCCGAGAACAGCGTGTAGCCGTTCCAGCACTCTTCGGGGTAGTACACGGTGGTACCAGTCGGAAATACAGTTGGACGTCCCATACCTGTTACCTCTTCCTCTGTTGTTTGCCTTGCTTCCCTTCTCGCGTCGACCCGACGTGATCGAACCGAGCACGACCTGCGCCCTCTCTCCTAAAGACGCAGTGACTCCACTGTACCACAGCCCGCATATACCCTAGGTACGTATATAGCGTACGTTTCCCCAGATCAAAATAAGAAAAGGACGGCACCTTACGATGCCGTCCTTCCTTATTGCGTTACACGATGACGCTGCAACACGCCGTTGAATTCGACTAGTCGAGATCCTCGACGCAGTGAGCCATCTCGTCGTTGAAGGCATGTGCGCCCTCGACGGTGACCGCGGTGGTCTCGTACTCGGAATGAGCTGCGCCCTCAACATGGAACTTGGTGTTGTCAGTGCGAGGAATAGCAATCTCTTCGGGCTTCTCGAGCTGCGGCACCCACTCGTACGGGATACGGTATGCTCGGTACAGCAGGCTCTGGCCAATGTCAGGGAACACGTACTCCCAAACCAGCTTCTGCTCGCGCGTGTATTCGCGGATGATGGCGGAGCAGCCCTCGCAGATCATGGTGTTGCCGTTGGGCAGGCGCTGCGCGCTGGAGGTCAGCGGGCTGTAGAAGTAGTTGCCGTTGAAGTTGAAGCCGCCGCCCGAGCCGGTCTGCTCGCCGGTGCACTCCCAAACGATCTCGAGGTTGGTCGGGTTGAACTCGACGACGCGAGAAGAATCGCGACGGGTGACCTTCAGGCCGGTCTTCGAGAACTGGTTCGGTGCGCCGTAACCGGCCCAGCCGCCGTTGTCGTAGACCATGATGTTGCCCTCGCCCGGCAGACCCTTCGGGATCATGTGGGTGTGGTGCGGGCCGACGATGGTGCCGAAGATGCGCTTCTCGGGCGTGTCGGTAAAGTCGGGGCCGACCTGCCAGACGATATCGCCGGTCTCATGGTCAAGGATCCACATGATGTTCATCTCACGGGAGTCCATGATGATGTTGTCGGGCTTGAAGCGCATGTCGCCCTCGTCATACCAGTGGTTGGGGCCCAGGTAAGATGCGCAGTTGCAGTGGAAGATGTCGCCCTGGCCCTCGGGACCCGCGTTCTGGGTGTTGGGGTTGCGGAACATGGCGTTCTTCTGCTCTTCAGAGAAACCGAACTGGTTGAAATGCTCGACAACGCTCCACTCCCAGGTGATGTTGCCGTCGCGGTCGATCTCGATCAGACGATCGTCCAGAAGCTGCTGCGGGGAAATCTTCGGCTTCTTCACGTCGTCATGTGTGAGCAGCAGCATCTTGTCGAAGTTGGGGTCGGGCTCCATGCCGGGGACATAATAGCCAACCGGGTTGCCGGTGACCTGGAAGTCGTGATGCTGACGGGCCATCCAACGCTCACCGTCGGGGTCGTTGATGAGCTGGTTGTGGTCGAAGCTCCACTCAACCTTGCCGTCCATATCGACCATGGTGAGGTCTTCCTGGTCCTGATAGCCGTTGGCAGCAGGACGGGTTGCGCGAGAAGCGATCATATGGCCGCCGGGCAGGAACTTAGGCGGGAAGCCATACATATCCTTCCAATGGCGGACGATCTTGCCGTTCATGTTAATGAGGTTAACGCCAAGCTGCGGAGCGGAGAACAGCGTGTAGCCGTTCCAGCACTCTTCAGGGTAGTACACGGTGGTGCCAGTCGGAAAAACGTTTGGACGTCCCATTCCCTTACCTCTTTCTTGAACTAACTTTCTCCTACATGAAACTATGGATAAAACCGCGCCCCTATAACGCGGTATTCCACCAAAAGTAACCGGGAGCAACCCGGCACGCCTTGCTTAAGCTAGAAAATAAGCGCGCCAATCTACCCGCAAAACGAGAGTTGACGCGCTTTCGAAAAGCAACCGCAAAGCGCGAAGCTCTTACATGAACTCTTCGATCTTCTCAGCGAAATCGTCCTCAGGAGCATCGCCCGAGATAACAGCCTTGACGTTGCCGCCGGCGAAGAACATCGTCTGAGGAACACCCTTCAGATGGTACTTCGGGAGGATGGTCGGCTGCTGCTCGACGTCGATCTCGTAGAACTTGTAGTTCGGGTAATCGGCCTCGAGAGCCTCGATCTTGGGATGAACTTCCTGGCACACATGGCAGGTCTTACGAGAAACGAGAACGAGGCACTTCTGGCCACCGTCTTCAACGAGCTCCTCAAATGCTTCAGGACCAAGTTTCTTCATTATTGTTAACTCCCTTTCTTTAACTGTATCAACAGTTACCTCACGGGATATGCTACCACGCATTGCAGAAAACGCACGACAAGAATTATGTTTCGAACCAAGCTGTTGCTTTTGTGCTACATTCCATCGGAAATAACGCTAGATCAGCCGCAATTTATACAACCATGAGGAAAATCAGCATCGAATCCGTTGTCTATGAAGCATATTTACCCGCTACTATAGTCAGATCCTATAGCGCACCATTAGATATCGCGTTTGCCGATAAGCGGTAGCTAGACAACTGGGGTAAATTATCAGCAAGGGTTAATTATAGGCAACGCGCATTAAGAGGGTCGCGCGCAGGTTCGTCAATGCGAGCCGCGTTCGGACTGAGGAGTGTGCGCAATCCACCACTCATACATTAGGGGGAGCAAATGCAAAAGACCGATGAATATTTCGACCTCGTCATCATCGGCAGTGGCCCGGCGGGCCTGACGGCTGGTCTGTACGGCGGTCGCGCCCTGCTTAAGACCGTCATCCTGGAGAAGGGCGGCATCGGCGGTCGCGTCACCACCACCACCGAGATCGCCAACTATCCCGCGGCTGGCCACACCACCGGCCCCGATTTGATGGACAAGATGCGCGCCGACACCGAGCGTTTCGGCGTCGAGATCCGTCAGCAGGCTGTCAAGAGCGTTGATTTCACTGGCGAGGACAAGCTCATCGAAACCCGCAAGATCACCTACCATGCGAAGGCCGTCATCATCGCTTCCGGCACGCATGCTCGTGTTCTGGGCACTCCGGGCGAGGTCGAGTTCACCGGTCGCGGCGTTAGCTACTGCGCCACCTGCGACGCCGAGTTCTACACCGGCCAGAAGGTCGCTGTCATCGGCTGCGGCGACCAGGCTGTTGAGGAATCCGAGTTCATCTCTAAGTTCGCCACCGACGTCGAGATTATCTCCCGTCATACCGACGGTCGCATGAGCTGCAACGCCGTCGCTGCCGAGCAGGTCAAGGAGAACCCGAAGATCAACATCAACTTCGGCGTTACCTGCACCGAGGTCTACGGCGAGGACGAGGTCGAGGGCATCGTTCTTAAGGATGTCACCACGGGCGAAGAAAAGAAGATGCCGTGCCAGGGCGTGTTCTTCTTCACCGGCATGGATCCGAACACCGACTTCCTGGGCGAGCAGCCGTTCCTGAACGAGAAGGGCTGGATCGTTACCGACGGCGACAACATGTCCACCAACGTTCCGGGCGTTTACGCAGCCGGCGACGTTCGCCAGAAGTTCCTGCGTCAGGTTGCCACCGCTGTTGGCGATGGCGCTGCTGCCGCAACCGCTGCCGAGAAGTATATCGCTTCTCTGGAGCACTAATCGCAACTCCCCTGTTGCTTCGAAGGCCGCCCAAATGGGCGGCCTTCTTTTATTGCGCGCAAAGCGATCTCGCATGGAATGAGGAGCACGGCCGGGCACAGCGCGAAAAACGGTCCAGATGCCAGCAGTCCCTTAGGCAAAAAGATGCGGCCCGCTCATGCGAGCCGCTGAAATGCTGAAGCAGTTTTCCAAACGGTGTTACGTCTTTTACAAGTGCTCGACTACCAAGTCGCCCATCTTCGCCGTGCCGACCACGTGGTCATCGGCGGTTTGGTCATCCTTGATGTCGCCCGTGCGCCAACCTTCATCCAGAACCTCGGTGACGGCACGCGCGATGTCGTCAGCTGCATCCTGCATATCAAAGCTGTAGCGCAGCATCATCTCGACGGAAAGGATCTGAGCAAGCGGATTGGCAACACCCCTGCCCGCGATGTCAGGTGCGCTACCGTGACTGGGCTCGTATAGCGCAACGCCGTCGCCCAAACTTGCGCTTGCGAGCATGCCAAGCGAGCCAGTGATCTGGGCAGCCTCATCAGACAGAATGTCACCGAACATGTTCTCGGTAAGGACGACGTCGAAATCCGCGGGGCGATTGATGAGCTGCATGGCGGTGTTATCAACCAGCAAGTCCTCGATCTCCACGTCAGGGTATTCCGCCTTGCCAATACGATGCACGATCTCACGCCACATACGGCTGGTCTCAAGAACATTCGCCTTATCGACGCTGGTCACCTTGCCGCGGCGTTTACGCGCCGCTTCAAACGCCTGTCGAGCGATCCGCTCGACCTCGTACTCGCGATATTCAAGCGTGTCATAGGCGCGCTGGCCCTTCGCACCGTTAGCGCCGGCGCCTTCTTCGTCGTAGAAGCGCTCACGCTTACCGAAGTACAAGCCGCCGGTAAGCTCACGAACGATCATCAGATCAACGCCGTCGACGATCTCGGGCTTCAACGTGGAAGCCCCTGCCAACGCCCGATGAATCTTCACGGGGCGAAGGTTGGTGTATAGCCCAAGCTCCTTACGGATGCCCAGCAAACCCTGCTCGGGACGAGGTGCATTCGGATCGGTGGAATCCCACTTCGGTCCGCCAACCGCCGCAAGAAGAACCGCATCGGAAGCTTTAGCGGCCTCGAGCGTTGCTTCAGGAAGCGGATCTCCCGTTGCATCGATAGCGGCGCCACCGATAAGGGAATCCGCGCAATTGAATTCGACGCCGTATTTCACACCAACGGCTTTTAGAACCTTCACGCCCTCGGCGATGATCTCGGGGCCAATGCCGTCGCCTGGCAGAAGGCAGATGTTATACGCTGCAGCCATTTCGCTTACCTCTTTCAACACGTTACTGATTCGCAAGTCAATACTAACGCCCTGAGCTGCAAGCGGCATCAAACAGTTCAGCTCGAAACGCCCCTGAAACCAGAAAGACCCCAACATGATGTTTTCCGGCAGATCTCTGCAACTTTGGGACATCGGGGACTACCCATGAAAGGAAGGTTTCTTCCATACTAGACAACAACATTTCTATTGAGGAGGCAGCAATGGAAGATGTATTCGCCATCAAATGCAAGAGCTGCGGCGGCCCCATGTACTCCAACCAAGCAAAGCGCAGTTTCGAGTGCGCGTATTGCGGCGCAAGCGAGCCCTGGAGCAAGGACGGATCCGAGCCAAACGCCCTGATCAGCTTCCGTCATAAGCCCCTCGAGAAGCAAAATGACCTGCTGAAGCTTGTCCTTGCGGGCACGCTTCAACCGCCCGAGGAAAAAGATTGGTACTACTTCGAGTACTACTGGCGCAGCATGTCGCTGTTCGAGAAGATTCTGAACGACGACCCTGCCACTGCGCGAGAGCTCAGCGAATCGAAGCACATCAGCATTCCCTGCCCATACTGCGGCGCGTCGTTCGAGGGCGAATCGACCCAAAGCGTGTTCGAATGCCCCGCCTGCGGCAACAAAGTTGCCATGTCAGACTGCTGCGAACCGGGAACGTTCAGCAAGCGCCTTTCAATTGGATCGGGCGCCGAATACATCCCCGAGCAGGCTCTTCCCTGCCATATCACCGAGCAGCAGGCCCGCGCCAACGCCAGGCAGTTCGTACAGCAGCACGCCGATGCGTTCGCCAAGCACGACATGAATGACTGCGTCGACAATCAGATGACGCTTGCATACCTGCCCATTGCGGCAGTCGATCTTCATGTGATGACCGCGTTTCCCGGCGGGTTGTTCCGCAAAGACACGCTGATCTACAGCGAGCTCATTAACTGGGCTTACCCTAAAACCGACTTCTTCGACATGCCCCTTCTTAGCCTTCTTGAGCCGTGGGACTACTCTGAGGCAGCACATTTCGACCCCGCGATGCAAGAAGGAGACTTCCGTATTGCCGCCGTTGTCGGCCTTATCAACGACAATGTGCTGGTGAACGAAGTCGGCCGCTACGTCATTGGCAACGACCTTCAGGAGGCATTCGGCCTGAATCCCAAGAAGATGAAGTCGTGGGCGCGCAATATCCGCAAGCATGGATCGGGGCTTATGCTGGTTCCCGTGTACTATTTCGATCGCCCCGCATCTGACGGGCGCAAGGGCGAGCAGGTACGCATGGCGGTCAATGGTCAGACCGGCCGCGTTGCCGCTGTGGTATTCGACGAGAAGAAAGAGGCGCGCTTCGTTTCGACACTTGGCTCGAACGTGCATCTGTCTGCCGAGAGCACCGTTCATGCGAACCCCATCGAGGTTCGCTACAAGAAGTCACCCCATCTGTACGAAATCGCCCGCATCGGCAGGCTTAGCTAAATAAGCCTGCCGAGGAACCCGGCGCGCTTACTTTCCAAGGATCTTCTTAGTGCGGGCGACCAAACCACCCTCTTCGATGATCTCCTGCAAGAACGGCGGGAAAGGCTGGGCTTGGAACGTCAGACCCGTGGTTTTATCAGCGATAACACCGGTGTCGGCATCGACCTCGACCACGTCACCGTTATTGATGGCATCAACCGCTTCGGGGCATTCCATGATGGGCAAACCGATGTTGATGGCGTTGCGATAGAAAATGCGCGCGAAGCTCTTCGCGATGACGACGCTCACTCCTGCAGCCTTGATGCAGATAGGAGCATGCTCGCGTGAAGATCCGCAGCCGAAGTTCTCTTCCGCAACGATGATGTCGCCTGGCTGAACCTTCTTCACGAACTCGGAGTCAAGATCCTCCAAGCAATGCTTTGCAAGCTCGGCCGGATCGGACGTGGTAAGGTAGCGCGCCGGGATGATGACGTCGGTGTCGACGTCGCGACCGTATTTATGAACTGTTCCCTCGAATTTCATCAAACGCTCCTTAATCCAAATCAGTCGGCAAGCCGATGTGCCCAAGAACGGCAGATGCCGCAGCAACAGCAGGCGACGACAGATAAACCTCGCTAGTTGGGTCGCCCATGCGGCCGACGAAATTGCGATTGGTGGTTGAAATCGAGCGCTCACCTGGGGCAAGTACGCCCATATAGCCGCCCAAGCACGGACCGCACGTCGGCGTGGAAACCGCGCAGTTGGCATCAAGGAAGATCTGCGTGAGGCCCTCGTCGATGCACCGACGGTAAACCTGCTGCGTGGCGGGGATGATGATGCAACGCACGTTGGGGTTGACTTTGCGACCCTTCAGCACCGCAGCAGCCTGGCGCATGTCCTCGATGCGGCCGTTGGTGCAGCTGCCGATGACCGCCTGATCGATGACGATGTCGCGAGCTTCGGCAACGGGGCGCGTGTTGGAGGGCAAATGCGGGAAAGCAACCGTCGGCGGAATGTCGGCGGCGTCGATTTCGTACACCTTCCGATACTGGGCATCGGGATCTGAATGGTATTCAGTATAAGGACGCTCGACGCGACCGTCCATGTAAGCGCGCGTGACGTCATCGACCTCGATGATGCCGGCTTTGCCGCCGGCTTCGATGGCCATGTTGGAAATAGTAAGGCGCTCGTCCATGCTCAGGGAGCGAATAGCGCTTCCCGTGAATTCCATGGCGCAGTAAAGGGCGCCGTCAACGCCGATCATGCCGATGATGTACAGGATGACGTCCTTGCCGGTAACGCCGGGAGCAAGCTCGCCTTCGATCTTGAACAGCAGCGATTCGGGAACTTTGAACCACGCCTTGCCTGTTGCGTAGCCAACACCGGCATCGGTGGAGCCGACGCCGGTGGAGAAAGCGCCAAGCGCGCCGTACGTGCACGTGTGACTGTCGGCGCCAATGATCAGGTCGCCCGCGCCAACAACGCCCTGCTCGGGCAGAAGAGCATGCTCGACGCCCACGCAGCCTACCTCCCAATAATGGGTGATGCCCTGCTCACGAGCGAAATCGCGCGCGGCCTTGGCCTGTTTGGCCGAGTTGATGTCTTTGTTCGGCGTGTAGTGGTCGGGGACGATAAGAACGCGCGTGGGATCGAAGACCTTGCCAACGCCGATCTCGTTGAACGTCTTGATGGCGATTGGGGTTGTCACATCATTTGAAAGAACAAGATCGAGATTGCATTCGACTAGCTGACCAGGGCTTACCTCATCGAGTCCGGCGTGAGCCGCCAAAATCTTCTCCGCAATGGTCATAGGACGCGTCATCGATACTCCTTCTCTCATTCTGTTCCTGTTAATTCTCCTTGGACAACGCTAGACAAAGCGCATCAAGCAGCGTGATTGCGAAATGCTGTGCGGAACGGTCCTCGCCGGCGTCTTCCCACATGGTGCCAGGAGTGACAACGGCCAAACGGTTGGCGCCCTTTGCAGCAAGCGTTTCGAACGCGGCCGAAAGACGCAGCGACAAAGATCCCTCGGGAGCATAGCTTACGCACGGAATGTCGCCGGGGCAGGTTTCCTCGGGCAGCATGATATGAACCATGAGCATACGATTATCGGGCCGGACCAAAAGCGAATCGGCGCTCAGAATTTTCGAGGCCGGGTTGGTCGCAAGCGCCAGGTTGGACATGCGCGACGCGACGCTGCGCGTGAACGCATCGGTGCCGAACAGGCACAGGGCATGACGCTCCAGAACATCGGCGGCACGCGCAAAGCCGATGTTGATAGGAACGTCGATGGGCTTTTTGCCCTCCCATGAATGATGGAGATTGCGGATGGCGGCGTACGTGTAAGCACCAGCGATGCCATCTGCGGGAAGGCCCAGGTTCACCTGGAACTTACGCAGGGCGTCTTCAGTGTATGCGCCGAAAATGCCGTCTTCGTTGCCACACGAGAAACCAAGCGCGCCAAGAGCCTGCTGAAGATCGAGCACGTCGTTGCCATGGAAATACGGCATGCGAAGGAACAACGTGCGATCGCCAAGTGAGAACGACGCGTCGACCAAAGCCGACCAAACGCGCTCGTCGACTTCGTCGGACTCGGGCAGCGACTCCTTCTTGCAGAAGACGCGAACTGCCTGTGCGGTTTCCTGGCCGAATGTGCCATCGACATGGGCGCTGTCAAGCAAGCCGATACGAGCCAGGCGATGCTGGACGTCTTCGACTGCGGGCCCTTTGTCACTTTGCTTAATCGTATCCATGCCTGCCATGATAGACCATGCGGACATGCGCATCGCCCCAAGGATCATCCTTACATTGAATTGGCAGAGCGATTTTTCCGATTCGCAGCGCCCGAGAAAATCGATAGCGCCCTGCCGAACCAAGCCGACAAGGCGCTACCGCGAGTCGTTGTTGTTGCCGTAAACGCAGGCGAACTACTTCAGGCGATTGACGAACCAATCGGCCATTGAGGTCAGCAGATCGCGGGAATCCGACGAAGGAACCATCTCGATCAGGCGGTTCTTCGCGATGCTGGTAAGGTTCTCGGCGTACGAGCGGGCGTAATCGATGCTGCCCGATTTCTGCATGATCTGGACGGCCTCTTCAAGCACCGCCGGATCCTTCTCCTTCGAAGAAAGGATCTCGATGATGCGCTTGCGATCGGCCTCGTCGGCGTTCTGCAGAGCGTGAACCACCACAAGCGTGCGCTTGCCTTCGGTGATGTCGTCACGGAAGCCTTTCTTGGTGCTTTCCGTCTTGCCAATAAGATTCAGCAGGTCGTCCTGAATCTGGAACGCCAAGCCGGTATCAAGGCCGTAGTTACGCAGCGCCTCGACCTGGGCGTCGGTTCCGCCGCCCACGATCGCGCCGATGGCCAGGGGCACGGCACCCGAGTAGTGAGCCGTCTTGTGCGTAGCCATGGTGAGGTAATCCTCGGGCGTGATGTCGTAACGGCCGTCGCGCGCCCAACCGATATCAAGAGCCTGACCCTCGATGGTGCGGCGCGTCATGTCAATGAGTTCCTTGATGACGCGGACCTTGGTAGCGTCGTCGAGGATCGGGTCCTCGATGACCGTGCCGTTTACCAAGGAAAGCCCCAGGTCACCCATGTTGATGGCAAGGCCTATGCCCTCGGTAAGGTGCAGACAGGGCTCGCCACGGCGAAGCTCGGCCTCGTCGGCGATGTCGTCATGAATGAGCGCTGCGGTATGGAAGTGTTCGATTGCGGCAGCTGCGCTGACCGCCCTTTCGGCGTTGCCGCCAACGGCCAAGCATGCAGCGAAGCAGATCAGCGGACGATGGCGCTTACCGCCGTTCTGGCTATAACGACGCAGCGGATCATACAGGTACTTGTCCATATCGGGATGCGAACCGCGCGGAATGAATGCGTTGATAAGCTCGCCGACCTGGTCGGCGTAGGACGCAAGATACTCTTCGAACGAACCAGGTTTGCCGCCCTGGGCGAGGATTTCATTGATGCTAGGCATGGATTTCTCTGTCCCCTGCTTCACGATAGTGCTTAACAAACGAGGCGACGTCTAAACGCCACCCGCGTGCGCCTTTCCCCAAAAGCACGTGCCGACAAACGTCGACTGCGCGTTCTTGTACTGGTAGGAGCGGTGGGACTCGAACCCACAAGCCCGAAGGCGGCGGATTTTAAGTCCGCTGCGTATGCCAATTCCGCCACGCTCCCATTCGCGCACGACGCTGTTCACTTTAGCAAAGAATGCAAGTCCTGATGGGCACTATTCGTTGGCTACCCGCAAAACAATACCTTGAAGGATGTCCGACTCGCTTACCGTGAACTCCGAGACGCCCAAAAGATCCATGATCGTTTGCAAGATCAGGAAGCCCGCCACGATCACGGGGGCTCTGTCCGGATCAAGGCCGACCGTCTGACGGCGGGTTGCCAAAGGCTGCGACCCCAGGCGGCTGGCGATGCCGTCAAGCTGCCCGCGCGTGACGCGCGCTTTATGAACACGGGACGAGTCATAGGTTTCCATGGCCTCGCGAATGGAAACGACGGTCGTTGCCGTGCCCGCCACTGCAACCATACGCGCACCGGTGAATCCATGCGAGTGAAGTTCGGCAAAGTACGGCGCCATCTGGTCGCGCATCCACGTGCGTGCGGCTTCGATCTCGGCCGCAGTTGGGATGTCGGTTTTCAGAAAGCGCTCGGTCATGCGACGGCATCCGATGTCAAACGATTTCGCCAGAGCGGGGGCCTCTCCCGATTGACCTGCGACGACTTCAGTCGAACCGCCGCCGACGTCGACGACGACCGCCGATTCGCCGGGGAATTCCGCCGTAGCGCCCGAGAAAGAAAGAGCGGCTTCAAGTTCGCCGGGGATGACGCGCACCTCGACGCCCAGATCGCGCATGCGGTTCGTGAAGTCGGCGGCATTTTCGGCGTCACGCGATGCCGAGGTAGCCAGCGCGACGATTCGCGGCTTCAGACTGAAGGGGTTGTGCGCGGCGTCGTTCAGCGATTCGAGCTTAGCCAGATATCGTTTAACGATATCGGCAACGCGCTCGATGGCCTGCGGCTTCAAGCGACGCGTGGCATCGACGCCCTCGCCCAGGTTGGCGATGGCGTATTCGCGGCAAAGCTCGCGCATACCGCCCTGCGCATCGACGTCGGCAACAAGCATGCGGCACGTGACCGTACCGATATCGATTGCGGCGACGCGGCAAACCGGCAGGAACGAATCGACCATGGTTACTGCCCAACCCCGAAGAATTTATCCAGAATGGGCGAGTACCAAGTCTCAGGGTAGTCGATGTTACCGATGGCGACGTTGGCGGTAATGGTGCTTCCAGCCTCTTCCTTCGCGTAGGCCGAGTCGGAAAGGCCCTCGACCTTGGCGGTTTGCTCGCCCTGCTTCACCCAGCCGTAATCCTTGTGAGCGATGGTCTCAACGCCGGCGTCGCTGGTAAGACGGTCGTTTTGGGCTTCAAGAGCATCGCTTCGAGCCTCGATCGCGGCGTACTGGGCCTGCGTGCGATCGTTGTCGCGAATGGACTGGTAGTACTGCTGGGCAGGGCCATAAATGCTGATGAACGAGCCAACCAAGCACACGAAGACCACCGCGGCGATCATGCCGCGGCGAGAAAGGAAGAAGTTGGACAGGAACGCCGCGGGGTTGAAGCTGGACAAACCCTGGGCAACCGCCTTGCCGCTGGGGACAAGACGCGCTGCTTTGCGAGCGTTCTTCCCCATCTTGCCTTCATAGACAGCGGCGCGAGGCGAACCCTCGCCAGACGAGGGGGTGTCATCAGAGCCGAACTGCTCGGCGAACATGCGGCCAGCGCGGTCTTTCGCACGCTTGCGGCGCTTTCGCTCCGCTTTCGACGCATTCACTTCGGCATTGGCTTTTTCGTTGTCGAACTCTTCGCCACCGAATCGATCCTCCAGACTTGAGTCGACCTTGCGATCGGAACCCGCAGATGCCGAAACGGTCGACGCGGATGCGCCGCCGCGGATCACCGAGAACGAAGAGCCCGCGCTGGAGGCAGGCTTGTCGCCACGCATCTCGGCCCAGAATTCCTCGTCAGAAAGTGACGAAAGGCCCGACGACTTGGGCTGCGCGGGGCGGGAAACCGCCGCGCCCGCCGAAGGCGAGCGACGGGACGAAGAGCGAGCGACCGGCTCTTTTGCCTGATCAAGATAAGCGAATGCGGAACGACGAGAGGCCGAGTCACGACGGCGGCTTTGCGCTTTCGCAGCCGCATCGTAGCGGTCCAGAGATTCGGCGAAATCGGAGTAGAAATCCTCGGAGCGAGAGCTACCGGAGGCACGACGAGACCGCGAGGCGCTGCCGCGCTTCGCCGCATCGAACGACACGATATTCGATCGCTGAGACAATGGATTGGGCTCCCTGAAGCATCGTGGTTGGTTTGGGTTTCGTGTAATGCTTGAGCCAAATCAGAATACCACATCGCCAAACCGACGATGTATCCGCTCTGTGTTTTCTTGAAGCTGCTAACGCGCAACGAAGGCGTCTTAGGAGTCGATCGGGCGACCTCGATACGCGGCGCCCGCCAACCGGGCAGCTTAGTATTCGATGCCGAGACGCCTGATGTACTCGGTCCACTTTTCGAACGAATCGTCGCTGATAGCATGCTCCATCACATGGGCTTCTTCTTCGGCCATGTCAGCGGGAACGCCAAGGATCTTCTCCATGAAGGCAACAAGGAGGTTGTGGCGTTCGACGATCTTGCAGCCATATTCATAGCCAGCGGGGGTAAGAGTCGCGTCGCCATAATAAGGCTGATCGAGAAAGCCCTTCTCTTTAAGAAGCGAGAGGGCTTTATTTACAGACGCCTTCGAGACCCCCATCTTCTTGGCGATATCGACCGAGCGAACGGCCTGCTCGGTACTGCCGCCCAGCTCAACAATCGCTTCAAGGTAGTCTTCATGCGATTTGGAAACCTTCATTTACAAGCTCCATTATTCGAATCGTACGGTCACAACATGCAAAATCCCCGACCGTCCGTCGGGACCATCGGGGATTCAGATTTCAAGGGACCGGCAAGAGGGAGGAGAGGGGGGGGTGGACCCTCTTGCCGGTAGTTTTGCGGTGAATGATCAGACGAGAGAGGAATCTTCACCGCCGGATTGGCTTTTCAAAATCGAAGGAACCCAAACTAGAACAACATCGGGGTTGAATCGGCTTTTCGACTGTTTCCCGAGGTCGTTGTTTGACCCTTTCAACATTTGTTAGTTTAGGGTTACATGCTGAGCATTGTCAACAGTAAGTTTTCTTTGGTTTACTTCTTCATAAGTTGCACATATTGAACTTTCATCAATTCGAACCGAAGCGGAGGAATGGCAGCGACTGCTCATGCCAAGCGTCCACACTCCCATCCGCTTCGAGCAACGTGCGTCAGCACCCCCCCCTGGCCGCAAGCAGCGCGCGTCAGACATTCCCGTTTCCACCTGGTTTCATGATGCTGGGCTTTGCATGAAACAAGACACCGCAGCTCACAGGGCACCCACTAGGGATATAATCGCCCTGCACGAAGCAAAACGGTTCGGCATTCGCCCCGAAACGGAAAGGGACGCTCACATGGTTTTGAAACAACCGCTCTCCGACAACAGGTACATCGACACGCGCGGCGTCTGCACCGAGCCTGTCACGTTCACTCAGGCAGTAATCCGCGGCTTGGCCAACGGCGGCGGTCTTTTCGTTCCTCAGCAGATTCCTTCATTCACCATCGACGAAATCTGCGATCTGGCAAAACTCCCCTACGCCCAGCAAGCGGCGTTGGTTTTCGAATCATTCGGCATCGACCTTTCACATGAAGAGCTTCAGCGCATCACGTCCGAGGCATACGGCGACAACTTCGATGACGCCGACATCTGCCCCATTACCTCACTTGACGAGAACACGCACATTCTTGAGCTGTGGCATGGCCCGACCAGCGCATTCAAAGACATGGCACTCCAGTGCCTTCCCCGCTTCTTCGGCGCCAGCGCAAAGCACCTTCGCGACCAGGGGGAACTCGATGACGCGCATATGATCCTGGTTGCCACCTCGGGCGACACGGGCAAAGCCGCACTTGAAGGCTTCCGCGATGTCGACGGCGTGTCGATCGGCGTCATGTACCCCAAGGACGGCGTCAGCGACATCCAATATCGCCAAATGGCAACGCAACGCGGTGAGAATGTGACTGTTTGGGCCGTTCGCGGCAACTTCGACGACTGCCAGACCGGCGCCAAGAACGTCTTCGGCGACGACGATTTTGCTGAAGAGCTTCACAAACAGTACGGCATCGCGCTGTCCAGCGCCAACTCCATCAACTGGGGGCGCCTCCTTCCTCAGGTCGTCTATTACATCTCGGCATACGCCCGTCTTGTCGCCAAGGGAGCCGTTGCCGCAGGCGATCCCATCGACGTGTGCGTACCTACAGGCAACTTCGGCAATATCCTTGCCGCCTATTACGCCATGCGCATGGGGACCCCTATCCGCATGCTGTTCTGCGCCAGCAACGAAAACCGCGTGCTGACCGACTTCATCAACACGGGTTCTTACGACATCAGCGATCGCGTCTTTGCGAAAACGCCTTCGCCGTCGATGGATATCCTTGTCTCTTCGAACCTCGAGCGCCAGCTCTTCGAGATCACAGGGCGCGATTCCGATGCCATCGCCAAGTGGATGCGTGATCTGAAAGAGAACAAAGCCTTCCGTGTCGATCGCGACACGTTCGAGAAGATGCGCCAGGTCTTCCGCGCCGACGCTATCGACAACGACACATGCCTCAAGGTCGTTCACGAGGTATTCGACCAGTACGGCTACCTGCTTGATCCGCACACCGCCGTCGCCTATCAGGTTGCTGAAAATCTGCGTGACAACGACGTCCCCGTTCTTATCGCCAGCACCGCTCATTGGGCGAAATTCGGCAACAACGTATACAAAGCGCTTCACGAGCTTTCGCTTGAGGACGAGCTTCCCCAAGATGTTGCCGAGCTTTCCGGGTGCAAGCTGAATGAGCTGGTCGCAAGCGAGACGGGACAGGACAACATTCCCGCGGGACTTGCCGCGCTCGAGGAGCTGCCCATCAGGTTCACCGAAGCGATCGACGGCAACCAAGGCGCCATCGAGAATGCCGTCAAAGAATTCCTCGCGAAACAAGCTGCTCGTTAATCAAGCAGCAAGCAGGCAACGCTAACCCGTCGCTATCGAGACGACGAACCAAACTGCCAAGAACGGAGCCATCGGAAACGCGCCCGCAAGCGCATCCGGGGCTCCGTTTCCTTTCTCCCTCCAAGCACAAATCAAGCCCCACACCGCTGCAGCGGCGAAGCAAACCAGCGCCCCGATCAGGCACCCACCGCCCGCCGCCAAGCTAAGCGCCGGGAACGCAGCAACGTCGCCTCCGCCAACCAAAGGATCGCCATTACGCATTGCGAGTTGCGAAACCCCAAGCGTTACGGCAAAGAGAAGACCTCCGATGAGCAGGTTCGCAACAAGATCTTCGGGATGGACAAGAAGCAGCGATACCAACCCAACGGCCGCAAGCATGCGATTGCACTCGATGGGGAGGAAACGGAAGCGCACATCCGCAACAAGCATCGCGGCAATGATCTGCGTTTCGACAACGCGAAAGCACACCGTAGCCCAGTCGCACGACAGCGAGCATGCCGCAACCGCGCCCGAGAAACAGAACAAGCCGCCAACAAGGATCTTGTGCCGCAGTCGGCTACCAGCAAAACCGTCGCGAGCGAATTCGTCCGCCCGAGCCGCCGCCCTCTCTGCAAAGTAACATCCAGCCGTTGACGCCAACGTAACAGAACAAGCAGCGGATACGATGAACGCAGCGATGCGAAGCGCCATCGAAAACGACTCCTGAGCTGCAACGATCACTCTTTCATCGCCCCCGAAAGCGGACTTGAAAGCCGTATGACGATCGACATGGCATCATCGGACACATCAACCGAGGCTATCCCTACCGGGATCCCACCTATCTTCTGCGTCAACGCAGAAGCCTCGCCCTTCTCTTGGGAGAAGGAATGGTCGAGATCCCGCGGCTCGTCGCTATCGAAACGATGCAGACAGCCGTAGCACACACGCGCATCATCAAAAGCCGAAGCGCCGCATATCGGACATTGCTTCACTGTGACCACCTTCCATTACATCAACCCTCATGAACTACGCCACCCTCAAAACAACGGAGGTCGAGCCCCCAAGCGGATAAGCCGAAACGAACGCCCAATTCTCGGAAGGGGCATCGCGCGCAAACGACGCACAAACGACGCTCTCCTTGCTTACCGAGGTCAAAAACCAACCATCTAAGCTCATCGCCCGTCCTAAGGAAGACAAAGATGCAAACGGATCGAGGTCGGTTTCATAGCCGATCAACAGTCCGTCGGCCGACATCCTCCCTAGGCGAGCGTCAGCCGGAAGCGGCACCGCAAGCGATGTCTCCCCAGCAGGAGCGAAGTCCCCGTCGTCGCCGTCAAGGAGATCCGACGGCGCACCGATAAGCAGAGCACTCACGTCTTGCTCAGCACCTTCGCACAGCATTGAGCCACCCATTGCCGATGCAACGACCTTGGAGGCGCACGGAACAGCACGAGCCGAAACCGCCGAATCGAACAGCGCACCCATGGCAGCGGGGGATGCCGCAACAGCCAACAGCGCCAGAACCACGACGAAGAGGGCACGCCTCGATCGAACCGACGACACAAAAGAGCCACCGTCGCTGCGATTACCCGAAGTACCTGATGAGCCCCGCCAACTCATGCGATCACCCCTGGCTTGTAGGGGTCGATCACGAACGACGCCCTATGAGTCAGCCGCGGAAGGGAAACGCCCATAACGCTCTCCCGAAGTCCCATGCCGAAAAGTGTTGGCGTGAACGTAAGCGTCGCATCGAACCTGATCAGGAAGCCCTGAGAAATCGACGTCACGTCAACAGCCAGATGGTCTTCAGCAAAGCGGCCGCGGAGATGCTCCTGAACGAGCCCCGTATTTCCTCCCGCGGTTTCCCCATATGCAGGTGCTGCGGCATACACGCGAACAGCATTCGGGAATTCCCTATCGAACGCCGCGCATTCCGAGAAGAACAGCAGCGCGTTCATCGCGATCGCGGCCACCACAATCGCGACAGGAAGCACGACCGCCAGCTCAACCGTCATTTGCCCGCATTCCGCACCAGCACCTCGCCAAGCGGAGAAGAACCCACCACGCCACATCGTCATTCCCATGCCCTCACCCCGCTAACCTGCAGATAGATGTCCCGCAGTCGCGAGAAAACCGATTGAATGACAGATTGGGCGCTCCCCTTCACAGAGTCGGGAAGGGGAACCTCAATCACGAACGGAGGCCCTCCGACCCCTAGCTCTATCTCGGCGATCTTGATGGAGTCCATCCCAAGAACCCCCTCTTCAACGTAGGATTCCACCCCATTCAGAACGGAAGAAAAGGCATCCGTCGAACTTGGTGGATTCTGAAGAACCCTCATCTTCACCGAAAGGTACCTGCCGGCCGCCTCGTCGCTCGACGCCGAAGCAACATGGCCGGTGTTCACCAGGACGGGCTTCAACGATTCGACCTCGGCGGGTTCAAGTCCGACAGCCGACATGCACTCCTTAAACTTCGACGATGCCCAAGATCCAAGACCGCTTGCGCCCACAAGCGGCAATGATCCCAGCACACGCTCGACGGCATCCAACAGGGCTGACTGGCCATTCGCGTACGCGTCAAGGGTTGCCGACCAAGCACCGAGAACCAAGCCCGCCCCTCCAAACCCGCCGTTCCCCTTAAAGCCGTCCAAAAGCGACGTGATGGCGTTCCGGCCCTCATCAGACGGCTCTTGAAGCAAGGTGGAGCCAGAGACGGCAACGCGCGCTCCCAAAGTTCCATCCGGAGAAACGAACGAGTTCGAAAAGCCGAAACCCTCGGGAACCGACCCGACATTGGCAACGAAGGCTATCGACCCGATCCCTCCCGGAGGATTAGGCGAAAGGCGAGCCCCCGCTGCCTTGCGCGCCTCCTCCATAATCGCATTGATCAGACCGCCGGCAGAATCCTTGACCTTCTCCGACAGCGGATCGGCCTGGTTTCTCGCCTCTTTATAATCGCCTGCAGCTTCAACGATTGCGGCATAGTGGTACTCGAATCCGTTCTCGATCGCAGTCGAAGCGGACGCAACCGATCCCATGCTCGACGCCGTGAACCCGCACTCCGGGCACGTATTGAAATCGCTTTCATCCATTTGTTCGATCGAACCCAGAGATGGAAATCCCGCTGCAAGAGGACACCCCGGCCACGCGTGCATCGTCAAACCATCCCCATCTGCGGTTATCGGGTATGCGACCTCAGAGAACAGCCATGTATCACGCATCTCATCCGTGTTCTTAGGAAACATCGGAAGGTAGGCGTCAAAACGGTCCCCACCCTCTACGACATATGCAGATTTCAGTTCCTTGGTCGCATACTCATAAAAGCGCATCCTTAGAGCCGAACGAGCCTGCTCGGCAACGGAATCGTCAGCCGGTGCCTCAATCGAAAGGCGCTTCGCGTAATAAGACCGCGCACGCTCGAGGGGAACTGAAAACGACCATGCGTCGACGCTGCTATAAAACGGATTATCGGATCCGCCAAGCCCTGCCAACTTGTCAGCACGCTCGTACAGGCAGTACCCGGGAAAGTCGCCGCAGTCGCGCATGAACGCCCTCTCTTTGATGGCATTTGCCGCCTTGGCTGCTTCCTCGGCAGCAGTCGCATCCTTCTTCAGATCGTCGGCGTTCTCCTCTATTTCCTCCCCAATGCTCGACTCGCTCGAAAGGGAGAAATCGAGGGGGTCTCCCCGTCCAGGGACGAGGATCGCCGCGCCCACATACCGAGCGCCCTCCTGTGTTGCGTCGTTTGCAGAGGCGACCGCCGAAGCACGCGCGGCGGCAAGAAACGGAAGCGCCTTTTGATAGCGCTCGAGCGAATCCTTCGCCTGTTCCGCAAATGCATCTCGCGCCTTCGCAACACGACCGCCCAATTCGATAAGACTGTCGCCCAAAGCCTGAGCGCCCGGAACGCACAATGCAACGACCCCCGCTCCGTACGAAACCAAGCTGGTCAACGACAAGGAAAGCACAACGGCATCGCAAAGGCGCACCGACAAGACAAAATCAGAGACCTGATTCCCCGCCGCAAGAGCTGCGGCGTCAGCAACATCCTGAACCTGCGAAGATGCGGCATTTATCCGATAAACCTGAGCCGATGAGAAAACGAGCGACAATGCAATAAGAAGAGAAAGAACCATGCTGACCGTCGTAAACCCCTGTTCGTCCCTGAACAGGCTGTCGGACAGCAAGCTCCTCCCCGCAGAAACGCGCCTTTTCATGACAACCACGCACCCGCCCAACCGGAAACATCACGTCCGACCTCGGCGCTTCCAACCCATACAGGTTGCGATGGGGCGCTTTCCCTCACCGACAAACGAAAGGTCCCCTCATTCGACAACGCACCTATCGCCGACATTCCCCACGAGATCAAGGGAAGCGGCCTGACCTGGTTCTCAATCGAAACCGTGACCACAGAAGAGTCCTCATCACCAGAAAAATCGATAACCCAAGAACAGCCACCGTCGTGGACGTGAAACAGGTCCTGCGGAGGAATCGCCGCCAGTCGATGACGGATGAACGCCTTGACCGCTTCCTCGGATTCACCGAAGTCGGAGCCCGAGACTACCAATAACCGGCACGCCTCGGCAGCTGCCGACTTCATGACGACGCGATCATAAAGAACGATGCCCGGCTGAAGGAGAAACAACACCAGACCGAGCAGGACGGGGAGAACGAACGCCGCCTCGACTGTTCCCTGCCCGCGCTCGACGGCTTTCCCATTTCTTCCGAAACGCATGATTTCCTCCTTCGCATCGCACTAAGACAGCTTTCAGTACAGAAAGACATCCGCCATCGCAGACAGAGCCGCACCCCCAACGTGGTGAGATGCAGACGTTAGGGCGTGCTCGACGAATTTACCGTCCTGAAGCGCATGCAAAATCGCAGCCAACCCGATGACGATCGACAAGCACCCAACCATGATCACCGCGAATTCGACAGTTGATTGGCCTTGCTCTCCGCCACGGGTCACAGGCCGTTGATCCCCTCGGCAATGGAGTTCCACAGCTCCTGCAAACGGGGTCTGAACAGGGCAATTGCCGCTATCGCTATTACCACGAGCACCCCAACTAAGATTGCGTACTCGGTTGTTCCCTGCCCCCTCTCGTTGCACAGGCGACTGCCCTTTCCCCCTACCAGACCGAAAGGGATCGGCGTCGCTGCAAGCACCGATATCGCTCGCCAGCCCAGCGCCGACAAGAAACCCGCCACTCTACTTTCGCCCAATGTCAAAACACTCATTTTTCTTCCTTTCCCTTTGAGCTTTCGTTTCAAAACCCGCTCATCAACTCCAACAGGATGGGTCCCATCACTAAAAGGAGCATTGCCGGCAATATCAGCGCCCCTGTCGGGAGCATCATCTTGACGGGAGCCTTCGCTACACGTTCGCGAACCGAGCTTTTGTAGTTCACCCGCGACTGCCTGGCCAATTCCTCCAACTCGCTTGAGAACGACGACCCGAAACGAGTTGAGCGAATCGCACTCTCCACCGCTCTTTCCAGTTCTTCGCACCGATACGACGCCGAAAGACCGCGAAGAGCCTCTTCTCGTGTCATCAAACCCAGCGTCCAGCTTCGGCACGCAGAGGCGCACTCGGCGGCAAAGCCCGTCGCAAAGTGGGACCCGTATAAATTGAAGCTACGATCGAACGTCAAGCCGCTGCGAAGCCCCAGCGCCACAACCTCGAGCATCTCGGAGATATGGCGTTCCGCTTCGTCGGCCCGTTCGCGCTCCAACGCAAGCACCGCCGCATACAAGGCGCGGCGACCAACCACGAACCCGACAAGCCCAAGCAGGAAGGCCAGTTCGGCCGTTAGCGCGAAGCCGACAGCAAAGCCCGCCGCCGTCAACGCGATCTCGAGCCTCATTCGCGTTTCAACGAAACCCCGAACAGTGAGCCGATCGCCGCACCCAGCACGCGCACCGTGATCTTCCAAGAAAGCCGCCGCGCTATCGGAATCCGCCTTTCCCGAGCGAACGCACGGAGAGACCGCCTTCGTTGCTCCGTAAGAAAGCCGCGATCCGACGTTCTCGGCGTAGGCGAGCAAACGCTCGCCTACGCTTTCGTCGCGCGGGCGGGATCTTTCGTTCCCGGCCGCGAACAAGCCGCCCTCGTCTTTGACCGAAAGATCGGTTTGATGCCTGATGGATCGTTCTTTTCGACGCACTCCCCCAACTCGCTCGGCTAGAACCGCCGACGCGGCAGCTCCTCCCACGCCAGCCGAAATAACGGCCGCACCAGCCACGAAAAGCACCATCGCCTCGTTCATTTGCACGCACCTCCCGCAGAAAGCGCACGACGTACAAGAAGGACCCCCGTCACCTGCATGACCAAAGCCAGGGTAAGCAAGCCGATCCCCACCGCGCTCCCGAAAAAAGGCGTCATGAACGTCGGGCTTGCCAGCGAGAACAGCGCGATCAGCACCAGCGGCATCACTGTGACAACGCGCGCGGAAAGCCGCGCTTGGGCAGTCTGAACGCGAAGCTCCTTCTTTAGGGCAAGTTCCCCTTTCACGCTGTCAGAGGCGGCCTCGAGCACCGGCTTGATGGATCCACCGGTCTGGTGCTGAATATCCAACGCCACTGCAATGAACGACACCTCATCCGCGACATGCCTGGACCGAATGACAGACAAAGCCTCATGCGCACCACCACCAGACTCCAGCACGTTCGCCGCAGACAAAAACAGATCGCCGACGGGCCCGGGGACGTCCTTTGCCACCTGATTGAACGTCTGGGAAAGCGTGTAACCTGCGTTGAAGCATGCGGACATCGACTCCAAAGCGACCGGCAAAGATGCACGCAAGGCCTCGTTGCGTCGGTCCCTGAGGCTACCGGCGAACACGATAAACACCGCGGCGGCGCACGCTGGAACAACGGCCAAACACACCGCATTGCCTGAAACAAAAGTTGAAACGATTGCCAAGAAAAGCGATGCGCCGATGAAATTCGACAGCAAGGACTCGCGGCTCGCCTCGAAACCTCGCCCGCGAACGCCCAGCAAAAGCTCGTCGACAACCCCGACAACGCGCCGGCTTCTAAGAAGGAAGCCCGCCAACCTGCGCGCAGGCTTCCATTCATTACGAAGACGCCAGGCGACGAATGCGCGCGCGGAAGGCTCGTCGTCAAGCAAGGACGCCCGTCGGAGCCAAAGCGACCAAACCATCTTTCCCAGCATGAAACCAAACGCAAACGCCGAGATCACGCCGGCCGCGCACAAGAGCAATCCTGCTTCCACGACAGCACCTCCTCTTCGGTGGCACAGCCAAGTTTTGGAAGGAAGTCTATCCAGGTGGGCAAATCAATCCACGTGCCTAGCGGCTCAGTCAGCCTATGCCGGTAAAGGGGCACGACGACGCATTTCCCTTCATTACGATCGAAGCGAAGCTCGACGACGTCGGAAACCCTGCGTGAACCGTCAAGGGCGCGCTGCGTCTGCACGATCACATCAACCGCGCTTGCGATGTTCGCTTCTATCACGTCGACAGGCAGCTCGGCGCCATAGCGCACCATGGTCGTCAGTCGCGAGATCGCTTCAACCGGAGAGTTCGCATGCAACGTGGTCAACGAGCCATCGTGACCAGTGTTCATGGCCTGCAGCATGTCCAAGGCCTCCTCGCCGCGGCACTCGCCAACAACGATCCGATCGGGACGCATACGCAAGGCATTCGTGACAAGGTCGCGAATAGATATCTCTCCGAGCCCTTCGGCGTTGCGAGGGCGCGCCTCGAGGCCGACAACGTGCGGATGCTCGAAGAAACGCAGCTCGGCCGAATCCTCTATCGTGACGATGCGCTCATTGCGCGGAATAACGCACGAAAGCGCATTGAGCAACGTGGTTTTGCCACTGCCCGTTCCGCCAGAAACGGCGATGCTCTTGCGCGAACGAACCGCCCAGATCAGCAGCTGCCGCAGTTCGGGCGTTATCGTGCCGCTATCAACCATGTCATCAAGGCTGATCACCCGCTCGGTGAACTTCCTAATGGTGACCGTAGGCCCAACAAGCGAGATCGGCGGAAGAACGATGTTCACGCGATGCCCCTGAGGCAACCGTGCATTCACCATAGGCGATGCCTCATCGACGCGGCGGCCAAGCGGACCTAAGATCCTGTCAATCAGCGCCATCAACTCAGACTCGTTCTCGAACACGCGGCCGAACGGCTCAATACGTCCGTTACGCTCGAAAAACACCGATCGAGGCCCGTTGATCATCACCTCGGTAACGCTCTGATCGTCGATCAAATCCTCGATAGGGCCGAATCCGAAAATCGAATCAAGCAGAGCGACGGTAAGATGCCCCCTCTCCTCATCGGGAAGATGTTTCCAATTTGGTTTCTCGAATGCCCGTTTGCATGCGTTTCTGATCTCGCTGCGAGCCCGCGAGGGGTTGGTTCTTGCCATCGCGGCGACTTCATCGACCGAAACCAGCTGTCGAACCTGATTGCGAAGCAGCAACAAGGCCGATTCGACCACTGGCTGCGTCGAACGCGACGCAGCCTCCACCTGACGCGCTCGTTCATAAAGCGTCATCGCTCCGCCCTCCTTCTAAATAGACCGCGCTTCCCACCTCGAGCATCGCCCGCCCCAACCGACGCCGCAACGCTTTCACCCAAAGACGGGACAAGGCGCGCAAGCAAACCTTCGAGGCTTTCGTACAAAGGATTCGCAGACGTGACCAAATCTGCGATGATGCCCGCAGACGAGAAGTCCTCGACGTCCCGGCCGCCCTCCCTTAGCTCGACTGCCTCAACGCCGCGAAGAGCGCACGACACATCGATCGAGCTGAGCAGCGAACTTTTCGAGCACCTGTTGGCAACGAACAGGAAAGGCCCCGTCGGCATGCCGCAGTTCTCACAAAGCCGCAAAGCGCGATGGCACGCCTGCAGCGACGACGCGCGCTGGTCAACCAGGAACAGCACATTTGAACTACGCTCGAATATCGCCGCGTGCTGTTCGGTCCACGTGGCACCGGTATTCGCCACGATAGCGTCGAAACGCGAGGACAAAACAGACAGGATCTCGCTCGTCCTTCCCGCGAACAGCTCGGACTCCGCAGGGTTGCGCGGCGGCGACACAATGGCGGGCAGCACCCCGGTCGGGCGCAGCTTCCCGAGCGAAGTCCCATTCGCCAGCAGCTCATCGACGCTGACTGGCTCGACGCCTTTGAAGAAACCCGCCACGTTCCCGAACTGGTAATCGAAATCGACGAGCACCGTCTTTACTCCATGGATCTGCAAACAGAGTGCCGCCAAAGCCGCAACCGTGCTTTTTCCCGCGCCACCAGAAGCGCTGACTACCGTAATAAGCAACGCGGTCTTCGCCTGCGAAGGTAAGACTGTCGCCGCAGGCTCGCAAGCAATCTCGCTAGGCTGCGGCGCAGCACCCGCATCGGCGGTCCCGCTCTCCAGCAAACGACCCTCTGTCGAATATGCAAGTGCTGCTTTTGCCGCAACATAGCGCTGCACGAACATCTCCTCGTTGTAAACGGCATCAAGCGATGCCGCATACGCTCTGCTAAGAAGCGACCCTCCGTCGTCGCTTGCCAACAGGCAAACGCGCAAGATTGGGCGATCGTGCTTAATGGCCGCAGCCAAATTAATGGCATCGACCTGTTCGCAGCCCGCAACCCACACCTCCTTCAGCTCGTCATCCGCAAGAATCGAGAATCGCGAATCCTCCGCAGAGGTGTACAGCGCAAGCCACTTTTGCCCTGCCAGGTTCTCGTCGGGCAAACCGATAAGGGCAGGCTCGGATAGCATTGCCGGATCAACGCACAACGCAACTTTGCTCATTTGGAACCAGCCTCCTCGTTTTCGGGAGAAGGGTCACCCGGCAAAGAGAAATACAGCTCGGAGGAATTAGCGGCGGCAACCAGCTGCTGAACCAACTTGTCCTCAACGGCAACCGTTACCCAAGACGACGAAGACGACACGCCCGATCCGTTTTCCGAGACAGCAAGCACCTGGACGTCTTTTGCGATAACGCTGGTCTTCGACCCGCCTGTCGCATAAATGTCGACGTACATGCCGGCGGATAGCCCGCCTCCCACCGCCTGCACTGCCTTAGCGGGAACGCTGACGGCGGTCGTTCCCTGAGGAACGGAAATCTGGCCTTTTGATTCCGTGAAACGCTTTTGAAGAAGCACCTCACCACGGCATATCGAGGACGAAGCCACCAGTCCGGCAACATTCTCGGAAGAGCGAAGGGCCCCATCGGGGAGAAGATCCGAAACCCACGAGCGCGATTCGATCATCGAAGGATCGACGCGTTCGCCCGCGGAGATATCACGTTTTGCGACAAGAACGTCAACCTGCGATCCACCGTATTTAGCAAGAACCTCGGCCCTTTGAGCCTCGGCGCCGCCTTGAACAGACTGCATGAACAGCACGACGCAAATCGCGCATACCACACCGCTGACCAGCGCAATAACCTTTGATTTCGACTGATCCATATCGTCCTCCCACGCTTTCCTCTTCAGCAAGGGACAGTATGGGGATCCGTTCTATCAACCGTTTAACCATGGTCAGACAGCAAGATGCAAATCTCGCGAGTTTTTCCAACATCGATTAGGCGCGAAATCCCCGCCGCTCCAGCAAAGCAGGTCAGCGCCTGGGCAAAAACCGCGTCATCGAAATGTCTCCACAGACTACGTTTGCGCGAATACGAGAAGTGTGCGAAAATATCTCCTCACCGAAAGGCAACAAGATGGTCGAGTGGCGCAGCGGGAGCGCAGGTGCCTTACAAGCACAAGGTCGGGGGTTCAAATCCCTCCTCGACCACCATCGAAACGCAAGACGCCGCGCGAGAGCACGGCGTCTTTTTCTTTATCTGCAGACAGAAGGGACCAACGACCGCGAAGCGTTCCGCGGAGCATCTTATGAAGAGCACCGACCAAACGAAGAGCGATATCCTCGAGGCGTTCTGGCGCCTTTACGCCCAAAAACCGCTGGACAAGATCACCATTCGCGAGCTCACCGAAGTGGCGGGATACAACCGAGGCACCTTCTACCTGCACTATCAAGACATCTACGATCTCTTCGAAAGCGAAAAGTCCCGTCTTCTTGCGGAAATGGAAGAGTGCGTGGCCTACTGTTCGGGCAACATGGGAAAGATCGAGCTCATCAAGCTGATGATGCATGTCCTTGACCTATACGAGCGTAATCGCACGCAAATCGTGCTTCTTCTGGGAGAACGAGGCGATCCTGCGTTCATGAAGAAGCTCCGGGGCATGATGAAGCAAATCCCCCTATGGAAGGCAGCCGACCCCAACTTGAAAGCATCACCTGGCGAGCGCGATCTTCTGCTTGAACAGAACGTTGCAGGCGTGTTGTTCCTGATTGAAGCGTGGCTTGAAGACCCACGCGGCGTGTCGCCAACGGGGCTGCTCCACCTTATTTACGATACCGCCATCAAGCGCTAGCGGCTTAAAGCCTCCAACGCTCGGGCTTCACGCGCACGCAACCGCCAAGCCCGACCAAGCACATGCCATCCCTAGCGCCAGCGCGCGACGCGCCTCTCAACCAAGTCGATAACCGCATAAAGCGCCACACCCAAAACAGCCATGGCAATGATCCCCGCGAACATACGAGCATAGTTCACCAGCGCCCACGATTGCATAATGAAATAGCCCAGGCCCGTTGAGCCGGCAATGGCCTCGGCGAAGAACAACACCGCGATGGCAGTGCCCGTGGAGATACGCAAGCTGGTCAAAACCGCAGGCAGCGTTGCCGGAGCAATAACAAGGCGCAGCACGTCGGCCGAAGAAGCGCCCAATGCGCGCACTGCATCGATCTGATCTTGCGGCAGACCGCGAACGGCATCGCGCACCGCAACCAGCACCTGGAAGAACACGGTGATGGAAATGAGCGCGATCTTAGGCGCGTCCGCCAAACCCAGGAACACCAGCAAAATCGGAAGCAGAACGACCTTGGGGATCGGGTACAGCAGGTAAAGCACGGGCGCAAACAGGCCATCAAGCACCCTGGAGCGAGCGCATACCAAAGCTATCGGCACGGCAAGCACCGTTCCGATAGCCACGGAAGCCACCACACGATACGCGCTCACCACGAAATCGGGCGCAAGCGCATGAACATTGGCGGCCAGCACCGCGAACGTCGCGCCAGGCGTGGGAAGAGCCGGCGAATGCAGCGCGACCGATGTCGCCCACCAGCCGGCAAGTATGAACGCAACGGCGAAAAGACAGCCGCCAATCTTCTTTAAAGCCGACGGCGCCAGCAACCGCCTAAACTGCGACGCTCCCACTGAAGCCCGTTTCGCTTTCACTAGCGCACCTCCCAGCCGTTGTCGCCGAAAAGAGCCGCACGCACTTTGACGCACGTCTTCGCGAAGGCATCCGAATCGCGAAAACCCTGCTCGCCCATGGAGGGATTCTCGACAACCGCAGCAACGGTGCCGGGGCGCGACGTCATCACGAAAATGCGCTGACCCAAGAAAACAGCTTCGTCAATGGAGTGCGTCACGAGGATCTGCGTCTGCGATCGGCGCTTCCGTAGGTCCAGCAGCATGTCCTGAAGAGACTCGCGAAGCAGGGCGTCAACCGCCGACAGGGGTTCGTCCATCAAGAGAAGGTCGGCATCCATGGCGATGGCACGGGCCAACGCAAGACGCTGTTTCATGCCGCCCGAAAGCTCCTTCGGAAACGCGTCGGCGAAATCAACCAGGTCGACCTCGCGCAAAGCTTCAAGAGCCCGTTCGCGCGACTCACGCGCACCGGCCTTTTGAATCGTCAGGCCAAGCGCGGCGTTTTGCGCCACGGTCTTCCATGGAAGAACACCCAGCCCCTGGGGAATGAACGCCGTCGTGCGACGAGGCTCGTCGACGGGGTCGCCACCGATCGAAACACTTCCACTAGTCGGCTTCAGGATTCCCGCAAGCATATGCAGCGTAGAGGACTTCCCACAACCCGAGGGGCCGATGATCGCGACGGCCTCACCGGGCGCGACGGACAAAGTCACGTCGTCCAACGCGACAACCGAATCGTTTTCGCCACGATACGCCAAACCCACATGCGACAGCTGCACCCGCGGGCCCGCCTGCGTCATCGTCTGATTTTCCTGCGCCGCAGCTCGGCGCCCCTCAACCTGAAAATAAATCATCTACGAACGCACCAAACCCCTAGCGAATTGAAAAAGCACCGTTGGACTGGTCGTACGCAAGGTCCTTGGTCAGGTAGCCCTTACCTTCCATCCACTGCATGACGGGATCGACCATGTCGTTCGTGGGGAACTGACACAGCGGGTACTCGCTGATGGGATAGGTTGCAGCAACGGCATCCGACAAGTTCGCGTTCTTCACAAGCAGCTCGCGATACTTCTCGGGATCGGCGTTGATGTCATACGCGCAACTGTCCCAAATCTGCTTGAACATCTCAATAGCCTGAGCACCATCGCCCGAAAGCCAATCGTTGCGAACGGCCATCACCGACTGCGAGATGTTTTCACCCGTGGTGTCGTCAGCCAACGTAACGGCCCCCGACGCCTCGCCCAGTGCCAGCAAAGATGCAGGAAGGGCTGCAGCCTTAACCTCGCCCGACATCATAGCCTGGAAGCGGACGGGCAGCTTCTGCAGCTCAGACGTGACGGTCTGCTCGTTCGAGAGGCCGGCGCGTTCCATCAACACGTCCATGACGTACTCGAGGATGGTGTTCGTGCCCACGCCAACGGGAACGCCCGCCAGCTGGGAAAGCGAGGTGATGTCGCTATCGGGGCCGGTCTGAATACCGAAACGGCCCTGAGCCGCCGTGGTTCCCAAGGTGACCCACGAAAGCGAAAAGTCGGTGCCTCCCGCGAAAACGCTGGCCGCGACCATGATGTCGGTCATCGCCATCTGGACGTTTCCAGAAGAAATGCCCGCGATCAGCTCGGTTGCGGACTGGAACGAGACAACCTCCGCCTCGATGCCTTCAGCCTCGAAGCGGCCTTCCGACTGAGCAACCCAAAACGGCAGGATATCCTCGGTGGGAAGCGTGCCGATGGTGACCTTGCCCATTTTGGAAGCCTTCGAAGAACTGGCCGAGCCAGCAGGCGAGCAGCCAACGACGCCTGACGCGCAAACAGCCAAGGACCCAGCGGCAAGAGCGGTGACGAAAGAACGGCGAGAAATGGCGGGCAGAGCGATCGGCATGAGGTCTCCTTCGGTCAAGAATCATCGCATTCGATCGTAGTAAGCCAGATCAACCGCTTCAATGAACAATCCGCCCGGTGGTGTTGAGAGACGAACGCGCCGCCAAAGTCGGCTGCCGAGGCCAACTGCCAGGCCTTCGCCCACGCACCGGCGCAACCTGACGTCCGCTCGCGCACCCGCGCGTTTCAGTCGAAACCCAGCATCCCCGCTCGCTTGTCGCCTTTCGCCTGCCCCCACGCACACCCCGCGCAGCACAACCTCCGCTCGTGCCCATTCAGTGGCAGCCCATCCAACCTGCGGGAAGGGTGTGTTAGTATATGCACGCCCCCTTCGTCTAGCGGCCAAGGACGCCGACTTCTCAGGTCGGAAACGGAGATTCGAATCCTCCAGGGGACACCACAAAACACGAAAAGGCCCCTGCCATCTGCGATCCAATCGCTTGGCAGGGGCCTTCTTATGCGCCAAGGCCTCCGTTGGCATACGTTAACGCCTTCGTTGGCACACGTTAAAGGCTCGCGAGCACCTCGCGAGCAGCCTCGATGAACGCATCAACCTCGGCAGGCGTATGCGCGCATGACAGGAACAGCGCCTCGAACTGGCTGGGAGCGATAAGATAGCCACACTCGAGCATACCCGAGAAATAACGCGCGAACTTGTCGGTGTCGCACGTAGCCGCGCCATCCCAATCGCGAACAGGCTGATCGGTGAAGAAGATGGTCGCCAAAGCACCCACGCGGTTCACCTGAGCCGAAACGCCCGTGTCGGCAATGGCAGCCTTCAGACCCGCCTCAAGACGCGCGCCCAAGAGCTCAAGATAGTCGTAAATCCCCTGACCAGCAGCCTCAGGATTGACCGAAGCAGGGACGACGCCCGCTTCCAGCGTTCCCAGCTGAGCCAAGCCAGCTTCCATGGCAACGGGGTTGCCGGAAAGCGTGCCCGCCTGGTACACGGGGCCGTTCGGTGCGAGCTGATCCATGATCTCGGCGCGACCGGCAAAGCAGCCGACGGGGAAACCGCCGCCGATGATCTTGCCGAACGTGCACAGGTCGGGCATGACGCCGTAACGCTCCTGCGCACCGCCAAGGGCAACGCGGAAACCGGAGATAACCTCGTCGAATATAAGAAGCGCGCCGAACTCATCGCACAGCTCGCGCAGGCCCTGCAGGAAACCCTCGGCAGGAGCGACCGCCCCCATGTTGCCGGCAACGGGCTCGACGATGATGCAAGCCACCTGATCCTTGTTCGCCTCAAGCGTGGCGCGAACGGAGTCAAGGTTGTTGTACACGCACACCAACGTATCGGCCGCAGTGCCCGCCGTCACGCCCGGCGTACCGGGAATCGAGAACGTGGCAACGCCCGAACCCGCGCTAACCAGCAGCGAGTCGGAGTGCCCATGATAATTGCCCTCGAACTTGATGATCTTGTCGCGATGCGTATAGCCGCGAGCCAAACGGATGGCGCTCATCGTAGCCTCGGTGCCACTGGAAACCATGCGCACCTTCTGAGCAGAAGGAACCAGCTTGCAGATCTTCTCGGCCAAGGCGATCTCGCTTTGGCACGGAGCGCCATACGAGACGCCGCGATCAAGCTGAGCGCGCACGGCGTCATCGACGAAATCGGGCCTATGGCCGAAGATCATCGGGCCCCACGAGCCAATGAAATCGACGTACTCGTTGCCGTCGACGTCCCAAACGTGGCTGCCCTTGGCATGGTCGTAGAACACCGGGGTCTCGTTCACGTTCGCGAACGCGCGAACGGGAGAGTTCACACCACCGGGAATGCACGTGTTCGCCTCTTCGAAACAGGCGTCGGATCCTTTGTGGTTCGTCACCTCGTGGGTCATTCTTCCTCCTTGCGGCGTTTCGCGACGCCGTTAGCAAAGTCTTAAGAAACCGACGGGGCGCAAGCATTGCGTACGCCCCGTCCCAAAAACGCGTCGGCTTGCCAACCGGAACCCAGCGCGCGTCAGTTCATTTTACTCGGCAAGCCAGCGGGCGGCTTCCTTTGCATGGTACGTGATGATCATGTCGGCACCAGCACGCTTGATGCTGGTAAGCAGTTCCAAAACAACGCGCTTCTCGTCGATCCAGCCGTTTTGAGCGGCGGCCTTCACCATGGAGTACTCACCCGACACGTTGTAGGCAACCGTGGGGAAACCGGTCTCGCTCTTCACGCGGTACAGAACGTCCAAATACGGAAGGGCAGGCTTCACCATGACCATATCGGCACCCTCAGCGATGTCGAAGCATGCCTCGCGCACGCCCTCGGATGCGTTGGCCGGGTCCATCTGATATGCGCGCCTGTCGCCGAACGCCGGAGCGCTGTCGGCAGCATCGCGGAACGGGCCGTAGAAACCGCTCGCATACTTAGTGGAGTAGCTCATAATGGGGATTCGCTCGAAGCCGGCCTCGTCAAGGGCCTTGCGGATGGCGCCCACGCGGCCGTCCATCATGTCGGACGGGGCAACCATCTGAGCGCCGGCCTTCGCGTGACTTACCGCCTCGTTGCACAGCAGTTCAAGCGTGGCGTCGTTGTTCACGTAGCCGTCAGAATCAAGCTTGCCGCAATGGCCGTGATCGGTGTACTCGCACATGCAAACGTCGGTGATGACGAACATCTCAGGAGCCTGCTCGCGGATGATGCGGATGGCATCCTGCACCACGCCGTGCTCGTCCCATGCAGAAGAGCCGACCTCATCCTTCGACGCGGGAAGGCCGAACAGCAAAACGCTGGTAACGCCAAGCTTCAGCAGCTCGTCGATCTCGGGCATAAGAAGATCAAGCGACACCTGGAAAACGCCGGGCATGCTGGGAATCTCATCATGATGGCCCGTACCGGGCTTCACGAACAGCGGATAGATGAAGTCCTTCGCGGAAAGCTCGGTCTCGCGAATGAACTGGCGGACCGTCTCGTTCTCGCGCATGCGGCGCGGACGATACGTCGGGAACTTGCCATACTCCATGAGTGTCTCCTCCTTGGATCTCTTCCTTCATGTTCGAGTTTACCGCTCAGAAAAAGCGAAGCTCCGGTTGGCACCGAAGCTTCAAACGAACAACCGAGTGCAAGGCGCCCCTTCGTTGAAATTCAGACAGCAAAGCCAAAGCGCGCTTTCAACAGAAGCCCGTGGCCGCGAAGCCGACAAAGTCGTCGTCTTGACGGCCTTGTAACGGCAACTTCACCGCAGCAACACCCCGCACCGGCGATTAAGCGAACGACTCGCCAACCACCTGAACCAAGCCGGGGGTGGTGTACTCGGCAGCCTCGGCGGTCACAGTCAAGCCGGAATCGCGCATCGTCTGCGAGGTGATCGGCCCGATGCTCAAGCATGCGACGCCTTCCATGGCCTTCGCGAACGCGTCAGCGCCCATATCGTCGGACAGCATCGAGCAGAAATTCCGCACAGTCGAAGACGACGTGAAGGTCACCGCATCAAGCAAGCCCTCTTCAAGCAGGGCGCGCATGCGCTTCACCTGATCGGCTTCGTCGGGCATGACGGTATCGTACACGGCAACCACGTCAACCTCGGCGCCCTGTTCGCGCAAGAAGTCGATCATCATGTCGCGAGCGACGGCGGCACGCAGGACAAGCACGCGGCTTCCCTTGCCAACGCCTTCGTCGATCAGCGTTTCGGCAACCGACTCGGCAACGAAGCGCGGCGGCACGACGTCGGCCCTGATGCCGCGATCGGCAAGGACCTGAGCCGTGGCCGGCCCGATGGCGCATACCTTGGCGCCGCCGAACGCGCGGGCGTCCTTCCCCATCGCATCGAGCTGCCCGAAAAAGCTGTTAACGCCATTCGCAGACGTGAACACGACCCAGTCGTACGAGCCCAAGGAATCGGCAGCGGCCTCGATCGCGTCATCGACCGGGCGCGCGACCGTTTTGATGACAGGGAATTCAACGGGGTCGGCGCCCAAGTCACGAAGGCGGGACGACAGAGCCGACGCCTGCTCGCGAGAGCGCGTGACCGCGATGCGCTTGCCGAACAGCGGCCTAACATCGAACCACGCAAGCTTGTCGCGCAGCGTGACGGCATCACCGACAACGATAATGGCCGGAGCTTTGAACTGGGCTTTTTCCACCTTCTCGACAATATCGCCCAACGTCCCCGAAAGAACCTCTTGTTCGGGCGTGGTGCCCCAGCGAACAAGCGCAACGGGCGTGTTCTCGGGCCTGCCGAAATAAACCAAGCGCTCAACGATGTGAGGAAGATCGCGCACACCCATGTAGAAACACAGCGTACCCGCGTTCTGCGCGAACGATTCCCAATTAATGGCGCTTTCGGGCTTGTCGGGAGTCTCGTGACCGGTTACCAAGGTAACGGCGCTTGCCAACCCGCGATGAGTGACGGGGATGCCCGCATAGGCGCATGCGGCAACGCCCGCCGTGATGCCGGGCACCACCTCGAAGCTAATATCGTTCGCAACAAGCTCGAGCGCTTCCTCGCCGCCGCGGCCGAAGACGAACGGATCGCCGCCCTTCAGGCGAACGATGTTCGCGCCGGGCTGCGCAAGAGCCTCGGCAACCAACAGCGCGTTGATCTCTTCCTGCGTGACATGATTCGAGAAGCCCTTCTTGCCCACGAAGATCTTCTTGGCTTCGGGCCGCGCGAAGCGCATGACTGCATCCGAGGCCAGGTAGTCGTAAATAACCTCGTCGGCGTTTGAGAGCAATTCCTGCGCACGCAAGGTCAGCAGGCCTGGATCACCAGGACCGGCTCCCACAAGGTAGACCATGGCGGCGCTCACGCCCTGAAACTCGTTCGTTTCGTTGCTCATTCAGCTTCCCCCATGATCTCATCCAAAATCTGGCGAGCGCCCTTGCCCACCAGGTCATCGACAACGACCTGCCCTAACCCCTTGGGATCGTTCGCGTCGCCCTTTGCGCGAGCCTCGACGTATTTCGTGCCATCAAGGCTTGCCACGAAAGCGCACAGGTCCATGACATCGCCGTCGATCTCGGCATGAATGCCCATGGGAACCTGGCAGCCACCCTCAAGAGCGCCCAGAACGAAGCGCTCAGCCGTGACCGCACGCAACGTGTCGCGGTCGGTGATCTTCTCAAGAAGGACCGCGATTTCTGCGTCGTTCTGGCGTGCCTCAATGGCGATGGCGCCCTGACCTGCAGCAGGGATAAGAACGTCAGTCGGGATGTTGCCCGATACGGCATCCTGAAGACCCAGGCGCTCAACGCCTGCAGCAGCAAGAATGCCCGCGTCGAACTCACCGTCAAGCACGCGCTTCACACGCGAATCGACGTTGCCGCGAATCTCGCACGCCTCGATGTCGGGACGACGGCGCAGCAGTTGGGCCACACGACGCAGGCTGCCCGTCGCAACGCGAGCACCCTGGGGAAGCGAGTCAACGGTCAGGCCAGGCGTGCTGGAAATGATGGCGTCCTGAGCACTCGCGCGCTTAGGCATGCCCATGATGGCAAGACCTTCGGGCAGTGCCGTAGGCATGTCCTTGGTGGAATGGACGCACAGGTCGACTTCGCCGTCGAGCAAGGCACGCTCAAGCTCTTTCGTGAACAGGCCTTTGTCGCCAATTTTCGAAAGAGCCACGTCAAGGATCTTGTCGCCCTTCGTGTGAATGATGCGAACCTCGCAGGTCAGCCCAGACTCGGCCTGCTCAAGCAGGCTTTTCACAAGATTGGACTGGTACAGGGCCAGCTTGCTGCCCCTGCTTCCGATGATGATCTTCCTCACTGGTTCATCGCCCCTTGTTTGGCGTCGGTCTTGATATTTGCCTGCGGAACGTCAAACAAATAACGCGCCGCGTCGATGGTTTCATATTCAGAATGCGCGCTCGCGCTCTCGCGGATGCGCACCGTCGGCTCATGCAGGATCTTCTTCACGATAGCGCTGGTCGCGCACTCCAGGCTTTCCAGATCCTTTTCGGAAAGCTCCACGTCAAGCGTGCGAAGCAGATGCTTGACCTCTTGCTGGCGAATGCGTTCGGCGTCAAGACGGATGGCCTTGATAAGAGGCGTGACCGCGTAACCCGCCGACCAATCCAAGAACGCCTCGGTCTCCTCGGCGACGATTGCGCGGGCCTGCTCGGCCGCCAAGGAACGGCTGTCCTTGTTCTGGCCGATTTCCCTGCCGATGTCGTCAAGGTCGCGAACGATGACACCCTCCACCTCAGAGCAGGCGGGATCGACGTCACGCGGAATGGCAATGTCCAGGATGAGCACCTTGTCGCGCTGAGTACCATCGAACATGTCCGGCGTGATGACGTAGCGTGTCGCCGCCGTACCCGACACGATGATGTCGGCCTCGTTGACCAGCTGCTTCAGGTCTTCGAAACGACGGGCTACACCGCCAAGCTCCTCGGCAAGCACGATAGCGTGTTCGCGGGTGCGGCTGCTGACGATGAACGCCTCGACGCCTTGTTCCTTCAAGTAACGAGCCGCAAGTTCGCTTGCCTCGCCTGCACCAACAACCAGCACCGTCTTGTCCGCGAAGTCGTCGAACGCACGCTTGGCGATGTCAATGGCGACCGTGGAAACGCTGACATGGCTTTCCGAGATCATCGTCTGGCTGCGCACGCGCTTGCCGCATTCCATTGCCTGACGGAACAGGCGCGTAAGCACCATGTTCACGCACCCGGCGTGGCTGGCCTCTTTGAATGCGGTGCGCATCTGGCCGATGATCTGCTGCTCGCCCAAAACCATCGAATCGAGCGACGCAACGACGATGAACAGATGCTCGATCGCCTCCCTGCCAACTTTGGAGTACAGGCTGCGCTCAAGCTCTTCAGGAGTGACGTTCTTCTCGACAAGCAGGAAGGTCTTCACTTCGGCAAGCGCATCTTCAGGGTTGGGCGTGGAAACGTATATCTCAGTGCGGTTACACGTGCTCACGATTACCGCGCCGTCGATGTTCGCGTAAGAGCACAGCTGATTGAGCTGGCGCTTCATCTCGCTCTTGCGAAACGAGATCCTTCCGCGAAGCTCGACCCCGGCTGTGGTGTGGTTCAATCCGACTACGCAGATGTTCATAACTTCACCCCTGCTTTTTCAATCGCCTCGGCATAAGCCTGCTCGGGCGTGATGTTTTCGCCAGCCGCCAAACGTTCGCGCCATCCGGCTTGCGTTGCTGCCTCGAAGACAGGCTTCCTGGCTTCGTCAGATTCGAGGATCCTGGTTTTCACCAGCGCACGGAAACTCTGCATCAGTCGAAGATACGGCTCCCAGCTTTCATCGAAGTCGTTCTCGAGCTTGCGGCGGATACGCTTGGCTTCGGTCGGCGCACACCCGCTGGTGCTGACCGCAATGCGCAATGGCCCGCGATCGACTGTGCTCGGCACGATGAACTCGCACTTGGCGGGCACATCGACGACGTTGATAAGTGCGCGTTCGCGAAGAGCTTCCTCACGCACGGCATCGTCAACGCTCGGCACACCACATGCAGAGAACACCAGGCGTGCATCCTTAAGATCGCCCTCGCGATATTCGCGGGGGACCCATTTCAAGGCACCGTTTTCGGCAAGCTTGCGAAGACCATCGGTGATGTGTGGAGAAACGACAACGATTCGCGCACCGAATGGAATGACCGTTTCAACCTTGTGCTGAGCAATGGCACCGCCGCCGATCACGACGACAAGACGATCGGTAAGATCGAGGAACAAGGCATAGCCCGCATGGGCATGCATCGCGGGAAGGACCTTGGCAGAATGCCCGAGCGACGAAGCAGCTTCACCGGCAACGCACTCAAGAGGACCCGCGTTTCCAGCTTCAGTGTTCGTCATCTCTCTCCCGTTTTCCTTTCACGAATCAAACGCTGGCTTCGATATTCTACCGCCGCATCGACGAATCCGAGCGCCCATTGCGGTGAAGCGATGGCGTTAACGTGCAAATAACCCGCAACTGTGCGATTTCGGCAGACGCCGTCCTGTTTTCCGAAGGTTCCCTTTCCACGTGTGATATCGAACGCGAACGGTTTATCTTCACTCATGCCGAGCACGCGCGAATGATGATGCTCGTGTCCGACGATCTTTGTTCCTTCCGCAAGCCAAGGATGGCTGGCGCTCACACGGGCGATTTCGTAGCCGTGAGCCTGACGCTCTTCCATCATCTGCACGTCGAAGCCGAACGCACCGACCATATCGAAGGAGCTGTCTCCGATCAAAAGCTGACGAGAAAGGAACATCAAGCCACCGCACTCGGCCGAGCATGCAATGCCGTCATCGATTGCGGCAAGGATGCTTCGGCGAAAGCTCGCGTTGTCTTGCAGCTGCTGCGCGTAGGATTCTGGGAACCCTCCGCCGATGTACAGGCCATCGATGTCCGAAGGCAGCTCGACGTCGTTAAGCGCATCGACGAAAACAAGGTCCGCCCCGGCCTGCTCCAGCGCCTGTAAGTTCTCTTGATAGTAGAAGTTGAACGCCCTATCGCGCACAACCGCAACCTTCACGCGATCGGCTCCAGCTTCGATGCTGGCCGCAACCGGGAACGTAACTGGATGAGCCTCTAACGCAGGGGCGCTTTGTGCAATGGATATGAGCAAATCGAGATCGACGTTCTCGCGAATAACTTCAGCTACCCCGTCGAAAAAGTCGTCAAGGTCGTCGAACTCAGGTGCGTTGACCAAACCCAGATGCCTGTCGGGAATAATGAGCTTTTCGCTCTCGGGAATCATTCCGACAACAGGGATGCCGCAGTAGTGCTCGACGGCTTCGCGGATGCGCGTGGCGTGGCGTTTACCGCGAACATGATTGACGATGACGCCTGCGATGTTCACCTCGGGATCGAAGTGCATGCAGCCCATCACCAAGGCCGCAACCGTACGGGTCATGCGCGTAGCGTCGATGACCAAGATGACAGGCGCACCCGTTGCCTTGGCCACATTTGCCGAAGAGCTTGATCCTTCAAGGTCGGAGCCGTCGTAAAAACCCATCGCAGCCTCGATGATGGCGATATCGCAGCCATCGGCCGCATCGGCCAAGACATCACGCATAGTCGCCTCATCCATGAACTTAGGATCGAGGTTGCGCGACGGCTTTCCGCAGGCAAGAAAATGCCAACTGGGATCGATGTAGTCGGGACCCTTTTTAAAAGGGCGTACATCGATCCCAGTTGACGTTAATGCCCGCATTATGCCCATAGTAGAAACGGTCTTGCCGCTTCTTCCGCTAGGAGCCGCAATCATAAGACGCGGCAGAGGACGTACCTCTCCCATAACAGAATTCACAGCAAGACCGTTAGACATAACAGGCGATAACCCATCAAAGCCTTGATTAAGACTTAGACGCAACCCGTCGGCTTCATGAGGCCAGCGATTTTGCAAGCTCCCTTGCCGGGGCCGCTGGGGAACAGCTCGTACATCTCGCCGTTCGACAGCTTGGTGTCGCGCAGCATCTTACGAACCATCGGGGCGGTACCGAAGTCAGCATAGTACTGACGGAGGTAGTTGATGACTGCCCAGTGAGCATCGGTGAGCTCGACTTCCTCGGACTTGGCGAGAGCTTCAGCAACCTGCTCGTCCCAATCTGCGGGATCTACCAGGAAGCCGTCCTCATCAAGAGCGATGGTGCGATCGCCTACTTGAATATCAGCCATGTTCACTCCTTTTCTTATAACACTCAGCCTATATTTCTGCATCCAGCCGCTTTAACACGGCGAATTGCTAATGATGATAACACACCGTGCGCCACTTGGACGCACAGGTGCTATTTTAACGCATCTGCAGCATTAATGACCGGCAACCTCGGAAAGCTTCTTAGCGCCCTGAGCGTTATCGTTGCGAACGCCGATAACGATCTTGTACAGAAGCGTCAGAACCAAAGCGCCGATAGCGAACACGCCGACGATAACGCAAATCTCATTGGGGTTCGGGATGTAATCGACAACGGTGCCGAAAACGGTGGGCGTGAAACCACCGAGGGTGAAGCCAAGGCCCTTGTCGATCCAGCAGGCCAGGAAGACCAGGAACAGACCAGCAAAGAGAGTCTTGTGCTGCTTGCGCCACTTCGGAACGATGAGCAGGGCAACGCCGACGAAAGCACACACGGTTGCCACCCACATGAAGGGCCCAAGCTGGTTGATGCCATTAAGACCAAAGAACAGGTACTCAATAGGAGCCATATGATGCGGGCTATTGGGATAGAAGCTGGCAAAGATCTCAAGCAGGAAGAAGAAGATGTTGACGCTCATTGCATAGGCAACGATCTTACCGAAGGAGTTAAGAGCCTTCTCGGAAATGTCAAAGTTCGTGAACTTCCTCATGATGAAGCAAACCATGATCAGCAGAGCAGGACCAGCAGCGAAAGCCGAAGACAGGAAGCGGCCAACGACGATTGCGGAACCCCAATATGCACGACCCGGGTTGCCGATGTAGATGAATGCGGTAACGGTGTGGATGCCGATAGCCAGCGGGATTGCGATGATTGCCAGAACCTTAGCCCACTTGAAAGGCGGGATTTGCTTACGCTCGCAGTAAATAGCCGCCCAGCCCACGATGATGTTCACGATCAGGTACGAAGAAAGGACGCACATGTCGAAGAACAGGATGGAGTGCGGGGACGGATACAAGATAACGTTAAACAAACGCTGCGGATAACCAAGGTCGGTGATAACGAACAGGAGGGCAACCAGAACAGCTGCAACAGCGAGGAACTCGCCGAAGATCAGCATGGGGCCGAACTCCTTGTAGTTATGCAGATAGAACGGGATGGCTACCATAACGCCCGAAGCAGCAACGCCGACGAAGAACGTGAACTGGGCAATGTAAAGACCCCAGCTGACGTCGCGGCTCATGCCGGTGAGGATCAGGCCGTTCTGAAGCTGATTCGCATAAGCGACTACACCGATACCGATGCAGACCAGCAGGAAGCAAATCCAGCCCCAGTAAAGCTTACCACCGTGGAAAATCTTCTCGATCATTCTTACTCACCAGCCTTGATGATGTAGTAGACGCTCGGACCGGAGCCAAGCTCGACCCTACGCCTAATGGAGAAGGCGCCCTTCAGGGCCTTGCACACATCAGAGTTCTCGTCGTTGAGATCGCCGAAGACAACGGTGCCCTTGGACTTCTCAATGCACAGAGGAGCCTCGCCCTTGTCGATGCGCTCGTAGCAGAAGGTGCACTTCTCTACGACGCCCTTGCTGCGCGTGGGGTAGTTGGGATTGATGTGATCCATGTACTTGCGCGGATCGCTGTAGTTCAGGCTACGTGCGCCGTAGGGGCAAGCAGCAATGCAGAAACGGCAAGCGATGCAACGATGGTAGTCCATCGTAACGATGCCGTCTGCGCGCTGGAAGGTTGCCTCAGTCGGGCAAGCGCGGCAGCACGGAGGCTCTTCGCAGTGGTTGCACAGGGCCGGGAACTCGAGCTGCTTCACGGTTTCGGAGTTGAACTCGTTCTCCATGTCCTCGAAGAGGTGCTCGTAGGTGTCGCCCCAGATCCACTTGATCTCGCGCTTGGTGTCCTCAATATGAGGAACATTGTGCTCTTCGTGGCAAGTGGCGATCATGTCGTCAAGAACACCGAGCTTGTTCAGTTTCTCGACGTCGATAGCCATAGCCCAATGCTTGCTACCGTCGATCTTGGTCTGAGAAACGATCTCGGTGTACGTGGTGGACTCGGTCTTGCAACCAGCCATTCCGAGAACACCAAGACCGAGAGCGCCCAGGCCGAGTTTGGTAAAGTCTCGTCTTTTCATGTTCAGAGAACTGTCTTTCTTTTCAGCCATGTCAACTCCCCTATTTCTCCGAATTGACATTGTGCAGTTCAGGGTCGTTAGCACCGTGGCAGTCCCAGCAATACAGCTCCACGTTAGCGTTCTCGTGGCACTTGTTGCAGAACTCCTCGGGGTTCGAATGGCACTTCAGGCAGGTGTCGTCGAGGCTCTTCTCGTAAACCTTGCCATTGGAGCTGACGTACATGGTCTCGCCATCGCGAACGACCTCGTCGCGCCACTCGTTCAGAAGCTGCATGTGATGCTCACGCATCCATGTAGCGTCCTCAACGCACTGCTTGTCAGCCATCGCGTTGATCTCGGGGGTGTCAAGGCTCACCTCAACGGCGTCGGCCTTGTGGCCCGCGTTAACAGCAAACGGGATGAGCAGCAGTGCACATGCAACTACGATGAAAAGGGTGATCTTCGCTTTTTTGCTCATTATTCAGACACCTCCGCATTAGCAGGCTCGTCCTTCTGGGGAAGATCCTCAAGACGCATGTTGAGCGTACGGTGATCGTTCTCGTCAAGGATGAGTGCGTTTGCAACGAGCTCGTGGACGCCGGTGACCCTGGTACCAGGTACCCAGTAATCCATGAGAGGCGGAAGAACAACGCGGTCGATAGCGCAGATGTTCGCCAGGGTGTTGACACCGAAGCGATCGCGGACCGAGCGAACTGCCTCTGCACGGGGGAAGCCGCCGCGCATACGAAGCTCCATGTTCTCGCCGGCGTTCAGGCCAGCACCGCCACCGCAGCACAGCGTCTTCTCACGGATGGTCTCTTCGGGCATCTCGTAGAAGTTGTTGCAGACGGCCTTGATAATCTCGCGGGGCTCCTCGAGGATGCCCATGCCGCGGGACGTGTTGCAGGAGTCGTGGAACGTGACAACCAGGTCATCGTTGCGGCTCTTGTCGAACTTGAGCTTGTTGTTGTGGATGAGGTCGGCGGTGAACTCGATGATGTGGATCATCTTCGTGGAAGCCGCGTTCTCGAACTTGGTGCCGGTAATGGGCGAAACCGGGACCTCCAGCCAGTCGGCCGGGCCGTTCCAGGTGTCCATGTACTGGTTCATGACGCGCCACATGTGGCCGCACTCGCCGCCCAGGATCCACTTAACGCCCAGACGCTCGGACTCGGCGTAGATCTTGGAGTTCAGGCGCTTCGCCATCTCGTTGGTGGTGAAGAAGCCGAAGTTACCGCCCTCAGAAGCATAGGTGCTCAGGGTGTAGTCGATGCCAAGGTGCTCCAGCAGGGTGATGTAACCCATGAAGGTGTAGATGCCGGGCTCGGCGTAGATGTCACCAGACGGGGCAACGAGCAGGATCTCTGCGCCCTTGCGGTTGAACGAAGGCTCGTAATGGTGGCCAGTGATGTCCTCAAGGTCGTCCATGAACATCTCAACATTGCTGAGAATGGTCTGGGGCTCAAGGCCAACGTGGTTGCCCTTCATGTAGCAGTTTGCAACAGGACCGGCAATCCAGTCGGTGTTCATGCCAAGCTTGTTGAAGATCTCGCGGCCCATCATCGTGATCTCAGCCTGGTCGATGCCATAGGGGCAGAACAGGGAGCAACGACGGCACTCGGTGCACTGATAGAAGTAGTACCACCACTCCTTGAGCACGTCCTCGGTAAGGTCGCGTGCGCCAACCAGCTTGCCGAAGAGCTTGCCGGAGGTGGTGAAATAGCGCTTGTAGACAGAACGCATGAGCTCAGCGCGAAGAACAGGCATGTTCTTCGGATCGCCGGTGCCCATGTAGAAGTGGCACTTGTCAGCGCATGCGCCGCAGCGAACGCAGATGTCCATGAACAGGCGGAACGAGCGATACTTCTTGAGCAGGTCGGCCATCGTGTCGAGCACGATTTCCTTCCAGTTCTCGGGAAGATGCCAATCTTCCTCGTTCGGAGCCCAGACATGGCCGTTCGGGAAATCGATCGGCTTCAGCCAATCGGGCTTAACGGCGTAGCAGTACATGCCCTCTTTGAACTCGGTCTTAGTGTCCATCCACTCCTTTTCAGGGGCGGAAAGATCAATGGAGTCACGAATCTCCTGAGGTTTAGGAGTCTTTGCCATGGTTACTCATCACCATCCAACGGTAGTCCGAGCTTCTTCATCTTCTCGCCGAACTCTTCCTCGTACTCCTGGTAAGAGTGAACCTTGACCGGGTAGTTCCACGGGTTGACGTGGCGAACCGCACGGCTGTTGTTCGGCATGTTCCTGGTCGGGCTGAAGAAAATGCCCGCTGCATGCATAAGCTTGCTGAAGGGGAAGTACGCCATAAGGACGCACACGCAAGTGAGATGCATGTACAGGATGGGAGCGACATTCTCGCCGGCAACGGGATGGAACGTGACGAGACCCATGGTCACTTCCTTAACGGCAGTGATGTCAACCCTGAAGCCGTAGCGCATGACAATGCCGGTGATGGCGATGGTCAGGAGCAGGGCAACCGGGAAGTAGTCCATAGGCTGGGAGATGTAACGAATGCGCGGGGCCACGACGCGGCGGAAGAACAGGAACACGAGGCCCGCCATGATCAGAACGTCGGTCAAGTAGACGATAGGAAGACCGATCTGGAACATGCCGTCGATCGACTCGAGAACGCCCAGCCATGCCGGAACGGGGTCGAGGAACAGACGGAGGTGACGCAGGACGATAATGAACATAGACCAATGGAAGGCCAGTGCACCAAGCCAGAGCCACTTGGAAGAGCCGATATGCAGACCGTCTTCGGTCTTCTCGGCCTTAGCGCCACGGAACAGCGACCTGAAGGTCAGAACCTCAAGTGCCATACGGGCAACGACACCCCAGTAGGTGAACGGGTTGTCGACTTTGGCCTGCTTGATCCAGGGCAGGCTCTTCTGCTGTCCGCCAGTCGTGGGGATAGCGAAAGGCACGTCACTCTTGCCCCAACGCACGATGCGGATAATGAAACCCACAAAGAAACATGCGATGGCTGCATACGGAAGCACGACTCCGAAGAACGTGTACAGATGCAGACAAGCGGTGCCAACCCACGCGGCGAAAACGATAGCGAGGACCATCACGAGGGGTCCGAGAATTTTCATCTTAAAATTCCCCCATCTCTTTCTGTGCGTTGTTGAATACTCTCTCTAAAGCGTCCGTCTTACGCTTCAACTCGTTGAAGCGAATCGAGTTCAGCTTCTCGCGACTAAGAACGTAATCCTCGAACGCCGCAAGGACTACCTCATCGATACGCGAGTTGATGTTCTGAGCTTCCTCGGAGTTTGCATCGAAGTCTCCCAAATTCGATGCAACCAGCGAACGAAGCTGCGTAAAAGGCTTAAGCGTCTCGGACGGCGACGAATTCCACAGCGCAACCAGCTGACAGAGATCGTTGAGCTTCGAATCGAAGCCCTCGCCCTTCTCACCGCTAAGCACGAATTCAACCACTTCGCGCGCTGCACCGTCTACGTGGAACGCGGAAGGGTTTCGAAAGCGCCGGGAACTGATGTTCCCGGCGAAATCGTCAGAATCGAATGCAGGATCGAACTTGGCGCACCATTCGCGAATGATGACTTCCTTGGGCTCGCCTGCAGCGACCTTCTTGAACATGAAACAATTCCTCTCTCATTTGCCTTAATCAGGCAAACCCACCCAGATGAATCGGTTCCTGTTCTTATTTGTCCTCGGGCTCGGGAACCTTGCCCTTGAGAGCGACGAAGGTGGTGGTGATGTACAGATACTCAACCAAGTCCTCAGCAGCGAGCTCCTTGATGGCCAGGTCGACAGCGCCCTTACGCTCGTCGATAGCCTTGGCGATTTCCTTGCTCTTAGCCTTCTCGATAGTGCCCAGGTAATCCAAAACCTTCTGCTTGATTACGGGATCTGCGGGTCCTTTGTCCATGACAACACTCCTATCTGTGCTGAACTTATACGCGTTTACGCATAGTGCTATAAACTAGTTAATCATACAGCCTTTCCCGTCGAGATACTTTGCTCAACGGGGGCTATAAGCTATTCCAATAGTGCAATAGCCTGTGGCATTGGCATGCTACAGGCTATCGAAAGCAGCGTATTTCTCACGCAAGAGGCAAGCCTACATGCCCCACTTCCTGGTGTACTCACTGAAAATGACGAAGTCCTCTCCAGTGAACCCGGCGGCGTTGAGCGCCGGAAGGATGTCCTCGTACTTCACAGCGTCGGACTCCATGTAAACGCCCTCCGAGCGCGGAATGACCTCCCAATCGGGATTCATCTTGAGCAGGAAAGACATCAGCTCGGCGCATCGGTTGATGCGTTTATCAGCATATGATGCAAGAGCCTTTACCTGGTCAGGCGTAACGTCCGTGCCATCGATGTAATCGCCCCATTGCGTTTGATCCTTGCTCCCGCTGTTGCTTCGCTCTTGGAAGAACGGCAGGAAGAAGCATGTTTCCGAGGTGCAAAGACAAGCGATGTCGTCGTTGGGATCGGCAGCCATCGATTCCTCCATACATTAGTAGCTCGTTTAGGCATAAAAAAATCCGGACTACCCCCTTGGATAAGGAAGTAGCCCGGATAGCAACGATTAGTACTTGAACGCTGCGGACGTACGGAACGTCTCACGAGAGAAGATGTAATCGTCGATGAGCTTATCGGAGAACGGAATACCGGTAACCTCAAAGAACTTCTCCCAGCCGATACGCTCGATCCAGTCGCCCAGACGCTCGCCCTTGCGGCCACCCTCGATCCAGCACTCGACGATGTTGCGGATAGCAGCAACGGTCTCGGGCCAGCGAGGAGCGGTGTTCGGGAGGTACGGGATAACCATGCGGGAGAACGCAGGAGCCGTACGGGCGTTTGCGACCTTACCACCAACGAGAATGGCGATACCGTCGTTGACCTCGTCGATGATGTGCATACCAGGGGACATGGTGTAGCAGTTGCCGCAGTACATGCACTTGGACTCGACGACCTTGACGCTCTTGTTCTTGGGATCGGGGCGGATAGCACCGGTCGGGCAGCAAGCAACGAGCGAAGGAATCTCGGTGGTCTTGCGGATGGTCTCATGGTCGATACGCGGAGCAGTACGATGGATGCCGACGATGGCGATGTCGGAGCAGTGAGCAGCACCGCACATGTTCAAGCAGCAAGCCATGGAGATGTGCAGCTTGGCAGGCAGCTTGTCGTCGGAAACGAAGTACTCGTACAGGTCGTCCATGACAGCCTTGACGACGCCAGAAGCGTCAGTAGCAGGCGTGTGGCAGTGAACCCAACCCTGGGTGTGGACGATGTTGGTCAGGGAGTGACCAGTACCGCCAACAGGGTAACCGAGTTTCTCGACATCCTCGATCAGCGGATCGATGTTGGCCTCGTCGGTGACCAGGAACTCGATGTTGTTGCGCGTAGTGAAGCGCAGGTAGCCATCGCAGTACTTGTCAGCGAGGTCGCAGATCTCGCGGATGTTGTCGATAGCCATCAGGCGGGGCTGGCCTGCACGAACAGTGTACAGGTTGCCCGAAGGGCCGATGTGCTTGACGACGCCCGGCTTAACGAACTCGTGGTCTTCCCACTTGCCGTAGTTCTCTTCGACGATCGGCGGGATCATCTCTTTATAATTCATTGGGCCTTGGTCAGTGATAGCCAATTAAATTCACCCCTTCTTATAGTAGCGATCAGCTTGCTAAAAGCTTGTCGCGTGGATTCCTACGATTACTCGGCTGCTTCTTCTTCCGGACGGGCCTGAACCTCGTCGGGCTGCCAGAACACGTAGGGGTTAGCACGCGGACGCCAAACCATCTGAGGAACAGCAGGCATATCGATACCACGGAGGAACTCGCCCATACCCATACGGTAAATGGTCTCGCCAAGACGCTCGCGGGTCTTGCCATTCTCGTCCCACCAATCCCAGATGTTGTTCACGAGTTCCTTGAACTCGTCGTAAGGGGATTCCATCTTCATGAAGGGAACGAGGACCCAAGCCATGAACGGGGACTTGACGATGGTGGACTTAGCGCCAACCAGGATGGTAGCGCCCTTCTCCTTGCCCTGCTTGATTGCACGGCCCATGGTGTTGATGCAGTGCATGCAGCGGGTGCAGTTAGGAGCATCGACGGAGAGCTCGCCGGTCTCCTTGTCGTAGGTGAGGCACTTGGTGGGGCACTTGTGCGCAACAGCAGCAACGTCCATGCCCTCGGCTGCGTACTTCTTCACCTCGTCGTTGTCGATGGTGATGGAGTCACGCCAAGTGCCGATGACGGCGATGTCAGCACGAGCACCGGCGCCAACGCAGTCGTTTGCGCAGCCGGCCATCTTGATCTTGGACTTGTACGGCCACATCGGGCGATGCAGCTCGTCTTGCCACTCGTTGGTGATGTCGGTGCACATGTCCAACGTGTCGTAGCAAGCATGCTCGCAGTAGCCAGGGCCGACGCAGGCAACGGGGGTACGCAGGTCGGAACCAGAACCGCCGAGGTCGATCTCTTCCTCAGAGAACTCGTCGAAGGTCGGCTGAAGCTCTTCGGTCTTGCAGCCCAGCATAACCAGGTCGCCGCAGGTGCCGTGAACGTTGGTCAGACCAGAACCGTGCTTCTCCCAAATGTCGCAGATGGTGCGCAGCTTAGCGGTGTTGTAGAAGAAACCGCTCGGTGCGTTAAGACGCATGGTGTGGAACTCAGCCAAATGAGGATACTGGTCAGCCAGCTGGCTGTAGCGGCCGACGACGCCTCCGCCGTAGCCCTTAACGCCAACGATGCCGCCGTGCTTCCAGTAACCCTTCTTGGTTTCGTAGGAGAGCTCGAGCTGGTTCAACAGGTCGTTGGACATCTCGTTCTTCGCAGCTGCGGTCTTGATCTCCTTGACGAAGCTGGGCCAGGGACCCTTCTCGAGTTCGTCAAGCAGCGGAGTATTTCCGTATTCAGCCATAACGCCCCTTTCTCGCAATTCGTTTACTTAACTTGAGGAATATTACATCTCAGTGACCAGGCAAGCGCCAGCCGGGCAGACGGTGACGCAGGTCTGGCAACCCAGGCACTCCATCTCGTCGCCGGAAACGAAAGCATGACCATCCTCGAAGCCCAGGATGTGTGCAGGGCAAGCCTCATGGCACTCACCACAACCGACGCAAGCATCCTCATCGATAGAAATCATATACATGAGGACCCCTCCTCTCTCTGTTACTCTCTCTCATTTGACCCATACGGCTACTTTAAATGCGCCTTCTCTCACAAAGACGCGTTTACATACATAGCTCTGATTGCATTTCACCACGAACAACCCCCGTATGGAAAATATCCAAGTTTAATCGTGGTATCAATCCAACCTATTGCGAATGTTAGCACCTGTTCAGAGCACTTATTCGCATGTAGGTTAATCACAGCATAGTATTTCGTAATAACCGCAATCAATGGTGATTATAACCTACATTACGCACTTCACGATGTCGCTTTTAAGCAACTTCCGACACTCCTGAATGGTTGCATAAGTGCGCCGGCCATACTTCTCCGGTTTAACCTGCGTGCCCCTCATGAATGCAAGAATCCCGCACCTGCTTTGCAGATACGGGATTCGTTGATTGCAGACGAGACCGTCTATGCTCTGAGCCTAGAGCCTTTAGGCTACGCGGTCCGCTCGTTCCGAGGTTTCGGTCTGTTGGCGGCTGTCGCCGCACTTCCGAGGAAGCGCGCTCGGCCGCACACGTCCGCTGCCTAAAACTTTGGGCTACGCGGCCCGCTCGTTCCGAGGAACTCGCGTCCGCTGCCTAGTCCTGCAGGAACTCGAGGTACGGGGTCTCGGTGGAGACCAGAGCGTTGACCATAAGGTCGACAAGGCCGCCATACTGAACGTTGTACTTGGCGGTTGCCTTGTAAACGCCCAGGATATCGCGGATGGTTCCCTTGCAGTTCGAGCACGGAGCACAAACGAACTTGGGGATATCCGGGTTCTCGAACTCGTCGCCAAAAGCGTTGATGATCTGCTCGAACTTCTTACGTGCGCTGACCTTGTTCTTGAAGTCAGAGAAGTTGTAAGAGTGCATGATTGCGAAGCCGGAGCCACCACCGCAGCAGTAGTTGTCGACGCCGTGCGGAGTCATCTCGCGGAACTGCGGAGCAATGGCACGGATGATCTCGCGCTGAGGCTCGACGATGCCCATCTGACGAACGATGTTGCAGGGGTCATGCAGCGTGACCGGGAAGTTGTTCTTGCTGGGGTCGAACTTGAGCTTGCCGTCGCGAACCAGCTGCGCCATAAGGGGCAGGAAGCTCTCTACCGGGGGATGATCCTCGGGATTGGCCATACGGTCACCGCTGATGGCAAGGCTCTTGTGCATGTGGCCGCACTCACCGATGACGATGCGTTTGACGCCGAGCTTCTTGGCGATCTCGTACTGCCTGGTGACGATCTTCTTGGCCTGGATGTCGTCGTACCACACGCCGTAGTTAACGCCGTCGTAGCCCATGAGCTCGGAGCTGAGGGTCCAGTTGACACCGGCCTCGTTCAGCAGGATTGCGAACGAAGTGGGGTTCTCAGGCCATGCAATGAACTCGCCTGCGTTGTGCATGAGCAGAACGTCGGCGCCTTCCTTGTCGATGGGGAACTCGATCTTGCGACCGGTCAGATCCTCCATGTCCTCCTGAAGGAACTCGACGTTGTCCCTGAATGCAGCAGGAGTCATACGAGTGGTGGAGCCGACCTTCAGCTGAAGCTCGGTGCCGTCCTTGTGAACGGGCGACGGAGCGATGCCCATTTCCTGCGAGAAGATCTTGCGGATCTCGCGGGCGGCAAGGCCGTTGTCCAGGCCCATGGGGCAGGTCTGAGCGCAGCGACGGCAAACGTTGCAGCGGTAAGCCATCTCACCAAGACGAGCAACGGTCTCCCAATCGAGATCGATGTCGGCGCCGACGAAGCTGCCCAGCAGCTTGCCGGACTTGGTGAAGTAGCGCTTATAGATGCGACGAAGCACGTCAACGCGGTAGCTGGGGCGATAGATCTCGTCGCCGTTGCTTGCCTCATAGATATGGCATGCAGAAGAGCAAGTGTTGCACTTCGCGCAGAACTCCATGTTCAGCATAAGGGGCTGGATGGCGTTCTTGTTGGAATCCTGGAAGAGCTTCTCGAGGCCGCTCAGGAAGCTTTTGACGAAAGCCTGCTCTTCCTCTTTGGTCTCGGGACGCTTAAGGCCGTCAAGAGCGATGAAGCCGTCGAGCGATGCGCAATGCTCCTTGGCCCACTCTTCCTTCATGGGCTTCCAGTCGGGCTCGAGGCCGTTGGTGTCGTACGGTGCGGGCAACGGCTTCAGGTCGTCGACCGGCGAAAGGATGTCAACCTTCTTGGAAATGTCGCGAGGACGAAGGTGCTTGGTGTTGACGGACATTGACTACTCCTCCGAATCTTTAGCCGGGGCGGGCTGGCAGTGCGGCGCGGACCACTTGGTGGTGACCGGCTGGGCAGCAGCGGCCTTCATCTTCTTCTCGGTTGCGGAACCAACCAGGTTGGGGTTGTTGTCCCAGAAGACCGAACGGAAGCAGAAGAACTTGCCAGCGTAATGGCCCATCTTGCTGATGGGGATGTAGATCATGAGAGCGCCCATGAGCACCAGGTGAACCAGGACGATGGGTGCGATGTTGGCAGCATTAAGGGTAAGGACCTGATGCGCAACGGTGAACACGTCGTAGTTCATCCAGCAGTAGATGCCGGTGATCAGAACGACCAAGATGGCGATGAGGTTGAAGTATTCCTCAGGCGTGGTGAACACGCGGAGATCCTCACGAGTGATGCGCTGGATGAGCAGGATTGCAGCGCCGATGGTGGTCATGGCGAAGCCAAGGATGCCGACGAAGCTCATGACGGCGACAACCCAGTCAATGGGCCAGAATGCCGGGACGAACAGAACGAAGGACCATGCGAGCATGATATAGATGCCGAAGTGGAACATGAACGAAGGAACCCACATGCCGCGCTGGCTGATGAACAGCTTACGGATGAAGATCATTTCCTTCATGACGTCGATCATCTCGGCAGCGTGATCGACCTTGCGCTCCTTGGTCCACCACTCGTCTTCCTCGTAGAACGATCCGCCGTAAACCCCGCGCCCAGACTCCTTGGGGATGGGGTACAGATCGAAACGAGAATGAGTGGACCACTTAGCGTACTTTGCGAACTTCGCGGCGCTCAGGGCGAGGAAGCCGATAAGCGCTACGAGCACAAAGACGAATACCAATGTATTCATGCGAACCCCCCTTGGTTCCTTGGCGGAACCTCTCTCTTTCTTCCACCAGTTGCCTTGTAAACACGCAAAAATGCGTATTCAACCATAATACAGCTAACTATAAATTACGGATATGACGCGACACTGTAAAATGCAAATCGATAATCGCACCATAAACGGCGGCTATGCGGCACTTAAAGGCGAGTAACCCCACGTTCAGCACCTGAACCGCATATCCCCAGCTTTGTGAGCAAATCGTAAGCAATTGAAAAAAATGCTTCTGATAGTGAGACGCGATTAACAACCTCTGTGATAAGATACTTTTATACCCATAAGGTTTTCTAATGCCTCTTGAATCGGGCCTCATCGCTCCCCTGAAAGGCATCCGGAAAAGCACGTGGGCTTTGCGTATCTTTCGGAAGAGCGTCCAGGTCGTTTGAGAACGCACGCTGACGCGCCTCCCTGCGAGAAAGCGAAGTGCGGTTCAATGAGTTCTATCGAGCAATTTACCGTATTCAAAGAGGTTGCCGACACCGGCAGCATCACCCAGGCATCGAAGCGCCTGTTCATCAGCCAACCCAGCGTCAGCGTCCAAATCCAAAACCTCGAGCACGAGTACGGCGCACAGCTTTTCTCGCGCACCAACCGCGGCGTCACCCTTACCGTTTTCGGCAAGATCTTGTACGACCAGGTAGTAATCGCGCTGCGCGCGGTCGAGCAAGCGAAGGACAGCATCCGCGAATATGCCGAGCGCGAAGGCCGCATCGTCCACGTCGGGGCAACCCTCACCATTGGCGAGTACCTCCTTCCCCATATGATGAGCCTCACCCATGCCGACAACTCGTCGCCTAAGTTCAACGTCAACATCGCCAACACCAAGGCCGTCGAGCAGGGCGTTGTCGAAAGCAAACTAGGCATCGGCCTTATCGAGGGCCCCGTCAGCGATTCCGAAGACATCGAAGCACATCAGTTCTGGGCCGACGAACTTGTCGTCATCGTGCCGTTCCATCATCGTTGGGCGGGCATGGGTGAAATCGACTACGACGAATTCGTTCAAGAGAAGTTCATCTCGCGCGAGAAGGGTTCGGGCACGCGCAAGGTCATGGAGGATGCCCTTTCCGCATGCGACTTCGATCCCAAGAAAATCAACACCATCATGGAGTTGAACTCCACTCAGTCCATCAAAGAGGCCGTCATGGCGGGTCTTGGCGTTTCCATCCTGTCGGAACTTACCATTCAGGAAGAATGCCGCCTGAAGCGCCTGTCCACGCTGCGCATCAAGAACTGCCGCCTCGAGCGCCCGCTCAACGTCATCACCAACGTGAACGCGCGCCTTACCTCCGAGGAGCAATGGTTCCTGCAGCAAATCAGCAACCGCGAGGTCATCGAGAAGATCGTCCCGAAGCCCTGCGACTGCTGCGGCGACACCTGTAGTGCTTAGGTGAAGCAAGCCTTCTGATTCCGCGAAGATAAGCCCTTCGAACCATCCGGTTCGAAGGGCTTTGTTATGCTTTCAAGCATGATACGGAAAGGAATCGCCATAGTGCGCGGTATGTTCGCATTCGCCTTTGCTTGCGTGGTCACGGTGGCGTTGTTCATCGTCATCACGAATCTTGTCGTGCTCATTTCCACGAAATCAAGCATTATCAGCGAGGACGACGCCACGCTGACCCACAAGTCGGACGCCATCTTGGTTTTGGGCGCGTCGGTTTACGCCGACGGCACGCCCTCGGGCATCCTGCAGGACCGTCTGAACGAGGCCGCTCGCCTTTACTTCGCCGGTGACGCACCGCGCATCATCGTCAGCGGCGACGGGCGCCAAACCTCATACAACGAACCCGCAGCCATGAAGGAATACCTGATCGGGCTTGGTATTCCCAGCTCGGCGATCTTCTGCGACCGTGCGGGCTATTCAACTTATGACAGCTCGTATCGCGCGCGCTATATCTTCAACTGCTCCTCGCTTATCATCGTCACGCAGTCCTACCACCTGCCCCGCGCCCTGTACTCTGCGCGCGGCTTGGGAATCGACGCCGTGGGCGTGCCGTCGAACGGCGGCCCCTACGCAAATCAGAGCTACTATGACCTGCGCGAGATCCCTGCGCGCACCAAGGACTTCATCTACACGCTGGCGAAGAAGACCAGCGCGATCTTGGGTGAGCCCGTCAGCCTTGCGCAATCGGGCGACGTGACGAACGACCACCGCATCTAGCGGGAAGGGCTTGCAGGGCGGCGTGTCTGCCGCCGTTTGCGATTGCCGTAACGAGCGCGAACGGCACCCTCCCCCCTGCGGCAACAGGCACTCAAGCCGCGCGCCTCAGGTAAACGCGCCCCACACGGCAAACAAGAAACCCGCCCAATCAGCGCGAACTACGCGATCGGGCGGGTTTTCCATTGCAAGATGCTTCTCAGTTGAAAAGACTACTTGGTTGCCTCTTCGGCTTCCTTGTCAGCCTCTTCCTGGGCGACTTCCTCAACTTCCTCGGCATCGTCTTCAACAGGCTCGGCCTTCTTAACGACCTTCTTGACCTTCTTGGGGGCCTCCTCGGCTTCCTCAACCTCGGCCCTCACAGCCTCTTCCTGCTGAGCAGCCTCCTCGGCGCCCTCCTTCATACCGGAGCGCAGGTTCTTGATGCCAGAGCCCATGGCCTTACCAAGCTTTGGAAGGTTCTTTGGGCCGAAGATAAGCAGAATGACAACCAGGATGATGATGAGTTCGGGCATGCCCAATCCGAAGATTTTCATATAGTGCCTCCTTGCGGGGTGTAGCGCATTCGAATGCGCGTCTTCGGTTCATTATACGGTTCGGCAGGCCGATGAGAATGCTTTTCCATACGACCTGCCGAACACATTGACGGCGCCTTTACATGCAACGCCGCAGATCACGGTAAACCGACCGTTATTTCACAACGATGTTGACCAAACGACCGGGGACGATGATGACCTTCTTGATCTCCTTGCCGTCAAGCGAGTCGCCCATGATCTTCATGGCCTCGTCCTGGATCTCGTCCTTCGAAGCGTCGGCTGCAACCTTGATATGCATCTTGACCTTGCCGTTCACCTGAACAGCCAGCTCAACCTCATCGGCCTTTGCCTGCTCGGGATCGAACGTGGGCCAAGCCTGCTCGCTGATGGAGCCCGTGCCTTCAAGAACGTCGGACCACAGTTCCTCGGCGAAATGAGGCGCGATCGGAGCGATAAGCTTCACCAGGACATCGGCAATCTCGCGCGAGAACTGCGCATCACGATCGTCGACGGACGCAACACGCAGGTAATCGCCTGCGGCGTTGACCAGCTCCATGATGGCAGCGATGGCGGTGTTGAAGTTGTCGCGATCGAAGTCATTCGCAACCTTCTCGACGATGCGGTGACGCTCGCGCTTCAGAATCTTCGCGGCCTCGGCGACCTTAGCGGAATCGGCACCGGCTTGGAACAGGGTTTCCTCGTCAGCCTTGCCAACCAGATCGTTCACGACGCGCCACAAACGGTTCAGGAACTTGTACATGCCGGCCAAGCCGTCCTCGTTCCACAGCAGCTCCTTGTCGGGCGGAGCCATGAACAGGATGTATGCGCGAACCGCGTCGGCGCCATAAGCAGCGATCATGTCCTCGGGAGCGATGACGTTGCCCTTGGATTTGGACATGACGTCGCCGTGCTCGTCGAGAACCATGCCCTGGCACAGAAGGTTCTTGAAGGGCTCGTCGCACTCAAGCATGCCTTCGTCGCGTAGCACCTTGGTGAAGAAACGGCTGTACAGCAAGTGCAGGATGGCATGCTCGATGCCGCCGATGTACTTGTCAACGGGCATCCAGGCGTTTGCCTTGGCGCTGTCGAAAGGCGCCTGCTCGTTGTGCGGATCGGTATAGCGCATGTAGTACCAGCTAGAGCACGTGAACGTGTCCATGGTGTCGGTCTCGCGACGAGCGGGCTTGCCGCATTTCGGGCACGTGCAGTTCACGAAGCCCTCGTGCGTGGCCAGCGTCTCGCCAGCGGCAAGATCGATGTCCTCGGGAAGAAGAACCGGCAGGTCTTCCTCGGGAACGGGCACGACACCGCAGTCGTCGCAATAAATGGCCGGGATGGGGTTGCCCCAATAACGCTGGCGGCTGATGAGCCAGTCGCGCAGACGGAACATGACCTGCCTATGGCCGCGGCCGATCTCCTCGAGATACGCCACGACGGCATCCTCGCCCTCGGAATGCTTGCCGCCCGTAAGGCCGGTGAAGCGGCCGGACTGGACCAGACGGCCCTCGGCCTCCATGGCCTGTTCCCAGTCGACGCTGGTGACGACGCGATTCTGCTCGTCCTTCAGCTGCTCGTACAGCGGGTCATCGTCGCCCAAGATGATGGGGATGATGGGCAGGTCGTACTTCTTGGCGAACTCGAAGTCACGCTGGTCGCCGCAGGGGACGGCCATGACCGCGCCAGTGCCGTAGTCGGCGACGATGTAGTCGGCAACCCAGACGGGCACCTTCTCGCCGTTGACCGGGTTCACAACGTAACGACCGGTGAACGCACCATGCTTTTCCTTGTTGCCCTGAGCGCGCTCGACCGCGGTGATCTTCTTGGCGTTCTCGACAACCTCCATGACGGCTTCTTCGTACTGCGTGCCCTTGACCAGGTCGGCAAGGATTTTGCTTTCAGGGGCAAGCAGGAAGAAGCTACAGCCGAACAGCGTGTCGGCACGCGTGGTGAACACGGTGATCAGCTGGTCTTCGGTGGGCTCTTGCGGAACGGAACCGTCGGCGTCGCACAAGGTGAACGTGACCTCGGCGCCTTCGGAGCGGCCGATCCAGTTGGCCTGCTGCTGCTTGACGCGCTCGGGCCAGCCATCAAGCTGATCGAGGTCGTCCAAAAGCTCCTGTGCGTAATCGGTGATCTTGAAGTACCACTGCGTAAGATCGCGCTTCTCGACCTCGCTGTCGCAACGCCAGCAGCGGCCCTCGGTGACCTGCTCGTTGGCAAGAACAGTGCCGCAGCTGGGGCACCAATTCACCGGCGAGTTGCGGCGCTCGACCAAACCGCGCTTCCAGAACTGCTCGAAAATCCACTGGCCCCAGCGATAATACTCGGGGTCGCAAGCGACGACGGTACGGTCCCAGTCGTACGAGAAGCCCATGCGCTTGAAGCTGGCCTTCTGCGTCTCAATATTGGCATACGTCCACTTTGCGGGATGACTGTGATGCTTGATGGCTGCGTTCTCGGCGGGGAGGCCGAACGCGTCCCAACCCATGGGATGAAGCACGTCGAAGCCCTGCATGCGGCTGTAGCGAGCAATGACGTCGCCGATGGTGTAGTTACGGACATGACCCATGTGGATGTCACCCGAGGGGTACGGGAACATCTCAAGGACGTATTTTTTGGGGCGGTCGTCGCCCTCACGCACCTGGTTGATGCCCGACTCTTCCCACGCCTTCTGCCAACGCGGCTCGATCTCGTGCGGATTGTAAGCTTTCATGTGATCTCTTGTCTTTCCCGGCGTGAGGCCAAATCGAGGTTCATCTTTTGAAACCCCTGTTCAGCGCAGTTTGCCGATCTTCCGCTGTCGAATGTTCCTATTATAGTGAGAATCGCGCCCGACGCACCATGAACCCCGCGCCCGTCCGTAAAATTTCGCATAGTCGGTATCTGCGAATGGAAGACCCGCGACGGAAAGCCGGCGAGCTAAACCAGCAGCTCGTAGAAGGACATGTCGCGGTAAGCCCCATGTTTGAAGGCGATCTCCCTCATGGAGCCACAATACTCGAAGCCGAACTTCTCGTGCAGGGCGATGCTTGCCTGGTTGCCCTCGGTGATGACCGAGATCACCGCATGCGTGTCCTGGTTCGCGCGCGCTTCGTCAATGATGGCGACCATCAGCTTTCCACCAATCCCCTGACCCCTGTGATCAGGGGAGATGTAAATCGATAGCTCAACAGCAGGCGCATACCCGCCCTTGCTGCGAAACGCCGACAGGCTTGCGTAACCGCACACGCCCTCCCCATCGTCAGCGACGATCAAAGGATGGTTGCCGCCAGGTTTGTTGTATTCCGCCATATGTTTGGCCCATGTTTCGGCGTCAGCCGGGTGAATGGCGAAATTGTTGCAAGCTGTTTCAACCTCGTAGTTGTAAATGGCTCGAATGGCCTCGAAATCGTCTTCCGTCGCTTTCCTGATCATCATTGGCGTATGTCTACTTCTTTCTTTTCGAACTTCATCTATGCGATCACATCGCAAAACAAGGCGCACTGCAAGGGTGCCTGCAGCGCGCCTTGCGATTCTTTCAGTGACATTTAGTTGGTGCTCTCTTTTGCGACAAGCTTTGCCGAGCCATAGCGCTCGCGCAAAAGGGGCTTGTCGATCTTCCCGGTGGCGTTGCGCGGCACATCGGCGAAGATGTACTTGCGCGGACGCTTATAGCGCGGCAGCTTCGCGCAGTAATCGCGCAGCTCATCCTCGGTGCACGTCACGCCGGGTTTCAGTTCGACCACGGCGCACGCGATCTCACCCAAACGGTTGTCGGGCAAGCCGATGACCGCCACGTCCTTCACCGCGTCGTTGGCGTGTATGAAGTCCTCGATCTGGACCGGGTACAAGTTCTCGCCGCCGGTGATGATGACATCCTTCTTGCGATCGACCAGCCAGATGAAGCCGTCGGCGTCGATCTCGGCCATGTCGCCGGTGTACAACCAGCCATCACGCAAGACATCGGCCGTGGCCTCGGGGTTCTTGTAGTAGCACTCCATAAGGCCGCTGCCGCGCAGGCAAAGCTCGCCCACGTTGCCATCGCCGGGCGAGACAGGCGTGCCGTCACCCATGCGGACCTCGGCTTCCCAGCCGTAGCCGGGAACGCCGATGGCGCCCACGTGATCGGCGTTCTCGACGCCCAAGTGAACGCTACCGGGCCCGATGCCCTCAGACAAGCCGTAGTTGGTGTCGTACTGATGGTGCGGGAAGTACTTGTGCCAGCGCTTGATCAGGCTGGGCGGAACGGGCTGCGCGCCAATATGCATCAAGCGCCACTGCGACAGCTGATAGTCCGACAGCTTCACGGTGCCGTCTTCGATGGCGTCCAGGATGTCCTGCGCCCACGGAACCAGCAGCCACACAATAGAGCAGCCCTCTTCAGACACGGTGCGCAAAATCCAATCAGGGCGCACGCCGCGCAAGATGACGGCCTTGCTACCCACGGTCAGGCTGCCCAGCCAGTGCATCTTCGCGCCAACATGGTACAGCGGCGGAATGCACAGGAAATTGTCCTCGTGGGTTTGGCTATGATGCTTCTGCTCGGTGATTGCCGCGCGCATCAGGCTACGATGCTTGTGGAGAATGGCCTTCGGGAAGCCGGTCGTTCCACTGGAGAAATAGATGGCGCCCAGATCATCGTCGTCGATGACGATACCGGGGTCTTCCGCGGTGAAATGACCCACGCGAAGGTTGTAGCTGTCGGCGAACGAAGGGCAGTCCTCACCCACAAAATACAGGTGCTTGACCTGGGGAATGCGGTCGACGATCTCTTCGATGCGGCCAATGAATTCTGGGCCGAAGATAAGCACCTCGACATCGGCAAGCTCGAGGCAGTACTTGATCTCGTCGGCGGTGTAGCGATAGTTCATGGGAACCGCGATGGCGCCCGACTTCAGCACGCCGAAGTAAACCGGAAGCCACTCAAGGCAGTTCATCATCAGGATGCCCACCTTGCTTTCACGTTTCACGCCGGCATCAAGCAGCAAATGCGCGAAACGGTTGGCACGGTCGTTGAACACCTTCCACGTCATCTCGCGGCGATAGCGCTGCGTAGGGTTGGTCTCGACCAGCTCGTACTCGCGCCACGTCTTGCCACGACGATCGCGGATCTCGGGGTTCACCTCGACCAACGCGACCTCTTCGGGCCACTGACGGGCATTCTGCTCTAGGTATTCGGTTACAGGCATGATCAGGCCTCGCTAACTTGAACTGACGCGGTTGCTGCAGCAAACCGCGCGAGAATGATACCGCAAGAACGATACTGTTCGGCAACTACGCTGTCGGTTTTCTCGACAGACTCTTCCACGACTTCAACGGGAAACTAAGTTGACCGGAATCGCCAAGGCAAAACGCCGACCGCACGAAACGCAACGTTTACTTACCACCGTCCAGGAAGATCTTTCGCGTGACGAAATTCCAAACCATGACAACCGCCGTGGCGAAAATCTTGACTAACAAGTAGCTGATGCCGAAGAAGTCGACGCCCACCCACATCAAAGCGTCGTTGATGAGAAGGCCGATGACGGAAAGCACGACGAAGATGATGAACTCGCGCCTGCGACTGAGCCCCTCTTTGTGGGTGAACACGTAGCGCATCGAAGCGACGTAGTTGAAGATAACCGACACCGTGAACGAGATCGTTGCACTGATCAGGTAATTCACGCTGAAAAGCTCGGTGAGCAGCACCATCAGGCCATAGTCGATGACGAAGGCGATGACGCCGACGACGCCGAACTTCGCAAACTGGGCTATCAACTGCTTCACGTTCGCTCCTTGAACGAGAGGGATGCACGAAAGATGCGGCGCGATTCGAAAGCGCCATTACTGAAGAATAGCAAAGGAGCCGCCCCTTAAGGACGGCTCCGAAACGACACTATGAAGCAACCATCTTACCTGCAGGCTGCAAGGGTGCGCGGGCGAACGCGATGCACGGGTTGCGCACCTTGCGGTCCGCATGGGCTCGCGCGCCGCACGGGTTGTGCACCTTGCGGCCTGTGTGGGCTTGCGAACCGCTGCCGAGCCCCTTACACAATCTCGAGATCTTCGCGGTCGCGCAGCATCATGGCACGCCAACCGGGAACAAGCGAAGCCAGCCAGTAAAGCAGGCCACCCATGATGGCCGTGAAGCCCGAGCCGGTGGTGAAGCAGAACAGCGAGCTTTGAATGTCTCCCGTGATGGGGTTGTACACGAACAGCAGAGCGATGACCAACGTGACGGCGATGACGCCGATGCCAATCCAGTTGAAGCCACCCTTGAAGTCATACGCAGTGTGGCCTTCGCGATGGTACAGCGACTTCAGCGAGAACTTGCGTTTACGCAGAATGATGTAGTCGACGAACATGATGCCGATGATCGGGCCCTGGATGTACGCCGCGATCGAGATGAACTGGCCGAAGTTGGCGGTCACTTCGCCCGTCAGCGTCAGGATGCTGACGTAAATGCAGGAAAGCAGAACCAGGATCTTGTAGTCGACCTTCGGCCATGCGGCCTTCAAAACCATGTCGTTCACGTAGCCGCCAACAGCCTGCGTGCCGATGTTGGCGAACGCAACCAGCATCAGCGAAAGCAGCGCGATGTTGGGACCAAGGGTTGCCAGCATGACGGTCGGGTCGCTTTCGTAAACGCCCGTGGTGATGTACATGACGATGGCCATAACAGCGCCGATGAACACGAAGAACGGCGCGACGATGGCATAGCCGGCGAACGTTCCCCAGTAGCCGCCGCGCTCGGTGTGGGAAAGACGCGGCAGGACGATTGCCTGCGTGGACCAGCTGAACGAGAAGGCGACCATGCCCTCGGCTGCAAGCGCATAAGCCTGCATGCGGTCGACTCCCATGTCGGTAAGGTCGGGCTTGTAGGCCACGATCTGGTCGATCGGCACGATGGTGAAGCACATGATGAACACAATGACGCCGATGGCCAAAAGCAAGGTGACCAGAATGCGCGAAGTCCATTTAATGGCAGACGGGCCTGCGATGGCGATCAAAGATCCCAGCACAACGCTGATGACGCTGATGACGTTCACCCATTGATCGGGAATCAAGATCCCGTACCCGGCGCAGATCTGCGCGATGGACGAACCGAACATGTTGGCCGCAACCGCGTACCAGAACCAGTTTCCTAAGATAACCGCTGTCGCGAACACCTTCACGCCGCTGTCGCCCAGCACCGCACGCAAGTAAACCCACAGGTCAACGCCGTAGCGCACCGCGAAAATGACAGGCAGCGACTCGATGATCAGGAACAATCCGCCCATGGCGAACGTGATGATCAACGACTGCCAGAAACTGGTATAGCTGGCGGTAAGAGCGCCCTGCGAATAGCACCACGTGGCGATTGCGAAGCCGCTGGTTACCAGCAAGGTGTCCCAAAAGCTGTACGTGCGCTCGCCCTTCTTGACGGGCACCAGGCCGAAAATAGTCTCTTGCTTAACGTAGTCTTGCATCGATTGTTTTGCCATTGGTTACCTCCTACAGAAACTCGCCGATAACCAACAGGGCAACGCTCACGATGGGGATGGCGATGATAAGCGCCCAATCAACTTTGTTAAGCGCCTTGGGGAACTGGTAGCCCGGCTCCTCCATCAGCGCCAAGCGCTCGTTGATCTCAGCATCAAGCTCGCGCTCGAAGTCGTCGTTTTGCGACATCTGAACCTCTTCTTCTTGTTCTACGTCCGAGTGCCCAAACGTCTCGGAACGTTCACGATTATGTTGGCTCCGATGAATTTGAACAAGACTTTTGTAAGAATGTGTTCATAAGATTGTAAAAATCCACAAGACTGAACGCACCAAGAAAAAATCCGGGCTCGACGACCGCCGAACCCGGACCTTCGATGACACGCCTGATGGCAAAGCCGTTGCGAAACGACCCGTTACGATTTCTTGGCAGCCTGATATGCCTGGGTCAGATCGATGTTCATATCGACCGCCGCATTGATTCCCGCAACCGAACCGTTGTTGGAATACTGCCAGATAGTGAAGTCGTGCTTGATGGACGGAACAGGCATGCCGTATTCCGCATACCAAATGTCGTAACTGGAAAGACTGCTCAGCGAATAGCGCGAAAGATCGGTGCTGTTGCCGTAGACCATCGCGGTGTAGCCCGCCTGCTCGACGCGCGCACAGAAGGCCTTAGCGCATGCGGTCATCTCATCCCTGGAAAGCCCACCCGTGCGCGACTTGCCGGCACCCGCCGCCACTTCCTCGCAGTCATAGACAATGGGGTACTGCAACTGACGGCCCGCAAGCTTCTCAAGAACGAAATCGGCCTCTTCCTGCGCCTCGGCTACCGTGGTTGCCTGCGAGAAGAAGTACACGCCGGTATCAAGGCCGACGTACTGGGCACTGTCGATGTTCTCCTCGAAGTAATCGTCAAGGAAAATGCCGCCGGTCGAGGTGCCGCGGTAGCCAACGCGGATAACCGCGAAATCGATTCCGTCACGGGCAACCTGGAACCAATCGATCTCGCCCTGGTTCTCGGATACGTCGATCCCCAAACGCGACAGCACCTTGCCATCCTGCTTGTAAACGTAGCGGCCGTCGGATCGATCGAGGTTGGACCACGTGTACGGGCTTTGATAAGCCGCTTCCTTTTGTTCCTCGGTAAGAGGACCCTGGTCGCCCGACCCAGCGAAACCGCCGGTCAGGAAAAGACGCATGCCGAAGTACCCGACAAGAAGAAGAGCCACTGCCGCGCACAGGCTGATCAGGATCTTCGGAAGCCGGCTGAGGAAAGACGGCTTCGGCTGAACGTGGCTGGGCATGGAAGCCTGACCGTGCATGGGCGCGCGACCTTGCGGATGAGGACGCCCGCCTTGCTGGAGATAGCCGCCCGCTTGGGCGCGAGGGCGCGGGGCGCGGCTGGCCTGAGGGTTTCGGGATGCCGCAGGCTGAGCTCCGCGTGAAGCCGGGGAGCCATGCCTTCGTGGAGTTTGGTTTTGGGGCGAATACGAAACGCGCCCCGGCGCGCTTTGGTGCGCGCGGGGGCGTTGATTCGAAACGTTTGGCCGTTTATCGGAGCCGGTCAAGATGCTGATTATTTCTGCTCGTCAGCCTTAGCGGCATCGGCCTGCTCGGCCTCGACCCTGACGGGCTGAGCCTTAGCGCCGTCGGCCTTGGCGGCGTCGGTCTGCTCCTGCTTGTCCTTCTTGCCACCGAAAACGCCCTTGATTCGCTGACCGACGGTCTTCTTCTCTTCAAGGGTGCCGTTCTCTTTAGCGGCGGCGTAGGCAACCTCGGCCTCTTTCCGCTGCTCGCGAAGCTCGGCGGCACGAGCCTTCTGCTCTTTACGGGCAGCCTTGCTCTTGCCGTGGACAACCTCGTTGGTGTAGCCCTTGCGAAGCTTGCGGATCTTGCTCATGTCGATATACAGAGCAAGGATGATCAGGACGTATGCGAAAAGCAGCAGGTACATGGACCAGTCGCCCCACGGTGCGGGAGCGCCGGAAAGCAGGAACGACAGGCCCGTGCAGACGACGGCGCCGATAAGGGCAGCCCAATACTGACGGCGCAGGCTGCGGTACTGGATGGTGGGCATGTTGCTGGAATCAACGCCCAACGCACGCGCCTTCTGCATTTCCTTTTCCTCGCGCTGGCGAGCTTCCTCGCGCTTCTGCTTCTTGGTTTTGGGTGCGGGTTCATTGGTAGTAGATGCAGCCTTGGACACCGGCTTCGCCATGGAAGCGCTTTTACGTGTCTTGCCCGCGCGCTCTTCGCTTTGATAGCGCTCGTTCATGGGGTTGCGTTGGGTCATCTGCGGAGCTCCTTGATCGTGCATGCGCAGCGCTTCGCGTGGCTGCGTCGTGTTTTCAGCAAAATCTAATTCTAATACTTGACAACGGCAAGCGCTAGAAGATATTAGCGCATCCACAAGCATGCGAAACCAGCCCCGCGCAAGGCTAAATGACCTTCGACTCCTCGACCTTCTCGACGAACCAGTCGACCAGCTTGATCATGGGGTTTCGCAGAACGAAGCCCAGCAGGATGAACGGGACGGTGAACAGCAGCAACGTGCCGATCTCGATCCAGAAATCGTTGTTGTACATTCCGAACATCGCCGCGCGCATCGCGTTGACAACGTGGGTTACCGGCAGCCAGGCACTAACATCCTGGAAGAAATCGGGCAGGATCGCCAGCGGATAGCTTCCACCGCCGCCCGCAACCTGCAGGATCAGCAGGATGACCGCAATGGCCTTGCCCAAGTTCGCGAACGAAGCGACCAGTGTGTAGATGATGAATGCGAACACGAGACCGGACACGATGAAGCACAGCAGGTACAGCCACGGGTTGTCCACCTGTACGCGCAAGAAGAACATGTTGCCAAGGCACAACACCGTGCTTTGCGCGATGGACATCAACGCGACGATGCCGAAACGACCCAGGAAGATTTGCGGGGGCTTCGGGTTGTCCAGCTCGCGAAGGATGCGCTCGGAAGGGTTCAGCGAGAATGTGACCATGATAAGCAGCGCGCCGATCCACAACGCAAGCGAGGTGTACAGCGGCGCCATGGCCGAGCCGAAGTTCTCGACCGGATAAAGCGCATGGCGATCAAGCACAACCGGAGCGGAGATCGCATTTGCCAACGACGAGGTGTCACCCGAGAGGACGTTGTGCAGCGCCGTCTTGTCGCCCGTGGCCAACGCCTCAGCAATCGCATCGGAAAGCTCGGCGAGCTTCGCAGCAGAGCGATCGAGGTCGTCCGCCGCCGAATCAAGCTTGGCCTTCGCACTGTCCAAGCCCGAAGACACCGATCCTGCGGCACCCGTCAGATCGTCGCTCGCGTTGCCCAAAAGCGCGGCGCTACCGGAAACTTGCGAGCTCAAATCGGCAATGGTGGCGGAAAGATTGTCAAGCTGGGGCTTCAGGTTCTCGTCGTACTGGGCCTTCGCATCATCGACCGCCTGTTTCGCCTCGTCGATCTGTTTCTTGATCTGCTCACGCTGCTCTTGCTTGTCGCCCACGCCCGCAACCATGTTATCGGCGGACTGGTCGATGCCATCCGCGAGCGCGTTCATCAACGCCGCCGTGGAGCGCATCTGTAGGATCATGGCTTCAACGGCAAGCTGACTGTCGTCAGGAAGGCTGCCCTTCATGGCGGCAAGCTGGTCGGCGATGTTGGAGTAATTGCCCGCTTGGCTGCGCAGGTTCGTGGCCGTCAGATGCAACGACGATGCGGTGTTTGCCGTGGTGGCGTCGGCCGAGTCGAAGGCTGCGTCAACGGCAGTCTGAACCGAGCCGAACGTCGACGAGCTGGTTTCCACCGCCTGCGACAGTGCGGCAGTTGCCGAGTCCATGGCCGAGATGATGCTCTCACCCGAGCCTTTCACCTGTTCCACCTGAGATGACACCTCGGAAGCGGATGCCTTTGCCTGCGAAAGCAGGTCAGCAGAGCTGCTGACCAAATCACGCGATGAACCCAGGATGGACGAATACGCGCGCAGAACCGACGAAGCACGCGTCATCTGATTGGACAGGATCTCGATGTGATCGTCAAGGTCGCCAATGGCGCCGTCAACGTCGTTCGTGTCGGCATAATTCAGAAGATCCTGCGCAATCGCAAGCGCTGCATCGGACAGCGTCTCCATGAATACCTGGTTGACCTGGGACGACACCTGATCGGCACCCTGGTCGGTAACCTTCGGCGCAATGGCGTTCTTCTTCTCGTTCGAGTAATAGATGATCTGCGCATGCTGAACGTCATCGGAGTAGAACGTCATCATGTCGCGGCTGAAGCTTTCGGGGATGACCACGGCAGCGTAGTACTTACCCGAACGTGCACCGTCGATAGCATCTTCCTCGGTTGTGACCACCCAGTTGATCTGGTCGTTCGCACGTAGCGCCGACACCACCTGATCGCCGACGCTCACCTTGATGGGCACCAGATCGCTCTTGTACCCCTCGTCGGTGTTGGCAACGGCAACGGACAAGTTGCCCGTGTTCTCGAACACGTTCCAGCTGGCGATCATGTTGTACCACGAGAAAATGGACGGCAAGGCAATGATGCCCAGCACGCAAATGACGGTGACCACGTTTCCGCGCAGGCGTTTGAGATCGCCCTTGAACAGCTCCCATGCGTTCCTCATCGGCCTTCTCCCCCTTCAACGGAAGCAGCGGCCGCCGAATGGGCGCTTTCCTTCTCACTGATGCGGTTGCGTGCCGAGAACAGCTCGCGCAGCTCGGCGTCGGACATGGCATTGAGCGCGGCCTGTCTTTCAAGGCTGTCGCGAACATGTTCGATGACCAGCAAGAACGCAATGACCACCACAAGCCACAGCAGCCATACGGTAAGCACGACGACCTTCTTGCCGGGACTCAGGAACGCCATAGCTGTGGTGAACACGACCGGCACGCCGATGCCGAAGATGATGGCATCGCGCTTGAGCCTGGGATAAAACCTGAAGAAGCGCGCCGAATGCTCGTCAAGGTAAGCGCGGAACTCCCCGTGGTCGGACATGGCGCGGATGATCTGCGTCACGCGATAACGGCGCTCGGGCAGGTGCACCGTCTCGTGATTGATGATGTCGGTTTCGGTAAGCTGCTTCGCGAACATGAGGTTGGTGTTGGTGAGGAACGGCCTGGCGAACACACCGATCAGCACGAACACTATGAAGAACAGGGCAAGCATGGCCAGATCGTTCGTCCAAGCGTTCCCGTAGAAACCGCTCACCGTTTCGCGCATGGCGTTGATACCGTACGTGAAGGGGAACACCGGGTAGATCGTCTGGAAGAAGCGTGTGGTCAGCTCGACCGGATACAAGCCCGTGGCTCCGGGGATCTGAACGAACACCATGATCACGCAGAGGCCCTTGCCCACGTGCTGAAGCGTGGTAGACAGCGTGTACTGAATGGCCAAGTACGTAAGCGAGCAAGCTATCGCCGTGATGTACAGCGCGGGCGCCGACACCGTTTGCACGCCTAGATACAGGCAGCCGGTAATGCAGACGATCGCCTGAAGCGAAACCATGATGGCAAACAGAAGGCCGCGGCCCAAATAGCGCTGCGCGATAGTGAGGTTCTTGATGCCCTCGTCATCAACCTCGACGTGCATGATGACCATCAGCATGAACACGCCGATCCACAGCGTGAGGTTGATGAAAAGCGGCGCCATGGCCGAGCCGTATGCGTTGAGCGGGTACAACTCCTCGGTTTTGACCTTGGTCGGTGACTGCATGAAGTCGGCAACCTTGTCGACGTCGATGGAGCCATCGTCGCCGAACAGCTCGCCCAGCTTGCCTGACGTGCTCAGCGCCACAACGTCGGTACGCACGTTGTCGATCTCGGTTTGGGCATCGGACAACAAGGCGTCGGTCTGCGCCAAGGCGCCCGACGTGGTGGACAACGTGCCCTCGAGCTGGTTGAGCACCGAAGCGGTTTGATCGACCAGCGCGGTTTGCTGGGCAACCGTGCCGGCAAGGCTGTTGGACGTGGCGCTGATGGTAGCAAGCGCCGCGCTGGTTTGCGGGACGGTCTGCGTGGACAGCACCGTGCGGTAGTCGTCCGTTGCCTTGATAGTGGTCTGAACGGAATCGTTTATTGCGTTCGACGCCGAAGCAACCGACTGAGCCGAGTTCGAAACGTCGGTGGCCGTTTGCTCGATGATGCCAACCTGCGTCGATGCGTTGTTGTTCGCAGTTTCCAACGTGTCGATGACATCGCCGAGTAACTTCTTCTGGTCGCCTTCGGGCATGTCTTCCTGCATTGAGCGCAGCTCGGTGATAAGCGCCTGATTGCTTTCGACAAGCGCCTTGCTGTATTCAGCAGCCTGCTTCACCGAAGCCTCGGCCGAGACGATATTCGCCGCGGAATCGCCAATGACGGTGTTGGCCTGCGCCGCAGCAGACGAGATCATGGCCGACCCCTTGTCCAGCGCCGTGGACAGGCTTGACACCGTTTTGTTCATCTCGGTGTTCACCGTGGCAGTGAGCGTGGAAAGCTGACTTAGAGCCAGGGACATGTCGGAAATTTGGGATTTTGCCTGGTCGAGAGCTGACTTCGCCTCGTGTGTCTTGGCAATGCCGTCGGTTGACGCCTGATCAAGCTGGGAAATGGCGCTGCGCGCTGCATCCAGATCGGCCAAAACCTTATCGAGCTCGGTGACGACCGTCGACTTCGACGAATCGAAGCGCGCCTGCGATTCCGAGAGCGAATCGTTAAGCGTCTGGGCAACGGTCGAGGTGACCGTCGAAATGAACGTCTCGTTGATGGTCGAATCCAGCGTGGAGGCGCCGGTATCGGTGATCTTCGGCGAAACAGGGCCCAGCTTCTCATTCACGTAGTATTCGAGCTTGGGCTGCTGGAACGAGTCAGAGAGGATGGTGGTCATGTCGCTGCTGAAATTCTCGGGCACGACGAACACCGCGTACGCCTTGCCGCTTTCCAGCAGGTTCATTGCGGTTTCGCGATCGGTTATATCCCAATCGAGCTGATCGTTTTGCTCGAGCTGCTGGACGATCTGATCGCCTAACTGAAGATCGCCGAGCGTCTCGTCGTTGGCGCCCGCATCCTCGTTCACCACGCACACGCGGAGCTCGCCGGTATTGCCATAAGGGTCCCAGAATCCAATGACGTTGAACCAGGTGTACAACGATGGAAGCACCACCAAGAACAGGATGACGAACCAGCTGGCCGGCGCCTTGGCAATGCGCTTCAGATCGCGGAACAACACGCGAAAGACGTTGCGCACGAACGATTCCCTCCTTTAAGAACTTCGTTGGACCCTTCGGTCGGTTTACGTCGGATCATTGTATCAAGTGAGTTTTTCACCACATGAGTATTATCAGACTGTTACACATCTGTTTTACAAGTCACCGACTATACCGAAAACCGCCAAAAGAAAAGGTCGCCCACCTCTAGGAGAGAGCGACCCTTGCAAGCTCGAATGACGCGAAACCCAGCGGCTTCCAATCGCTTCGATTAGAACGGGAACTTCTGACCCGTGATCTTCTCGTAAGCCTGGATGTACTTCTGGCTGGTCTTCTCGACGATTTCCTCGGGCAGAGCAGGCGGGTTGCCCTGACGATCCCAGTTGGCGGTCAGCCAGTCGCGCAGGAACTGCTTGTCGAAGCTGGGCTGGCTCTTACCGGGCTCGTACTCGTCACCGGGCCAGAAGCGGCTGCTGTCCGGGGTCATGACCTCGTCGGCAAGGACGATTTTACCGTCGATGACGCCGAACTCGAATTTGGTGTCGGCAATGATGATGCCGTTTTCAGCGGCATGGTCGCGAGCGAGGGAGTAGATCTTGATGGCCAGGTCGCGCAGTGCCGTGGCGTTCTCTTCACCGATAAGCTCGACGCAACGCTCGAAGCTGATGTTCTCGTCGTGGCCGCCGATCTCGGCCTTGGTGGAAGGCGTGAAGATGGGCTCGGGGAGCTTGGAGGAGTTAACCAGGCCCGCGGGCAGCTCGATGCCGCAGACGGTGCCGTTGGCCTCGTATTCCTTAAGGCCGCTGCCGGCCAGGTAACCGCGAACGATGCACTCAACGGGGAACATCTCGGCCTTCTTCACCAGCATGAAGCGACCGTCCAGGTAGTCGGCGTACGGCTTGAACTGCTCGGGCAGATCGGCCACGTCGGCGCTGATCAGGTGATTGTCGATGACATCCTTCATCTGGCCGAGCCAGAACAGCGAAAGCTGCGTGAGGACACGGCCCTTGTTGGGGATCTCGTTGTCCAGAATGTAGTCGAACGCGGAGATGCGGTCGGTTGCGACCATCAACAGCTTGTCGCCCAAGTCGTAGATATCGCGGACCTTGCCCTGTGCGTCGGGCTTGATGTCGATCACGGTCATGTAACGTACCCCTTTGCTAGAAGGTTTCTGACGATAGTTTCCATTATGCGCCTTCCGCTGCCCAAGTTGAAACGACTGCGTTAAAAATCACCGACTTGGGATTCAAAGGCGCTTAGTGCCTGCTTTTCCGCCGTTCGAGCCACTACATTCCCGCGCGCTCGGCGGCCTTGCGCATTGCCTTGGCCTTGGACGGGTTCTTCTGCTGCTTGGACTTGCGGTCGTACAGCGGGATGTAAATGGTGAAGCACGCGCCCTCGTTCTTTCGGCCGTCCACTTCGACCCAGCCCTCGTGGCGATCGACGATTTCCTTCACCACGGAAAGGCCGATGCCCAAACCGCCGCTTGCGCGGTTGCGGCCGGCATCCGCGCGCCAGAAACGCTGGAAAACCATCTTGGCCTCGTCGGGCGAAAGACCGATGCCCGTGTCCTGAACAGCGATGGAGGCCATCGCGTCGCCGCGCTTCACGCTGACGGTGATATGGCCGCCCTCGGGGGTGTAGCGAACCGCATTCGAAATGAGGTTCGCCGTGGCCTGGCGGATCATGTCGGGATCGCCCATGACGTAGGTGTCAGGATCGGCGTGGTACTCAAGCGAAAGTCCCGAGTCCTCGACGTAGGCCTGATGCGTCATGACGATGGTGGAGATAAGCTCGCCGACATCGACCAGCTCGGCCTTCATCGCATTCGAACGGTTCTCCAAACGCGAAAGCTTCAACAGCGAATCGACCAGACGGCTTAGGCGCTGAACCTCGGAATTGACCACGGCAAGGTGCTCCTCGTTGGCGGGGAACACGCCGTCAACCATGGCCTCGACCGTGGACTGGATCGCCATAAGGGGCGTGCGCAGCTCGTGCGCGACGTCGGTGGTAAGACGACGCTCAAGCTCGTAGCTTTGCTCGATGTTGTCGGCCATAGCGTCGAAGGTCTGACCCAGACGGGCGATCTCGTCGTCGCCGGTTAGATTCGTACGCGCCTTGAAGTCGCCTTCCTTCATGGCCTCCGCCGTATCGGAAATGCGCTTGACCGGGCGAACCAAGCTTCGTGCGAATAGGTAGCCGATGATGGAAGCCAGGATCATCGCAATGGCAGCGGCCATCAGCAGCGCCTGATACGAGTTGTCGCGGAATGCCTTGTCGGACGGACGCATGAGCGTGTCAGAGCCATACACCCACACACGCACCTTGCCAATGGGGTTGCCCTCGGCATAGATGGTTGAAGTGGCGATGCCGGTGGCGTTGGCCTTAGGCGCCAACGACGGGGCGCTCATACCCTCGCCGGAGCCCTTCTTGCCGAAATCAGTGGTGGAATCGTACAGAACGCCATCGTGCACATCGACAACCTGAATGCCCAGACCCGAGTACACGCCGATGGAGTTGCTTACCGACTCGAACGCCTCGGATGTGAACGTGCCGTTGTCGGTTTCGTAGCGCAGCGCCAAGCGATCGGCAGCGATGTCGGCCACCGATTGGATGTTCTCGCGCGTGTACGACTGGAAGTGCTGGCTCCACACGAACGAGACCACGCCGATGGCCACGACCGTGGTCATGGCGGCGATCAGGGCGAACGCGATGGTGACGCGCGTTGCGTATTTCAGGCTTGACCAGCGAAAGCGACGCGTCTTCCGTTCGAACGACTTGCCTTTTTTAGCAGACTGGCCGCCGGTTTCCTCGGCGGCCAGTCGATCTGATTTAGTTTCTTGTCCCATGAGAACTTTCCGCTGCGAACAGCTTCTTCAAGGTATCGGGATTGAGCGGCGCTACTGCTGCTGGGAAGGAGCCTTGGTGGGGTCCTCGAAGCGATAGCCGACGCCGTGAACGGTGTGCAGCCAGGTAGGATGGCGCGGGTTGTCGCCGATCTTGGCGCGCAGGTTCTTGACATGCGAGTCGATGGTGCGCTCGTAGCCCTCGAAGTCGTAGCCCAGAACCTTCTCGACCAGCTCCATACGGGAGTACACGCGGCCCGGGTAACGGGAAAGCGTGGTGAGCAGCTTGAACTCGCTGGCGGTAAGGTCGACTTCCTTGCCGGAAACCAAAACCTTGTGGCCGGAAACATCGATGGTGAGCTCGCCGAAGTTGAGCACTTCGCGCTGCGGCTCGGAATCGGCATGAACGCGACGGAGGAGCGCACGAGTGCGTGCAACCAGCTCACGCGGGCTGAACGGCTTGATAAGGTAGTCGTCAGCGCCAAGCTCGAGGCCGATGATGCGGTCTTCGACTTCGCCCTTGGCGGTAAGCATAATGATAGGCACATCGGAGTTGTCGCGGATGGCGCGGCAGACGCGCTCGCCGGGAACATGCGGAAGCATGAGGTCAAGAATGACCAGGTCAAAATGATGCTTGCCGAACTCGTCCAGGGCCTCCTGCCCGTCGCCGACGGCGGTTACCCAGTAGTTCTCGCGCTCGAGGTAGGCCGTGACCGCGTCACGAATTGCCTTCTCGTCCTCGACAAGCAGAATACGACGTGTTTCGTTGCTCATATAATCACCTTTATCCATACATCGGTGCATTGGCATTCAGTATAAACGAGCGTTTTTAAAAGCAGCTGAAGCAACAGAAAACAGTTACCTCGCAGTTAAACACACATTAACAGAAAGCGGGGGATTTGCACAAACCCCCATGTCAAAGCAATCGGCAACAAGATGAACGGTCTGGGAATATTTGTAACGTTTTGACCCGAAAGCGCCCGAACGCACCGCGGTGATGTCACAATTCCGTTCATGGCGAACAGACCGAACAGACCAACCACCCAACGCAGCAGGAACACCCGCCCCGGCAGGCCCCCTGCCGCGCATCGTGTTGCGCCTCAATCCACCAAAAGCACCCGCACCGCATCGCGTTCTGCGACGCACGCAACCAGGGTTGCCAGCGCCATCCCCGGCGATCGTCCCAGCATCACCGACCAAGACGGCGGCCTTCTGTCGCGCAGGAACTTCCTGTACGGCGCCGTAGGCGCCGGAGCCGTGGCCGTGGCCGCAGGTGGCGGAGCCGCCATCTATTTCGCCACAAAAGGCGAAGACGTCGATCTCGACTACCTGAAGGTGGCAAGCGACGACGTGACCTCCCTGACCGACCTCACCTTGGTGGAAGATTCCAGCACCAAGCTTTCGCTGTACGGCAATCTCGAGCTGCCCCTGGGTTCGCTTGTATGGTGCAACAGCGACGACATCGCCGTTTGCATCCTTCCCACTGACACAGGGAAGCCCCTGGCGAAAGTCGGCCTGATCATGTTGGGAAGCGCCACGTACAACGTCGTGCTCGATCAAGCGGTCGGTTCGGCCGAAGGCTTCGAGATCTACGACGTGCGCGCTTCGTCTTCCAGCATCGTCTGGACCGAGGCGAACATCCTTGACGGCGTTTGGCGCGTTTACAGCGCCGTTATCAGAAGCGGCAACATCGGAGAGCCCGCCTTGGCCGACCAAGGCGATTCGGCGTACGAAACGCCCAGCATCGCAGCCGTTGGTGACTACGCCTTCTGGCAGAAACAGGCGCCAGCAGCCAACGTTTACGACGACGACAAACCCGACACCGAGCTCATGCGCGTGAAAGCCGGAACCGCCTCGAACGAGTCGCTGTTCCAGTCCACACGCCGCATGGCCACCCCGCTGTACGGCGGCGATGACTGCGTGGTCATCACGCCGCGGTCGAAGCTTTCCAAGTCGTGCGTCTGCATCACGAAAATCGACGCAAGCTCAGGTAAGGTCGCCGACGCCCTTACCCTTCCGCAATCGATGTCCCCCTTCGAGGTGGGCTACGGCGCCAACGGCCTAATGTTCTCGTTCGAGAACATCTACAGCTTCGGTGACGGCATTGCCAACCTTGGCACCTATGTTCCCCGCAAGAAGGTCAGCGTTGGCGACTTCTCATATTCCGAAACCGCTCAGAAAAGCGGCTCGTCGAACAGCAGCGCTGCCTTGCCCTACGACAACACCGCCAATTACAGCGACGCGAAGTGGTTCCGCTTCAACCGCACGCCAACGGCGGCACCGGCGTTTTGCGGCAACTACCTCATCGTGAAATCAAGCTACTCCATCGCAGGCATCGACCTTGACGCCGGCGAGTACTTCACCATCGACGTCGACAACGGCGCCGACACCTACGGCGAGTACCTGGCAACCAGCGGCACGCACGACACACTGGTCACTTACACCAGCATCGACTACACCCCGGTGAACGACTCCGCGCAGAAGATGTGCCGCGTCAAGATCTGGAAGCCGCTTACGTAGGCGCGCCTTCGCGCTCGGCTCACAGGCACGACATGACGGCATATCGGCATATCTCGCACGGGTTCGACCCGGTGTTCAACGGCGAATCGCGCATCCTGATCTTGGGGTCGTTCCCCTCGGTGCTCTCACGTAAGAACGCCTTCTACTACGGCAACCCGCAAAACCGCTTCTGGCGCGTCATCGCCCACGCTCTCGACAAGCCAACACCGCCGAACGAGGGCGATCTGCTTTTGCCACCGTACGCGAACGCCGAGGAAGCCGCCGAAGGCGGCGCAGACGAGGCGGGTTCAAATGCAAAAGAGCCCGCCGACACCACGACCTGCAACACCGCAGATGCCGCCGCGGCAACCCTCGAGCAATCCATCGACGCGAAGAAACTGCTGCTCCTGAGCAACGGCATCGCACTCTGGGACGCCATCGAGGAATGCGACATCAAGGGATCAAGTGACGCCAGCATCAAGAACGTCGTTCCCGCCCGCGTCGAGCTGATCACCGATGTCGCCCGTATCGATGCAGTGATCTGCAACGGAGCCACGGCGGGGCGCCTTTACAAGCGCTACCTGCAATGGAAGACCGGTCTTGAGGCGCTGGTCCTTCCCTCCACCAGTCCCGCGAACGCCGCCTGGGGTCTAGAGCGCCTGCAAGACCATTGGAAAGGCCAGCTCGACGAGATCATCGCAAGCCTCCCCGACCCCCAACCTGAAGAAGACCTCAAGGCCTCACAGAAGAAATCGAGCGCTCGCGAACGCACCGACTACGCAAGCGTGCGCGTCCCCGCGCCGCCTGCGTCTAACTACGCCGTGCACAAATCGATGCAGGGCAACAAGCGCAAGGACACCAAACCCGAGCTGCTGGTGCGCGAGCGCCTGCGCGAAGCGGGCTTAGGCGGCTACCGACTTCAATGGAAAGTGGCCGGCCGCCCCGACGTCTCCTGGCCCGGCAAGAAGGTATGCCTGTTCATCAACGGCTGTTTTTGGCATCGCTGCCCTCACTGCCACCCCTCGACACCCGCGAAGAACGTCGAGTACTGGGAGGCGAAATTCAAGCGCAACGTCGAACGCGACGAAAAGAACCTGAGCGCCCTTAAGGCTGACGGCTGGAAGGTCCATGTGGTTTGGGAATGCCAGCTGAAAAAGAAAACGCGCGAAGAGACCTTCGCTCGGCTTCTTCCCGTTCTTGCTGAAGAGTTGGAAAAGCCGCTGGCCACCCCAAAACAGGAAGATGTCCCGCAGGCTGAACCCGGCGAATAGGTCCAGCCCCATCCCGACAACCCATCGCCCATCAACCAAAAAGCGGCGCCGAACCCGAACGGTCCGGCGCCGCTTGCAATTTCGACGTTGTCGCGCTGGCGACTAGTCGAAGTTCAACTCCTTCAAGCGAGCGAAGATACGATCCTTGCGGGTCAGAAACGCCCACGGATCGAAGATGGCGTCAAGTTGCTCGGCCGTGAGCTTCGCCTCGGGGTCGGCCTCCAGGCGTTCACGATAGGTCGGACCATCGATGGCGTTCTGAATGTCTTCCCACACAGCCATGGCGTTGCGCTGAACGATGACATACGCGTCTTCGCGCGTGATGCCGGTCTGAACAAGCGCCAGCAGGACCTTCGACGAGAAGATCAGGCCGCGCGTACGCCACAGGTTGTGCTCCATCTTGGCGGGGTACGTGAACATGCCGTCCAACAGGGGCTGCATCTTGCCGAACATGTAGTCCAGAGCGATGAAGCTGTCCGCCAGGGCAACGCGTTCGGTGCCGGAATGGCTGATGTCGCGCTCGTACCACAGGGCAACGTTGTCAAGGGCGACCTGCGCGTTTGCCTTAACGACACGCGAAAGGCCGCAGACGCGCTCGACCGTGATCGGGTTGCGCTTGTGGGGCATGGCCGACGAGCCCTTCTGACCCTTCTTGAACGGCTCTTCCGCCTCGATGACGTCGGTCTGCTGAAGAAGGCGGATCTGCGTGGCGATGGACTCGAGCGTGGAAGCGACCACGGCGAGCGTGCTCATGACCTGAGCATGACGGTCGCGGGCAATGACCTGCGTGGACAGAGGGTCGGGCGTCAGGCCAAGCTTCTCGCAGACGTATTCTTCGATGAACGGATCGATGCTGGAGTAAGAACCGACAGCGCCCGAAATGGCACCCGTGGCGATCATGGCGCGAGCATCCTGCATGCGCTTCAGGTCGCGCTCGAGCATCCAAGCCCAGCTGCCGAACTTCATGCCGAAAGTCATGGGCTCGGCGGAGATGCCATGGGTGCGGCCGACGCACAGGGTATCCTCGAACTCGAAGGCACGGCGCTTGCAAACCTCGCCGAGCTTCTTGATGTCCTCGATGATGATGTCGCATGCCTGCGTGATCTGGTAGCACAGTGCCATGTCGCCCAAGTCGGACGAGGTCATGCCATAATGCACCCAGCGGCTTGGCGGCTCCCAGCCTTCCGGCAAGTCAACGTCGATGTACTCGGCCATGTTGGTAAGGAACGAGATGACGTCATGGTTCGTGACCTTCTCGATCTCATCGATGCGCTCGATGGTGAAGTTGGCGTGCTCGCGAATCCACGCAGCCTCTTCTTTGGTGATGCCAACTGCGCCAAGCTCTGCCTGAGCCTCGCATGCCAAAACCTCGATCTCCTTCCAGATGGAGAACTTGTTCTGAGGCTCCCAGAGAGCGCCCATCTCGGGGCGCGTGTACCTGCCGATCATTCGTTTTCCTCCGTTCGAAACGACCGCATGCGCCCGAATGCGCAGCAGCCAACATACACAAATTGCGTTCGAATCGCATTATACCCGCAGCAGGCGCCCACTTCAGTGCATGCCGCACGGCTCTTGCTACAAAGACTTGAAAGCCATGCGAACGTCATCAAGGACGTCGCTGTCGGCCACCACGATGGCCTTATCGCCCGCGAACAGGCGCGTCTCGCTATTCACCACGGAAACGTCGTCCTTCGATTCGACGGCGGCGATCAAGCTGTTCTCGGGAAGGGCAATGTCCTCGACGGACACGCCGTCGGCGGGATTGTGGTTGCGGAAACGTGGGACGTTGACCGAGATCAGAACGACGTTGCCATGCGTCAGGGTCGAAACAACCGACACGCTTCCCAAAAGAGTCTCCTCTTCAATGAGGTTCGCGGTGAGCTCGGTGGACGAAATGGACTCGATATCCAGAGCGCGAAAGATGCGCTGGTTTTGCGGCGAGTTCACGCGAGCCACGCAACGGGGCACGTCGAAAACGCGCTGCGCGATCTCGCACGAGACCAGGTTGTTGTCGTCCTGACCCGTGGTTGCAACGAAAACGTCGGCCTTCCTGATTCCGGCGTCTTCCTGATAATGAGAGTCGCAGCCGTCGCCGTGAATGATAAGGTAGCGGCCCTGAAGCAGCATGGACAGGCGGTCCGCCACTTCACGTTCCTTCTCGATGATGGCAACTTCGTTGCCGCTTGAAAGCAAAACGTTGGCAAGGTATTCGCCAACCTTGCCGCCACCTGCGATAACAACGTACATAATGCCTCTCTAATCCTGGATGAACGACGAGAACGAATCAAGAAGGTCGTGACGCACGCACGCAAGCACCAGGTCGCCGTGGTACAGAACCGAGTCGCGCGTGGGAATGGACGACGCCGAGCCGTCCGCGCGCTCGAAGGCGATGATGCGGATGTCGTGGTCACGCTCGATCTCGAAAACACGAATGGCACGACGATCGCGTGAAGCAAGGTCAAGCGAGAAGCGCAGCACCTCGAAGTCGCCAAACGTGTCCAAGTGCGAGCCGTGGCCCGAAACAACCTTGCCGAAGGCTTCCTCCGCAACAAGGGTGGTACCGCACACGTAGTCGATGCCCAGCTGCATGTAAGCGCGCTCGTGGTCGGGGTTGTACAGACGTGCGATGACGCGCGGAACGTCGAACAGGCGGCTTGCAACCTCGGTAACCATAAGGTTGGCGTTGTCCGACTCGGTGACCGCGGCCACGACGTCGCAGTCCTCGATGCCCGCCTTGGTAAGCGTCAGCTCGTCGAAGCCGATACCCTGCACGGTAGAGCCGTTGAACATGCGGCCCAGGTTGTCGAATGCGTCCGCACGCTTGTCGATGACGCAGACGTTGTCCCCGTTCTCGGAAAGCATGTTCGCCAGGCGCGAACCAACACGGCCGCAGCCTACCACGATGACGTTGCTCATAGAATCCTCCTGAATACGTGCGCTCATTTTCTCACAGGCAGGGTAAAAGAAAAGACGTGCCGCGAAACCGACACGCCTTGTTCCTGTTGTTGTTTGGTGCGAGCGCCCGCGGTTTCCCGCTGCGCCCCGATTCCCAAAGGCTAGATGAGCGCCATCTGGCCGACGGTGTTGTTGTACCAGTTCTGGTAGTTGGGCGGGCAGTACTTCTGAGCTGCGCCCAAGGTGATGGAGTAGCCATAGCCTGCAGCCAAGCCGGCGACATGCGCGTTGATGGCTTCCTCCCAGTTGGACCAACCGCTGTTGCCCCAGCCCCAAGCGTTGTGAGACCTGAAGCAGACGGAGCCCTTGCTGCTTTCCGTGTTGGAGATTGCCGGCGACCAGCGCGGATCGATCTGGTTGTTCCAAGCGGCCTGCGCGAACGTCTTTCCGTAGCCCGAAAGCGGCGAACCGGCAAGGTACGCGTCGATGCGGCTTCCCCATTCAGCGACGAATTTCTCTTCACCAACGGTCCAGTCGACATCGGGCAGGTTCGTGCTTACCACTGCATCGTAGTTGGCCTGAGCAGCAGAAGCGGCTTCGATAGTGGCGCGTTCTGCGGCCTTACGAGCCTCCTCGGCGATTCGCTCTTCCTCCTCGATGGTGGCGATGCCTGCGGAAATGTCGGTTGAAGAGGAGGTTTCCAGAACGGAAGCCTCGGTGAGAGTGGCTTCACCCGCGTTGGCGAACGAACCGCTGGGGTTCGAGGCGGCCTTGGAAGAAGCCTGCTTAGTTGATGCGTCGATTCCGAAAGAGGACCAGTCAGACGGGCCGTTGTCTGCGGCGGCGTTGCTGGTTGCGGCAACGAAGACTACGAAAAGAGACAAGGCAACGATGGCCAAAGCCATTCCGAATGCCGGGACGCGGCGTGTTTTAGCACGTGTTGTCATTCAATATGCCTCTCTGTTTGCCTCGAAAAGCGGTATAAGCACGCAAACACCTAAGCCGCCGAAGCGGGACAGCGATGAATGTTTAAGGGGTGTGTTTGCTGTCGGAATGCGCGCCGAAGCGCTATTTCGTTACTCGTATTTTACCTGAGCCGCAGATGGAAGGCAAAATTTTGTGGAGAAGGCACCGTTCGCCGGAACGATTGACAAACGCAAGATTTAGGTTTTCCCTTGTCACGAACGTCAAAATGTCACTTGTGCAAAATGTGAGTTATGGAGACAGTCGACCTGCGGCGATGGCAAAACGACAGCGAAACCGAAACGAAACCGACGCGAGTCTTCCCCAAACTACGTCGCTGGGGATTCAATCGCATCCCAAACACTTGGTTTCGCATACGGAAAACGTCGCTGTTTTCGGCCTTTCCGCAGGAAACGACCATGATTTGCCGACAAAATCGCACCTGCCGCGCAAGGATTGAGCGTCTTGCACAAAACCCGACAGTTTGGGTATCGGAATTCAGAATTGAAGGAATACCCTTGGTATGCGATTTAGCAATGCCCCGACGCTACCCGTTTCATGAGCGCACACGACAGCGAGTAGCAACTTAAAGTTGACGCGAAACTTCAGGCGAAAGCGAGCCCGCCCACTCGCGAATACACGCGCCGAACCCTACAGGTGCGGGCCGCGCAGCATAAGGCGGCTTGAGCCGTCTGGCAGGAGCAGCACCAAATCGTCCATGGTGCCGGGAACGCAGAATTGAGTGATCGTCGCAAAGCAAAACGCGACAAGCAAGATAACCGCCACCAGGGCAATCGCAGATTCCGACTGTTTGATTCCCACCACGAACAGAATCACCGAGACCACCAGAAGAGGCCACAGCGCATGCAGCGCGTTGACCAGCGTCATTGGCGAGAGCAGCTGAAGCGCGATGGGCGTTGCGGTCCACCCCAGCGCGATGAGCACAGCCCCGCCCAAATGCCAGAAATCGGTATGGGCGCGCGCAATGGGAACGACGATCAGCGCAAAGCCCGCAATGATGATCGCAAGCGGCCAATACTGCCACCACGACGTGCCGCGCACGAACGGTGCGATGTAATGAGAGAGCACCATGAACAACGCCAAGATGGAAATGCCCACGATAAGGCGAAGCGGCGTGTTCATGACCTCTTCTTGCGAGACCGAGCTAAGCTCGCCCGAAGCAACGTCGCGCGCGGCGCTGGCGCCCACGTCGCCGTAATTGGAGGACTCAACGTGCTCGGGCTGCACCTCAAGCGGCCCGAACGTCCGAGGCTCAAGAGGGAGGGCGATCCACATCAGCGCGTAAACCAGAACGCCTATGCCCAACGTGGTGAGCGCGAATAGAACTGCGAAGACGCGGGCAAGGATAGGGTCGAGGTCCAAGCGGTTCGCCACGCCGGCACACACGCCGCCGATGTAGCCGTCACGAGAACGGTATAGTTTTCCCGCTTTCCTCATCGAATCCTTCCCAACCCGTCTAGCAACCTTTTCGCGAGCGTCATCGTCGGGAACCCGCCGCCAGCAGTCGCCGTCAAGCGGCCAATTGGGCGATCGGGCGCCAAACTTTCCGCGTTACTCCTGTTCAGCGGCTTCCTTCATCTTTTCGACGCGAAGCTTCTGAATGCGGCGGCGGCGCATGCTCTGCACCTTGAAGCGGAATCCGTCGAAGGTGAACTCGTCGCCGATATGAGGTACGGCGTCGAGCACCGACATCAACCAACCGGCGATGGTTTCGTACTGGTCGGATTCGACAACGGGAAGCCCCATCTCGATGGCATCTTCCACCGGGAGGCGCCCGTCAACGACCCAGCAGCCTTCACCCGTGCTGACAACCAAGCTGTCCTCGGCGTCGGTTTCGTCGATGATCTCGCCGACGATTTCCTCGACGATGTCCTCGACCGTAATTAAACCATCGGTTCCACCGTACTCGTCAACGACGATGGCCATCTGTTGCCTGTTCGTTTGCATCTCGGAAAGAAGTGGGAACACGTCCTTCGATTCAGGCACGAACATGGGCACGAATGCATAGTCGATGACCGGCTCGTCGATGTTGCCTTCAAGCACAGCGGGGATAAGATCCTTGTAATGGACGATGCCCACGATGGAGTCAAGGTCGTCGTGATAAACGGGCAAACGCGAATAGCCCGTGCCGCGGACGCGCTCCAGCGTATGGCGGACGGTCTCGGTGTCCTCGACCGCCATGATGTCGACGCGCGGCGTCATGATTTCGCTGACCGACATGTCGTTCAGGCTAAGGATGTCGCTGATCATGCGCTTCTCGTCTTCAAGAAGCTCGTCGGCGTCACCCACCAAGGTTTTGATTTCCTCTTCGGAAATCTGCTGATGCTTGCTGCCGAGCCCGAATGCTTTCTTCAAGCCGCCGAACAGGCCCGGCTCAGGTTTGTCACCCATGCTTTGTTGTCACAACCTTCGATAACGTGCGGGAAACTATAGCTAACCAATTTAGCATACGGCAATGCACCCGCGAGAAACGGGTTACCAACAAACAGGAGATTCCAACTCACTATTTAACTCGCTTTTACCGATCGCCCACTACCAGGTTTCTTCTGCCTAGCGTTTCTTCTGCCTAACGATAGTAGCGATAATACGCGGCGCAGCTGCCCTCGGAAGACACCATGCAGGGGCCGACCGGGTTCTCGGGCGTGCACACCTTGTCGAACAACGGGCACTGGTTGGGCGCGATGACACTACGCAGAACGTCGCCGCAGCGGCATCCACGCGGGTCGCGCGTGGGCTCGACGTCGGGCTGGAAGCGCGCAACGGCGTCGAACTCGGCGAACTCGGGCTTCAGGCAGTAGCCGGAATCAGGGATGGGGCCAAGCCCGCGCCACGTTGCCTCGCAGGTGTCGAACACGTCGGCGATGATCTTCTGAGCAACGGGGTTGCCGTCAGTGCGCACGCCGCGCTCGTATGCGATCTCGATCTCGGCGCGGCCCTCGTGCAGCTGGCGCACCAGCATGGCGATGCCCTGAAGCACGTCAACCGCCTCAAAACCGGTGACGACGCCGGGAATGTGGTATTTCTCGGCAAGGAACTGGTAAATGCCGATGCCCGTGATGGTGCTGACGTGGCCGGGCAGGATAAGGGCATCAAGCTGGACGCCCGGATCGTTGACGATGGCCTCAAGGGCGCCGGGCATGTTCTTGTGCGCCGCGAACACCGTGAAGTTCTTCAGACCAAGAGCACGCGCGCGGAAAATAGCCATGGCGACCAGCGGCGTGGTGGTTTCGAAACCAACGCCCACGAACACGACCTGACGATCGGGGTTGTCCTGAGCGATCTTCAAGGCATCGAGCGGCGAATAGCAAATGCGCACGTCGCGACCCTGCGCCTGCTCGGCTAGCAAGCTGGACGTTGATCCGGGAACACGCGTCATGTCGCCGAACGTGGTGATGATGATGTTGGGAATGCGGCACAGCGCGATGACGGTGTCGATATCGCTGTTCGACGTGACGCACACCGGACAACCGGGGCCCGAAGAAAGGCGCACGCCTTCAGGCATGAGATTGCGGATGCCGTTACGCGCGATGGCAACCGTATGCGTTCCGCACACCTCCATGAGCGTCGCGCTTTCGGGCGCAAGCTTCTGGATGGTGTCAACCAGCTGACGCGCAAGCGCGGGATCTTTGAAGCGCTGAAGCTCCTCGTTCATGTCCATGGCTGCTCCCCTGTTTCCTATGCTTGCTCGGCCGGCGCTGCGGCGTGCGGGATGGTGCACACTTCTTCGGCAGCAGCAGGGTTGAACAGCGGATCGTCCACCATGTCGGCCATCTCCTGAATGAGCGACAGGGTTTCGGCAGCGTACTCGGGGCTTACCACCTCAATCGCGAAACCGGCGTGAACCAGTACGAAATCGCCGACCTTGGCGTTGGGGGTCAGGTCAAGCGCGATGTCGCGCGTGGCGCCGCTGGCACTGACCGTGGCCATGCCGCCGTCTTTCAACTCGGTGATCTCCATGGGAATGGCTAGGCACATATCAAGCTCCCTCTCCGGTTCATGCATGCAACGCCCGTCCGCGCAGACAGCGGAAGGACGCGCCTTCTTTGTCCAAGGGCATGCTAACACTCATCGGATTTGCGACGAGGGGTGTTTCGCGTTGCGGCTGCGAATCTTCGCCAAAACGACGATCGCGAATGGCGCCGACCCTAGCCCTCTTCCACGGCGGAAGCCAAAGCGACCACCGCCTGGCCGTATGAGATGCAGCCGTCGTTAGGCGGAAGATCCTTGTTCAGAGCGACGGTGAAGCCCATCGCGCCAAGCTTTTGGCACGCGTTCTCAACCAGGTAGCGGTTCATGAACACGCCGCCGGACAAGGCAATCGTCGAAATGCCGTACAGCGCGTTCGCCAGCTGGGCGATCGCGACGATGGCGTCGACGAAGGCGTTGTGGAAGCGAAGCGCGATGACCGACGCAGGAATGCCCGCAAGCTTGTCATCAAGCATGGCCTGGAAGGTGTTCGCCGGATCAAGCAGCAGAACCGACGTGTCAAGCGCGGTGCTTTCCTCGCCCGCCGAGTTCTTCACCACGCCAATGGCGTAGCGCTGAGCGATCTCGGCGGCAGCCTCGGCGGTTGACGCATGCGGGTCGGAATCGGCACGGGCGGCATCAAGCATGATGGCCGGCTCGCCCTCGTAGCTGGGAGCGACGCAAATGCCCAAAAGCGCAGCGGCGGCATCGAACAGACGACCGACCGACGAGGTGAGCGGCGTGTTCAAACCGCGCTCGATCATTTGGTCGCACACTGGCGCCTCGGCCCCTAAAGCAGCAACCGCATCGGCGGCAGCAGGGTGACCAAGCAGGTCGAAGGCCCACAGCGCGCCGTATGCCATGCGCAACGGGCGCTTGACCGCAGCCGCGCCGCCCGGCATGGGAACGTACACGAAGTTGGCGAAACGCTCGAACGTCTGACGATTTGCCAGCAGAACCTCACCACCCCAAATGTTGCCGTCCTCGCCATAACCGGTCCCATCGAAGGCAACGCCCACAACGGCATCGGTAATGCCATGCTCGCCCATAACCGAAGCAATATGCGCATGATGATGCTGAACCTCTACAAGAGGCGTGCCCTGTTCACGATTTTGGGCGTGAGCCCACTTCGAGGAAAGGTACTCGGGGTGACGATCGCAGGCAAGAGCTTGCGGCTTCAGGTCGAACAGCTGCTGGAAGCGGGCCTTCGAATCGAGCCAGGCATCGTACACGTCGGCATTTTCCATGTCGCCGATATGCTGCGAGACGAACGTTTGGGCACCGCGCGAGAACGCGAACGTGTTCTTCTGCTCGGGACCTGCGGCAAAAACGCACGGAGCCTTGGCACTGCGGGCCTTATCGACCAGCGGCGCGGGAGCGAAACCGCGGGCACGGCGCACGAACTGTAAAGCCTCGAGGGGCTCGCCATGCTCGTCAACGCCGCCAACGCGAAGCACGCGCACGACCGAATCGTCGTAGCGAGCGCGAATGGTACGGTTGTTCCCCAAGAACGCATCGGCAATGCCGGCTAGCTGCTCGTACGCTTTGCCGTCATCGGTGACGATGGGTTCGTCGTGGACGTTGCCCGAGGTCATGACCAGCATTCCCGAGCCACCCTTCGCCACGAAGTCGTGGATGAGCAAATGCTGGACCGGCGTTGCCGGAAGCATGACACCAAGCTCCGGAAGCTTGTCAGCCAGCCCCTCGGCCAGGTGGGCATCGGAGCGCTTGCGCAGCAACACGATCGGACGCGCAGGGGTTTCGAGCTGCTGACGCTCGACCGGGTCGATCTGGCAAACGCGCGCAGCCTCATCGGCGTTGGCAACCATCACGGCGAATGCCTTGCCGTCGCGATGCTTGCGCTTGCGCAGGTTGGCAAGCGCGTCAACGTTCGATGCATCGCACACCAAATGGAAGCCACCCAGGCCCTTCACGGCCAAAATCTTTCCCTGAATCAACAGGTCAACGGCGCGATCGAAGATCGCATCACTCTCTTCGCGCGTGGAACCCCAGGTGATGTCACTAAGACATCCGTCGGCCGTCACCTCGCGCCAACTTACGTGCGGACCGCACTCGAAGCAAGCATCGGGCTGAGCGTGGAATCGCCTGTCCTCGGGATCGGCGTACTCATGCGCGCATTCCGGGCACATCGTGAACTCACCCATGGACGTGCTTGCGCGATCGTACGGCAACTTGTCGATGATCGTGAAGCGCGGGCCGCAGTTCGTGCAGTTAATGAACGGATAGCGATAACGCCTGTTGGCGGGGTCGAACAGCTCGTTCACACAGTCGTCGCAGGTTGCCAAGTCGGGCGAAACCAGCGTGGTGTCGGCGGTTTGGGCGTCGTTCGAGAAACGGATCTCGAAATCGCTGCAGCCCTGAAGCGGCACTTCTTTCATCGTGATGCGCTCGACACGGGCAGCAGCAGGAGCGTTATCCGAGATTTCCATCACGAACTCGTCAAGCAAGTTGCTTTCAGCCTCAGCGTGAATGAACACGCCGTCAACGGCGTTCAGCACCCATCCCTTGACCAAATAGCGTTTTGCCAAACGATAGATAAAGGGGCGGAAACCCACCCCTTGAACAATGCCTTTTACATTGATGTCAAGCGCCTCGATCATAGAGCACCTCCATGCCTAAGTCTGCGCTTATCTTAATTGTTGCAAAGCCCGATTGCGGAACGCGTCGGCGACTACGCCTGACGCTCGGCGATGATCTCGTCAAGCACGTGACCAATGGCCTCGGACAGCGCGCGCAGCGTGACGCCGGCGTTGTCCGGAAGGTGCAGGTGCATGGCGCGACGACCGCGCGAGGAAAGCGTGACCAGATCGCCCGAAGCCTGCGCTTTCGCAAGGCCGCCCAAGCTGTCGGCGATCTCGTCGCACAGCGGGATGTCCTTGACCTCGTCGGCGGACAAAATCAGGAAGACGCCGTTGTTCGCACCGCCCTTCTGCAGCTGACCGGTGGAATGCAGATAACGCGGGCCAACTTCCAAGCAGGACACGACGCCCAGCTTCTCGGCCACCGCATGACGGATGTTCTCAAGCGACTCACGACGCCATTCACCCGTGTAGGGAAGGAACGCGTTCAGCGCGAAGAAGTCGCCGGGCTGGATGCTGGCGAACAGATTGCGCAGGGCTTCCTTGATGGTTTCGGCGCCCTTCATGCACTCGGACAGCTCAACCTCAGCATCGCCCATGTGAATGTCGCCGATGAAGTTCTCGACGATGTCAGGCTCGGGATGACCTTCCTTCAAGATCTCGAGAACCGCGGCCTTAGCCGACGCGACGTCGGGCTGGTCGAACGGGCAGATCTTCATGAGATAGCCGCACATGGCAATAGCGTATTCCCACATCACGAAGTGCTCGGCAAGCTCTTCGACCGAATCGATCTTGAAGTTCATGCGCGGGATGGTGGGATCGACGTAGGACAGGCTCATCTCGAAATTCTTGAGCTCGTCCCACAGGTCGGTTTTCGTTTGATACATGATGACGCTGCGGTCGCCCGGGTCCTTAGAAAGGTTCAGAGAGTCAACCTCGATGTTCGGCAGGATGCCCTTGCCTTCCTTGCCCAAGCTTTCGGCAACCAGCTGCTCGATCCACAGGCCCAGAACGCGGCCGCGCTTCTGCGTAAGGAAGCACACCTTGTCACGGCCGTTGGCGTAGCCGTCGTACAAGAATGCCGCCAAAGCAATGGCGGGATTGTCGATGGAGTCTTCGCTGCAGGCTTTTTCAGCCTCAATGGCATGCTCGATCACGCGGTCGATGTCGATGCCCACAAGAGCAGCGGGCAAAAGGCCGAACACGGACAGCGCGGAATAGCGGCCGCCAACCGTGGGCTCGCCATAGAACAAGCCGAGCCAGCCCTCGTCCTGCGCCTGCTTGGCGAGCGCCGAACCAGGGTCGGTGATGGCGATAAGGTGCTGCGGGATTTCCTCGGCGGGCATGAGCGTGGCAAGCTTGTCGCGAATGGCACTCATGATAAGGCGCGGCTCGATGGTGCCGCCGCTCTTCGACGAGTGAATGAAAACCGTGTGCGCCGGATCGATCTCGGAGAACAGACCGCGAATGCGGACGGGCGAGTCGGAGTCCATGGTGCGGAACATGATCTTGCCGCAGTCGATTTTGTTGTACTTGGTGATAGTCATGGAAGCCTGCGTCGAGCCGCCCTGACCAACCAGAACGACAGTGCGCAGACCGTTGTCGATTTGCTCCTGCGCGAACGACTTGATCTGCTCAAGCGGGCACGGCGGGTTGGTTGCCAGATCGGTCCAACCCATGAAGTCGCGCGCGAACTGCTGCGCTTCCTCGGAGAAATCGTAAAGGGTGTCGTCCTTCGCGTAAATACGACTGGCAACACAATCTTTGACCAGCGTTTTGCCCGAAGGGTACAGCTTTTCCATTTCCTGGGAAATCATATCTGCCTTCTTTTCAGTTGTGCGGTAATGCGTGCGGCTTCTAACGCCTAAAGACCAAGTGCCTTCTTCAGAGCGGAAACGCGACGGCGCGAAACGGGGATCTTGTCCTCGACGCCGTTCAGCGTAAGCAGAAGCGTGCCGCCGGAAACAGGCTCGACGCCCTCGACCATGGCAAGGTTGACCAAGTAGCCGCGATGAACGCGGAAGAACCCATGGCCATCGAGGCGCTTCTCGAGCTGAGCCAGGCTGACCGTCGAGAAATAGCGATCGGTATCGGTTTGCAAATATGCGTAATCATCGCGAGCCATGACAAAACGGATCTTGTCGATCGCAATGAGGATTTTCTTACCGCCCTTTTCGACGGGGATGCGCTCGGAGTGCTGCGCCTGGGCATGCAGGGCAACGTTCTCTTGCACACGGGCGACGGCCTGAGCAAGACGGTCGCTTTCGACCGGCTTGACCAAGTAGTCGATGGCGTTCACCTTGAATGCATCAAGGGCGAACTCGCTGTAAGCGGTGACGAAGACGACCGCCGGGGGATAACGCAGGTGCTGAAGCGCGTTGGCCAGCTGAAGGCCGTTAGCTTCGGGCATGTTGATGTCCAGGAACATGACATCGCACTGATATTCCTTCAGCTTCTCGATAGCCTCGCGCACGCTAGCGGCCTCGGCCACCACGTCGACGGATCCAAGCTCGTCAAGCAGGAACTTAAGTTCGGAACGGGCAGGAGCCTCGTCGTCGACAATTATTGCTCTCAGCACAGCGGACTCCTCTTTTTCATCCACAAAACCGCAGGTCATTCAATAATAACGGTCGCACCTTCGGGAGCGGCCGGACATTTAGAGACAGAAGGACGAATGGCGCGTTTCGCAGAGGCGCTTGGCAGCTTTCCTTGAAACATGGCAAAAAAGCCCATTTGAGCCTTCTTAACCTAACGATTATAGAGCATCTTGTCGATCTTCGCGACTTCGTCCTTGTTTTCGATAGAAGCCCAGCTCTACAACTCAAGCTTGTCGATTTCCGAAAGCAAGTCATCACGGCGGGCATCGACCATCAGCTCGTCGTTGTGAGCATAGTAGCTGTCCGAGCCGAAGCGGTTGATGAAACGTGCCGTGGCGCGACGGGCGGTCAGCTCGGTGACAAAGACAAGCTGCTCGCGATCGGCGCCAAACGCCTGGTCGATGAAGGAGAACGCGTTGTCGATCGCGGCCGAGGCCTGGTCAACCAGCGGCTGAAGAGTCTCGACCTCGGCCTTGAAATCGGCTTGCACAACCTCGAAGGCGGCAGCGTCCTGCACGGACTGCTGCAAGTCGCAGTGGGCAACGAAGCCCTTCAGCATGGCAACCGCCAAACGAGCGACACGTAGGTCGATGGCCGTGGCAGTATCGGCTTTCTGGCGCTTCTCGAGCCTCTCTTCGCGCTCGGCGATAGCCGCGGCCAGCTCGTCCTTCGCCGACGCGCCCGAAATGATGCGTTTCTTCGCCGCGCGCAGAACGTCCCGGACGTCCATCAGCACGGCCTCGCGCTCGAGCGCCTTCGCAGCCAAGCCCGAAACGCCATCGAGCATCAACCCCAGCAGGGCAAGGCGCTCATCGAACGCGGCCTCCTTCGCGCGATTCACGATGTCGGGCGACACCTGTCCGCGAAGGATCTCGTCCACCTGGTAATCGGAGCGGTACTTGTTGAACAGGTCGTAATACAGGGCGAAACGCTCGGCGATCTCGGGGTCTTGCACGTACTGTTCGACCAGCTCGCGCCCAACGGGAGTTCCCAGCTCCTCGAACAGCGTGATGATCTCGGACAGGTCGCTCCAACCGCGCGCTGACACGAAATGCTTGCCCGACGTGGTGGTTTCCACGAAATAAAAATCGTCACGGCGAACTTCCAGGTAGGTCAGGATCGCCGGATGCACGTCCGTCTGACGCGCGTACTCCTTCCATGCCTCGAAGTCGGGCTCCACCTCGAGCTTGCGCAGGCGGTCGAGCGTAACGATGTCGAACTCGTGCACCGACCGGTTGTACGCCGGCGGGTTGCCCGCGCACACCACCACCCAGCCGTCGGGAACGCGATGGCGTCCGAACGTTTTGAACTGCAGGAACTGGAGCATCGACGGGTAAAGCGTCTCGGAAACGCAGTTGATCTCGTCAAGGAACAGAATGCCGCGCGAACGGCCCGTCTCGGCCATGTAGTCGTAGATCGAGGCAATGATCTCGGACATCGTGTACTCGGAAACATCAACGTCGCGGCCGCCGTACTCCTTGCGCACCACAACGGGAAGGCCCAGCGCGCTCTGGCGCGTGTGATGGGTCATCGAGTACGAAACCAGGCCGATGCCCAGCTCATCGGCGACTTGCGCCATAATGGCGGTCTTGCCGATACCCGGCGCGCCCAACAGGAAAATAGGACGCTGGTGTGCGACGGAGATGCGGTACATCCCGGCGTCATCTTTCGTCAGGTATGCCTCAACTGTTTGTTTGACCTGCTGTTTCGCATCTGCGATGTTCATCTTCGGCCTCCCTATGTGCCGTTAACCGCTACTTTCGGGGCTTCGAGAAGCCCAGCGTCTAAAGCTGGCGGATGTCCTCTTGATCGATAACCACGCGCATGGCCCACGGAGGCACGCGCCGTTTCTGGCCGCCCTCGTCGACGAAAACGAAAGCGACATCGTAATCGGGCGGTGAATCGGGGTAGATTCCCGCGCCGTCGGTGAAGTAAATCAAACCGCGCAGATCCTCGAACTCGCCCGCGCGGACCAGCTCGTCCACATAGGCGAACAGCGGGCGGAAGTCGGTGCCGCCAAAGCCTTTCACCTGGAACGAATCGATATAGCGGGTGAAGTCGTCGACCGACGTGATAACCGTGTCCTCCTGAACCGCGGCATCGCACTGAATGATGTGGACATTCACCTGCGTGCCGAATTCCTCGGAGCTTTTCAGCATCTCGAAGGTGCGCTCGACGAAACGCTGAACCAGCGGCCCCGAACACGATCCCGAGGTGTCCAACGCAATGACAAACTCGCGCACGCGCCGCGACTCCTTGTACTCAAGCGGCTCGATTAGCGGCATGTTGCCGTAGCGCGACAAGCCGTACGTGTAGTAAACATAGTCGAACTCGTCGTCGTTCAGCCGCATATCCTCGCCCATGCGGCTGAACATGCGCAGGAAATCGGCATAGTTCGTGCGCGTACGGTTCACCAGCTCGAGATTGGCCATCAAACTTCCCGCACCGTCGCCGCGGCTTTTCGACATGGTCTCCAAGTCGGCCTGGATACGCTTGCCGATGTCCTCCCAGTCGCTTTTCGCCTGGTCGAAATCGGGCTGCTCGGGCACGTCGTCAAGCGATCGCTCATCATAACCCGCGTCGGAGGAACCCGATGTCGGCGTATCGGTTGGCGAACTTGAAGACGACTCCGCAGACGAATCGGCGCTTTGCGCCTGGCTGTCCGTCTGATGTGGCGGCGCTTGCGGAGACTCGGCAGCCTCGCTGTCGGGCGCGCCAGCCCGCGGCACGTCAGAGGAATCGGGGGTGTCGCCCTGGGGGTTCTTCTTGCCAGGAGCGTCACTCGAAGAAGTATCACCCGCGTCGCCGTCGACATCGTTGTCGGACGAGGGATCGGCATCTTCGTTGCCGCCGTCTAATTCGTCGCGATCGGGGTCGTCGCTCGGGGCATCATCGCGGCCTTCGCCCGAGCCGCCATCCGAACCTTGACCGGATTCTCCATCGGAGACGTCTTCCTGGCCGCCTTGCTCGTCCGCATCGTCTTCGCCCGACTCCGAAGTCGCACCCGCGCCATCCTGATTGTCGCTTTGGTCGGGGTCGTCGCCCTCTTCGGTGCGATCGGCCTCATCGGGATCATCGGTGCGCTCGGGCTCGGTCAAGTTCCAAAACCCGTGGCTGTCGCGCACAAACAACGGCTCCGATTCGTTAAGCAGCTCCGTCAAACGCAACTCGTCACGCGAAAGCGGTAGCACGGCATCGGCGTTGCGCAAACGTTCGATCAGGCGGTAAACCTGCGCGGGCGTCAGCGCGTCAACCGCACTGCGCAGCTGCTTCAGAAGCGCGTTGCGCTGCGCGTCATCAGAACACGCGAAACGCGCGCCGCACATTTCCATGGCGATGGCTTCGACGCAGATGTCGCATGCGTATGACCAGTTCAACGGGTGCTCGCGGCGCGTTTCGAACGGCTGCCTGAACACGCAATGCAAGATAAGGTGAAGAAAGTCGCGCGTCATCTCGTTGGGGTCGCTACGGAAACGCGAGACCACACCGCGCGGGCTGAAGAATAACCGGGCTCCGTCGGTGCCCACCGTTCCTTCGAAATCGTCGGAAACGACGGGCAACTTCCAAAACGCCGAGTCCAAATAACGGAACGCCATCATAAGCGTGGTGCGGCATTCGGAAAGGACGCGCATGGCCAGATCCTCAACCATCGCTTGACGCTGCTTTTCTTCGGGGGTCTGCTCCGGCGACATGCCGTCGGAGCCCGAAACCACTACGGGAACCGCGCCCGACGGCATTGCCTGCACGATGGCGGCAACCGCCGAACGGGCGTTGCGCGCAGCTTTGTCGCGAGCGTCGCGTTCGCGCGCAGCAGCAGAAGCATTAGCGGCGACATTCTTACGCGCGGCAGCGGAAGCCCCTGCGGCGGCGGCAGAAGCAGGCGCGCCGAATCCAGCGGCACCCTTATGACCGTTGCAACCCATAACGCACCCCCTTCAAGATCACGTTGTTGGGACTATGAAACCACAGGCTACAGCGTGAAATCGGCACGATGGCCGAAACGCGCATGTTTTATATCCAACAAAAGCGCCGAAGCCGCCACGTTGCCCCAGCTTGCAGCCGCATCGGACAGGCGCGTGATGTTTCCCTCGTGGATGAACCCCAAGTCAACAAGCGATCGAAACAACGCACGCTCGTCGACCTTGGCGAATTCGCGACAGGTTTCTGCCAGGTTCGCGGCTATTTCTTGATAGAAACGCCTCCTTACGACAGGCGCCAAGTACAGCGGATCAAGCAACCGCTCGACCATATAGCGCGAACGGACCAAGCGGTTACGGGAAATGAAAATCGCCTGATCGCACGCATCGGAAAGCCCGCGGGCATCATGCGGGTCGGTCGCAAGCGACCCCCTGATCGCGAACAGCCCGTTCACATCCTGCGGCGGACGCACCACAACCGATTGGTGGCCGTGCCACGTATGCGCTCGCTCGATCTCGACCACCCGGCACGGCTCTGCCAACGCGAACGATGCGATTCCCGCACGCTGCAGCGTCCGCGGGATGAACAGGCGGTCGATGCCCCATGCGCCCGCAAGCGCATATGGAGCCACCTCAACCGTTCCTTCAGGCAGCGAGACATCGCGATCGGCGCCCGCACGAACGATCACGCGAACGTTTTCGCCATCTTCGCCAAGCAAACGCTCACACAGAAGGCCGTCGTGAACGAAGAAACGCTCGTTCCTTTCGGCCACCTGACACGAGCGCAAGGCCAACCGCGAGGCGTCGGCGCCGCTTTCCACCACACCGAACGCGCGCTCGCCCAGCCTTGCCAAAGCCCGCGGGATCCGAACCGCCTTAAGGGGCGCGCCGCAAAAGGCGCGCTCGCCAATGTCCTCAACCGTATCGGGCAGCTCAACGGCGGAAAGCGCCGCGCATTCCGCGAACGCGCGCTCGCCAACGATCTTCACTCCTTCGGGCAACGAAACCCTCTGCACGAAGGCGTTCTTGGAAAACGCCCGCGGGCCAATCGAGCGCGTCCCCGGAAGAACGCGATATTCCGCCAAGGTCAACGCCGAGGCGTCGATCAACTCCAGCGCAACCGATTGGGATTCAGGCGAATCGACGCCCGCGTCTGCACCCGTCCCGCAAGCATCCTTCGCCTCATCGGCCGCCCCATCGGGCACGCGACGGTACAGAACGCCCGCGTCATCCGCGAACACAAACGCCGCAGCGGCACCGACATCGCCCTCACCCGCAACATGACCTTCTGAAACACGCGTGTCGAACTTCACCCGCACGCCCATCTCGCGAACCGTTGCGGGAATGTTCAGGTGCACCAAGCTGCGGCAATGCGCGAACGCCTCGTCGCCGATGCTTTCAAGACCGCTCGAAAGCTCGACATCCCGCAGGTCATCGCACCGCGAGAACGCCCGCGAGCCAATCGATCGCACACTTTCCGGCACTTCCAAACGAATGAGGCTCGAACCCGCAAACGCTGAAGCCCCAATCTGAACAAGCGAATCGGGAAGGTTCGCCGATTTCAGCTCGACGTCGCCCGCGAACGCCTTGCGGGCGATCTCTTCGCACCCATCCGCCACATCGCAAACCGAGCGATGGACCACAACGGAAAGCAGTTTCTTGCCATCGCGGCTATACAAACACGTCCCATCGGTGCTGAGCCACGGGTTGTCCGCGTCGATCGCGAACTCGCGCAAAACGGGCGCCCACCTGTCGGGAGCCGCGAACCGCCGCGCCTTCGCGCCTAACATCACGCGCTTCGGCAAAAACGACGAAAGAAAATCCTCCGAAAACGAAGTCGCCGCGCCGGGCAGAGCAACATCCTCCAGGCGTTCACAGCCGATGAGCCACGACGAGTCGCCGCCCTTAAGCCCCGCCGGAAACCGAAGCCTGCGCAAATCAATGCAGTTCACGAACGCGCCGGCACCGATGTGCACAACGCTTGAAGGAAGATCGATCTCGCGCACGCGGAGCAATCCCGCAAAAGCACCATCGCCGATTTCCGTCACCATCAGGCCGTCAATGCGCTCGGGAACGACCAGCACGTGATCGTCGCTTTCGCAACGCACGATGCGCACGCGTCGATGCGGAAGCTCGATGCAACGAAAGCTCGCCATTCCCCTTCTCTTTCTGCGCAAAACGAAGAAGTCTACCAATCTGGTGGACTTCTTTTGGGATACAATAACCGCGATCTATCGTAACGCCAACCACGCGATTGGTTCGCGGCGCTTGGCAAGCAACTTATACGTCGAAAGGAACCTCATGCCTCGCATCCATTGCCTCAACAACATCTCGAAGAAGGGCACCGACAAGCTGCCCGGCAACTACAGCCTGGTCGACACGCTGGAAGAAGCCGACGGCGTGCTGGTTCGCAGCATGAAGCTGCACGACACCCAGTTCCCCAAGGACCTGCTGGCCATCGCCCGTGCCGGCGCCGGCGTGAACAACATCCCGCTGGATCGCTGCGCCGACGAGGGCATCGTCGTTTTCAACACCCCGGGCGCCAACGCCAACGCCGTTAAGGAGCTCATCATCTGCAGCATGCTTCTGGGCAGCCGCGGCATCATCGCCGGAAACCAGTGGATCCGCGACAACGCCGCCGACCCCGACATCGCCAAAACGGTCGAGAAGGCCAAGAAGCAGTTCGCCGGACGCGAGATCGCCGGCAAGAAACTGGGCGTTATCGGCTTGGGCGCAATCGGCGCACTGGTTGCCAACGCCGCTGAAGAGCTGGGCATGGACGTATACGGCTACGACCCCTACGTTTCCGTGAACGCCGCATGGCGCATCTCGAGCACCGTCCATCACGTCACCAACCTCGACGACATCTGCGCGAACTGCGACTACATCACCATTCACGTACCCGCGCTGGAAAGCACCATCGGCATGATCGACGCCCATCAGATCGAGATCATGAAGCCCGACGCCGTGCTGATGAACTTCTCGCGCGACACGCTGGTCGACCAAGACGCCCTGGCAGCCGCCCTGAACAACGACACGCTGGGCTGCTACATCACCGACTTCGTCACCCCGCAGGCCCTTGCCGCGAAGAACTGCATCATCATGCCGCACATCGGCGCATCGACCGCCGAGGCCGAAGAGAACTGCGCAGTCATGGCCGTTGACGAGATCGTCGACTACATCGAGAACGGCAACATCCGCAACTCAGTCAACTTCCCCGCCTGCGACATGGGCCCCGCTCCCGTCGAAGGCAGCCGTGTGGGCGTTCTGCACAAGAACCTTCCCGGCATGATCAACGCCATCACCGCCTCCATCACCGAAGAGGGCGTGAACCTGGCCAACATCACCTCGAAGGCTCGTGGCGATTACGCCTACGCTCTGATCGACCTTGATGCCGCTCTCACCGATGCCGCCATCGAGCGCATCGCCGGCGCCGAAGGCATCCTGCGTGTTCGCGTGGTGAAATAAATTCGCTTGCATTACCGCCGGGCTCGCTTTGACAAAGGCGGGCTCGGCAAAAGTTTCTTGCCGCTAATCGAAATACATACTTGATTCGCGGCGATTCGGCGTTAAACTCATAACGATCCATATGGCGCCCGTCGACGTTCTCTCCGTCGGCGGGCCATTTTTATGCCCTGGATCCGAAGAGGCCGCAATTGATGGCGCGCACCGCGTGTTGCCCCGAAGTCGATGGGGTTATTGCTCGGTGACAGTCCGCGATAGTCCGCGACCTGCCCGCGTTCGAAGATCCATCCCCTTTGTCGTTCTGATAGGCGCGCCCCTTGTTATTTTTCTTCGGGGCTGTACGTACCAACGAATTGGCGATCCAGCAGGAACGTCACCGTTGTCCCCTCTCCCAGAACGCTCTCGACGTCCATACGCGAATCGGGTCCGAAATACCCCAGGATTCGATCGTGAACGTTCTTGACGGCAATGCCCAAACCGCTCGACGACTCCGGATGCATGATGCCGTCGACGGCTTCCTGCGTCATGCCGACACCGTCATCCACAACGCGAATGACCACTTGGTCGTCCCGAAGCTCGGCCGTGATCAGAACCGTCAGCTTGGCATCGGCCGGGCGGCCGTGCTTCACCGCGTTCTCAACCAAGGGCTGCACGATGAAGGACGGCACCAGCATTTTGCCCACCTCGGGGCAAATGTCCACATCTAGCTGCAACTTGTCTTCGCCAAAGCGGGCAACTTCGAACATGAAGTAGCGCTCGACCTGGGCGATCTCGCGCTCAAGCGGAATAAGGTCCTGACCGTCTTCAAGCGTGGAGCGATAGAACACCGCGAACTCGCGCAGCAACGTGCGCGCCTTCGCGGGATCGGTGCGGATGAACGATGCGATGCAGTTGATGGTATTGAACAAGAAGTGTGGGTTGATCTGCGCCTGAAGAGCTTTCAGCTCCAAGCTGGTGGCAAGGCGAGTCTGCTCTTCCAGCGCCACGGCAGCCATCTGAATGCTGATCAGCTCAGCGAAACCATGCGCCATGGATTCCTGCGTTTGGCTGATCTGCTTGGCGCGCTTGTAATAGAACTTCAGCGTGCCCTCGATGGTTCGACCCTGATAAATAGGCATGATAATGGCGGCGTTGATCTCGGTCTCGCCGTCGGGCAAGCCGATTTCCTGACGCGTATACAACACGCGGCGCTTACCGTCGGCGATGGTGTCATGCGTCGACGTTGTGCGGATCGCACGGCCGGGCAACGCCGTGGCATCGCCGAGGCCCGCATAACCCAAAATGGTCTGCTTGTCGGTGATGGCAACGGCAATGGCTGCCGTCGCCGGCAAAAGCAGCTCACACACGCGCTGCGCCGATTCCGGGGTAAGGCCGTCCTTCAGACTGTCGAGCATCTCGCTGGAAAGCTTCAGAACCTCATCGGTCTGCCGAGCGCGCACCGAATCGGGGTCCATCAGCAAGCGGACGAAAACCACCAAGCACAAGGTGAAGATGACGCCCGCCGCCACCATGATGTGAGTCTGACCCTTTTCAGAAAGCATGGCGAACAGCAACGCAAACGCGCTGATGACGGTCGCAATCAGCAGCAGCATCTCTGCGGTGAAGAAACGCGGAAGGTCGTGATGGGAGCTACGGATGTTCCTCATGGTTCCACCTAGATCAAAGCAAACTCGTTCACGACGAGCATAACTGCGGCAACGAACAGCATTCCGCTGAAGATAAGACGCAACGTGCGCTCGGGGACACGTTTGGCAAGCAGCGAACCGATGACCGCGCCCGGAATGGTACCGACGGAAATGGCGATGCCGGCGACGAAATCGATGTGACCCAGCATGATCTGCGTGATGACACCGGGGATTGCCAGGATGATGATGGCGATAAGCGAAGTGCCCGACGCGTACAGCATGGGGATGCCAAGAATGCCCAGCATCATGGGAATCATGATGAAGCCGCCACCTACACCAACATATCCTGATGCCAGACCAGCAACCAGGCCGATAAGCGCACCCTGAAGAAGCTGCTTGCCCGACAGTTCGGGGCACGGCGGGACAGTGGGAACCGCCTGCGCTTTGCCGGCTACCGTATCAGCCGCGCCGCCTGCCTTCACGGAACCCGCCGCTGCGCCTTCAGCTGCCGGCTTCTTCTTGGGCTTGATGGCCTTGCGAAGCATATTGAACGCAGAGTAGGCGATGATGATGGCCGCAACCACCATAATCAGCCACGCCGGTGAGATGTTCGCCAAGCGAACGCCCAGCGTAGAGGTGCAGGCGCCCGCGATTCCCATGGCAAGGCCCAGCTTGGGGATGCACGTTTTCTCGCGAAGATGCGTGATGAGGCCCGATACCGACGTGGGGATGATGGCGAACAGCGACGTAGCCGTGGAGACAGCTGCCGAAAGGCCGAATACCAAACGGAACAGCGGAATCATCACCGTTCCGCCGCCAACGCCGAGCATTCCGGAAAGTACGCCCACGCCAACACCTGCGATGACGATAAGCACAAAAGCGCCGATTGAAAACATGCTAAAGGACCCTATCTCGTCTGACTCTCACGGAGATAGTACTACGAAAGAACCCACGGGCAGCAAGATGCCCGTGGGTTCGAAAAACGCGCATAATGGCGCGTTTTGAGTGGCCGCCAAGTCTAACGCCTCTCCATCAACAAGCGATCGGCTTCCCAACCGCCATTCGACGCCGGCTCAACGCGCGTCCAACGCCGATTAGTCGCCCAGATTCAAATTGATCTCGCTTGTCTGACCCGGATCAACCACCGCATACGCCGAGTTCGATGCACCCAGCGCCTCATCGTAGCCACGCAGGAACGCACGCTTCAACACCTCGTCGTTCTCGATGCGCATCATCAGTTCGGGCCATACATGCTGAAACTCGAAGTATTTCGAGCAATTATGCTGCGCGTATGCCTCGGCGTCGTTTCGGGCCGCCTTCGCCGCCTTGCGATACGCCTTCTTATCGGGGCGCGCGAAGCTGCGCAACAACGCTGTGATGCGAATGCGCCTTCCCACACCGTGCTGCAAAAACGGGCCGGGGTACGGTTCAAGCGACGCCGGCTTCACTTGCAGCAAGTCGATTTGCGTGCGGCTGTACTCCATCTTGCGATACTCGTACAGCCAGCGATAAATGTCCTGGCGGAAACGCGTGCCTTCGCTTGTGGAGCGCGGAGGCAGATGACGCATCCACCACTTGTTGTCGAACCAGATATCCGAACCGTACATACGCAGGTCGAGCATATAATCAAGGTCTTCACCGCGCGTGATCCACGGATCGAACGACAGGCGCTTGAACGCCTCGCGATGCAGCGCCAAGCAGCCGCCGCACACATGGTTGGAGCGCGTCAGGCGCAAGCCGTGCATGGCCTTCTCGATCCATTGGTTGAACGCCTTGCCCTGCTGCCAGAAGCGGTTGTACCACTTGTCCTGGCTCTTCGACAGATACGAGTTCTCGCTGTTCAGGTAATAGCCGGTCTTCACCAAGATGGGCACACCGTTTCGCGTGAGCTTGCCCAAACCGTATACGGCCTTCGTGACGAAATCGGGATCTTCCACCACGGCGTCGTCGTCAAGGAAAATGCATGAGTCGAAGCCCAACGCGCCCGCCAGAACCAAACCAAGGTTGCGCATAGGCGCGTACCCGAAAAGACCCACCTCACGCGAAAGCTTGCCAATGCCTAGCTGTACCATGCGCTGCTGAACAAGCGTCAGCTCATCGGCGCCGATAACAGTGATGTCCAAATCGGGGAAGGAATCGGCCGTTGCGCGAACCTTGGCCGCAGCTTTCTGCTCGACCCCGGGATCGCTTACAACCAAGATCAGGATCTGACCGACATGGTTGACGTTCTGCAGCGACTCAAGACAACGCGGAAGCTCGCCCGGCTGGGAGAGCGGGGTCATGTGGTCGTACACGTTGATGACGCTGGCGCCGGGCGCTTTGCCGCGGCGACCGGAAATGAAAGTTGGGATGATGATCACTGGATTCATATGCTGCCCTTGTTCTTCGTCGCATCCAGTAGTTACCCATCCATTTTACCGCTTGCGGCGTCCGCCCTTGCCCACGGCTTTGCGCTTGTCCGACGCCTTCTCGCCACGCATGCGCCGAGCCTCTTCGCGACGCTTGCCAACCTGCGCGCTCTCTTGCTTAAGCGCCTGATAGGAAGCGAATCGCTCGGATGAGATCTTGCCCGACTCCACAGCTGCGCGCACCGCACAGCCCGGCTCGTCGTGATGGCGACAATCACGGAATCTGCACTGGCTGACGAATTCCTCCACGTCGGCGAAGGCGGCCTCGATGCCCGCCTCGGCATCCCACAGGCCCAAACCGCGAATGCCGGGCATGTCCACCACGCATCCGCCGCCCGGCAGATCGACGATAGCGCGGCTCACCGTGGTGTGGCGGCCCTTACCGTCGCCTTCGCGAACCTCGCCGACAGCACGCACGTCATCGCCCGCCAGCAGGTTCACCAAACTGCTTTTGCCCACGCCGCTCTTGCCGATAAGAACAGCCATGCGATCGGGTCTCACCAGGTCACGCACGCACTCGATGGAATCGGCGTCCTCTCGCGAGATCACCAGAACGCCGGTGTCCGCGCCGACCAAATCACTCGCGCGCTTCCGAACCTCACGCACCTGTCCCTCGTTCGCCAAGTCGGCCTTGGTCAAAACCACCGCAACGTCGGCGCCTGTTTCATGTGCCAAAACCAGCTCGCGCTCAAGGCGCTTGAAATTCACGCCGTCCACAGGCTCGGCAACTAGCACCACATCGAAGTTCGCAGCCAGCACCTGCGGCAACGTCCTTTCGGTGGGATCTTTGCGAACCAAACGGCAGCGGCGCGGCTCGACGGCCACGATCTGCCCTTTATCATGAGTTTCGGGAAACTCCACCTGCACGATGTCGCCGATGACAGCACGCGATTCGTCGCTTTTCTTCAAAGCAGTGGCATGCTCGCACCTGACAAGCGCTCCGTCTTCTTGTTTGACCAGCGGATACCCGCGATCCAGCTTAACAACGCGACCCTTCATGGCTACCTCATGCGCTCGCGAAGGATTTGGAATGCAACGACCATGCCGGCGCCCAGCAGCATAAGGAACATGCCCGGTAGAAACTCCCTGATGTCGAAAGCGTCGTCGTGCTTCACGCCGGGGTTGGTCACCTCAAGCGTCCCCACGTGGATGTCGGCCAAACCCTCGTGCTCGGAACAAGCTTGGTGATACACACCACGCACCTGCACGCGCGATCCCTTAACGCCATAGCGTCCGTACGTGTCGATCTTCGACGCCAGCGACTCCGACACCAGGCACGAGATCGTGCTGGAATCGTTCTGAGCTTCAGCTTCAACCGTGATCCAGTAGAAGTTCTTCTTGCCGGACGACAGGCAATCGCCAACGACCTCGCCGGTCACCTGCACCGTGCGGCCATCATAGATTCCCGCCTCGTCGGCAAGCGACGCGATAGAGGTGTCGTAGATGAACGAGTTATCGGCGCTCTGCGCGGGATCAACCAGGTTCTTCTCGTCGTTGTCAACGGAAGTGGCACCCGCATGACCATCGCTAAGCGCTTTCTCGGCCGGGTTCTCGGCACTGCCGGACCCGCTGCTCTTACCCTCATGAGCTTCAGCGGCGGCTTGCTGCGCCTCGCGAGCAGCGGCATCAATGGTTTCGGTGGTCACCACATCGGAGTTCGCATTCGCCAAATCCGTCAAAGCCGACTGACTCTTGCTTCCGGCACCGTCCTCAGAACCTGCGGCAACACTTGCCTCCTCGTTTTCGGCCCATGCGTCATCTTGGCGCGGCGTCACCACCGACATCAGGAAGAAAACAAGCGACAAGCATACGGCCGCTACCAGGGCGGCCTTCGCCACGAACAGACGCTTCTCGGCAGCCGTGAGGTTTTCGAAATCGCCGAAACTCATAAGCGATCCCTCCTACGGCGTTCAGCTGCGCGAACACTGGCCCACTCGGAAACCCTGTTCGGGGTAAGCGATGCGACGATCTGCGCGATAAGCGCAAGCAGCGTCAGGAACTCAAGACGGCCCGCCCACATCTCGAAAATGAAGAACAACTCAAGCGAAGCCGGCATGCCGGGCGCCACAACGCCCGAGGTAAGGCCGCCATTCGAAGCCATCGAGATGGAGTCGAAGATCGCCTGCGACGCCTCGTATCCATGCGCGATTGCAACCAATGCGCCGATGATGTACGTGATAGCGTACAGCGAGGCAACGGTCATGGCCTCGCGGATCAAACCCGACGTGACAGGGCGCCTGCCCAGGTGATAGTAGGAAACCACGACGCGCGCCGAATCGGGCGCCAGGGTGGACTTCACTTCCATAAGAATGGACTTCGCGATCATGGCGATGCGCTGGATCTTGATGCCGCCCGAGGTGGAGCCTGACATGCCGCCGATTGCCATCAGGACGGCCAGCGTAAGGAAGGCGCCCGACGAAATCATATCGGTGAGCTGCGACGGGGTGACCACCATGAAGCCGACGGTCGAGAAGCCCGAAATGACCATGTAGACGCTTCGCCTAAGCAGCGCAGGCAAGTCGGTCATGTTCACGCCGGCAACCGCAGCCGACACGTACACCAAGACAATGGCGATCAGCCAAATGCACATGGCCTTTACCTCGGTGTCTCTGAACACCTCGCGCACGTTGCCGCGAAGCACCTCGGAGTGAAGCGTGAACGGAAGTATGCCCATGAACACCAAAACGATGAGCATCAGCTCAAGAGGGAACGAGTGGTAGTACATGACGCTCTGGCTCATGGGTGTGAAGCCCGCCGTCATGAAGCCCGAAATGGAAAGCCATAGCGAATGAAGGAACGCACGATCGGCTTGCATTCCCTTGCTCAGGCACGTCACGGTAAAAAGCACCGTGAAAACCAGGATGAACGACGCCGCCACGCGGGCAATGAAGCGCGTTGAACCGACGACGTTCGGCAGAACGTGCTCGCTACGACCTTCGGACGTGAACAGACCCTGGCCGCCGCCGCGACCGAACAGGCCCAACGACACGCCGACGACGATAAGTCCCAAACCTCCGATGGCATGCATGACGAAACGCCACATGTTGTCTGCGTTGGAGATGTGATCGAGGTCAAGAACGACGCTGGCACCAGTGGTGGTCAGGCCCGAAACCGACTCGAACAGCGCATCTAGATAGGTTGCGTAATGCCCCGACAGGAACAACGGAACGGCCGCGAAATACGCCAGAACGATCCATGCCAAGCCAACGACGGCGATTGCCTGCTGACGCGTGAGCGGACCAGGCTGGATACGGCAGAAACGAAGCGCCGATCCCGAAACGAAGGTAATGCCCATCGCCAGCAAATAACGCGACGCAGCACTCCATTCGTGATAGACGATGGCAGTGGCGAAGGGAATGGTGAGGGCAATGGTTGAGAACAAGATCAACATGCCCAGGTAATGCCCGATCACACGGACGTCGTTAGACGAAAAGCGTTGCCACATGGCTAGCCCACCAACGACACGATTCGAACAGCCGCGATGATGAGCCACAGAAGCACCAGGAACACAAGCACTGAAAGAATGAGCGCCGTGTAGCCCAAAGCTGCGTCCTTAATGTCCTCTATCGGGTTGTTCTTCGTCTTTCCCATGACGCGTATTATACCCATTCGCGCAGGCAGGTGCAGGAAAGCAAGAAGCCCTTCCGATTTAATCGAAAAGGCTTCTTGAACTGGTGCCGAATGGCTGCGAAAAGGCGCTATCTTGCGGTTGTCTCAACGCATCGCTGCGGGTTACTCCTTGCGCCTACGAAGAGCAAGCAGGCTAACGAATGCCGCAACCGCCGCCGCGATGATGGCAGCCACACCGTAGATACCGGTCGCATCGCCAGTCTGAACCAGGCCGGAATTGGCACCGTTGAAGACGCCCTGATCCTTCGACTGGTCATCAGACGTCGGGCTGTCAGGCGCCGCGGTGACCGTCAGGGTTCCAATACTCTCACTTTCAAGCTTGTAATTGGACTCCTTGGCCGTGCCCGTCCACTCGATGGTGTACGTGTTCTCGCTTGCGCCCACCTTGGTCTGGCTGCCGGTGGTCTTGAAGCCGGCGGTCTCGCCGTTCACGAAGCCAGTGATGTTACCCTCGGCGGTCAGGGGCTGGCCGTTATAGACCCTTGTGGCGTTGGGCGTGGTGACCGTCAGGGTGGCGGGATCAATGACGATAGAGCCGTCCTCGACCACGAACTCGACGCTGGCGAAGTTCTTGTTGACGTTGGAGAACTGCGAGGCCTCCAAGCCCATGGGGTACTTGCCCGCGTCGGTGCCCTTGGCCACGGCGTCGCCAGAGAAGCCCACGTAGGCCTCGGCGTACAGCGGGTTGTCGGCGGAGACGAAGGAGTAGCCCTCGACGCTCTGCTCGGCCCCGTTGTAGGGCTTGGTTCCGGTGCTGCCCTTGACGGTGACGGTCACCTTGGCCTCGACGGGCTTCACCGTCAAGTCGCCCTCGGCCTTGGCGATCTGGTAGTTCTCGGCCTTGGTGTTGCCCTTCAGCTCGTAGGTGAACCCGTTCTTGCTGGAGCCGGCCTGGGTCTGGGAGCCGGTGATGTCGTAGACCGCGCCCTCGCCCTCGGCGAAGCCGTCGCCCGTCACGGCGACGTCGGCCTGGGAGTTCCTGACAAGCGGGTCGCCGTCGTAGGGCTTCTCGCCGGACGCGGACGTCAGGGTCAGGACGCGCTTGGCGATAATGAGCTGCTCGGGCTCATCGCTGTAGGCGTACTCGCCCTCGGCGTAGTTCGGGCCCGTGGCTCGCAGCTGGATGAGCTTGCTGTCGCCGTAGTCCTTGGCGGTGATGGTCGCGGGGTCTTTCGTCCAGCTCTCGCCGTCGGCGCTGTACTCGACCGTCAGGGCGTTGCCGTGCCCGTCAACGGCGGTCGCGGTGCCCGCCCTGTAGGTGTTGCCGTCGTACTTCTTCTGCAGGTTGTCCAGCGTCCAGGTGACATTGTCCTGGTCGATGGCGCCGCCGGTGATCTCGAGCCAGCCGTCCTCGACCACGAACTCGACGCTGGCGAAGTTCTTGTTGACGTTGGAGAA